>QCIK01000003.1 GCA_003216715.1 Prochlorococcus sp. AG-402-L09 | reverse complement strand
AGCCGCTATTCCAAGATCGGCCCCTGGCTCTTCTACTTCTAAACCTCCAGCTACCGCCAGATAGCAATCATATCTTGAGAGTGAGAGATTCAAATTTTTTTCTAGAACTGCCAAAATCTGATGAAGCCTGTTGATCTCAACGCCAGTGGTGGTTCTTCTTGGACTTGCATAACTAGTTGGATTTATCAGAGCCTGTATATCTATGGCTAATGGCCTTGTGCCTTCGCAAGTAACAATTGTTGAAATTCCTGGGGCAGAGGTTTTGCTTAAAAATAATTCGCTTGGATTAGATACCTCCGATAATCCATCTGCTTGCATTTCGAAAACACCAAGCTCACTGGTAGCACCAAATCGATTCTTCACCCCTCTAAGCAGCCTGTGAGAAGCAAATCTATCGCCCTCAAAAGTAAGTACTGCATCAACAAGATGCTCAAGAACTTTTGGCCCGGCTAACATTCCATCTTTAGTAACGTGCCCAATGATCAATAGAGATATATTTTCACGTTTAGCAATTTGCTGAAGCGCCGCTGAGCATTCTCTAACTTGAGCTACTGAGCCAGGAGAACTTGATAAATTCCTATCATGCAAAGCTTGAATGCTATCTATAACAGCAACGTCAGGTCTCAAATGATCCAATTCTTTTATAATTAGCTCTAGATCTGTTTCTGCGAGTAAATGAAGATTGGACTCAGAATCTTCAATTCGATTCCATCGGAGTTTTACTTGTTGCGCTGATTCTTCAGCAGCCACATAAAGGACTGATCTTTGATGAGCCATTTTTGTAGCACTTTGCAAAATAAGAGTGCTTTTCCCAATACCTGGGTCTCCTCCAATTAATACAAGTGATCCAGGAACCAAACCACCTCCAAGCACCCTGTCTAATTCTTCATAACCACTTGGAATGCGGTTAATAATTTGGTTTTTTGTGCGGCTTATTAACTCTGAACGATATGGAGATTTCTTTTCTGGAGAATTAATCTTTGTGTAAAAAGATTTATCTGATTTTTGATTAATTTTTTCTTCTATTATTGAATTCCATTCTCCACAATTGTTGCAGCGGCCAAAGTATTGCCTGGTTTGAGCACCACAACTTTGACAGACATAAATAGAGACAGAACGAGACACTTAGTTGTAAAAAGGAAGTTGGCTGTAGTTGAATAAAGATAGTGATCTTTAATTGTTGGTGAAACTTCACTTAAGATCTTGTCGCAGCCGCCAAAGCTAAGAAACAAATGACGGCCACAAGTCCCTCAAAGGAAACCATCCTCGTAGCTGATGATGAAGCAAGTATTAGGAGGATCCTAGAAACCCGCCTATCTATGATTGGCTATCAGGTCGTTACGGCTTGTGATGGAAATGAGGCACTGGATCTTTTTAGGAATTGTGAGCCTGATCTTGTTGTGCTTGATGTAATGATGCCTAAATTAGATGGATATGGAGTATGTCAGGAACTTAGAAAGGAATCAGATGTTCCAATTGTCATGCTGACAGCATTGGGAGATGTTGCAGACAGAATTACTGGTTTAGAGTTGGGTGCTGATGATTATGTTGTCAAACCATTTAGTCCAAAAGAATTAGAAGCCAGGATCAGATGTGTTTTAAGAAGAGTAGAAAAAGAACAAATTGCAGGACTACCTAATTCAGGTGTGATCGCGGTTATGAATTTAAAGATTGATACAAACAAACGTCAGGTCTATCGAAATGATGAACGAATTAGATTGACAGGAATGGAATTTAGTCTTTTGGAACTGTTGGTAAGTCGTTCAGGAGAACCTTTTAGTCGAGGAGAGATTCTTAAAGAAGTTTGGGGATATACACCTGAAAGACATGTTGATACAAGGGTAGTTGATGTTCATATTTCTAGACTGAGATCAAAACTTGAGGATGACCCAGCAAATCCAGAACTAATTCTGACTGCAAGAGGAACAGGTTATCTTTTTCAAAGAATTGTTGATTCTATGATTCCTGAAGGATCATAAATCAGTGGAAAAAAATCACCTAAATAATAAAAACAATCGTTCTAAGGCAATTAGACGATTGGTGATTTGGTATCGTCGAAACTCAGCTGTTACGAGCCTTGTTGATACAGCAACAAGTTCAGCTACTGCAGCAAGTAATGTTGCTGGAACTGTAGTTTCTAATGCTGGTTCCGTTGTTACTAGCGCAGGATCAATAGCTAGAAGTACATTAGAACCATTTGTATTTGATCCTCTTAGAAGACTACAAGCTGGCGAAAGTACAGAGGATAAAAATGGAATTCAAGATTCCGAAAGGATTTGGGTTGCTGTAGATGGGATGGGAGGAGATTTTGCCCCTGGAGCTATTCTTGATGGATGTTTGAAATCTTTGTCATTGCTTCCATTGAAAATTAGATTTGTAGGTGAACTTAAGAAAGTAGAAAAAGCAGCTATTGAGTTTGGCTTAGAAGAATCTCTAAATAAAGCAATAGATAATGGAAATTTTGAATTAATTCCTAGTGGACTGTCAGTTGGCATGGATGAAGAAGCTACTGCAGTGCGTAAAAAAAAGGATGCGAGCATAAATATTGCAATGAAATTGGTTAAAGAAGGAAAAGCTATGGGTGTTTATTCAGCTGGAAACTCCGGAGCAATGATGGCCTCAGCGATTTTCAAGTTGGGACGTTTAAAAGGGATTGATCGACCTGCAATTGGAGCTTTATTTCCAACTAAAGATCCTGGACAACCAGTATTGGTTTTAGATGTTGGAGCAAATATGGATTGCAAACCAACCTATTTGCATCAATTCGCTCTTCTAGGAAATATTTATTGTCGAGATGTTTTGCAGGTAGAAAAGCCAAGAATAGGATTATTGAATATCGGCGAAGAATCCTGTAAGGGCAATGATCTTTCTCTAGCAACTTACAAACTTTTAAATGAAGAAGAACGTTTTTTCTTCTCTGGAAACTGTGAAGGACGAGATGTGTTGTCAGGTGATTTTGATGTTGTGGTTTGTGATGGATTTACAGGAAACGTTTTGCTGAAATTTTTAGAGTCAGTAGGAAGTGTTCTGTTGGGAGTCTTGAGAGCTGAGTTACCTAGAGGAAGAAGAGGCAAAGTTGGTTCTGCTTTTTTGAGAAATAATTTGAAACGAATAAAGAAACGTTTAGATCATGCCGAACATGGAGGAGCTTTACTTTTAGGAATTAATGGAATTTGTGTTATTGGTCACGGAGGAAGTAAAGCTTTATCTGTTTTAAGTGCTTTAAGAGTTGTTCACTCAGCGGCAAGCCATGGAGTGATGGATGATTTAGCGGATTTAAATCAACCAGATGTTTTAAAGGTCTGATTGGAACGGTCCTAACATGTGATTTACTTATGCAATGAGGGGTTTTTTTAGATTTGATTAGTAATTCTCAATGGGACGCAGGAATATCTTTTGTGGGGTGCGGAAGCGCTACTCCTCAACAGATAATCAATAATGATCAACTTGGTCAGAGAGTAGATACTAGTGATGAATGGATTCAAAGCAGAACTGGAATTGGTGCAAGGAGGGTGATTGGAGAAAATGAATCTTTGATTGATTTGGCAACAGATGCTGCCCTGAATGCTTTGAAAATGGCCAAGTGGGATCCCAAAACTATCGATTTAATAATTCTTGCAACATCTACTCCTGAAGATTTATTTGGATCGGCGCCGAAAATCCAATCAAATTTGGGTGCTTCCAATGCAGTTGCTTTTGATTTGACTGCTGCTTGTAGTGGTTTTTTATTTGCTTTGGTAACCGCATCACAATATTTAAGTTCTGGTTCTATGAAAAGAGCTGTCGTTATTGGAGCAGACCAATTATCAAAATGGGTTGATTGGGATGATAGGAAAACTTGCGTTTTGTTCGGAGATGGAGCAGGCGCACTAGCCTTTGAGGCTACTGGTGATGAAAGTGGTTTGATTGGATATGATTTAAGATCTGATGGAAAAAGAGGAGGTTGCTTAAATCTCTCCCAATCAAATAAGTTTTTAGATTTAGTTCAAGGAGCTAGCTATCAAAAAGGGGAATATATGCCAATAAAGATGGAAGGAAAGGAGGTTTATAAGTTTGCGGTTAAAGAAGTTCCAAGCATTCTTGGAGAACTTTTAGACAAAAATAAAATTGAGTCTAAAAGTATAGATTGGCTCCTATTACACCAGGCTAATCAAAGAATTCTTGATGCTGTAGCTTCAAGATTTTCAATACCATCAGAGAAGGTGCTTTCAAATTTGAAACACTATGGAAATACCTCTGCAGCAACGATTCCATTGATGCTTGATGAGGCAATTAGGGATCAAAGAATTAAATCAGGGGATTTAATAGCTTGTAGTGGATTTGGAGCTGGCTTGAGTTGGGGAGCTGCTTTGTTTTATTGGCATGGTCCCTATTAGGCTGTAAATAATTAATCAAGAAAATTATGACTATTGCCTGGGTCTTTCCTGGACAAGGTTCTCAAAAATTAGGTATGGCAAATTCTTTACTCGATTTGCCTGGTTCGAGACATAGATTTGAATTAGCGTCACAAATTCTTGGAAGAGATCTTTGGAAAATCTGTAATGGTGAAGAGATTCCTAATGAAAAAATATTTGACTTAAATGATACGAGAAATACGCAACCTGCACTTTTTGTTGTTGAGTCATTATTGGTTGATGATTTAAAAAGACAAGAGAGGAAGGCTCAAATAATTGCAGGCCACAGTCTTGGAGAAATAGTTGGTCTTTATGCAGCAGATGTTTTAGATGCTGAGACAGCTTTGTTTCTATTAAAGAAAAGATCGGATTTGATGGCAGCAGCAGGAGGTGGAGCAATGATTGCAGTGTTGGGTTTTGATCGAGATGAATTAGATAATTTGATTAGAGAAACTGAGGACGCTGCCATAGCTAATGACAATAGTGAATCTCAAGTTGTTTTATCTGGTTCCCCAGAAGGAGTAAAGAAAGTGGCTGATAATTTAAAATGTAAAAGAGCAATTCCTTTACAAGTTTCAGGGGCTTTTCACTCCATATTTATGACTGAAGCATCGATAAGTTTTTCTGAAGAACTGGATAAATTAACTTTTAAAGATGCTCAAGTTCCAGTTCTTAGCAATGTTGATCCCACGCCAACTTTAAAAGGTGACATCTTGAAAGAGCGTCTAAAACAACAAATGACTACCGGAGTTAGGTGGAGAGAGACTATGAGTGCGATGAAAAATGAAGGAATTACCACAATGGTTGAGATTGGACCTGGCAATGTACTTAGTGGACTTGCTAAACGTTCCATGAAAGGAGTTCTGACAAGTCAAGTCTCAAACGCAAGTGATTTGGGTTATTGATTTTGGAACAATCTAGAGTTGATGAGGGAGTGGAAAAAATCAACAAAAATAGACCTCGACAGAGTTTTGTTTATTTTTGCGTGAGTTATCTATTCGTTTTTCCTATTTTTCGTTTTTTGTTTAGAGGTAAAACAATAGGAATTTCGAATTTACCAAAGACTGGTGGAGTTGTAGTTGTATCAAATCATGGTTCTCATTTGGACCCTCCGATTTTGGGCCATGCTTTAGGTCGTCCGGTAGCTTTCATGGCAAAATCTGAACTCTTCAGGATACCTTTCCTATCAAACATAATTGCAGCCTGTGGTGCCTATCCAGTTAAGAGGGGAGCTGGAGACAGGGAGGCATTAAGAACAGCCTCTAATCGATTAATTGAAGGTTGGGCTACGGGTGTATTTCTGGATGGTGCCAGACAAGAAAATGGAAGAGTTAATGATCCCAAAGCAGGAGCTGCTCTTCTTGCTGCAAGGACAGGTTGCCCCATTCTGCCTGTGGCAATTGTTAATAGTAATAGGGCTTTTCCAAAAGGATCCCTTCTTCCCAAATTTATATCTATTCATTTAAAAGTTGGTGAATTAATTCAACCACCTACAAGCAGGAAAAGAGAAGATTTAATTTCAACAACTAAAGAAATTCAATTAGTCATAAA
Organism: Prochlorococcus sp. AG-402-L09; assembly: GCA_003216715.1. Taxonomy (GTDB): domain Bacteria; phylum Cyanobacteriota; class Cyanobacteriia; order PCC-6307; family Cyanobiaceae; genus Prochlorococcus_B. The sequence goes on along the minus strand of QCIK01000003.1, from coordinate 156,711 downwards.
CTCAATGTTAGATAGAGGTCTAATCAAGAAGAACAGCAATTAATTTATCTTCATTAATACTAGAAAAATTTGAATTTATAGATTTTTGTTTTTATTGTCTATTGGCGATGTTGGATAGATGGGTAATGTTTTTTCCCAATGAGAATTAACTTGTAAATTGTGACAATGTTGAGAAAAATTTATCAGAGAAATAATATCTTTTTTAATATTATTAGAGGCATTGATTGAAGGATTTATTTCCTTTTTACTGCTTATCAAATGTGGAGAAATAAGTTCACGAAATTCATGAAAATCTGACTCTTTGTGAATTTTAAATAGTTGATATTTACCTGCTACAATTCCTCTTCGTGGTAAATCATCTTTTATCCAAAATGGATTCCATATTTGATTTTGATTAAGGTGCTTATAAAGTCTTGGAGCCATCAAATGAAAGCAGCTCATTGAATCTAGTGGGCAATTAATTTGTTGTGCAATTGTTCGAGCCATTGAGATTGTTAATCTTGTACTAGTAAAACTTCCAGGACCATTTGCTATTCCAATGCGAAGGATTTGCTTCCAAAATCTTCTCGGTAGAATTTTTTCTACACAACTAATTAATTTGTTGGATAATGAGCGACCGATATTAAATACTTCACTTTTTAAAATTGCTTCTGGATTTTTAGTATCCTTAATGGCAACGCCAAAGGATTCTGAGCAACTATGTAAGGCTAATAAATATTTTGAATTTAATGTATAGAAATTTTGCAATGATTTTACTATAGTTATTACTTTGGAATTTCTTCTCCAGGACGCAGCCTGCTCCATTTCCCTTGATCTTGCAGAAAACTATCACATCCTCTGACATCCCATTCTATTCCTATCTCGCTATCAGGCATATCCGAAATATTGATATGTATTTTTGGATTAATGCCTTGAAAATCGGGATTATGCGTCAGGTGTTTCACTCCATGATTTGCTTCAACTGTGTAGTAGGTCTTGCATCTATCTACCCAGGCACAATCAACACAGATGCACATAACTATTTAAGTAAAATCTAGGAGTCATTTTGATTAGTAAGCACACATTACTATTAAATGATCTGTTTAGAGATTTAAATCCAAAAGATTGGCCAATATCAATTGCTGATTTGCCTCCTGGAAGTGCTTTAGTGGGCGGTTCTGTTAGAGATGGATTGTTGAATAAATTGAGCCACAAGCCTGATTTAGATTTTGTTATTCAAACAAATGCTATTAAGTTCGGCGAAAATTTATCTAAAAAGATTAATGCTACTTTTATAAAGCTTGATGAAAAGAGAGATATTGCGCGACTAGTTGTTAATGGATGGACTCTAGATTTTGCTCGACAGGCTGGAAAGAATCTTGAAGATGATTTATTCAGACGTGATTTTAGAATTAATGCAATTGCTTTAAGGCTTGAAGAAAAGCCAGAGATTTTTGATCCAACTGGAGGAATGGATGATTTAAAAAGTAAGACAATTGTTGCAATAAGTGAGAAGAACTTAATTGATGATCCATTGAGAATTCTTAGAGGTTTGCGATTAATGTGTGAATTGAATTTTGATTTAGAGAAAAAAACTAAAAAATTTCTAAAAAACAATATAGATAAATTAAGTAATGTTGCGCCTGAGAGGATGAAAATGGAAATTTTTAAAATAGTTCATTCAAAATGGAGTTTTTCAGTTTGGCAAACTTATTTAGAACTTCAATTATTGGAAAATTGGCAAGAAGATAAGCTTCCTTATGACGAGCTAAAAAGAAAAGAAGTTTTGTCAGAAAAACCTTTATTGGGAAGCTTTTTATCGAAACTTATATTTTTACTTAGTGATGAGAGTTTGTCAAGTTTGACGTTTAGTAAAAATGAAATCAAAAGATGCAAGAATCTAAGATTTTGGGTCCATAAAATTACTAACTTAGGTTTAGATAATCTTACAGAGGATGAAAGGTTCCAACTTCATATTGATTTAGAGGATGATTTGCCATCTTTAATCCTTTTCTTGAAAGAAAAACATGACAATGTTTGGCTAAAACGCTGGAAAGACCCCTCTGATCCCCTCTTTCACCCTTCTTCTCCTTTGAATGGATATTTACTTCAAAAAGCCTTAAAAATCCCCCCTGGCCCTCTCTTGGGAGAGCTTATGAGGCATCTTTCAAAGGAAAAAGCTTATGGACGATTTTTCACAAAACAAGAGGCTTTGGAGGCCGCTCGGAAATGGACCCTAGAGAATTCACCCTTTTTGTGATTAACTACACACAAATCAAATTAATCTCGGCCGTATGCCGTCTTCTTCTTATCCCCTTTTTTCTAAATGAGTGTTCGCCTTTACATCGGCAATTTGCCGCAGAATGTCAATGTTAAAGAACTTGAAGCCCTTCTCACTTCTATAGGAGACGGCATCAAATTTAAAGCTGTTTTCGATAGAGATACCAAGGCTTGCAGGGGATTTGGTTTCGCAAATATTAAAGATGAGAAGGTTGCAAATGAACTAATTGAAAAATTAAATGGCCATGAATTTAATGGTAATAAATTGAGGGTTGAGCGTTCTGAGCGTAAAGATTCAAATTCTGGTAGCGCAAGAAGAGGAGCGAATTCTAATAATGGAAATAAAGGTTCTAATCGTAAAGATGTTAAGAAAGTTGTACACAGCGATGCACCAATTAAAGAAGCTCCAGATCCAAGATGGGCTGGAGAACTATCAAAACTTAAGGATCTTTTAGCGAATCAAAAAACGCCTGTATGAATATTTAATTAATTAATGTTTTTAGTTTATATTTTTCATCGTTAATAGTCATCAAGTAAGAGATTGGTAGATTTATAGCTTTTACCCATCCCTTTACATAAGCACGATTGTTAAACACGTCATAATCTAATTTTTCAATTGAATTTAGTATTCCGCTATATAGCCTTAGAGAAGTCCATATAGGCCACCTTGCATCTATTGAGAGCCATTTAATACCTTCCTCAGATTTAATAAACCAATCTCTTGCTCTGGCTAATTGAAAAGACATAAGAGCTTTCCAGTTTTCATTAATCTTGCCAACCATTAAATCTTCTTCTGAATAATTAAATTTATCTAGATCCTCAAGTGGTAAATATATTCTTCCTCTTCCTCTGTCTTCTCCTACATCTCTAAGAATATTGGTTAATTGATTCGCAATTCCAAGTGCAATGGCAGCTTTTGAAGTATTGGGTGAAGGCTTGTTTGGATTTGATGTATAGGCAGCATCAATTCCTATTACTCCTTGGGTCATTAATCCAACTGTTCCTGCTACTCGATAACAGTAAAGTTCAAGTTCTTCAAAGGTTTTATATCTGGTTTTATCTAAATCCATTCTCTGGCCTTCAATCATGTCGATATAAGGCTGAATAGATTGAGGGAACTTTTGAAGAGTATCGGCTAAGACTGCATCAAGATCATCTTCAGTATTGCCAGCAAAAATATTTTTTGTTTTGTCTTCCCATTTATTCAGTCGATCTGATAACTCATTTTTAGATTTTTTTTGGGCTTCAATGCTGTCCATCAGCTCATCTGTTCTACGGCACCAAACATAAATTGCCCAGATTGCTCTGCGTTTAGCAGGGGGCAGCAACATAGTACCAAGGTAAAAAGTCTTGGCCCATTGTGCAGTTTCTTTTCTGCAAGCCTCGTAGGCATCCTCTAGATTCAAAGAAGGCTGCGCCAAAATGAGAAATGTGTAAGTTTTTTAGTTTGCATTAAGCGGTTGAATTGCAATTTTAAATAAATTGCTGTTGATACATTAAGTCTAAGAAGAACCTATGTCAGTGGAGATTTGGATTTTTTCCGCACATATTTTTCCACTTAACACCGCACCCTCCATGGAAGCGAGGTATTTTTGCATTGTGTAATCACCAGTTAAGAAAAAGTTGCTTATTGGAGTCTTTTGATCTGGTCTCAAATCTTGGCATCCAGGAACAGCTTTGTAAACTGATCTTGGGGTTTTTATTACTTTATATTTTCGTAATTTAGCTTGATTTTCCCCAGAGAAGTGCATGGGGAAAAGTTTCGTCAATTCTTGCATTGTTGCATCAATTATTTCCTCATCTTTACGACCGATCCAGTCTTTTGCGGGAGCAAAAACTAATTCAAGCATTGAACGATTTGGATCTTCATATTCTTTACAAGTTATGCTCATGTCGGCGTAAACACTCAAAAGTGGAGATCTGCTGAATAACAGGTGATCAATATTTGTAAGTTTTCTATCGAACCAAAGATGAATATTAATAACTGGAACTCCTTTAAGACCTTCAAGTTTTCTGAAAATATCTTGAGAAGCCCACTCATTAGGCAAAATTGTTTTAAAGATATCCACGGGCATTGCGCTGACATATGCATCTGCTTCAATTTCTTTTCCATGAGACTCTTTGGCACTACCTATCAAGAAATTTTTAACAGAGCCATCTTCATTTAAATTTATTTTTTTCAGTGGGCTATTTAAGAATACGTCACCTCCTAAAGCTTTGATGTGATCAACAATTGGTTGACAAAGTCTTTCTGGTGGCGCTCCATCAAGGAATGCCATTTTTGATCCGTTTTTTTCTTGTAAGAAGCGGTTTAATGCCGTTAGCAATACTGTTGAGGATATTTCATCAGGACCTATGAAATTCAATGCCTTACTCATTGCGATAAACACTTCATCATTTACTCTTTCGGGTATATTTTGTTTTTTTAGCCATTCGGTCCAAGAGTACTTATCACAATCTTCTACATAAGTTTGACCGCGCAACATGGCTGGTATTAGTCCTATCCCAAACGAAATCTTTTCTGGCCAGCTAAGCATGTCATTGTTGCTTAAAATTGCTGCAACTCCGTTTATTGGAGCAGGAAGATCAGGGAAGTCGAAACGGCTATATGTGCCAGGTTCTTCTGGCTGGTTGAAAATCATGGAATGACTTTTCCATTGCAGTCGATCTTCAATATCTAGCTCTTTAAAAAGCTGGAGCATGTTTGGATATGCTCCAAAAAATATATGTAATCCAGTCTCATACCAGTCTCCATCGTCATCTTTCCAAGCAGCAACTTTACCGCCAAGTACGTTTCTCGCCTCATAAACAAATGGCGTATGACCTGCATCGGCTAAGTATTTTGCACATGAGAGTCCTGCTAATCCGGCTCCAGCGATTGCTACTCGCATAGATAAATAAAAGAGTATTTAACAACTTTAATGATTAAGACCACCCAACAAGGGTTAAGGTCGTTAAATTTGCAGTATATATTTCGGTTTGTTGTTTTAAATTCATGAGCGATACCATTCTTAAATGCACAACGAGACACGTAAGAATATTTACTGCAGTTGTCGAAAATAATGATTTAATTTTAGATCATGGGCATTTGACTTTAGATATAGATCCCGATAATGAGTTTATTTGGAGCGATAAAGCCATAAGAAATGTACAAGATTATTTTCGTGAATTAGTTGACTCTCAAGCCGATAAAGAATTGAGCGATTACAGCTTGAGAAAAATAGGATCTTTGCTTGAAGATTTTATTAGAAAGTTGCTGAAAGACGGAGAACTCAGTTATAACCCAAATAGCAGGGTGATGAACTATTCCATGGGTTTACCTCGAACTCAAGAATTATTATGAATCAAGGTCCTTATAATCGGCGACCACCATCTCGTAGAAGATCAGATCTGGCGAGAAGACAAGAAGGTAACAGATTTAATTCTAGAAAAGATTCAAATGTCAGAGACCAATATGAAGCTAGAGGAAGTCGATTTAAATCGTCAGGCCCCTCAGATGGAGGCGGTGGTATTAAAATCAACTCTAATTCAATTGCGATTTTGGCTGGAGTATTAGTCATTGGTGTGGGTATTGGCAGCCTTATCACAAGTACAACTTCAGGCGGTCAGGGAAATATTGCAAGTCAGCAACAGTTGGATATGGCAGTTCCGGATCCTGATTTTTGTAGGCAATACGGTGCAAGTGCCTTTGTTATCGATGTTGAAATGTATACGACCTTAAATCCCTCTACAAGCTTTGTCACTCAACCTGCTCTTCAACCTGGGTGTGTCATTAGAAGAGAGAATTGGACTGTTTTGCAAAAGCAAGGAGCCATAAATAATGAAGATGTAAGAGAGTGTAAGCAGAGAATGAATACATTTGCTTACATAGGTTCAATTAGGGATCAGCCAATTGTGCGTTGCGTTTATCAAGCAGATGTTAATGAAAATAAATTTATTATTAAAGGTGCTGAAGAGGATGCTGTTGGTATCAATAAAGAAGCTATACAGTTCTAATTTTAGGATTAAATAGTGGCGAAAATGAACTTGCAAATAAAGGTAAGATATCTTGCGTAAATGCTTCGGCAGCTCTAGATGAATATCTACCAGGATTAGTAATTACTTTTAGTTCTCTTTTGACTTCTAAATCTGCCACAAATGATCTGTGAATAGTACCTCCTGAAAGTTCTCTTTCAATTGAGACAACTGGGAGAAAAGCAGCTCCTAGATCAGATTGAACAGCATTTTTTATAGCTTCAAGAGAATTTAATTCCATCTCTATATGTAATCTTTGTACGTCTAATCCTGAAGAAGATAATAGCTGATCAACGACTTTTCTGGTCGTTGATTGATTATCCAAGGTTATAAACCTTAGACTATATAAATCTTCTTTTGTAAGTTCTTTTGATTTGGCTAATGTATGATTGGTAGGTAAAACAAGAGCTAACTCATCAGTTGCAAAAGGAATTACTTGTAATGATTCGTTTAAGTCTAATGGAAGTTGACCACCAATAATTGCTATATCTATCTGGCCATTTGCAACACTCCATCCTGTTCTTCTTGTGCTATGAATTTGAAGCTCAACTGAAACTTCTGGATACTTTTGTCTGAAAAGACCAATCATCCTTGGCATCAAGTAAGTACCAGTAGTTTGACTAGCTCCAATAATGATGGATCCTCCTTTGAGGTTATTTAAATCTTCAATTGCTTTGCAAGTCTCCTGGCATTCTCCTAAAATTTTTTCACAGTAATTTAATAGAAGCTTTCCTGCTTCAGTTAGTTGAGCTTTTCTGCCTCCCCTGTCAAATATTGCAATTTCTAGTTGTTTTTCCAGATTTTGCACTTGTAAGCTTACAGCTGGTTGAGTTACAAAAAGACTGTCAGCAGCTTTTTTAAAGCTCCCCTCATCAACAATTGCTTTGAGGATTCTTAGTTGATCAAGAGTGAATGGGATCTCGGCCATGGTGGCAGGCCTTCATGGCAGTTATTAAAATAAAATGTAGGGAAAAACGACACCAACTGTTGATCCGGTATGGATCTAATAATTTTTAAGAGACTTTTTTTTAGGACTAATGGCATTTTCAGATACTCATAGTTCCAGTTTTGTGATGATATTACTTTTATTTATTTTTGCCGTGATTCATAGTGGGGGAGCGGCTTTACGGGTGAAGGCTGAAAAGTTAATTGGTGCAAGAGCATGGAGATTGATTTTTGCTTTTGCAAGTATTCCCTCGGCTATTGTTTTGATTGGTTACTTTATTGCCCATCGTTACGATGGTGTTAGATTTTGGAATTTTCAAGGGGTTAGCGAACTCATTCCGTTGATTTGGATTTTGAGTGCCATTAGTTTTCTTTTTTTGTATCCAGCTACTTATAACCTGTTAGAAATCCCTGCTGTCCTTGAGCCCAAAGTTAGAATTTATGCTTCAGGAATTATTAGAGTCACACGCCATCCTCAGGCAATTGGTCAAATTATTTGGTGTTTTGCGCATCTACTTTGGATTGGCACAAGTTTTACTCTAGTTACTTGCTTGGGATTAATTGCTCATCATTTATTTGCCATCTGGCATGGTGATAGAAGACTTAGCCTTAAATTCGGACAAGAATTTGAGGATTTGAAGAAAAGAACATCGGTCGTTCCATTCTTAGCTGTGTTGGATGGACGACAAAAATTACAAATAAAAGAATTTCTACGGCCCTCTCAAATGGGCATTCTCATTGCAGTGTTTTTTTTCTGGTGGTCTCACAAATTTATTTCTGTTGGAGCTCAGAGATTTCTCTCTTTTGATTTCACTGAATTACTAGCAAGAATTGCCTAAACTTATTTCAATATGATTTAGCTGGATGCATTCGGCTGCAGATTTTGCTTGGTTAATTCCACTACTTCCTCTTTGTGGGGCAGTTTTGATTGGTTTGGGATTAATTAGTTTTAACGATCTTTTTAATCGTTCAAGGAAACCCGTTGCAATAACACTTTTAACTTCCGTAGGTGCGTCCGCATTTATTAGCTATGCAGTTTTGGCGGAGCAACTTTCAGGTAAGCCTCCAGTTGAACACTTGTTTATATGGGCAAGTGCAGGTTCTTTTGAGTTGCCAATGGGATATGTAATTGATCCTTTAGCGGCAGTCATGCTTGCTCTTGTAACGACAATTGCTTTCTTGGTAATGATTTATTCCCATGGTTATATGGCACATGATCCTGGGTATGTTCGTTTTTTTACTTATTTAGCCTTATTTAGCAGTTCTATGCTTGGGCTAATAGTTAGTCCAAATTTGCTTGAGATATATGTTTTTTGGGAATTGGTTGGCATGTGTTCATATTTACTGGTTGGTTTTTGGTACGACAGAGATGGTGCTGCGCATGCAGCTCAAAAGGCTTTTATCGTAAATAGAGTAGGAGACTTTGGCTTATTGCTAGGCATCTTGGGTCTTTTTTGGGCAACTGGAAGTTTTGACTTTCATGGAATTGCAGACGGTTTATCGGAGTCAGTTGGTTCTGGGACGGTTCCAATATGGGCGGCATTGACTCTTTGTATTCTTGTCTTTATGGGACCAATGGCAAAGTCTGCACAATTCCCTCTGCATGTTTGGTTGCCTGACGCAATGGAAGGTCCAACTCCCATATCTGCCTTAATTCATGCAGCAACAATGGTTGCAGCGGGAGTTTTTTTAGTAGCAAGGCTTGATCCTTTGTTTAGCCAGTTCCCTTTCGTTGGTTTATTCATTGCAATTATTGGAACAGTAACTTGTTTCCTGGGGGCATCGATCGCTTTGACACAAATGGATTTGAAAAAAGGATTGGCTTACAGCACGGTTTCTCAACTTGGATACATGATGCTTGCGATGGGATGTGGAGCACCAGTTGCAGGAATGTTCCACCTTGTTACTCATGCTTGTTTTAAGGCCATGTTATTCCTTGGCTCAGGTTCAGTTATTCATGCCATGGAGGAGGTGGTGGGCCATGAACCAATTCTTGCTCAAGACATGCGTTTAATGGGAGGCCTACGTAAGAAAATGCCTATCACAGCAATAACTTTTTTCATTGGTTGTATTGCTATCAGTGGGATACCCCCTCTCGCAGGTTTTTGGAGTAAAGATGAAATTCTTGGTCAAGCCTTTAATAGTTTTCCAATACTTTGGTTTATTGGTTTTTTAACAGCAGGGATGACAGCTTTCTACATGTTTAGACTTTATTTTCTAACTTTTGAGGGAGAATTTCGAGGCGAAAATCAAAAGATGCAGCTTTCTTTGCTTGCTTTAGCAGGTAAAGAAAAAGATGAAGAACATGAAGAACATGAAGTTGGAAAAATACATGAATCTGCATGGCCAATGACACTTCCATTGGCAGTTTTGGCAATTCCTTCTGTCTTAATTGGATTTCTAGGAGTTCCTTGGAATAGCATTTTCGCAAACTTGTTAGACCCTCGTGAGGCTCTTGAAGCTGCAGAAAATTTTAGTTGGGGAGAATTTCTTCCACTTGCAACTGCATCTGTGGCGATCTCATCTACTGGAATAGTATTGGCGGTTTTAACTTATTATTTGAAACGACTAGATCTTGGTGTTTCTATATCTAAGAAGTACCCTCAAATCAATTCATTTCTTCAGAACAAATGGTACCTAGATGACATAAATGAGAAGATTTTTGTAAAAGGTAGTAGAAAACTCGCAAGAGAAGTACTAGAAGTAGATGCAAAAGTAGTTGATGGAGTGGTCAATCTGACTGGATTATTGACTTTGGGTAGTGGAGAAGGACTCAAATATTTTGAGACAGGAAGAGCTCAGTTTTACGCCTTGATTGTTTTTGGAGGAGTGATTGCTCTGGTTGCACTCTTTGGAGTTGTAGGAACATAATTTACATAATATTTTTAGGTGTGTGTTTCATCCCCTATCTAGAGGATGCCAATAATCTCATAATTTCTAAACTCAAAAAGTGGTGATTAATTTCGAGTCTTGGAATTTGCTCTCAATACAAGTTTGAACCTTGGAACAATGCTAATTCCTGAGCCAATTCCAGCCGATTTCCCTTGGTTAAGTTTATCTATATTGTTTCCCATCGCTGGGGCATTAATTGTTCCTTTTATTCCAGATAAAGGGGAGGGGAAAGAAGTTCGATGGTATGCCCTAATAATTGCTTTAATTACTTTTCTAATTACTGTCGCTGCTTACTTCAAAGGTTTTGATCCAAGTCAAGAAGGCTTGCAATTATATGAAAAAGTTAGTTGGCTCCCAGATCTTGGATTGACTTGGTCTGTTGGCGCAGATGGCTTGTCAATGCCATTGATACTGCTTACAAGTTTCATAACTTCTCTTGCAGTTTTAGCTGCTTGGCCAGTTAGTTATAAACCAAAATTATTTTTCTTTTTAATTCTCGCTATGGACGGCGGCCAGATAGCTGTATTTGCTGTTCAAGATATGTTGCTTTTCTTTCTGGCTTGGGAATTGGAGTTGTTCCCGGTTTATTTATTCCTTGCAATCTGGGGCGGAAAGAAAAGGCAATATGCAGCGACGAAATTTATTATCTACACAGCCGGCAGTTCGTTATTTATTCTCCTTGCTGGTCTTGCAATGGGTTTCTTTCAAGGAGGAGGAATACCAGACTTTGGTTATACCCACTTAGCTCAGCAAAATTTTGGAAAGGGTTTCCAACTGCTTTGCTATTCAGGATTGCTAATAGCTTTTGGGGTCAAACTTCCTATTGTTCCTCTTCATACTTGGTTGCCAGATGCGCATGGAGAGGCTACTGCTCCCGTTCATATGCTCTTAGCAGGAATATTGTTAAAGATGGGTGGATATGCTCTCCTGAGATTTAACGCGCAATTACTGCCTGATGCTCATGCCCAATTTGCACCATTGTTAATTGTTCTGGGAGTAGTAAATATTATTTATGCAGCTTTAACTTCTTTTGCTCAAAGAAATTTAAAAAGGAAAATTGCTTATAGCTCAATAAGTCATATGGGTTTTGTTTTGATAGGTATTGGAAGCTTTAGTTCTTTAGGAACTAGTGGTGCGATGTTGCAAATGGTCAGCCACGGTTTAATAGGAGCAAGTTTGTTTTTCCTTGTTGGTGCCACTTACGACAGAACTCACACTCTTCAATTAGATGAGATGGGTGGTATCGGTCAAAACATGAGGATTATGTTTGCTTTATGGACTGCATGCGCTTTCGCTTCTCTTGCTTTACCTGGAATGAGTGGATTTATATCAGAGTTAATGGTCTTTGTTGGGTTTGTAACTGATGAAGTTTATACACTTCCATTTAGAATTGTTGTTGCTTCATTAGCAGCAATTGGGGTCATTTTGACACCTATATATTTATTATCGATGCTCAGGGAAATTTTCTTCGGGAAAGAGAATGCGAAGTTAATATCCAAAGCTAAGTTAGTGGATGCAGAACCTAGAGAAATCTATATTATTGCTTGTTTATTAGTTCCTATTATTGGAATTGGTTTGTATCCAAAAATCATGACTGATACTTATATTTCCTCAATTGATGGATTGGTTCAAAGAGATTTGTTAGCCGTTGAGAGAATTAGAAGTGATCAACCAACAATTATTAGTAATACAAATTTATCAATTGGTACTATTGAAGCTCCCCTTCTGGATTGAAAATTATTTCACCTGGCATTACATCCAATATAGAGATAACTTGCTTTTAGATTCATATTTTTAATTGCCAGTTGATCTTTTAACTCAAAATGCAGATTCTGGCGCGAGACTTGCTATTCGTTTATTGCAAGATGCTGCTCAAAGAGGAGAGATTGATCCTTGGGATGTGGATGTTATTCCAGTTGTAGATGGTTTTTTGGATCAACTTAAACAGCGTATTGAAATACCAAAAAAGATTTCACAACATTTCAGCCAAAATGGAGGAAGTTATGAGATTGATCTCGCTCAGAGTAGCGAGGCCTTTTTAGCTGCTTCTGTCTTAGTTGGTTTAAAGGCGGAGGTGCTTGAGGCTGAAATGTTCTCTTTCGATACAGAATGTGAAGATGATTCAGACTTTGATTTTGGTGAACAGGGTTGGCTAGATGACAGTTTTCAATTACCTCTTCGACCAGAAAGACATCTTTTTAGAAGGCCCGTTGCACCTCCCCCATTTAGAAGACCAGTGACTCTTGGAGAATTAATAAATCAGCTTGAGACAATTGCAGAATCTTTGAAAAATGATGAGCTTCAAAATCGTAGAAAGTTACGACAGAAGAAATTAAGTAATAGAGAGGTTATTGCTCAAGTTTCATCTCTGGCTCATAGAGAAAAATTACCTGAAACCACTGCTGCTCTTGCGATTTTCATAAATAAGTGGGAGCAAGCTTTGCACTGGGTAGATTTTGAATTATTAGTCGAGAGGTGGAGAGAAAATTCGGCCTCAGAGGATTTGGATACCGATAGAGTAGGAGTCTTTTGGGCTTTATTGTTTTTATGCTCTCAAGGCAAGGTGGAGATTGATCAAAAAGGTTCATTGTTCTCTCCAATTAGTCTAAAGAGGCTTTTGGAACCAGGAATGGTTGCTCAACTTCCCCTTGCTTCTATAGACGTGACAGATGGCTCGCCGGCTGCTGCTTAACTCTTTGTGGAGGCAGCATTCTATGTTGGCATTATATAGCTAAGGTTAAACCGCCTATGAAGGCGATGATCCTGGCGGCTGGAAAAGGAACCCGAGTTCAGCCGATCACGCATGTGATTCCAAAGCCAATGATTCCTATCCTTCAGAAACCTGTAATGGAGTTTCTGTTGGAACTTCTTAAGGAGCATGGTTTTACCGAGGTGATGGTCAACGTTTCCCATTTAGCAGAGGAAATAGAAAATTATTTTCGAGATGGGCAAAGATTTGGGGTTGAAATTGCATATAGCTTTGAAGGTCGTATTGAAGACGGAGAATTAATTGGTGATGCACTTGGTTCAGCTGGCGGGTTGAAGAAAATTCAAGATTTTCAAAAGTTTTTTGATGATACTTTTGTCGTCTTGTGTGGAGATGCACTAATTGATTTGGATTTATCTGAAGCTGTTAAACGACATAAGGAAAAAGGTGCTCTAGCTAGTTTGATAACTAAACGTGTTTCAAAAGATCAAGTAAGTAGTTATGGTGTTGTTGTAACTGATGAAGAAGATCGTGTTAAAGCTTTTCAAGAAAAACCTTCGATAGATAATGCATTAGGCGATACAATTAATACCGGAATTTATTTATTTGAGCCTGAAATCTTTAATTATATTCCGTCTGGAAAACCTTTTGATATTGGCTCAGATTTGTTTCCAAAGTTAGTAGAGGAAGGAGCACCTTTCTATGCTTTACCCATGGATTTTGAGTGGGTTGATATTGGTAAAGTCCCAGATTATTGGAGAGCAATAAGGAATGTTCTTAAAGGTGATGTTAGACAGGTAGAAATACCAGGAAAGCAAGTAAAACCAGGGATCTATACTGGTTTAAATGTTGCAGCTAATTGGGATAAAATAAATGTGACAGGACCTATATATGTTGGTGGAATGACAAGGATTGAAGATGGGGTAACTATTGTTGGCCCTTCTATGATTGGTCCAAGTTGTTGTATTTGTGAAGGTGCAACAATTGATAATTCAATAATTTTTGATTATTCGTTAATTGGTCCCGGAGTACAACTTGTAGAGAAATTAGTTTTTGGTAGATATTGTGTTGGTAAAGAAGGTGATCATTTTGATTTACAGGAGGCCGCTTTAGATTGGCTAATAACTGATGCTAGAAGACAAGACTTAGGAGAACCTTCACCCCAACAAAAAGCAATGGCTGAATTATTAGGTACTGATCTTATTGGCTCTTCTAATTGATATTGGCTCTATCTAAAATTATCGGTATTTGTTGTTCTGCTTTAACAGCCATTATGTGAACACCTTGAGCAATTCCAAGAAAACTTTTTACTTGCTCAGCAGCAATTGATATGCCTTCATCAATAGGGTTTGATGAACTCTCAAGTCTGGAAATAATTGGTTTAGGTATGCATGCACCTGGTACTACACGATTGATGAATTGAGCATTTTTTGCAGATTTGAGTAGAAAAACTCCAGCTAAAACTGGAATTTTCATAGGCTCTGTTATTTCCTTGCAAAATCGTTCAAGTACGTTGGGATCCATAACCATTTGAGTTTGGAGGAAATTAGCACCTGCTTTTTTTTTGAGTTCTATTCTTCTTTTTAAACTATCAAATCCTCTGCAATTTGGATCAGCTGCGGCTCCAGCAAACAAATTAGTTGGGCCATCAGGTAAAAAATCAGATACTGGATCTATTCCTTTGTTAAGTGATGTGACTTGATCAATAAGTTCTATTGAGTTGAAGTCTTGAACTGATTTTGCTTGAGACTGGTCTCCTACTCGTACAGGATCGCCAGTTAAACAGAGGATATTTCTGATTCCTAAAGCATGCGCTCCTAGTAATTCAGCTTGTAATGCTATTCGATTTCTATCCCTGCATGATAGCTGCAGGACTGGTTCAAGATTTGCCTCTAAAAGCAGCTTGCATAAGGCTAGGCTGCTCATTCTCATGATTGCCCTGCTGCCATCTGTAACATTAAAACCATGAACAAGGTCTTTTAACTGGATGGCTTTTGAGAGAGCTAAAGCTGTATTACCGCCCCTAGGAGGCATGATTTCAGCAGTAATAGCTGATAAGCCAGATTCCAGACGATTTTGAAGTTTAGATTTCACATGTATTTTTTACTAGATAATTACTATCGGTGATTAAAGGCCCTAATCTAAGTAGTATTAATTAATGAGTTGTGAGTGAGGGGAATGTTTACAGGAGAGATCGCTAATTCGTCCCATATGGGACTCTCAGCCAGAGAAATGGAAATTATTGGATTAGTTGCAGATGGCCTCACTAATCAAGAGATTGCTGAAAAACTGACAATTAGCAAAAGGACTGTAGACAATCATGTAAGCAATATGTTTACCAAAACAGGTTCAAAAAACAGAGTGGCGTTATTAAACTGGGCAATGGATCATGGAAAGATATGCCGGGATGGCTTCAATTGTTGTTCTTTGCCAGATGAAACAGATTCGTAGAAGATTTAATTATTTTCTTCTTCATTAATTTCTGATAAGGGCATCAAAGAAAATTCAACTGATGACAGCTCAAATAAGTTTGCATATGCGATGCAAGCCTCCTTGTCAGTGCAAGTGAAGCGAAGGATACCTTCTGTGTCATAAAGACCATACAAGTTATACCTCTTGCAAAGGATGCATAGGTTGCTGGCAGTTAATAGCGATAATTATAAAGATAATCTAAAGGACGAGCTGCCTTTTTGCTTAATATGCTTTGGCTTTCATCCGATCTTGCACTGACAACTCAGAAATAGGTGTTTTTGCAAGAGAAGCATTACTTAATGATTTGATCCCAGTTATCTCTTGACCACACCATGAGGGGATTTGAATTTCTTCGGATTCAGAATTCAATTCAATTTCAGCAATTTTTAAAGAGGAATTTGACCCATCAAAAAGATCAACTACCCAATATTTTTTATTTATTTTTAGCTGATAACGAGTTTTAGTAACTTTATATTTTGATAATTTTATTAATTCAATAGCATCTTGAGTTGGAATTGAATATTCAAACTCGTAGTTTACTAATCCATTTATTGAGGATTTTAAAGTTATATATGCTTTTGTATTGTCTATTATCCTTACTCTAGTGGCCCATTCATCTACACTTGAATTTAAATAGGCCTGACTAAAATCTTCACTCAGCATCACATGAGATTTCCAGTCTTCGTTTTCAACTAAGAATCTTCTTTCAATTTCTATCCCCATAACTTGCTATTTATTAATCTCATTAAGGCTGCTAGCCCAATGAAGTTTTTGTGTGATTGTTTTATAATAAGAAAGATTTTCATCTAAAATTATTATTGAGGTTGAATGATTAGATTTTTTTATTAAGCATTTATCATAAGCTTCAAGTAAACACCCACTAGATCCGTCTAACCATAACTTTATTTTTTGCTTCTTTTCTCTTATAGGTTTGACTACTAATTGAGATTGAGGAGGGACCACAATAGGTCTGCTGGCCAAGCTCATTGGACATATTGCGCTTACTATTATCGCATCCAACGAAGGATGTATTATGGGTCCGCCTGCTGCCATAGAGTAAGCCGTAGACCCTGTTGGGGTCGAAAAAATAAGTCCATCTCCTTTGTATTTGTCAACAGCTTCACCATCTATTTCAAGCTCAAGGCTACAAGTGGGTGTTATTTCGTCTGTACAGGATCGTAAATAAAAATCATTTAAAGCAAAAAAAGATTTTTTAATATTGTTCCCATTATTTTTGTTTTTACTAAATACTGTTGCTTCAAGCATCATTCTTTTTTGTATATTAAATCTATTATTTGAAATTCTTTCCCAAAAATTTTCTTGCTTTAATATATGGCGATCATGGGTTAGAAATCCTAAATTCCCTCCAACATTAAAACTTAATATTGGTATATTCTTTGGAGATAAATATCTGGCGACCTTTAAAACTGTTCCATCGCCTCCAAGAACAATAGCAATCTCTGGTAAATCGTCTGAGATTTCAAATAATTCATTAATATTATTTGTTTCTATACTTATTTTGGAGATTAAAACTTTTTTACCATAACCTTCAATTATTTTTTTGCAATTTAAGGTTTCTTTATAAGCAGAATCGCTATCTGATCTATATAAGATCCAGATCAGATTT
The DNA here is from genome assembly GCA_003216715.1 of Prochlorococcus sp. AG-402-L09. GTDB lineage: Bacteria > Cyanobacteriota > Cyanobacteriia > PCC-6307 > Cyanobiaceae > Prochlorococcus_B. The sequence continues at coordinate 139,795 of QCIK01000003.1, read as the reverse complement.
GAGATCATTAATAATATCTACCATTTTAGTAGATTGAAACTTTCCATATCAATAGTAACCCTATTTCTATATAACGAAAGTAGTATGGCTAGACCAACAGCTGCTTCGGCTGCTGCGACAGTGATAACAAAAATTGAAAAGACTTGTCCTCTAATTATTGATCCATCTATGTAGGATGAAAAACTCATTAGATTTATATTTACAGCATTTAACATTAATTCAATACTCATTAATACACGAACAGCATTACGACTATTTATTAATCCCCAAACACCTGTACAGAAAAGAAATGCTGCAACTATGAGATAAGCTTGTAGAGGTACTGGCCCAATAGTATTTTCTAGCATCTCAATCTGTAAAATTTATATATAAGTTTAAATTCATTTTAAACTATTTTCGGAAAGAAGAGGAATTTTCTTATCAATAAGGGACTTTTGATCCTTGGAATCATTTATATTATCTATTGGAAATGAGACCTCTCTTCTTGCTAATACAATTGCTCCGATCATAGCCATTAACAATAAAATCGAGGCAAGTTCAAAAGGTAATAAATAATCTGTAAATAAATGTTCTCCAATTCTTTCAGTTGCTTCTTCACCAATGGAAGTTGGTCCAGGTAAGCTCCATTTCGTGCTAATACTAACCCTTAATAATAAAATTAATAGTCCACCACAAACTCCGCCAGATATTAACTTTCTAGATTTAAGACCTTTTATTGGTTTTAACTTTTCTTTCTTATTAACCAACATAATTGCAAATAATATCAAAACATTTACAGCTCCTACATACACAAGAATTTGCGCGGCAGCAACAAAACTAGCATTAAGTAAGAGATATAAACCTGCTACAGCCATAAAGACTCCGCCTAATAAAAATGCTGAATAAACAATATTTTCTAGTAAAACAACTGCTAGGCTTCCAGAAACTATGACAGAACTAAGAACTAAAAAGCAAATTAGTTCTGTTGAGTAAGCGATATTCATTAATTAGTAGAATTTAATTTGTTTGGAACATTATCGTTAGAGTCATTAGCCTCTTCTTGTGAGTTCGCTTTTTTTAATTCTTCTATAATCTGACTTGGAAGTTTACCAGCTCTTTTTTTGTTCGCAGGTAATTCATGAGGGTCCATTATTCCTTCTGGCAAATAAGCTAATTCTCTCAGAGGACGAATAGATGGATCTGAAGTTACACTTGTTGGTAGCCTGCCAAGAGCAACATTATCGTAGTTAAGGCTATGCCTATCAAATGCAGCTAGTTCATATTCTTCTGTCATTGATAAGCAATTGGTAGGGCAATACTCAACGCAATTTCCACAAAAAATACATGCACCAAAGTCAATAGAATAATTTCTCAATTCTTTTTTTTTGGTTTCTTTATTCATCACCCAATCAACAACTGGAAGATTAATTGGGCATACCCTTACACAAACTTCGCAAGCAATACACTTGTCAAATTCATAATGAATCCTTCCTCTATAACGCTCAGAGGGTATTAGTTTTTCGTATGGATATTGAACCGTTACAGGTCTTCGACGCATGTGGTCAAAGGTAACGCCAAGTCCATCAACTAAATATTTCGCTGCACTAACGGCTTCTTTAGTGTAGTCGGCAACTTTTTCAAGGAAACCAAGCATATTAAATTTATTGCCGGCGGCCTCTATTTACATTAATCATTATACAGTTTTTTTCAAGTAAATGTAGGTACTTTTACTTAAAAAAAAACTAGCGATTGTGTTGTTTTTCTTTTATCCGCCAAATGTCATAGGAAATGCCAATTTAAGTGAAGCAGTTACAAGTAAATTGACCAAAGAAATAGGTAAAAGAAACTTCCATCCTAAATCGAGTAGTTGATCAATCCGAACTCTTGGAGTAGTCCATCTCAATAAGATTGCTAAAAAAACCAGTAAATAAGCCTTGAGGATTGTCATAACAATGCCAAGAGACGCAGCAATAATTTGAACCAATGGATTATCAATTGAAACGCCTATCAAAGATGAAAACCAATCAATTGAGATTGGAAAACCCCAGCCTCCTAAGTAAAGAACGGAAACAAGTAAAGCAGATAAAACAAGATTTATGTATCCAGCTAAGTAAAAAAGAGCAAATTTCATACCTGCATACTCAGTTTGATAGCCAGCTACAAGTTCTTCTTCTGCCTCCGGTAAATCAAAAGGTAGTCTCTCGCATTCAGCTAATGCACAGATCCAAAAAATAATAAAACCCACAGGTTGTCGCCATATGTTCCAGCTAAGAAAACCAGCAGTATTTTGTTGCTCAACTATGTCAACAGTACTTAATGAATTGCTCATCATAACTATTGCCAAAACCGCTAGCGCTAGTGGGATTTCATAACTAATTGATTGAGCGGCAGCTCTAAGTCCACCAAGCAAAGAATATTTATTATTGGAAGAGTAGCCACTCATCAGAAGACCAATAGGTTGAATACTACTGAGAGCAATCCACAAAAAGATTCCTATGCCTACATTGCTAATTAAAAGATTTTGACCAAAAGGAACAATTAACCAAGATAGAATTACAGGAACTAAAACTAATATTGGACCAACTGTAAAAAGAATACTGTCGGCCTTTGCTGGAATAATGTCTTCTTTAACTAAAAGTTTCAAACCATCTGCCATCGGCTGAAGAATACCAAGTGCACCTGCATACTCAGGCCCAATTCTTTGTTGAGCTGCTGCAGAAATTTTTCGTTCAAGCCAAACTGTTACTAATACACCAATGACAGCTGAGACCAATACTAAAAGCATTGGAAGAGGGATCCATAAAAGATGTGCTAATTCATGAGATAAACCAAGGTTTTGAACCCCTTGGGTAAAACTCATTTCTAGATCTATACCTGAATTCACTTCTAATATTTAATCTAATAACAAGGTTAGTGTAATTTTGAATTAATTTTAAAGTCGAAAAAAATAAATTTCAAATTATCTGTTCTCAATAGGCTGCCAATTTCTGATTTTTTCACCTTTATAAATTTGTGAGGGTCTAAAAATTCTATTTGCTCCAAGTTGCTCTCTCCAGTGAGCCAACCAACCAGCAACTCTGGAAATCGCAAAAACTGGTGTAAACAAATCTCGAGGAATACCAAGCTTTCTATAAACAAGTCCGGAATAAAAGTCAACATTTGGGAATATACCTTTTGGCCCCAGTCTGGAAATAGCCTCTTCTTCAAGTGCTTTTGCTACTTCATACATTTCATCTTTACCAAATTCCGAGAAAAGTTCCTCTGCAAAGGCTTGTAAAATTGTTGCTCTAGGGTCTTTGACTCGATACTCCCTGTGCCCAAAGCCCATGATTTTTCTTTTTTTTGCTATTGCATCATTGAGAAATAAAGAGGCTTTATCAGGTCTTCCAATTTCTTCTAGCATTGCTATCACATCCTCATTGGCCCCTCCATGTAGAGGACCCGCTAATGTTCCAACGGCAGAAGCTACGACAGCATATGGATCAGTTAGTGTGCTGGCAGTTACTCTTGCGCTAAACGTACTCGCATTTAGACTGTGTTCGGCATGAAGAATTAAACATCTGTCGAAAACCCTCGCTGCAAGAGGATTTGGTTCCCTCTCGGTGAGCATATAAAGGAAATTAGACGAATACGGTAAATTATCCTGGGGTTGAATTGGATCATCTCCTTTTCTTATTTGCTCGAAAGCAGCAACCATAGTTGGAATTTTTGCAATTAACCTGACTACTGCGTCGTAGATATATTTTGGATCATCAATAGCCCTTCGAGAATAAAAGAGGCCCAGAGATGCAGCACTTGCTTGAAGAGCATCCATAGGATGCCCAGATTCTGGAAAACACTTGAGCATATCTCTAATTCGAAAGCTCACTCGTCTATGCATTTGAACGTCCTCTTCAAATTTCTGAAGCTCATTTTTATCGGGAAGTTCACCCCATATCAAGAGAAATGCAGTTTCTAAAAAACTACTTTTTTGGGCCAGCTCAGATATTGGATAACCTCTATAGTTCAGCTTTCCTTCTATCCCATTTATTTCGCATATCCCTGAGTTGGTTACTGGAACCCCTTCTAAGCCTGGCTTTAGAACCAAATCAGTTGTCTTTTGTTCGTTATCTATGGTTTTTGCTCCTGCAAAATAATTTTTCTGTTCAATTGGAAGAAATAATTTTCAACTTGAACTTTATTGTATAGAATTGTCTATATATCGAATATAGCACTTTAAACTTTTTATTAACTGGTTTTAAAGTTGATTTTGACTTTAATAAAATCCGAATAATTAATTGTAGGGACTGCAATAGATATATCAATATTCTGAGGTGGAGTTAGTTCGTTTCCTAGCATTATTTTAAATAAGATATATGGATAGAAATTATTTAAAAATGCCTTTGTTTTTTCTTTCCCTAAATGTATTCTTAGAACATCATCAAAATCATTAACTTCGTCTATACTCTGTTCATTATCTGAATTATTTTGTAAGTAATTTGTATTTTCAAAATTTGAAATTGAAGATAAGCTTTGACTCCAAATATAAGTATCTTCATTCTCTTCAATAATCGCTTCAATGTTTTCTTTTAGTTCAGATTTTTCATTTTCATCTGTACTTATTTTTGACCAAATCTCTAGCTGCTTATTTTTAAAATCTATATTTGAACTTAAAAAGTTCTGTTTTTTTAGAATATCACTTATCTCTATTTTTCTTGTATCAGATTTTCTAGTCAAAACCAACCAGTCTTTGTCATTTAGCCAAATCAAATTTCCTTTGGAGTTTTCAAGAATTATTTTGAAAAGATTAGAATAATCGGAAGTTGTTGATTCTTTAATAAGAGAGGCTATAAGTTTTTGATATGGATGTCTAGAATCTTGCCTAAAATATTGCTGGGGATTATCAACTAAAATAAAATCTTCAGACAATTCAGATTCTTTTTTGATATCAATCAAGTTATAATTAATATCTTTAACTGGCATTTTAGTTTTAACATTATAAGATATTATTCCTTCAATGTTGAATTTATTTTTATAAAAATTTATAGAAGATATTAAATTATCTATCTCATTGATCTCAAATAAATTTTCTTCTTGACCTATTAAATTTAAAATTTTCTTAGGAGATATTTCTAATAATAATAATCCGTCTTTAAGATTATCCTTTAATTGAATACTCTTGTACTTTTTTTTTGTATTTATTATATTCTTATCTATGTTCTCTATTGATGTTTGTATGATTTTAGGATTGGATGATATTAAAAGATTTTCTTTGTCATTTGCAAAGTAAATTGATTTATTTGAATTGATTTTTTTTGAAATTATCTCTGTTTTTGACATACTTAATTTATTGTTTGGATTATTATTATTAATAGTTTGTGAGTCTAAAATAGATTCTAATTCTTTTTCGATATTTATATCTTCTTTTATTGCTAAGACCATAATCCAATCATTTAGAGGTTGTTTGTTTGAATCAAATGAAGCAAAACTGCCATAATCTCCTATCCATCTTGACATGTTATCTGAAAAATCAAGGCTAATGAATTTAAAAGAAGAATCTCTAATAAAACTGATTTTTTTATTTATAGTATTTTTATTAACTTTATCTTGATAATTTTCGATATACTTTGGAAGTTTTGCTGGATTGAGTTTCCAGTGGAAAACTATATCGGCATTTGTTGGTATATATCTCGAGGAAATTGGAGCATTAAATGATTCTTCATTGAACTTGGGGATTTGCTTTAGATTTTTATTCCGCCAGATAAATGAACCTATTAAAATTGATAAAATTATTATTCCTGGTATTAAAAAATAAGATAAACGTGATTTCATTTTTTATTATTTGAGCGTTTGTATACTTTTTGAGCTTTGATAACAGAAAGTTTAATCTGTACTTAGAATTTCAAATATGAACCAGAATATTCCTTTAAATATAACTCCAAAAGAGTTAAATAAAATCTTAGAAGATGATTCTTCTGAAAAACCATTCATTATAGATGTGAGGGAGGATAATGAAATTGCAATTGCTTCATTTTCATTTTCAGTATTACATCTTCCTTTGAGTAAGGCTGCAAACTGGTCAGCCAAAATAGGTGAATTGTTACCTAATGATCAGCCTATTGTCGTTGTCTGCCATGCGGGTGTGAGAAGTCTAAATTTTGGTATTTGGCTTCTGGAACAAGAAATAACTAAAAGTGTTTGGAATCTTGTGGGTGGTATAGATGCTTGGAGCACTGATGTTGATCAATCTGTTCCAAGGTACTAATAGGCTTTTAACCTTATATTTTTGATCCAAGTTTTTCAGCAACTGTATTCACATCTTTATCTCCTCTACCAGAGCAGTTAATGACAATTTCTGAATTATGATTGAGTGATGGACAAAGTTTTTCCAGATAAGCAAATGCATGAGCAGTCTCTAGCGCAGGAATAATACCTTCCAATTTACTAACTAATTGAAGAGCTTCTATGGCTTCAGTGTCAGTAACAGCTGCATATTCAGCCCGACCAATTTCTTTGAAGTAACTATGCTCGGGACCAACTCCTGGATAATCAAGACCTGCGCTAATGGAATGGGCCTCTTCAACTTGCCCATCTTTGTCTTGTAGTAAGAGACTCATAGCTCCATGAAGAACTCCTATCCTTCCTTCAGTAATTGTCGCTGCATGTCGACCAGTTTCGACTCCATCTCCAGCAGCTTCAACCCCAATCATTCGGACACTTTTGTCTTCAACAAAAGAATGGAAAAGACCCATTGCATTCGATCCGCCACCAACACAAGCTAAGAGAACATCGGGAGACCTCCCAAAAGCTTTTTGACATTGTTGCTTTGTTTCTTCTCCAATAACTGCGTGAAAATCTCTGACCAACATTGGATATGGATGTGGCCCGGCAACTGAACCGAGAATATAATGTGTTGTTTCAACATTAGTAACCCAATCTCGAATAGCTTCGCTTGTTGCATCTTTGAGTGTTGCAGTTCCACTTGTTACTGGCCTCACTGAGGCTCCAAGCAATTGCATTCGGAATACATTTAAGGCTTGTCTTCGCATATCTTCTTTGCCCATATAGATAATGCATTCCAATCCAAAACGTGCGCAGACTGTCGCAGTCGCAACTCCATGCTGACCAGCTCCAGTTTCAGCAATAATTCTTTTTTTTCCCATCCGTATCGCAAGAAGAGCTTGCCCAAGTGCATTGTTTATTTTGTGAGCACCGGTGTGATTCAAATCTTCTCTTTTAAGCCAAATCCGTGGTCCTTTTAATGTATTTTTTCTGTAATGTTCAGTTAATCTTGTTGCTTCATATAGGGGAGTGGATCTTCCCACGTAAGTTTTTAGTAAATGATTAAGTTCTGAATTGAATGAAGAATCTTTCCATGCTTCTTTAGCAGCTTGCTCTAATTCAATAAGGGCAGGTATTAAAGTTTCAGGAACATATTGGCCCCCGTATCTACCAAATCGACCAAGAGCATTTGGCCTTGTTAATGGAGATAAATCCGAATCTTTAAATTGAGTTGGAAGTGTACCTTTCACCTTAGATTAGAAAAAATAGTTGCCAGCCAAAAGTAAGCAAATGTCAAAAGGTGGCTGGAGTGAATTTAATGACCCTCTTAAGACAATAGGGAATGACACTCAAAATAGTGTTACTCCTAAAGGAAAGCGACAAGTTCGTCTCGAAAGAACTCGATCTGGAAAGAAAGGAAAACTTGTTACTGTTATTAAAGGACTTGAATTAAAGCCAGTAGAGGCAAAAAAAATTCTTCAGAATTTAAAAATAGCTTGCGGAACAGGAGGAGCTTTAAAAGGTGATTTTTTAGAGTTACAAGGAGATCAAATCTCAAAAGTTCAAGAATTTCTTTTTAAGGAGGGTTTCAGGCCAAAACAGAGTGGAGGTTAAGAATAAACTGTGTCAATCAACATGGAGAATAGTAAACAATTAGTCTGAATTCATGGAACAAAAATCTCAAAGTCCTCTATCAAAAGCCACCAATATAGTTTGGCATCAATCTTCAGTTGATAGGGAAGCTAGATCTCAGCAAAGAGGACATCGGAGTGCAATTCTTTGGTTTACAGGTTTATCTGGTTCAGGGAAAAGTACGCTAGCCAATGCAGTAAATGTAGCTCTACACAAAAATGGTTATTCAACTTATGTGTTAGATGGTGACAACATCAGACATGGTTTATGCAAAGACTTAGGATTCTCTGATTTTGATAGAGAAGAAAATATTAGAAGAATTGGCGAAGTCTCTAAATTGTTTCTTGATGCTGGAATAATTGTTTTAACTGCATTCGTATCACCATTTAGAGTCGATCGCGATAATGCAAGATCATTAGTTGGAGAAAATGATTTTATAGAAATATATTGTTCAGCTGATTTAGGTGTTTGTGAAACAAGAGATACAAAAGGACTTTATGCCAAGGCAAGAAATGGAGAAATAAAAGATTTTACTGGAATCTCAAGTCCTTATGAAGATCCTCAGTCTCCAGAATTGAAAATTGATACTGGAAATCTAGAGATTGATAAATGTGTAGAAATAGTTACTAACTTGCTTGTTAAGAAGGAGATTATTTCAAAAATTTCTTAGTAAATTTAGCAATGAATTTCAAGTTCATTACATTTTTTCTAGATACGTTTTAGCTCCAATGTCTTTAAGCCTTTGATCTTTTTTTACGACAAGGTCGTGAAGCTCAGATCTGTAGATTTTTAATTTATTTGTCAATTCAGGATTGTTAACTGCCAAAATTTGAGTAGCTAAAAGACCAGCATTTAGGCCTCCTTCAATGGCAACCGTTGCTACTGGGATGCCTGAGGGCATTTGCAAGATTGAATACATAGAATCTATTCCTGAAAGCACATTGCTTTTGACTGGAACGCCTATCACTGGAAGGGTCGTAAGAGATGCGATCATTCCAGGCAAATGAGCAGCCCCTCCAGCTCCGGCAATTATGACTCCAAAACCATTTGATTCTGCCATTTGAGCAAAATCCATCATTTCTTTTGGAGTTCTATGAGCAGATAAGATTCTTACTTCATTAGATATGCCAAATTGATCTAGAATTGCAACCGCTGGCTGAAGAGTTTTAAGATCTGAATCACTACCCATTACTACTGCCACTTCCTTAAATGTATTAGCTTCAGTTAAAGACAATTCTCAATTTTATAATTCTCATTCTTAATAATGCCAATTATTTATGAATCCTGCACTAATTATTTTTAGTTTTTAAGAAATGAGAAAGATTACAAACATAAAATTACCTCAACCAGATAAAAGCGAGGATGAAAATAATTTATTCACACTTGTTTTAGATGAAGATGGGATTATTCTCTCTATTGATAAAATTTCTAATAGGAAATCAATTGATGATGAAGATTGGTGTGGTGATTGGCTAAGTCCACGAGCAATTGATCTTCAAATAAATGGAGGTTTAGGGATCTCATTTACAGATTTAACTTTTAACAAAACACCTAAATTATTAACATTGCTTGATCGACTTTGGCTTGATGGTGTTGAAGGAATTTGCCCAACTTTTGTTAGTTGTTCTCGAGATCAATTCCAATTAGGAATGAAGGTCTTAAAGGAAACAAAAAAACATACTTCTAAAAATAGATGTCGATTGCTTGGCGCTCATATGGAAGGACCTTTTTTATGTGAATCATATTCTGGAGCACATAATAAAAATAGTATTTGTAAACCAAGTCTTACTGCTTTAAATGAGAGAATCAAGGGATTTGAAGACGACATAGCATTAATGACATTAGCTCCAGAATTAAAAGGTTCTTTTGATGTCATTTCTCGTCTAAGAGAATTAAATATCGTGGTTTCACTTGGACATTCTTCAGCTGATTTTGATTCAGCGATGAATGCTTTTAATAATGGAGTGACCATGGTTACGCATACTTTTAATGCAATGAAAGGTTTGCATCATCGAGCTATTGGACCTATCGGAGCGGCTTTGAGAAGAGACGATGTCTTCCTAGGACTGATTGCTGATGGTGTGCATGTTCATACAGATATGATTAAGCTTTTAAAGATACTTGCACCAAAGCAAATTGTCTTAGTTAGTGATGCAATATCAGCTTATGGTTTAGGCGATGGATCGTTTAATTGGGACAAACGCTCAATAACAGTAAAAAATGGTTTATGCAGGCTTCCAAATGAAACAATTGCAGGATCTACTTTGCCTTTACTAGATGCATGCATAAAAATAGCTAATTGGATTAATGATCCCTCTGCTGCTATTTGGATGGCAACACTTGCGCCACGTATGGTATTAAGTCAGAAAAAAATGACTTCAAAATCTTTTTTTATTGGAAAAAATATTCAGTCTTTGCTTCGATGGAAAATGAATTCTTGTAATCATCAGTTGTCTTGGCATTTGGCTGCGTAAGATTGGTAAGAGGTAATTATCTGATTAAATGACAACGCAAATTGAGAACAATGAAAAGGCGGAAGTCACTGAATATTTTAATGGGACTGGGTTTGATAGATGGAATCGAATATATAGCGAAAGTGATGATGTAAATAAAGTGCAAAAAAATATAAGGATAGGTCACCAAAAGACAGTGGACGATGTCATTAGTTGGTTGAAAGAATATGACAATATCAAGGATAAAAGTTTCTGTGATGCTGGCTGCGGTGTTGGTAGTTTAAGTATTCCATTAGCAAAATTAGGTGCTAAATCGATTCATTTAAGTGATATTTCTGAAGCTATGATAAATGAGACAAAAAGCAGGGCAAAGGATGCAGGTGTGGACTTAAATAAGCTGAATTTTCGAACATCAGATTTAGAGAATTTAAAAGGTTCATTTAATACAGTTATTTGCTTAGATGTTTTCATTCACTACCCTCAGCAGGAGGCTGAGACAATGGTGAAACATCTCTGTCAATTATCTGATGAGAGATTAATTGTTAGCTTTGCTCCATATACTCCTCTACTGGCCCTACTGAAAGGAATTGGTCAATTATTCCCTGGACCAAGTAAAACTACTCGGGCCTATACATTAAGGGAGACAGGAATTATCGACGCTGCAAAGCAATCTGGCTTTAAAGTGGTCAAAAGCAAGTTGAATCAAGCTCCTTTTTATTTTTCGAAATTAATAGAATTTGTGAAATCCTAGAGAACTAAAATTTTTATTTTTCAAAAACATATTTAGGTAACTAAATGATTTTCGAGTGCATATCTAACTAGTTCTGTTCTACTAGAAGTACCGGTTTTGATAAATAATCGACTCACATATTTTTCTACATTGCGGATAGAGGTCTCAAGTTGTCTAGCAATTTCTTTATTCATTAAACCTTCCGCCACTAGTTGCAAAACGCTTGCCTCTCTAGGGGTGAAATTAGGAATCGAATCATCTTTCCGTGAGTTGTTTTTATCCCCATTGCTAAGCATTGATTTAATTTCTGTAATCTGTTTTGCCATTTGGCCAACATCAGCATTAGCAAATCTGGCTGCTTCAGTTAATAATCGCTCTTGCCGCTTAACTACATTCTTAACTCTTGCAACTAGCTCATCGGGATCAAATGGTTTTGGCATGTAGTCGTCTACACCTGCTTGATACCCCTGAGTTCTATCAGCAGTCATACCCTTAGCAGTAAGAAAAATGACAGGTGTACCGCCAAGTCTTTCATCTTCTCTAATTTTTTTTAAAAGCCCATATCCATCACATCTAGGCATCATAACGTCACTGATAATTACATCGGGAATCATTTTTTGAGCTTTTTCCCATCCCTCTTCTCCATCTACAGCTGTTGTAACTTGAAATCCTTCATCTTCAAGATAAGCCTGAACAGCAGTTCTTAAACCAGGCTCGTCATCGACAAGTAATATTCTTGGAGTCTGAGAAACTTCTTGTGTTGATGGATTTGGGTCACTCATAAAAATTGGACTTCTAGAGTTTTTAAAGAGGATATTAGCCTTTGTTCCTCTCTATTATTTAGCTTAACGAATGAATCAATGGATAATAATCATCTGATTTTTGATTTTCAGTCCTCAACACCATGTTGTACAAAGGTTGTTGAGGAGATGGCTCCGTATTGGAATGAGTTGTGGGGTAATCCCTCTAATACGAATAATCGATCCGGTGTTTTTGCTTCTGCTGCAGTAGAAGTATCACGTGAAAAGATAGCTTCATATTTGAACATCAATCCGAAAAGATTAATTTTCACAAGTGGGGCAACAGAAGCGAATAATTTGGCTTTAGTTGGACATGCAAGAGCTAAAGCACAACTAATTGGAAAACGTGGACACATAATTACCGTTTCAACTGAACATCATGCAGTCCTTGATCCGCTGAGGCAGCTTCAAAAAGAAGGCTTCCGTTTGTCAGAATTACAACCGAATAAAGATGGTTTAATTGATATTGAACAGCTTTCTGAAGCTGTTGAAAAAGATACTTTTTTGGTTAGCGTCATGGCTGCCAATAATGAGATAGGGGTTTTGCAACCTATTGCTGAAATTGGGACTTTCTGTAAGAGAAAGGGAATCGCTTTTCACACTGATGCCGCTCAAGCCTTGGGATACTTAGATTTAGACCCCGATGAATTTCACATTGATTTGATGAGCTTGAGTGCCCACAAAATCTATGGACCTAAAGGTATTGGGGCTTTGGTGATTAGGGAAGGGTTCCCTATTGAACCATTTCAATATGGAGGAGGCCAGGAGCTTGGATTAAGATCTGGCACGCTTCCTGTTCCGTTAATTGTTGGCTTTGCAAAGGCAGTCGAAATAACAAAAAATGATCAGGATGAGAGGAATAAGAGACTTTTATTTTTTAGGAACTTCTTGTTGAGTGGATTAAAAAAGAATATTTCTGGATTGATAGTTAATGGATCTATCGATCAAAGATTGCCGCATAATCTCAATATCACTTTCCCTGGTGTGAATGGAAGTCAATTACATGGTCAATTAAGAAAGTTTATTTTTTGTACTAGTGGTTCAGCTTGTAGTAATGGTGAAGCTTCTCATGTTTTGAAGGCGATAGGGCTCTGCAAAAAAGATGCTGAAGCATCAATAAGGATGAGTATTGGGAGAAATACTACTGAGACAGATATCAAAGAGGCTGTTGATATTATTACAAATATTGTGACTAATCTTAGACAATAAGGTGAGTTTATTTTAAAAATTTCTTTGCAGAAATTCTTAACTTAGCACTTTTACTTCTTGGATTTAATTCTATCTCTTGAGGGCTTGCTCTCAAAGGTTTTTTAGATAGTACTTTTAATCTATTGTCAGTTTTAAAACTCGATTTTACTCTTCTATCTTCTAGTGAATGAAAACTCATTACCATAAATAGTCCATCCTCTAACAACCAGGTTGGAGCTTTTCCTAACAATCTATCCAGCGATTCCAATTCATTATTAACAGCTATCCTTAAAGCCTGAAAAGTTCTAGTTGAAGGATGAATTCTGCCATGTCTTTGCTTGGGCGGAAAACAACCAGCAATTGCATAAGAAAGAGCTTGGGTACCACTGTATGCTCCATTTTCTGCAAGATCATTTTTGATTTTTCTTGCAATACGTCTAGAGCGTTTTTCTTCTCCTAAGTTATATATTAAATTTGCTAAATCCTGCTCAGATAGAGTGTCAATCAGTTCGGCTGCACTTAGACCTTTCTCAGGATTCATTCTCATATCAACCGGACCATCTAAACGAAAGCTAAAACCTCGTGAAGGCTCATCAAGTTGATGACTACTAACTCCAAGATCCGCTAAGACACAAATGGCTTGTTCGTTAAGTGAAAAGTCTGCGAAGTTTGTAGAGATTATTTCTATTCTTTTTCCGAACTTTAGTAATTTTTTTGATGCTGCTTCTCTAGCCATTGGATCTTGATCAAGCCCAATAATTTTGATTCCTGGGAAATTTTCTAGTATTTGAGCTGAATGCCCCCCTCCTCCAATGGTGGCATCAATAATTAATCCTTGTTTTGTTAATTCACTTGGTAATTCATTTAGTAATTGAATTATTTCTTTCCCCATTATTGGAACATGATTAAAGTTAGAACTTGAACTAATTGACCCTTCTTTCATAAGTTTTCACTAGTATTTAGACATTGCTTTGGTTTGGCCCAATGACGCAGCTTGAAACGCGTACGGAGCCAATGGTGGTTAACTTTGGGCCACATCATCCATCAATGCATGGGGTATTGCGATTGGTCGTAACCCTTGATGGAGAGGATGTTGTTGATTGTGAACCAGTTATTGGTTACTTGCATCGAGGGATGGAGAAAATTGCTGAGAATAGAACAAATGTCATGTTTGTTCCTTACGTGAGTCGCATGGATTATGCGGCTGGTATGTTTTATGAAGCCATTGTTGTTAATGCCCCCGAGCGTTTAGCAAATATAAAGGTACCCAAGAGAGCAAGTTATATCAGAGTAATAATGCTTGAGTTGAATAGGATCGCTAACCATTTGCTATGGTTAGGCCCGTTTTTGGCTGATGTCGGGGCTCAAACTCCTTTTTTCTATATTTTTAGAGAAAGAGAGATGATTTACGATTTATGGGAGGCTGCAACTGGTCAAAGATTGATTAATAATAATTATTTTCGTATTGGTGGCGTTGCATGTGATTTACCTTGGGGTTGGTTGGAAAAATGCAAAGATTTTTGTGATTGGTTTGGTCCAAAAATTGATGAGTATGAAAAATTGATAACTAATAACCCTATCTTTCGTAGACGTATAGAAGGTTTAGGAGTTATAGGAAAAGAGCAAGCGATTAACTGGAGTCTTTCTGGCCCAATGCTTCGTGCTGCAGGTGTGCCATGGGATTTAAGGAAGGTAGATCATTATGAGTGTTATGACGATTTTGAATGGGATATAGCATGGGAGAAAGAGGGAGATTGTTATGCAAGATATAGAGTTCGTATTGAAGAAATGAGACAGTCATTAAAAATATTACGACAAGCTTGTGAGATGATTCCAGGGGGGGCAACCGAAAATCTTGAGGCACAAAGGACAGTTGAAGGAAAAAAAGGTGATATGTCAGGCTTTGATTATCAGTATATAGCCAAGAAGGTTGCACCTACTTTTAAGATTCCTAATGGTGAATTATATACACGCCTTGAATCTGGTAAAGGAGAGATAGGAGTATTTATTCAAGGTAATAATGATGTAACTCCTTGGCGGTTTAAAATAAGAGCAGCTGATTCTAATAATTTGCAGATACTTCCTCACATCTTGAAGGGAGCTAAGGTCGCTGACATAATGGCTATCCTAGGTTCCATTGATGTGATTATGGGTTCTGTTGATAGATAGGTTTTTGGAAAAGCGTAATCCTAGAGAATGGTTATGTTTGAAACGAACCGTTCGTTTTGGTGAGACAGATGCTGCTGGAGTGGTGCATTTTCTTGAATTATTCAGATGGTGTCATGAAACTTGGGAAGTAAGTTTAGAAAAATATGGAGTAGTTTTACAAGAAATTTTTCCTACAAATCAAATCAATACAAGCCAACTGAGTGTAGCTTTGCCAGTTGTTCATTGTGAAGCAAATTATTTTCAACCACTTTATGTTGGAGATACTATCAATATCGAACTAAATCCAGAGAAGATAAATGACTCTTCATTTGTACTTCGATTTAAATTTAAAAAAAATGGTGAGAAAATCGGCACGGCAAATATAAAACATGTATCGATAAATCCGATTACTAGAGACATATGTGCATTAACTAAGCAAATAAATTTGTGGCTTTATGAATCTAGTTTGAATTTTTAGTTAATAGGTCTATTGAAGGCTATCCAATCTTGCCATTTTTTTTATTTCCCATTTTTTATTGATATTTCTTGAAAGTGTTGGGCAATCGTACCAGTTCAGTGGTTTTTTTGATGGTTGCCAGTCTTCAATGAGATTAGTCAGAAGTGAGATGATTGGATATTTGTTGATTCCTTTTTCTTTGAATTTAGTTAAGGCAACTAAACGTTGTCCCCATTTCTTATCACTAATTCCTAGTACAAAAATGTCTTTAATTGGGATTTGATTTTTCGAGATTATTTTCATTAATTCCATTTCGATATCTTCTGGGAAAATCGTTTCACCACCAGAATTTATAGCTGAATCTCTTCTGCCTAGGATTTGTATTGCTTTTCTATTGTCGAGATTGACGTATTGCGCTAAATCACCTGCTTCCCACCATCCATTTGAGTCTGTAATTGATTCGAATTTATCATTCTTCCATTTTGAAGTTGCAATCCTACTAGTTTTAATCATAAGGGAATTTCTTTTGTTGATTTCTATCTCAACATCTTCGAGAGGAAACCCAACACTATTACTTCCTTTTAAAAAATCTTTGGGACTCAGGCAAGTCACCATTGCTCCAGTTTCGGTAGCCCCATAACAAGGAGCTAAATTAATAGACTTTTTTCGCGCTTTGTCAGCAAGATCTATGGGGATCAAAGCTCCTCCAACCCAAATTATAGCTAGCGATTGAAGCCATTTTAAACCATCAGGATTATCAATCAAAGATAATAATTGAGTTGGGACTAAAGATGTAATTAATGGACGTCTATATTTATTAGTTAATACTTCACTTAACTGCTTAAGTTGAAGTGGTCTATGCATTAAAGAAGGTGAAATCCAGTGATACTCTGATCGCCAAGTGTGATGTCTCCACCAAGGCATGAAGCCACTTATATGGTGTAAAGGTAGTGAATTGAGAATGATGCACTCATTTGGCTTAAGGCCATAATTCTTTAACCACTTTCCGGTTGCTATAGCCGAATTAGTTAGATTTTTAATTGATTGTAAACAAAGATTTGGTCCTCCAATACTGCCCCCACTTGCAATGATTATTCCTTCTCCTTCCGGTAAAGTTGAAGATGTGGAAATTTTCGTTTGATCTTTTGGAGGCGCTAGGTATACCCATTTCTGCTTTTCAAAATTCTTCAAAATTTCTTTTGAACATTCCAGATTTTTTTCAGACATACATTTTACAACTGCAATTTTGGTCATGCGGCTTCCCAGACTGATTTTGGATTGTTGTTAAAGAGTGGGCCTTTGGGGCACCATCCAGGAGCAAGTCCAGGTGCGCATGGATGTACACCTTTGACTTGCCTGGCAGCTAGGTGATTAATCCACCTTCTCCCGATACCAGTTTCAAAAGCTGTGCTTATTACTATTTGACTATCTTCTTGATCTATTTCTTTTAAAAGTAATCGAGGATCACCATCTAATGCAGGGCGACGTATTTGCCAACTTTTCCATGTTTTTCGTAAATATGGAAATTGAACCAAAGACTCATCTAGTGCGATTGGAATTTGATTGGCTAATGAAAATAACCCTTCAATGTCTTTTGATGGGAGTGGCTGTTCAATCCATTCCAAACGAGGTTCGTTTTTGAGTTCGTTACTCCATTCTTGTGCTTTTTGACGACTCCATCCTCCATTTGGATCAATTCTAAGTTTAAAATTTTTTGGGAGAATATCTAAGATTTTTTGTAATACTTTCTCTTCCTTAAAGTTATTTTCTTGGTTAGATACTTTCCATTTTATTGTACATGAACTTTTCTTTTCATTTGATCTATCTATATAGTTTACTATTGACTCTAAAGGATCTATATCTGTAGGTAAAAGATAAGCTGATTTTGTGATATCAAATCCTTCAAAATCTAGCTTTCTTATAGTTAGATTTTCTAAATCGGCTAAGGAAGCTCCCAATCCAAAAGTAAGTGCTCCTAGTCCTTGTAATTCAGATACATAGTTTTCTATTGAATCTTTTGTAGTTTGTTTTCCAATAAAATGAAGACTTTCGATACTTTTTTTTAATTCATTTTTCTCAATAGGTGATACTTCACCCCATCCATAATTCCCATCTGAATCTTTTATTTGCAACAATAAACCTACCTTGTTATGAATAATTCCTTGCGAGGTGATTAACTTTCTTGTTAGTCGAAATGAAAATGGCTTGATATTAATTATTAATTTCATGATTCAAAAAAATCAAAAATTAATTATAAAAAAATGAGGATATAGCAAAACCTATACTTAAGCATAAACCATTAATAGTCTGAAAGCGTAAAGCTAAAAACTTACTATTTTTAATAAGCGCTGGTTGATTGTGATGTCTTTTAATTAATTTGATCAGATCTACGCCTGAAGGAAGGCTAATTAAACACATAAGACTCGTTATTGGCCATATTCCACTAATTATTGGAAATAATTCTAATAAAAATATTAGCCCCACCAACCATGGTAAAAATTCAGCCGCTCGATGAGTGCCTAAAACAACTAAGGGTGATTGTTTACCGACAGCAGCATCTTGGTTGATTTGATGAAAATGCGAACAGAACAGAACCAAGGTGGTAGCCATCGCCGGACCTGCTCCAACCATCAGTGCTGTTCCCCAGGGGATGGCATGAATATTAGATTTTGGAGAAATAACTATTAATGCTGCAGCTGTCGCAAGAGGGCCAAAGGCAATCCAGCATAGGGGTTCTCCCAACCCCTTATACCCAAGTCTAAATGGTGGTCCTTGATATAAATATCCAAGGAAACAACAAATTAATACCAAAAAAAGTACAGTTATTTTACTTTTTAGAGCAAGGATTAATATGATAAATAAACCTAATAGAAGAGAAAAATATGCAACTCGACTTACAGTGGTTTTATTACCTGTTAAAGCGACTACCGAGTGGAATTTGTATTTGTCAACGCCAGTTTCATCGTCAAAAAGGTCATTGGTAAGGTTTTCCCAAAGCAAAATCAAGATAGAGGCAATTAGAAAACCGATGAATTGTCCTAGACGAATATTGCCATTATTCCCCAGCTCCCATCCTGCGGATAAAATTACAGGCATTATTGCGACTGAATACAATGGCCACTTAATTGCCGCTTGCCAAAGATGTTTCCTTTCAGTTGTAGAAGACTTCACTGATAAAATAACCTGTTCTGTTTGTTTCTTGGTTCCTTTCTTAAGACTAGGCAGCAGTTCAGGTATTGGTTTATTTATGTCTAAAGGCTCTAAATGGTTATGAATTTAGAACCTGTATTTAGTGAGCTTTTAGTTAGTTCTCTTCGCAAATGGAATGAACGAAAAGTTGATGAATGTATCTTGAGCATTTCTGTCCCTGTAAGTCAAACAGATCCTTTAACGACATTACCTTTAATTGCTGAAAAACATCAGTTTAGATTTCTTTGGGATCTCTCTCCCGGATTGTGTATTTCTGCTGGAGGACATTGTCAATCTTTGGATTTATCTGGACCAAAAAGGTTTGAAAATGCACAAAGGTTTAGTGATGAGATTTTTACTCGATTGATAGATACTTCTCAAAGTCCAGCATTTTCAGCATCAAGGATTTTATTTTCATTTTCTTTTTTTGATCAAATTAAAAGTCATGAAAAATCAATAGATGATAAATTTTCCCTGCAGGCGGTTTTGCCTAAGTGGCAATTAACTGCAAAAGATGGATTGACATGGTTACGTTTAAATTCAGTTACCCAAAATCCTTCAGATGTTCGTGAAGCAATAGAAAGATTATGGTTAATTCGAGAAAAGATACATAGATCACCAGTCCGAATTGTCCATGATGTAAAAGAAAATTTTTTAGTCGATAATTTCTCTGATGATTGGAAATCTCAATATCGATATGCGTTGGCTAAAGGGATCGAATTAATAAATGCAGGTGATTTGGATAAACTTGTTTTGGCTACGAGACAACGTCTTTCCCTAAGAAAACCATTAGATCCACTGAACTTACTTGCTCGCTTAAGAGTGCAGCAAACTAATAGTTGTCGATTCCTATGGCAAAAAAATCATGACGAGTCATTTTTTGGTGCATCACCTGAGAGATTAATAAGTCTCAATCAAAATAAATTGTTAATCGATGCTTTGGCTGGTACTGCAAAAAAAGGCGATGATGGAAAAGAATTACTTGCCTCCTCTAAAGATCTAAGAGAACACCATTTTGTAGTTAATTCCATTGTCGAACAACTTCTAAGAAAAGGTATTAAAGCAAGTTATCCATCTCAACCAAAATTAATTACTCAAGGCCATTTAATTCATTTGCATACTCTTATTCAAGCTTATGTCAGAGAAAAATCTCCTCTTGACTTGGTTGAAGCGCTCCATCCAACTCCAGCTGTTGCTGGATTGCCTCTGAGTAAATCTTTGAGTTGGTTGAGAGCTTTAGAACCATTTGAGCGTCAAACATATGCTTCTCCAATTGGATGGATAGATAAAAATCAAAATTCTGAATTTAGGGTGGCTATACGTTACGGACAGGTGAGAGGCGATGAACTTAAATTATTTGCTGGCGCTGGACTAGTAAAAGGATCAACTGTTGAGGGGGAAATGCAAGAAGTGGCTTTGAAATTTGAAGTTTTAAGAAATCAATTAAACTTAGATAGAGTTAATTGTTCAAATGATCTATAAGGTAATCAATTACTTGATCTGCTAATGGAATATTCATTAGGTTTTCTACTTCTCTAATACCTGTTGGACTTGTAACATTAATTTCACTGAGCATCCCTCCAATAACATCTATTCCAACAAAAAATAGACCTTCATCTTGTAAAGCAGGTTTTATTTGATCGCATATTTCTATTTCTTTGGGAGTTAATTTAGTTAACTCAGCCTTTCCACCTAAAGCGAGGTTGCTTCTGAAGTCTCCTTTTTTTGGACGTCTATTAATTGCACCTAATGGCTCTCCATTAACCAAAAGGATTCTTTTATCGCCATTTATTACTTCTGGTAGAAATTGTTGCATCATCACTGGCAAATGTTCTTGTGAAGTAACCAGTTCGAGTAATGCTTCTAAGCCTGGAGCATCCTTTGCAACTCGTATGACTCCTTGCCCACCTTTCCCTCCAAGTGGCTTCAAAACAACTTCTCCGTACTCTTTTGCAAATGTAATTAATTGTTCCACCCTGCTCGCTACAAGAGTGGGAGCCATTAAATCACTAAATCTTAAAGCTCCTAACTTTTCATTCCAAGCTCTTAGTGATGCAGGCTTGTTAATTACATTAACACCATCTCTTTCTGCAACTTCTAATAAATGAGTTGCGTATAAAAAAGCCTCGTCAACAGGTGGATCTTTGCGCATCCAAATGCATGAGAAATCTTTTAAAGGAAGGCTTTGAGATGACTGGACATTGATCCATGGTTCACAATTGACTTTGTTGGAAACGACCCATGCATCGTCTCCTCGGGCCTGCAAGTCAGAGGGAGTACAGATCCAAACATCTATGTTGGCTCTTGATGCGGCTTGCATAAGTGCTGCTGATGAATCCTTATTGGGATTAATATTTTCAATTGGGTCTAAAACAAATAGTTGTTTCATAAATCAATTTCTAATTCCAATCAGTTCATTTAATTCGTTATTTCTCTCAAGTTCGTAGAGCTCGTCGCAACCTCCAATACTTTTTCCATTAATAAAAATTTGTGGAACAGTTCTGCGACCTCCCGCTCTTTCAGACATTTTTGTTCTCGCACCATCATCTCCATCAATAGAATATTCTGTAAATTGGACTCCTTTATCATTGAGTAGTGCTTTTGCACGTAAGCAAAATGGGCAAAATCTCCAGGTGTATATTTCAACTGTTGTAATGCCTGAATCGGGAATTGATCTGTTCATTTATAGTTTTTGGGTGGATATGCTGATAGCTTTTAATGTATTGATTCTATTACTTCGTTTGCAAGACCTGACTGATTTTAAAAGAGACCTTTCTTTATTGACTGCTCGCCTGGGTACAGCCCAGGATTGTCTTTGACGAACCTGCATTACTCGCTAGGAAAAGGGATTTAGAGCAGGTTGCATCGCAACCTGAGTTTTGGAACGATCCCAAAAATGCGCAAAAACAGATGCGACAACTGGATGAGGTTAAAGCAGAGTTAGAAAAATTAATTACATGGAGGGACGCTATTGAGGATGCAAATCTTTCGTTAGAGCTTTTTGAGTTAGACCCGGATGAAGAAATCCTTTTTGAGGCTCACAATGGGCTTGAGAAATTAAAACAAGAACTTGAACGTTGGGAGACGGAGCGCCTCTTAAGTGGCACCTATGATAAGGAGGGTGCGGTTCTCTCCATTAATGCCGGTGCTGGTGGAACTGATGCCCAAGATTGGGCTCAAATGCTTCTAAGGATGTATACGCGTTGGGCTGAAAATAATGGTATGAAAGTAATTATTAATGAACTTTCAGAGGGAGAGGAAGCTGGAATAAAAAGTGTCACTATCGAAATAGAAGGTGTGTACGCATATGGTTTTTTACAAAATGAAAAAGGAACTCATCGTTTAGTCAGAATTTCCCCTTTTAATGCCAATGGAAAGCGACAAACAAGTTTCGCTGGAGTTGAAGTTATGCCTAAACTTGATGAAGAAGTTGAACTTGAGATTCCTGAAAAGGATTTAGAAATTACGACAAGTCGCTCCGGTGGAGCAGGTGGACAAAATGTAAATAAAGTTGAGACTGCGGTTCGAATTCTTCATGTGCCTACGGGTATTGCAGTTAGATGTACACAAGAAAGATCTCAGCTTCAAAATAAAGATAAGGCAATGGCACTATTAAAATCAAAATTAATGGTCATAGCAATAGAGCAAAGGGCCGCAGAGATTGCAGATATTCGTGGGGATATTGTTGAAGCTGCATGGGGCACTCAAATTAGAAATTATGTTTTTCACCCTTATCAGATGGTAAAAGATTTACGTACTGAACAAGAGACAACAGATGTAGATTCAGTCATGAATGGGGAAATAGATATTTTTATTCAGTCTCTTTTAAGGCAAAATATTGAAGAATCATAAATCAACTAGAAATGAATAATAAAATTATTTCTAATGACGATACCAAGAAAGGAACGCCACCTCCAAGTTTTGTCAAACTTGCGATGAAAAATATGGTTCGGAAAGGGAGTCAAAGCCTTTCTCATTTTGGTTTAACAGCTTTGGGTTTTCTGGGATTTATTCTTTTAGTTGCTGTGCTTGGGAAACCCCATATTCCTCAATAACTTGATGGAGCATTATTCGACTAGCTCGTATACATTAGATGTAGATCTTTCTTTTACACCCTTCCCCGTTGAGGATTTAGATGTTTTTGTGAAGAGTGAGACTTTAGAGTTAATGAAAAACCCAAGTAAATGGATTAAGGAGATCTGCAGTTGGATTAGATTTATCCAAGTAAATGAATCATTGAAATGTCCTGAAATAGTCAGGAATGCATCTCAACTTAGTTTGGGCTTGGAATTAACTAATGACAAAAAAATTCTTGATTTGAATCATGCCTGGCTCGGGCAGTCAAAAAGTACAGATGTGCTTTCATTTCCCATTATTGATGAGACGTTTTTTGGTGTAAGTAATGAATTTATTGAATTGGGTGACATAGTTATTTCAGTCCCAACAGCAATCAGACAAGCCAAAGATAATAATGTTGATTTATTTAGAGAACTTAGATGGCTTGCAACTCATGGCCTTTTACACCTTTTGGGTTGGGACCATAGTGACAAAGAGAGTCTTAATAAAATGCTTTTAATTCAAGAGCAACTTCTCGATATTAGAGGTATTCTTTAAAATAAGAATGAAGACTCACAAATATGGTTCCTGAGATATCCAATGACTCTGAGAGAGAAGTTAGGGACATGTCTAAAACTCTTCAAAGATCCAATAAAAGGTCTTCTTGGAAGATAGCTAAAGATCTACCAACTAGCTTTTTATATGCAGCTAAAGGATTAAGATATGCTTTCTCAACTCAGAGAAATTTTCGGATTCATGTTGGTTTTGCATTGTGTGCGTTTGCCTTAAGCTTTTTTTTAGGCCTTAATAAAAGTGATTTAGCAATAATGGCCCTTACAGCAACTAGTGTGTTAGTAGTTGAATTGCTTAATACAGCGATTGAATCTGTTGTTGATTTGGCCATTGGGAAACGATTTCACCCTCTCGCGCAAATCGCTAAAGATAGTTCAGCTGGGGCAGTTTTAGTAGCGTCAATCAGTTCGGTGCTGATTGCTTTTTTACTATTATTTCCTCCATTACTTAAACAGTTAGGAATTTAATGGCTTAAAAATTATGTTTTTGGTGATCGACAATTATGACAGTTTCACTTATAACCTCGTTCAATATTTGGGCGAATTAGCTTCGCAGCATCCTATTGCATCTGAAGTAAGAGTCGAACGTAATGATGCACTGACGATCAGTGAGATTAAAGACTTAAATCCTGATGCGATTTTGTTATCTCCCGGTCCAGGAGATCCTAATCAATCTGGAGTTTGTCTGGATATTTTATCTGAGTTATCAATTGAAATACCAACTCTTGGTGTCTGTCTTGGTCATCAAGCTATTTCTCAAGTGTTCGGTGGAAAAATTATCCGGGCTAAAGAATTAATGCATGGTAAAACATCTAATGTTTTGCACAGAGGTACTGGAATATTTAAAGATTTGCCTAATCCCTTAGTAGCGACTAGATACCATAGCTTAATAGCGAAGAGAGATGGGCTCCCAGAATGCTTAGAGGTTATAGCCTGGTTAGAGGATGAAACAATCATGGGAATAACTCATAAAGATTATCCGCATATATACGGAGTACAGTTCCATCCTGAGAGTGTCTTGACCGAAGCTGGTCATCAGTTACTTTCTAATTTCTTGGATATAGCAGATGCCACCTAGATTATCTCAAGTTCTATAGACGTTTCAAATTAATCTATACTACACTTCATCGACAATCTTGAAAGCTGACCAGAATCTTTTCATCTGCTCAATTGTTCCAATGCTCACTCTGATTGAGCCTTTTAGATTTTTTTTCTTATCCATATTTCTAATTAGAATTCCAGATGACTTTAACTTTTGTTCAATTTGTTGTGGGTTTGATTTTGGCCAAAGTAGAAAATAGTTTCCTCCATCAATATGATGCTTAACATGGTACTTCTCGAGTTGAGCTTTGATCCAATTACGAGCCTCAAGTACTTCGTTCACGTACGAATCAATATAGGGTTGGTCTTTAAGTGCTGCAAAAGCAGCAATCACAGCAAAGCTATTGACGTCATAAGGACCAGTAACTCTATTAACTACATTAATTACTTTAGAATGACCAATAGCAAACCCAATTCTTAAACTTGCCAAACCAGCAGTTTTAGAAAGCGATCTTAATACAACAAGATTAGGTGTCTTTTGGAAATTTATAAAAGGTAGAACACTATCACCTGTAAACGCTTCATAAAGTTCATCGACAACCACCAGTGTTTTAGCTGAAAGTTTGGAGATCTCTATAATCCTTTCTGGACTTAACCTTGTTCCAGTGGGGTTATTGGGGTTGCAGATGAGTAAAATTTTCGGATTATTTTGAGTGATGAATTCGCAAATACTATCAAATGGATATTGAAAATCTTTTCCCTCATAAGGTATTGAGTTTATTTTCATTCCTCGCATTTGTGCGCAAGGAGTATAATATCCAAAAGTAGGCGATGTTGTTAGCATTAGATCATCTAAGTCGCCATAGGCATGAAAAATAGCATTTATTGCTGCATCTACTCCATTGAAAATACCAACTTCAGATGAGTTTATATTCACGCTTGAATTTTGTTTAATGAGAGTTTCTACTACTTTTTCTTTTAAACCTGAGTATTCAGGATAAATCGAGATTTCATCTCTGCTTATTGCTCTAAGAGATTTAATTACTAGTGGGCTTGGTCCAATAGTATTTTCATTAAAGTCTAATCTTAGTAAATTTCGTCTTCCTTCCAGTGGTGCTGAATATGGCTGTAAATCCTCGATATCTTTCCTGGGATTTGGTGGATCAATAAATGAAGTTTCTATTTTTTCCATTACATTCTTTCCAGAGTGGGGATGCCTAACAAACTCAACCCCAGTTTAAGTGTATCTGCAGTGATAGAGCATAAAGCAAGTCTACTGGTTCTTGAAGGTTCACTTGCTTTTAAAATAGGAACTTGATCATAGAATCTGTTAAAGATCTGACTTAATTCAAATAAATACCCGCATAGACGATTAGGAAGCAGTTCTTTTTCGACTTCAGCGATAATACAATCAAGTTGCAATAACTTGCGAATCAAGATCCATTCTTGTGGTGTATTGAACTGAATATTCTGACTTGATACATTTAAATTCCCACCTTTGCGAGATATTCCGGCGATTCTTACCAAAGCATAAAGTAAATATGGTGCTGTATTCCCCTGTAAAGAGAGCATTTTATCAAAACTAAATTGGTAATTCGAAACTCTATTTTGACTTAGATCCGCATATTTGATGGCTGCAATCCCGACAGTAGTAGACACTTTATCTATAAAACTTTCATTTTCGGATCTTCTTTCAGTGATTAGACGAGCGTTAAGATCTTCCCTTGCTCGTTGAATTGCTTCATCTAGAAGATCTACTAATCTAATTGTTTTTCCAGAACGAGTTTTTAACTTCTTACCATCTTCTCCTTGAACAAGACCAAAGGGGACATGCTCTATTTGACAATCTGTAGGAATCCAATTTGCTAGTTTTGCAATTTGAAAAACTCCAGAGAAATGTGATGCTTGCCCAGCATCTGTGACATAAATCACTCGGAATGCTCCATCTCCATGCGGTGGAGTAGTTAATCTGTATTTAATTGCTGCCAAATCAGTAGTTGAATAATTAAAACCTCCGTCACTTTTTTGAATAATTATTGGTTGAGGTTTGCCGTCTTTCCCTACTACACCATCAAGGAAAATACATTGAGCTCCTTGATCATTTTTTAGTAAATTTTTATTTTTTAAATCATTAATAACATCTACTAAAAATTTGTTATAAAAGGATTCACCTCTTTCAGTTAACTTGATGTCAAGCCGATCATAGATATTTTGAAACTCTTTTCTGGATTGTTTGCAGAGCAATTGCCACGCAATTAAACTTTCTTGATCACCTGCTTGTAAATTAACAACCTCATTTCTAGATTTATTTTGAAAGATTTGATCTTCATCAAATCTTTTTTTTGCTTGACGATAGAAATTTACGAGATCGCTTATTTCCACTACATCTTTTTTATGGAGCACCTCTGGGACAACCTCTTTTAGATGAGTGATGAGCATGCCAAATTGTGTACCCCAATCCCCCACATGATTAATTCGTAAGACTTCATAACCGCAGAATTCAAGAACCCGTGCTAGGGAATCTCCAATAATTGTTGATCGTAAGTGCCCAACATGCATTTCTTTAGCAATATTTGGACTGGAAAAATCGATAATCACGCGGTTATTGTCTTCTCCCTTTTCTATTTTTTTACTACTGAATTTTTTTAGAGGTACTCCTAATCTTTTATCATTTAGACGAAAATGGATTTCCGATATCAGTGTTTTTGAATTTATAGACAGGTTTATGAAACCTGGACCTGCAATGAGTGGTGGATTACATATTTCAACGAAAACATTATCTTTTTGTAGTTGAGCAACTATTTGTTGTGCAATATCACGAGGAGATTGTTTGATTTCTTTTGCTAGTGATAAAGCACAATTTATTTGAAAATCTCCAAATTCTGGCTTGGATGCTGGGACTAAATTAGGACCTGCAAGTATTGAAGAAGTTTTTGAACTTCGATTCTCTTTAGGGAATACTTTGATGAAAGCTTCATTCAGGGCTTCTTCTAATCTGGCGGATAGTTTAAGCATGATATTTATGTTTAGGTAGGTACTTTTAAGATTTTTTGGTTTTTAGGATGTTGTTAGAAAACTGTTTTTTCATTTTTTAATCAAAGCGCATGCTGAAATCTATCCATTTACTTTTAGTGATTGGTGCACTAGTTGAGATTAGATCAATATCTGTAAAAATATAGTCTGACAAATTATTTGGGTTGATTCCAGAAACTTCAATAACAATACTTTGTGAGACGTATTTAGAAGTACTAATTTTTGAAAGTTGACGTAATTCAGGAACTAATTTCGTTATATCTTGAATAGACATTTCATCAAGTAAAACCCCATCGGCACCTGCAACTACAGCTTCTTTGGCTTGGGAGGGAGTTTCTGCTTCGACTATGATTTTTTTTGTCCATGGAATAGTATTTTTTAAGATTTTGATACTCTCGCTAATCCCCTGAGACCATTCAATATGATTCTCTTTCAACATGGCAGCATCATCTAATCCAAGCCTATGATTAATTCCGCCGCCACATTGAAAAGCATATTTTTCGAATATTCTTAGACCTGGAGTCGTTTTACGTGTGTCTGCTAACTTCACATTGGATCCTGAGAGTTTTGTTACCAGTAGAGCTGTCGATGTAGCAATACCAGAAAGATGCATGGCTACATTTAGAGTTACTCGCTCTCCTGCTACTAAGGAAGAGGATGACCCTTTTAATTCAAGGAGTCTTTGATTCTTTTCAAATTTCTGACCATCCTCTATTAGAAGTTGAATATCAACTTGGGGATCAATTTTTTTAAATATTAGCTTGACTAGATTTCCACCACAAAAAGTTCCATCCTCTTTTGCAACCCAATGAGCTGAGGCACTTCTGTCGTTGAGGATAAATCTTGTGAGATCTCCATCACCGAGATCTTCCTCAATCCAGGTGTCTAATATTTTATGTAGCTTTGGTGAGCGAAGATCCACAATACAACAAATACATTTATTACTATACCAATGCTAAAACCATTTATAAAAATATCTTTTTCTATTTTTTAATTTCATCTAGTTATCAATTTCATAAATATTTTATAAGAAAGTAGAAATTTTTTAATATTTTTTCTTTGTGATATTTGAACTATATGCTTTAATTAACTTACTATCGATTGTTTGGACCATTGGACGTTGTGCATAGTGTGAATATTATGGTTGCACTATTGATTGGAGGTGTTTGCTATTACTTATATTATATTTTTAATATGGACAATAACTAGTAGATAGAAATTGCTTGATTACTTACCAATACAGAATTTTGAAAATATATTATCAAGCAAGTTTTCTGTTAAATCTTCTCCTGTTAGTTCTCCTAAATAATTAATAGCTTGTCTTAAATCGATCGTCCAGAAATCCCAAGGTAGTTTTTCATCAAAAACTTTATTAATATTTTCTAGGGCTTCCATTGTTGACTTTGCTAGATCAAGTTGCCTTTCATTTAGAGCAATATGCAATCCATGTGTTTGAGAAGAACCACATATATTTACTAGGTAATTAATTAGATCATCTTCTCCATTTCCAGTTTTTGCACTCATAATCACTAGATTTTCTTTTTCTAATATATATTTTGGAATTTTTTCAAAAGATTGATTATTTTTTAAATCAGATTTATTTCCAACAATCAAGAATGAAATATTTATGGGTAATTGTTTTAGAATTGATTCATCCTCGATAGTCCATCCTTTTGAATAATCAAAAATTAATATGATGAGATCAGCTTGAATTAAAGCTTTTTTGGTTCTAGAAATGCCAATTCTTTCGATGATATTTTCAGTCTCTCTTAGACCTGCTGTATCAATAAAAGTTACTGGTATTCCCTCTAAGACAATCTCACTTTCCAAAAGATCTCTAGTAGTTCCAGGCAGGTCAGTCACAATAGCTTTTTCTTGTTTGCAAAGCCTATTTAGTAAGGAGCTTTTTCCTACATTAGGCTTCCCGGTTAGTGCAACTTTTAAGCCGGAACGGACCCAAGATCCTCTTTCAGAATTATCAATTAGCTCGTTAAGGTCCTTTTTGACTGCGACAATTTCATTCTTTACATGTTTTTCATCTAAAATGGGAAGATCTTCTTCAAAATCTATTCTTGCTTCAATTTCCGTTAGTAGCTCTAACAAGCGTTGCCTGATTGATTGCATCGTAGTTTGAATATTTCCTTCAATTCCATTAATCGCGAGTTCTGCTGCTTTTCGACTTCTTGCTGACACCAGTTCACTAATTGATTCTGCTTGAGTCAGGCTAAGACGACCATTAAGCACTGCTCGTTGACTAAACTCACCTGGTTCGGCTCTTCTAACGCTTGGGATATCCAGTATTCTTTCAAGGACCTTTTGGACTGCAATAATTCCACCATGGCAATGAATTTCTACCACATCTTCACCTGTAAAGCTTCGCGGCCCTTTCATTATTAGTATTAATACTTCATCGATATATTTTGTTTGATTTACTTCGGTTACATGTCCGTAAAGTATTTTGTGAGTGCTCCAATCGTGCGTTCCAGGAATATGAACAATAGTCTTAGTGATCTCAATGGCTAAGGAGCCAGAAATTCTAATGACAGCGATACTCCCTTGGCCGGGAGAAACGGCAGTCGCAATTGAAGCAATAGTATCTTCAGTAGGGGAAAATGAATTCATTAATCAATAATCATGCAGTCTTCACTAAGATCAAATCTAGGTTTCTTTTTTGGATCAAGATTTTTTAAAACATGAAAAAAATCTTCCTAAATCTAATACAAAGAATTCGTAAATTTATCTCTTGGCTCTGGAATCAGGAAGGTTCTCCCTTTCAGAGAGCATTAGGATTGGGCGTGGGGATATTTAGTGGTTGCTTTCCATTCTTTGGTTTACAAACCTTGATGGGTGTGTTTTTAGCAAAAATCATCAAAGGAAATAGTATTTTGGCGGCTGTTGGAACTTGGATTAGCAACCCATTTACTTATGTGCCTCTTTATTATTTTAATTATAGACTAGGATCTTTAATACTCAATAAAGATAAAAAGATAGTAGATTTTAGCCATATAACTACGAATGAGTTGTGGTCTCAAGGTTGGTACTTGAGTTCTCGCCTGATAATGGGCTCGATATGTATGGGCCTTTTGACAGGAATAGTTGGTGGACTGGGTCTATATTTTTTAATAAAAAAACTTTCTAATAAAATTTAAATTTTATATAATAGATATCATTCATGTGTTTTCAACAATCTTTCGGATTATTGAAAAAGTTAATTAATTCCTGTTCTAGCAATATCTAAAACATCAACCATTGAGCGTATTTGATTGATAGTAATTTCTAATTGATTAACGCTTTCCAGTTCAACTCTAAGGTCTATGCAAGCAGGTTTACCATGAGATGTCTTAACTCTTGCATCGATTACATTAATACCTCTATCAGAAAGCCTCATTAATATGTCTTTAAGTACTCCGACTCTATCAATAACTTCAATTCTTAATTGAATAGGAAATTTCTCTTCTTTGATATGTGTATTGCTATTCCACTTGACTGATAGTCTTCTATTGTTAGGTACTGATTGTATATTGACACAGTTTGTTCGATGTATTGTAATTCCGTGATTACCAAGTGCAACTGTTCCAAGTATTGATTCTCCTGGTAAAGGGCTGCAACATCCTCCTAGTCGATAGTCAAGTCCTTCTAAGCCAACTATTGGAGAATATTTTGTTTGAGATATTTTTGATTTGTTTGAAGCTGGATTTGATTGTGACCCAATTTGGTTCGCTAGCTCGATATCGGTTAATCCAGTCTCAGGTGACTGGTTTTGTATTTTTATCTCTTCTCTAAATCTATTAATTACTTGATGTAGGGTTAATGCTCCAAATCCAAGTGCAGCTAATAAATCTTCCGTAGACTTTAAATTACATCTTTCAGCAACTTTTGTTATTGCTTCACCTTTAAGTAAATTGTCAATTCCTTTACGACCAAATTCTTGCTCTAGTAGTTCTTTCCCTCTTAATATTGTTTCTTTACGATGACTTTTTTTATACCATTGTCTAATACGATTTCTAGCTGTGGGCGTGGCTACATAGTTTAACCAATCTAAGCTTGGATGAGAGCTTTTGTGAGTAAGGATCTCAACGAAATCTCCATTTTCAAGAGGTGTTGATAGCACGCAAAGACGATCATTAATTCTAGCACCATTGCAATGATTCCCTACTTCAGAGTGAATACGATAAGCAAAATCGATTGCCGTTGAACCATTCCTTAATCCTAAAACATCCCCTTTTGGAGTAAAAACAAAGACTTCTTCATCAAATAAATCCTCTTTAATTGATGTAAGGTAGTCATTATGATCATCAACCCCATCTTCTTGTTGCCATTCAACTAATTGGCGTAACCAATTAAATTTTTCTGAATCAGGATTAGCAGGAGATCCTCCTTCTTTATATTTCCAATGAGCTGCAATTCCAAATTCTGAAACCCTATGCATTTCTGGAGTCCTGATTTGTACTTC
Source organism: Prochlorococcus sp. AG-402-L09 (assembly GCA_003216715.1). Lineage (GTDB taxonomy): Bacteria > Cyanobacteriota > Cyanobacteriia > PCC-6307 > Cyanobiaceae > Prochlorococcus_B. Next base: position 107,803 of record QCIK01000003.1, on the reverse strand, counting down.
AATAGGCCTATGCCGGCCAATTACAGCTGTATGTAGCGACTGGTAACCATTTGGTTTTGGGAGGCCTATGTAGTCTTTGAACCGACCAGGTATTGGTCTGAATGTGTCATGGACAACAGCAAGAGCTCGATAACATGTTTCGACATCTGAGACAAGAATTCTTAAAGCAGCAACATCAAAAATTTCATGAAATTCTTTTTGTTGTCTTTGCATCTTGCTCCATATTCCATATAAATGCTTTGGCCTTCCACTAACCTCACATTGACTAAGTCCTGCTGAGTTCAAGCGATCTTTTAGTAATTGAACAGTGATATTTAATCTCTCTTCTCTTTCGCTGCGTTTACTAGCTATTTGTTGTTGAATTTCTCGGAAAGGATCTGGTTCTAAAAGTTTAAATGCTAGGTCCTCAAGTTCCCATTTGAAGCGACCTATTCCTAAACGGTTTGCGAGAGGAGCATAAATTTCTCTCGTTTCTTTCGCTATTCGAGTTTGCTTCTCTTTGTCTAAGTAACTAATAGTTCTCATATTGTGAAGCCTATCGGCAAGCTTCACAAGTACAACTCGAATATCGCTAGCCATAGCTAGAAACATTTTACGTAGGTTTTCTGCTTGAGCTTCTGTACGATTATTAAAATGGATTCCTCCTAATTTAGTCACACCTTCAACAAGATATCTAACTTCACTGCCAAAATACCCCTCCAGTTGTTCTGGCGTTACGTCTGTATCTTCGACGACGTCATGTAAAAAACCTGCTGCAATAACACTAGCGCTTGCACCTATCTCTCTTAGTAAGTCAGCCACTGCAACTGGGTGAGTTATATAAGGTTCACCACTTTTTCTGTATTGTCCTTTATGTAGTTGAAATGCAAGATCAAAAGCGGCAACTAAAAGAGCTTCAGAATCTCTTGGGCAACTTGCTCCTATCCCAGGTGGAATATTTTCAATGCAATTTTTCAACCACTCTGGCAAAATAATTTCATAATCATCAATATGTTTGATCTGATGAGTTTTAAGTTTCGGCTGTCCATCAAAAAATTCATCACAGACGATATGAGTCTGGTTTGAATTGTGTGCAGAGGTGACTTTAGGCATCAGCACGGGAGCTTAATTTATTTTATTCAAACTCAACATTTCTTGCTACCTTTTTATGAATAATTCATCAAAAGAAGTTTTAAAGATAAATAAACTAAATGCTATTTATCCAAATACTACTACTTACGTGTTAAAAGGATTAAATCTGAATATGAATCGTGGCGATAGGCTGGCATTAGTTGGCAGTTCAGGATGTGGTAAAAGTACTGTTGCTAAGGCTGTAATTCAGCTTCTTCCCAATGGATGTCGTTGTAATGGTGAGATTGTTTTAAATGGAAAAAATGTATTGGACTTAGACAAGCTTTCTTTGCAAACTATTCGAGGGAAAGAGGTTGGATTGATATTTCAGGATCCTATGTCACGTTTAAATCCTTTAATGACTGTTGGCGAACATTTGGTTGATACATTTAAAGCTCATGATAATGCTGAACCAATTTATAATGCAGTAAAAAAAGCTAAAAGCTTATTAGAAAAAGTTGGAATAGATCCGATAAGATTTGATTCTTTTCCACATGAATTTAGTGGAGGAATGCAACAACGTGTAGCAATTGCTTTGGCAATTTGTTTGAAACCTCCTTTGATAATTGCTGATGAACCTACAACTAGTTTAGATACAATAGTTTCTGATCAAATCATGAATGAATTGAGCTTACTTTGTGATGAGATTGGGACTGCTTTGCTATTAATCAGTCATGATTTATCAATGGCATATAAATGGTGCAACAAAATTGCAATACTTGATTGTGGGAATATAGTCGAGTCTGGTAATATTAAAGAGATAGTTGGTAATCCAAAAACTGATATTGCTCGAAGATTAGTTAACTCAGTTAGAATTTTAGAGGGTTCTGAGAGAGAAATAATTAATAAAAATACTACATTATTGAGAGTCGATAGATTACGTTGCTGGCACAATTTAGGCTTGTGGCCCTTCAATTCTTTTTGGTTGAAAGCTGTTAATGAAGTTACCTTTTCTCTTTATAAAGGTGAAACTCTTGGTATCGTAGGCCCATCTGGATGTGGAAAGAGCACTCTATGTAGAGCGTTGATTGGTTTATTGCCTACAAGAGGTGGAAGTGTTTTTTTTCTTGGAAAGAATATTTCAACTATTAATAGGAAATCTTTAAAAGAATTACGTAAATATATTCAAATTATTTTTCAAGATCCTTCTGCATCTTTGAACCCTAAGATGTCAGTAATTGATGCAATTATAGATCCAATTCTTATCCATAAATTGTTAAGTCGATCTATGGCTAGAGAAAAAGCGCGTCATCTTTTAGAACTAGTTGGTTTGACGCCCACAGTAATGTATGAACAACGCTTACCTTCTCAACTTTCAGGAGGTCAACAGCAAAGAGTAGTTATTGCAAGAGCACTGGCACTTAGTCCCAAAATACTTATCTGTGATGAAAGTGTAAGTATGTTAGATGCAGAAATTCAAGCAGAAGTTTTGGAGTTACTTCGCTCTTTGCAAGAGAAATTAAAACTGTCTATCTTGTTTATAACTCATGACTTATCTGTTGCGGCAGGCTTTTGTCATAGAGTTTTAGTGTTTGATAAAGGGAAAATTATCGAAGAGAATTCTGGTAAAAATTTGTTAAATCATCCTCAAAAATACCTAACAAAAAAGATGGTTAAAGCTTGTCCTAAACTTCCGAAATAATATTATTTTTAAATTGTAATACTCTTAAAAGTCGATCAAAATCTTCAGGTAATGGAGCTATGAATTGCATTTTTTCTAATGTTATTGGGTGTATTAAACCCAACTCAACTGCATGTAAAGCTTGGCCACCCAGTTTAATAGGCAATTTTTTACATCTACTGTAAGTTTGGTCTCCAATAATAGGATGACCCATGTGTGCACTATGAACACGAATTTGATGCGTTCTACCTGTATCAAGTTTGAATTTTAGAAGAGAAAAATTTCCTAGATTTTCAATTAATTTCCAATGTGTACAAGCATATCTACCAGATTCTTCATCAACCACAGCATATTTTTTTCTATCTTTTGGATGTCGACCAATACATCCGACAATCATACCTTCATTGTCTTTAACAGCTCCATGGACAACAGCAATATAGTTTCTTGAGGCTACTCTTTTTTGTATTTGAATTTGTAGTTTAACTAAGGCTTCTTGAGTCTTCGCGACGACTATGCATCCAGTTGTGTCTTTATCTAAGCGATGAACTATTCCAGGCCTTAATTTACCACCGATACCTGGTAAGTCTGGACAATGATTGATTAATCCATTGACTAAAGTCCCTGATTTATTCCCTGGTGCAGGATGAACTGCTATCCCTGCTGTTTTATTAATGACTATTAAATGATTATCTTCATATAAAATATCTAAATCAATTTCTTCTGGTTTTAAGTAAGGAAGAGGCTCAGGTGGTGGAACCCAAAGTTGAATTACGTCACCTGGCCTAACGGGAGTTTTCGCTTTTCCAGTTTTACCGTTCACTCTTGCAAACCCCGCTTCAATGAATTTCTGAATATGAGCCCTACTTTGTTCGGCTCGTTGACTTACCAGCCATCTATCAAGCCGCATAGGCAAAGGTTTCTTATATTTACCCTCAAATAATTCTCCTGGGCCCTGCCCAAACCCATGTTTGATTTCTGTATTCATTATGGGAGTTCAAGAGAGATATTGCCCAACAAATTTTTGCGAAAATCATCAAGTAATCTTTGGGACATTCTTCGAGTATCTCCAGAAGTGTGACGTTCTGCTGCTGAAAGTAGCCATAAAGTTTTGTCTTTAATGGTCTGATTGACAAATATTCCATATCTATTTTGTAGACACATTGAATTGATTCCCGCTTCTTGGTTTTTTTCTAATGTCTCAAGTAGTTTCATAAAGTTAATGGCTACTTGTTCAGTATCGTATGCGGCTTGACCAATATCATCACATATAGCTAATTTTAATGCGGCATTTTGATCTTCAAATCTAGGCGGCAGAACTCCAGGAGCATCCAATAGATCCAGATCTTGTCCCAATCTTACCCATCTCAAACTTCTTGTGACCCCAGGTTTTCTTGAGCTAGATACAACCTTCTTTTTAACTAGTCTGTTGATGAGAGCAGATTTTCCGACATTTGGGAAACCAAGAGTTAAAACTCTAATTGCACGATTTTTCATCCCTCGGTCGAGACGTCTTTGATTTAACTCTTGCCCAGCACGAATAGCGGCTTGTTTAATTTGGAGAACGCCTGTTCCAGCTTTTGCATCACACCACCATGGGATTTTTCCTTCTGACCGTAATTTTTTATCCCAAGCTTTATGGGCATCGGCATTGATCATGTCTTTTCTATTAATAACTAATATTTGCTTCTTTCCCTTTAACCATTTTTGAAGATATGGATGAGAAGTGGCGAGGGGTATCCTTGCGTCTCGCACTTCAAAAACTAGATCAACTTTATTCAGATGCTCCTTTAATTGTTTTTCTGCTTTAGCAATATGTCCTGGATACCATTGTATAAGCTGCTTGTTCACGGAATTTTAAAAAGAAGTTGGTTGAAATTGATTAATTTAAAAATTGTAAAAGTTGATTTTTGATTTATTTTGGGAGTGTAGTTTTAAAAATTCTAAGTTCAACTTATCATCTGAAAAGATTAAATTAGTTGATAATAATAATTGAATTATTCAGAATATCCTGATTGGAGTTAAATTTTTTTGATCAATTTAGATTGATAGAATTACAATATTTAATACTTTGCACTGAAAAAATATTCCTCGTAGTGTAGGTTTAAAAAAATTTAGATTTTTAGCCTTACACTATAAGCTTATTTTTTATAGGAATCGCAGGCATTTGAGGGGTAATTAATTATTTTAACTATAGACTTTTTATATCTAAAAAGCTGTTTTTAGTTTCTCAAAGGTTTAGGTAGATTTTTTCTATGTCTTAGTAATTACCCAATTAGTGCCTTCCAAGAGCTATGGTCACTCAGTTTCCTTTCTGAATCCTATACATTATGTCTAAGCGTTCCCTGTCAAGTCTCGGCGCTGAAGACTTATGCGGCAAACGTGTTTTAGTTAGAGTTGATTTTAATGTCCCATTAGGAGATGAGGGGCAAATAACTGATGACACAAGAATTCGTGCTGCTTTACCAACTATTCATGACCTTATTGATAAGAGTGCAAAAGTTGTTCTTTCTGCTCATTTTGGTAGGCCAAAAGGAGAGGTTAATGAAACAATGCGTTTGACTGCTGTTGCTCAAAGGCTCAGTGAATTGCTTGGTAAAACAGTTGTAAAAACTGAAAGTTGTGTAGGAGCTGAAGCCAAGTCAAAAGTAGATGCCATGTCCAATGGCGATGTTGTCCTTTTGGAAAATGTTAGATTTATTGCTGGTGAAGAAAAAAACGATACAGAATTTGCAAAGGAATTAGCTTCTTTGGCAGAAGTCTATGTTAACGATGCTTTTGGAGCTGCCCACCGCGCTCATGCCTCAACTGAGGGGGTTACAAAGTTCTTAAGTCCTTGTGTCGCTGGCTATTTAATGGAAAAAGAACTTAAGTACCTTCAAGGAGCTGTAGATCAACCTAAAAGACCCTTGGCAGCAATAGTTGGCGGTTCAAAAGTAAGTAGTAAGATAGGTGTTTTGGAGTCTTTGATTGATAAATGCGACAAGATAATTGTTGGTGGAGGGATGATATTTACTTTCTACAAAGCTAGAGGATTATCTGTTGGTAATAGCCTCGTCGAGGAAGATAAGCTTGAATTAGCAAGTGCTTTGGAGAAGAAAGCGAAAGATAAAGGAGTTGAGTTTCTTTTGCCAAGTGATGTTGTGTTGGCCGATAACTTTTCTCCTAATGCAAATAGTAAATCTTCAAAAGTAGATGCTATTAGCGAGGGTTGGATGGGATTGGATATTGGTTCAGAATCAGTTGAACTTTTTCAGGATGCTCTGAAAGATTGCAAAACTGTTATTTGGAATGGACCGATGGGTGTCTTTGAATTTGAGAAATTTGCAAATGGAACAAATGCGATAGCAAATACTTTGGCTGAATTAAGTGCTAAAGGATGCTGCACAATTATTGGGGGTGGAGATTCAGTGGCAGCAGTTGAGAAAGCAGGCTTAGCAAAAAACATGTCTCATATCTCGACTGGGGGTGGCGCTAGCCTTGAACTTTTGGAAGGGAAAGTTCTTCCTGGAGTTTTGGCTTTAGATGATGCTTAATAATTTCAATCTAATTTTATGATTAATAAAAAGTAGTTTTTTATAAAGCTACTTTTATTTTCTTTGTAATTACATAAATCCCTTTAGGATGAGTAATGATTGCTGAAATATTTTGATAACCAGGTTTTAAGGGTGCTTGAATAAATTTAAATAAACCACCTGATTGATTCGGCTTAATCCCAAAGATATGATTTGATATTTTATTATTATCTTCGTTTTTAAGTACGATCATTCCACTAGCAGTTAAATAATTGTCTAATGGATTTTCAATAATTAAATTCATTTCATATTTTTCACCAGTAAGAACTTTATTTGGAGATACAATTTTTATAATAAGAGGTGACTCTTTGCTATTCAGAATTGATTCTTCATCAATCACTTCATATCCTTTGATTTTATTTTTGTAAGTCTCTACCTCAACAATCTGTTTGGTATATAGGTTGTAAATTTGATTATCAATTTCTCTTTTTGATATGATTTTTATATCTAGCAATGATTTATTTTGAATATTTCTTATTGGTTGAATTGACCATTTAGCATCTTTATATTTGTTTAGAAAGGCTAAATACTGTTTATTAAATTGATTGAATGATTGTTGTAGAAATAGCTCTTTCAGCGAATTATCCTTTCTCTGGTTAAGGAGCCCCTCCAATCGATTAATTAAAAACTGATGATCTATATTTTTACTTAAAGCAGAGTTGATCATTAGGGGAGATAGCAATAAGAAAATTATTGATTTCGCTATCAGTGAATGTCGCACGCCTACCTTTTTTACTTAATATAACTTAGCCTCCAAGAATAAGGTTACTTAATTTATGCCTCGCCTTTTAATTGCTGCAAGCGGAACGGGTGGGCATATTTATCCTGCATTGTCTTTTGCTGATTCACTTTCAAATTCTTGGGAAATTGAGTGGTTAGGTGTGCCAAATAGACTAGAGATTGAACTGGTTCCCAAAAAATACAATTTAATAAAGCTAAAAGTCGGAGGTTTACAAGGAAATATTTTTAGAAAAATGTTTGATTTATGTAAATTACTCATTGCTTCTTTTCGGGTCTCTTTTCTATTACGTCAAAAAAAAATTAACGTTGTTTTTACTACTGGTGGGTATATATCTGCGCCTAGTATTCTCGGTGCAAAACTGACTGGCATCCCTATTCTGTTGCATGAATCTAATGCTATTCCAGGAAAAGTAACTAGGTTATTGGGTAGATTTTGTGACCATGTTGCATTGGGAATCCCATCAGCATCTGCGTATTTGCCAGGGTGTAAAACAAGTTTTACTGGAACACCTGTAAGGTCAGAATTTTTTTCAGATCAGTCTCTTCCCTCTTGGGTGCCGCTTGGAGAAGGGGCATTGATTGTAGTTATGGGAGGTAGTCAAGGAGCAATAAAAATGAATAAGATGGTGAGGAATATCTTGCCTTGGTTGCTTGATAAAGGTTGTAGAGTTATTCATCTGACCGGTAAAAACGATTGTTTCTATAAAAAATTAGATAAAGTTGATACTCACGATAATTTGGTTGTAAGACAATTCAGTAATGAAATATCGGCCTTGCTGCGAAATGCTGATCTTGCAATAAGTAGAGCAGGATCTGGTGCAATTTGTGAATTAATGGTAACCAAGACCCCTTCAATCTTAATACCTTTTCCAGCTTCTGCCGATCAACATCAAGAACTAAATGCTGCTTATATGGCTAGATATGGAGGGGCTGTAATAGTTAATCAACATGATCCAGAAAAAGATATTTTAAAAAACGCTATATCTAATTTGATAGATTCTAATTCTCTCAATGAAATGAAATCAAATATGAATAATTATGATTTCATCAATTCTGAAAATAAGATATTTGAGATTATAAAGTCAATTAGTTAATGTAATCTTTTAAAGTATTAATAATTTGAAGATTTTGTTTTCGTTTTTGGAGACTTATTCTAATCCAATTTTTATCTAGGTTTATAAATGATCTACAGTCTCTTAATAAAATTCCTCTTTTTTTTAAATTCTCAATAAGATTTAATATAGAACTATCACTTTTAATTAATTGAAAATTCGTAGTCGAGGGTAGAGGCTTAATAGTAGAAAATTCTGACAAACTTTTATGTAACCATTTCCCTTCTTCTTCTATCCACTTATGAATTTTATTTAATCTTTTTTTATGCATTTTAGAATCTTTCATGATCATATTAGTTGCATTTATTGCTAGCGTATTTACTGGCCATGGATCTCTTATCTCTTTCCATTTTAATAATCTATCTGAGTTCGTTATGGCGTATCCAACCCTTAATCCAGCAATACCTAGAAACTTAGTTAAACTTCTTATAACTATAAGGTTTTTATGGCTTTTAGTTAAATTTATTATTGATTGATTTTCACCCCCTGGTGTAAGAGAAATAAATGCTTCATCGCAAATTACGAGTTTATAATTAGTTAATAATTTTTCTATTGATGAACGACTCCATAATTGCCCAGTTGGATTGTGTGGATTCGTAATCCATAAGACATCGGTTTTTGGTTTAATGGGAAATGACTGAGGATTACTATTAGTCCAAGATAAAGGAATAGGATTATGTATATAAGAAGCATTCCAGCATTTTAAAGCTCTTTGATAGTCTCCAAAACCAGGAGAGGGTAAAGAACTTACGCCATTTAAACTTGCATCTCTTCCTGCCCAAGTAAACAATTCTGAAGCTCCATTACCAGGTAAAATCATTGAAGGGTCAATATTATGCCATTTCGCAATAGAATTTTTGACTTCAAAATAACTTCTATCAGGATAAGATTTTATAGATCCAGTTTTGATACTATTAATGAGATAATTATTTAACTTTTTAGGTAATTTAAAGGGGACTATTGATGCACTTGCATCGATTATTTTAGCTGTCGATAGTCCTAATATTCTTGCTTCTTTTTCAATATTACCTCCATGAATATCAAAATCTATTTTCATTATATTTGAGATAATTTTGTACTCTGTTTAAACAGCATCATAATTATTTATTAAAATCATTTGTGTTTTTATTTCCATGGTTCTTCGGAACCTACGGCCTCTTTAATATTGCGGAATCCATGTTTCTCCATTTGTAGGGTTAATCCATCCAAAATATTAGGAACTAATGAAGGTCCTTCAAATATCCAACCAGTATAAATTTGAATCAGAGAAGCCCCCGCTGCAATCCTTTCCCAAGCTGATCTCGCTGAACAAATTCCACCTACTCCAATTAAAGGTAAATCATTTTTCGTGTTACTTCTTAGTCTTCTCATAACTTCCAGACCTCTTTCTTGTAGAGGTAGTCCACTTAAACCTCCATTTTCTTGCTCTAGTGTATTTCCAGTTTGAATTTTTAGGTTTTTTAGATTAAATCGATTTAAGCTGGTATTGATGGCAATAATTCCATCGATACCATTTTCTATTGAAACTCTAGCAATTTCATCAATTTCTTCATTTGAAAGATCTGGAGCAATTTTTACAAGCAAAGGAGGACAATTGGATAAATCTTTGAGCGTTCTTATTAATTTTTTTATTTGTTTTGTTTCTTGTAATGAACGAAGGCCAGGAGTATTGGGTGAACTAACGTTGATTACCGCATAGTCAGATAAATGGGCCAATAGTCTTAGAGATAAAGCATAGTCTTTATGGGCTTCATCGAGAGGTGTGATCTTTGATTTGCCTAAATTTATTCCTAGGACACATGGCCGATGCCTTGGAGGAGGAAGTTTTTGTTTTTCTATAGTTTTTGAAAATTTCTTGGCTCCTTCGTTATTGAAGCCCATTCGATTCAGGGCTGCTTTCTCTTTCGCAATTCTAAAAAGTCTGGGTTTTGTATTACCTTTTTGGGCATGCCAAGTAATAGTTCCTAATTCGGCGAAACCAAATCCAAAATAACTCCAAAGACCTGCTCCTACTCCATTCTTATCAAATCCAGCAGCAAGTCCTAAAGGGTTTTTAAATTGAGAGCCAAAAATAGTTTGATTTAACCTTGTATTGTTTCTTTGAAAATCACTTGATGCTGTTGAGAGAATATTAGAAATAATTGGAAAATTTCTATTTAATGATGCAAATTTAATTGCGGTAAGAGCTGAATTAGAAAGTAATTCTGCATCAATACCCTCGTCTTGAGACAAAAGCTGGCCAAGAAGAAGATTATATAAATCGTTTTTTTTATGTTTTGACAAAATCTTTTAGTTGTATTTTTCGACCTTTAGAAAAAGCTACAGCTATGGCATCGACTCTATCATTATCCTTTTCTCCACTATGACCCTTGACATATTGGAATTTAATTTTTGGGAGCTCAGAGTGATCAAGAGCTTTCCATAAATCTTGATTGAGAACTGGTTTGCCCGATGAGGTTTTCCATCCTTTCTTTTTCCAATTTGGCATCCATTTTTCCATTCCATCAATTAAATATTTACTATCAGTTTTAATGGTTAATGAGGGGTGGAATTTTATTGTTTTTAATTTCTCCAAAACAAATAATGCAGCCTGTAATTCCATACGATTATTTGTTGTCTCGGGGTTATAACCACCGAATTCAACTTCGCTTCCATCTTGGAATCTAATTAATGCTCCCCAGCCACCTGGACCAGGATTGCCACTACATGCACCATCGGTTGCAGCTGCAATAGCAAATTTTTCTTCTTTAGACATAATAAAACCGGCCTTAATAGACCGGTTTTATATAAGCAGAAAACAAGTGTTTTTCCAGTAACGAAAAATTATTTATTTTAAAGTTACTTTCCCACCCACAGCCTCAATAGCTTTCTTTAAAGCCTCAGCATCTTCTTTTGTTGCTCCTTCTTTGATTGTTTTTGGGGCAGCTTCAACTAAGGCTTTTGCTTCGCCAAGGCCTAAGCCAGTAGCATTACGAACTTCTTTAAGGACTTTTATTTTAGATGAAGCGTCAAAGCTTTCTAAAACAACCTCAAATTCAGTTTTTTCCTCGGCAGCATCACCACTATCGCCACCAGCAGCCGCTCCTGGAGCTGCCATGACAACGCCGGCAGATGCGGCAGCAGACACACCAAAAGCTTCTTCAATTTGCTTAACAAGCTCTGAAGCTTCAAGCAAAGAGAGGCTTTTTAATGAATCTAAGATTTCATCGGTTTTTGCAGACATGGTTTAAATCAGCAACTAAGTAAAAGTAGAAAACAAATTGTTGAAAAATTAAGATCAGCTCTCGCCGCTCTCAGAGTGTTGTTTAAGAGACCTTGCAAGTCCAGAGGGAACCTCATTAATACCAATAGCAATTTTACTTGTTATGGAATTCATTGCTCCAGCAATTTGAGCCATAAGTACTTCCTTGCTAGGAAGTTTTGCAATCGCTTTGATTTCATCTTGAGATAAGAGCTTGCCTTCAAAAAGCCCTCCCTTAGTCTCAGATTTTTGAGTTTCCTTTTGAAATGCTTGTACAGCTTTAACAGCACTCCCAACATCTCCTTTGATTAAAACAAAGGCGTTAGTTCCAGTAAGCAATGAATCCAAACCAGTCCAGGAATCTTTTCCTTTTATGGCTTGACGCATCAAGGTATTTTTAGTGACCTTGCATATCCCATCGCTTTCTTGCAACCTTGAGCGCAAGTCAGACATCTCTTTTGTGGACAAGCCCTTGTAATCAAGAACCAGAGCCATTTCGGAGGTATCTAGTAGATCACCTAACTTTTCGACGATCTGTTTTTTGCTTTCCAGCGTGCGGCCCATAATAATTGGATCGAATCGGGGGAAGAACGGGACATACGGCCAAATTCCACTATGGAATCGAGGCCGCTAACGATTCAATCCAAAAAGAAAAAACCTTGCGTATACCTCGGCGGGTTTTATCGAAGCTTTTAAACATGAATGCTTAAAAAGCCTCATACCTGCTGTCTTTGGCTGGGCGCATGCCCAAGTGGTTATACCACTTGTCTAATTTACAACAAAATGGGTCATTTTTCTTTCTGCAAGTCTTGTAATTCGTTTATGTCTAATTCCACTGAGGGTCCCATAGTGGATGTAATGAAGAAGCTTCTCCAGAATTTTCCCTTTGCTCCACTTGGTTTGTTTTTCTCTATGGTTGACTGCAGAATTTTAAGATTTTCTAGGAGTGCCTCTTCTGAAAAACTTGCTTTACCAAATCGAACATGAACAATTCCTGCTTTGTCTGCTCTGAATTCAAGTTTTCCTGCTTTAAATTCTTTAATAGCTCCGGCTAGATCGGTAGTAACTGTTCCTGCTTTTGGATTAGGCATAAGCCCTCTAGGCCCAAGCACTCTTCCAAGCTTGGCTACCTTAGGCATCATGTCTGGAGTTGAAATTAGAAGGTCAAAGTTCATTTCTCCTTTGTTGATTGAATCAACTAAATCTTCCTCTCCAGCCAGATCAGCACCAGCTTTGGTCGCTTCGGAAACTTTTTCACCGCGTGTAACTACCGCTATTCGTACTTTTTGACCGGTGCCATTAGGCAAGGCAACTGTCGTTCTAAGTTGTTGATCAGTATATTTTGGGTCAATACCAAGTCTAATGTGAGCTTCAATGGTCTCATCGAATTTTGCATTTGCATTTTCCTTTACTAGCTTGATCGCCTCAATTGGAGAATATGAACGCTCTTCCACTTTGGAAAGTAACGTTGTCATTCTTTTTGAAAAATTTTTCATAATTTAGTTGGGGTGCATTCGACTTTTGGTCTCCCCCAGGTAAGAGAAAGTTTAATAATTTTACGATTTAATTAGTCCTTTATGGAAACTCCCATATTTTTGGCAGTCCCCTCTATAACTTTCATCGCTGATTCAATGCTACTGCAATTGAGATCTGGAAGTTTTGTTTTAGCAATTTCTTCAAGCTGACTTTTACTAATTGAACCAGCAGTTCCTTTCGCTGACTCTCCAGACCCTTTTGCAATGCCGGCAGCTTTAGTTATCAAAACCGAAGCAGGAGGGGTTTTTGTTATGAAAGTAAAACTTCTATCTTCGAAAACTGAGATTTCTACTGGAATAACGAAGCCAGCTTTGTCTTGGGTTCGCGAATTGTATTCCTTACAAAACGCCATTATGTTGACCCCGTGTTGACCAAGCGCAGGACCAACTGGAGGAGCGGGGTTAGCTTTGCCAGCCTGTAAGGCCAACTTGATCAGGGCTACTACTTTCTTTGCCATCGGCTGAAAATTGAACTAATGCGGAGAATCTGAATCTAATCAGATTAAATTATCTAATAAACTTAACTCCTAGACTGACCAGACAGCAAAAGGAAATTAAAAATCAATTTTGTTTGGTTATTTGAGAAAATTCAAGTTCAACAGGTGTTTCCCTACCAAAAATTGATAAAAGTGCCTTCAGTTTGTTTCTTTCTCCTGAAACTTCAATTACTTCTCCTTGGAAGTCTTTAAAAGGACCTGAAGTTACAACAATCTGATCACCCTCTTCTACATCCAATTTGACAACGGTTTTCTTTTCGGCTGCTCGTTTGAAAATCCTATTCACCTCTTGTCTGCTGAGAGGTCGAGGTTTTATATGTCCACGTGCTTTACCAGTAGCTCTTCGGTCTTCTGCACCAACAAAATTAATTACATTTGGAGTACTTCTTACAGCCATCATTGTGTCTTCATCTAAGACCATACGAACTAGCACGTATCCGGGGAAAACTTTTTCTTCTATGGTTTGCCTACTACCGTCTTTTTTTAACTTTACTGCAGGTGTTTGAGGGATTTCTATCTCTATTATTCTGTCACTAACACCCAGGGTTATGGCTCTTTGTTCAAGTGTAGCTTTTACCTTCTTTTCGCAACTTGAGGCAACTTGAATAGCGTACCAACGAGCAATATTCGTTTTTATTGTCTGGTTTGAAAAATGTGATTGATCATCCGACAAAGTTTCTGATCTATCAATTATTTCTGAATCTTTAGTAGGGGTGGTTTCAATATCTGACACAGGAAAAAAATTGTGAGTGGTTTAAAAATCAGGCTAGTGAACTCAGCGAAATATCTGAGTAGAAGCCCATCCATAAAAACGGCTAACAACAGCTATTGATACTGCTGATAGAGTGACCATTAAAATAACAGCAATAGATTCGCTGAAAAGTTGTTGGCGTGATGGCCATACAACAAGTTTCATTTCATCAATTGTAGAGGATAAAAAACTTTTTTTTAAGGCTGTCTTTTCCTTTTTTTTAGGAATTACCTTTTCTTGATCCTCTTTAGAGGTTGGACTTGTCACTTTGGGAAGACTAAAAGGAGGGTACTTTTTAAAACAATGGCTATAAACCTACACTAACTTATGTTTGATCGATTAGTTATCTATAAAAAAAAGAAGTTTTTTTGACTCATCATCTTTAGTCTCAACCCTTATTGATTTTGCATTTTCAAACGCCTCTTCTAAAATTTGAGTTGCCAAAGGGTTCTCTAGCCTTCTCCTAATCACTCTTCTAAGAGGTCTGGCCCCGTATTCAGGCTCATAGCCTTCATCAGCGAGAGTCTTTATTGTGTTTTCGTCAACATAAAGATCTAATCCTTGGTGCTTGAGAAGCTTTTGTAATTCATCAAGTTGAATGCGTACTATTTGTTCTAAATTTTCTGGGTTTAGTGGTCTAAATCTTATTACTTCATCAATACGATTCAAAAACTCTGGTCGAAAATATTTTGTAAGAGCTTCGTTGATTTGTTGATCTAATTCTTGTTCAAGAAAATTTTTATTTGAATTTTCGCTTTGAACTTGAAGTGAATTCTTTAAGATTGCTTTGCTAGCAAGATTACTAGTCATGACAATCACTGTATTTCGAAAATCTACTGTGCGACCTTGAGAATCAGTAAGTCTTCCATCATCTAACACTTGTAAAAGGATGTTAAACACCTCTGGATGAGCTTTTTCAATTTCATCAAGTAGCAAAACTGCATAAGGTCTCTTTCTGACTGCCTCTGTCAATTGCCCACCTTCTTCGTAACCTACATATCCAGGAGGTGCACCTAAGAGTCTAGAAACAGCATTCCTCTCCATAAATTCACTCATGTCCAGTCTCAATAAAGCGTCCTCTTCATCAAATAAAGAATTAGCTAATGATTTTGCAAGTTCTGTTTTCCCAACACCAGTAGGGCCTAGGAAAAGAAAAGATCCTATAGGCCTTCTTATGTCTTGCATCCCAGCCCTTGCTCTACGAATTGCTGCTGCAACTGCTTGAACAGCGTTTGATTGGCCAACAACTTTTTTTTCTAAGTCTTTTTCTAAATTTAAAAGTTTTTGTCTCTCACCTGATAGAACTTTTCTTACAGGAATACCTGTCCATCTTGAGACAACATCGGCTATATCCTCTGGATCAACTTTGTCAGTTAATAAGGAATTACCATGCTGATTGTCCTTTTGAATAGAAACTTCTATTTCTTTGATCCTTTCTTTGATTTGATAAAGTTGTTCATATTTAAGTCTTTCGACTTCTTCAATATCACCTGAGATTTTTTTATCTCGGATTAAATTTTTTAATTCTTCAACATTTGTTTTTAGTTCTTGTAATTCAGCTGATTTATCAAGCTGATCTTGCCATGTTTTCTTGATCTGAACTAGCTCAACGAGTAGCAAATCTTTTTCTTTTTGAAGATTATTGATAGTCTCTAGTGTTGTCTGTTCGTTTGCATTTTGGATTGATGACTCTAACTCATTGATCTGAGATTCTTTCTCCTCTATGATTTTTGGCTTTGATGTGGATTCAATTTTTACTTGGGCTGAAGCCTCGTCAATTAGGTCAATAGCTTTATCGGGTAGGCATCTGTCACTAATATATCTATAGGCCAAACGATTTGCTGTGATTAATGATTCATCAGTAATAGTTACTCCATGATGAGACTCGTAATTTTCTTTAAGTCCTTTTAAGATTTTCAAACTTAAATCTAAACTGGGCTCCTTGATCAGTACTTGTTGAAAACGTCTATCTAATGCAAGATCTTTTTCGATCGTACGTCTATAATTTTCCGGCGTTGTTGCTCCAATACAACGTAAATCTCCACTAGCTAGTAATGGTTTTAATAGACTTCCAGCATCATTGTTTGATCTGTCTTTGCTAACAATAGTGTGTAATTCGTCTATGAATAAAATTACTCCTTTTTCGTTGTTGCTGATTTCGCTTAACAATGATCTAAAACGCTCTTCAAATTGCCCTCGGAATTTAGCTCCAGCTATTAACGCACCGATATCTAGTGAAATTAGTCTTAAGCCTTGAAGAGATTCAGGAAGTTCGTTATCTACAATTTTTTGAGCTAATAATTCTGCTACTGCTGTTTTTCCAACACCAGGTGCACCAATTAGCACTGGATTGTTTTTGCCTCTTCGAGATAAAACTTTTATAATTGCTTTTATTTCAGATTCTCTACCAATTACAGGGTCTAATTTTCCATTTTCAGCTTCGGCTGTAAGGTCTTTGCAATATAGATCTAATGCACTTGAAGTTTGATTAAGGTTTAATTGTTCTTGTTTTGATGTTATCTCGTCCTTGGTGAGAGGAGTAAGCAGCTCGGTGTCTGAATTTGTTGAAGTGTTGTCGGCTGCCCTAGGCTTCGAATCTTTTTGTGGTCTATCTTCTCTCTGTTTAGTTGTATTTCTTTTTGCTTGTTTAAATGATTTAGGTGGTGGTAGTCGTCTCAATTCCCCTTCAAGCATTTCACTAGGTAGTCCTGCTTGATAAAAAAGATCTTCTCCTAATCGATTATCTCTGCCAATTGCGATAAGGATATGAGATATTTCTATTTGATTGGATCCCCATCGAGCACGAAAATCATCGGCGGTTTCAAGAAGAATTTCTAAATCTTCTCCAACAAATAAATCTTGTTGGTTATTTATTGGCAGTTCAGCTATGAAGTTTTCTAAAATTTCATTTATTTCTTCATGGTTTACAGGTAAGGAATTTGTATATTTCTGAAATTTTTTATTTCTAAAAAGTACTTGAATTAGATGTTCAACATCTAAATACTGATGTCGCCATCGTCGTGCTGATTGTTCAGCTATTAGTAAAAGACTCCAAGCTTCATCGCTAAAAGAATCTGGTTCTGTAGTTAGACTTCCATTCATTTCGATCAATTTTTATTCAAAGTGGTCATTTGCCTTCTGGATTTTGATTGAGACCTTTTTATCGATACGTGTATTTCTTGTTAAGATAAATTTGGTTGATTAGGTCTTGGAAAGCAAGCTAGATTAGCAATTCAGGAACATATAGGAATAATGTAGTTCATAAGATCAAAAATCATCTTAAATTCGTGGCTGACTCTCTAGAACTAGTAATTGATACCATTATGGCCCGAGAAGTTTTGGATTCTCGTGGAAATCCAACTGTGGAGGCTGAAGTGCTCTTAGAAGGTGGAGCTATTGGACGTTCGATTGTTCCAAGTGGAGCAAGCACTGGAGCCCATGAGGCTCATGAATTAAGAGATGGTGGAAAACGTTATCTGGGTAAAGGAGTCATCAAGGCCGTTGGTCATATAGAAGAAACTATTGCTCCCGCTTTATGTGGTCTGTCTGCTTTAGATCAAGCAACAGTTGATTCTGTAATGAAACAACTTGATGATACAGATAATAAGTCAAATCTTGGCGCAAATTCAATTCTTGCTGTCAGCATGGCTACAGCAAGAGCAGCGGCTAATGGATTGAATTTACCTTTGTATAGGTATTTAGGTGGACCAATGTCATCTCTATTACCAGTTCCATTGATGAACGTCATTAATGGAGGAGAACATGCTGCAAATAATTTAGATTTTCAGGAATTTATGTTGGTTCCGCATGGCGCTGAGAGCTTCAGAGAAGCATTAAGAATGGGAGCTGAGGTTTTTCATACGCTTAAAGAATTATTGAGTCAGAAGGGTTTATCAACTGCTGTTGGTGATGAAGGAGGATTTGCTCCAAATCTTGAAAGTAATAAAGCAGCAGGTGACCTTTTAATGCAAGCAATTGAACAGGCTGGATTTAGACCAGGGGAGCAAATTTCTTTAGCTTTGGATGTTGCAAGTACGGAGTTTTATAAGGAGGGGCAATATTTTTATGGTGGGAATTCCTACTCCAGCGAGCAAATGGTTGAGGAATTGGCTGGGTTAGTTAATTCATTCCCAATCATTTCTATTGAAGATGGCTTAGCTGAAGATGATTGGGATGGTTGGAGCTTGCTTACGAAAAAGCTTGGCAAAAGTGTGCAATTGGTCGGAGATGATTTATTTGTCACCAATACACTTCGTTTGCAAAAAGGCATTGATGAGAATATTGCAAATTCAATATTAATTAAGGTTAATCAAATAGGTTCCCTGACTGAAACACTGGAAGCTATTGAGCTTGCCTCAAGATCAAGTTATACAACTGTAATCAGTCATAGAAGCGGAGAAACAGAAGATACAACTATTGCTGATTTATCTGTAGCAACTAAATCTGGTCAAATTAAAACAGGTTCATTGAGTCGGAGTGAAAGAGTGGCGAAATATAATCAATTACTTCGTATTGAGGATGAGTTAGGTAGTCAAGCAACATATGCTGGACTTGTAGGATTGGGACCAAGAGGAAGCTTTCAGAGTTGATTGTCATTATTTAAAGCCTTTTCTTCCTTGAAAATTATCTAGACGACTATCGCTTCTCATCTTAAATTTTAATTTAATCCAGCTTATAGCTATTGGGAAGCTAATAGTTGCTGGTATCAGCAATAAAAAAGGTCTATTAGTTGAAGCTAGCAAAGCTGAAGATATTGCAAGTGAGCCGAGAAGAACAGAATTACCTAATGATTGTTGAGCATTAATCATTCTTCTGAGTTGTCTATCTGATTCACCCATTCGCACTTGAAGTTGTAAGTCGCCTTGTTCCAGCTTTTCTAGATTTTCATCCAATCGTTTTGGCAACCCAACAGCTTTACTGCCTATTTCAGTAACTTGTCTTCCTAATTCATTAAATAAGTCATTAGAGTCTGGATTTTTTGAAGTCATTAGAGGGAGAAGGAAGGGTTTTGCTATTGCTATTAAGTTAAATTCTGGGTCTAAATATCTTCCAACTCCTTCAAAAGTTGATAATGCTCTGAAAACAAAAATCAACTCAATTGGTATTCTAAACGGTTTCCCATAAGCCAGTTCAGATATATCACCAGAGAGCTTTTCTATAATTTGAGAATCAAATGGAGGAGTGAGAGCTTCATTTAGCATAATTCTTATTAATCTTCTAACGGGACCTATTTCGACATCTTTTTCTATTAACCCAGCGATTTGTAGTTCTTTGACTAGTCCACTAACATCTCTAAGCGCTGCGGATTTGATCATTGAATTTAGCCGACCTCTAATACGCTCAGAGACAAAACCCATCATCCCAAAATCATAGTAAATAAGAGAGCCACCCTTTGAGACAGCTAGATTTCCAGGATGAGGATCAGCATGAAAAAAACCGTAATTAACCAATTGTTTTAAATAACTTGTAGCTCCAATCTTTGCTATTAAAGAAGTATCGATATCATTATTTTTTAGAGATTTAATATCATTTATCTTGATTCCTGGCAAATACTGCAAACATAAAACTTTACTGGTACTTAAATCCCAAAATACACTTGGAATTAAAATATCTGAGTCATCTATAAATTGTTGTTTAAACCTTGCAGCATATTGTGCTTCAATTCGAAAATCTAGCTCCCTAAGTAATACTCTCTTAGATTCCTTGGCAATACCTATCCAATCATTACCTCGACTTATAGACTTTATTCTTTGCACTACTTTTGCAACTTGATTCATTACATCTAAATCAAGCCTGAAAAACTTTTCTATGTCGGGTCTTTGAACTTTGAAAATAACATTTTTATCATTAATTAATGTAGCTTTATGAACTTGAGCAAGTGATGCTGAGCCTATCGGAATTTGATCGATACTTTTAATTTTTTCATATGAATTTCCAAGTTGATATGTTAATATCTCTTGAATCTTTTCAAATGAAAAAGCTGGAACTCTATCTTGCAAAGTGGAAAGTTCATTTACCCATGCAGATGGAATGACATCAGCTCTTGCAGATAAAAGTTGGCCTAATTTTATAAATGCTGATCCTAGGTTAACAAGTTCTTTTGTAAGCCATTTTGCTCTTAAAGTATTTCTTTTCTCTCTCTTTTTAGCGTTATATCCTTTTAAATAAGTCCATTTTTTAGAATCAAACCATAAATAGAAAAGTAAACCTAATAATATCATCCAAATCTTAAACGCTCTACCAAATCTTTGAAGTTGGCTAGCTAGAAATATCAATTTTTCCTCTCAATATCTTTATTAATATCAATAACCTTTGATCTGAGATTATCTATTTGAATTTGAATTAAATCTTCTTTACTTAATTTTTTCTTAGCACTTTTACCTTTTGATGCATTACTCTTTTTTTCTAGACGTTCAGATTCTTCAATAACCTCTTCTTTAAAGCTAGACCATTCATTTTGAAGCTTTTCCGGTAATTCTTCGGCAATTTCAGTGAATTCTTGGGCAGAATTGATCACTTTTTCAGTGATTCGAGCAGCTATTCGGTTGATAGCTGCTTTTAGCAGTATTTCTGAGTCGCTCAATGATCTAGTTAATCAGCTTTCATTTTAGAAGATCTAGGGTTTTTTGTGTCTTTAGATTGAAACTGGATATGTGCAGATTTGCTCTTAATCAATTAAATCTATTTAGAAGATTGTTTGTTATGGCTCAACCTAGAATATTTTCATTAGAGTTGAAGAACACAGACATTTGATTTAATTTGGGTTAAAGGTTTAATCTTTTAATCCAAGTGATCTCAAAACACTCTTTTCTCTTCTTGCGAGAGAGCAAAACCTACTAAGAGATTTTCTATTGGAAACCATTGAAACTGATGTTGTCATAGTTGGCGGTGGGCCTGCTGGTTGCAGTTGTGCTCTTTACACTTCCCGAGCAGACTTAAGTACAGTAATTCTTGATAAGAACCCTGATGTAGGTGCGCTAGCAATAACACATCAAATTGCTAATTATCCAGGCGTCTCTAGTGAAATGAGTGGAGAGGCCTTGTTGAAATTGATGAGAGATCAAGCTACTCAGTATGGGGCTGATTACCGCAGGGCTCAAGTTTTTGGAATTGACGCTAATGGTGACTGGAAAACTATTTACACCCCAGAGGGGACTTTTAAAGCAAAGGCACTTGTAGTTGCAAGTGGTGCAATGGGAAGGCCAGCATCTTTTAAAGGTGAGGCTGAATTCTTAGGTAGAGGAGTAAGTTATTGTGCGACTTGTGATGGAGCTTTTTATAGAGATCGCGAAGTCGCAGTTGTTGGTATTAATAAAGAGGCAATTGAAGAAGCAAATGTTCTTACCAAATTTGCTTCCAAAGTTCATTGGATAACATCCAATGATCCAAAATCAGATGATCATCATGCGCAAGAGCTCTTGTCTAAACCAAATGTAAACCATTGGAGTAAAACTAGGTTAATGCAGATTGAAGGTAATGATTCAGGAGTAACAGGTATTAAGGTGAAGAATCGTTCAATTGACACTCATCAAGACTTAGCTCTTGAAGGTGTTTTTGTTTATATGAGCGGTTCAAAGCCTATTACTGACTTTCTTGGTGAACAAGTTGCTTTTAAGGAGGATGGTGGGGTTTTGGTGGATGACTTTATGTCGACAACAGTCGAAGGAGTTTGGGCTATTGGCGACATTAGAAATACTCCTTTTAAACAAGCTGTTGTTGCAGCCTCTGATGGATGCATAGCTGCTATGGCAATAGATAGATATTTAAATAGTCGTAAATCAATTCGTGTTGATTGGGTTCATGCTTAATTCGCGCAATTGATAAGTATTTTTTAAAGAGGAGTTGCTTCAGAAACATATGCCACACCACCGTAGTAACTAAGAACAGTTTTTATGTTCTCTCTTATCTTGTCTATTATATCTTGCTCACAAAAAATAATTACGTGTGCATTTGATCCAAATCCAGTAAATTCCATGTCTTCTGTGACAATTCTCTCTGGACCTCTCCCCGTTGCATGCTTCATAACTGTATAGCCAGGAACTTCAGCTTTTTCTAATGCTGAGAGGACATCATTTAGTTCTCTTTCGCTAAAAATCAAGTCAAGTCTTTTCATGAAATTGAGTTACCCAATTGAAGGAATCATTGTGTTTACTAAACCCATATATACCGGAATTCCTATGATTATGTTAAAAGGAAAAGTTAATCCAAGAGTGGTCGAAATGTAATAACTAGGCCGTGCTTCAGGAACAGTCATTCTCATTGCTGTTGGTACAGCCAAGTATGAAGCACTAGCGCAAAGAACTACAAATAACAATGCATTGCCTGGATCTAAATTTAGAAATCTAGCTACTACTGATCCAAGTACGGCATTAACTATTGGCATGAATATTGAAAACAGAACGAGAAAGGCACCAGTCTTATTTAGTCGAGCGAGGCGTTGAGCAGCAACAATTCCCATGTCAAGAAGGAAAAAACATTCTGCGCCATAGAACAACTCGGCTGTGAATGGTTCCATTTTTTTTATGTCAGATGGATCAATCGCGGATGTTAAAAAACCTATTAGAAGGCTTCCGAGTAATAAATACACTGAACCATTTAACATCGACTCATGAATAATTGATCCCCATTTCATCTTCCTTTTGATGGGCCTATCTTTGGGGGCTCCAAATTTCACTAAAAGAAGACCAATGATTATTGCTGGTGATTCCATTAGTGCTAAAGCTGCAACCATAAAACCATCAAAAGGTATATTTTGACTTTCGAGAAAGCTTTCAGCAGTTATAAATGTCACTGCACTTATTGATCCATATGCTGCTGAGATTGCCGCTGCATTAAAAACATCAAATTTAAATCTCAGTACTAAAAAGCAAATAAGTGGAATGAGAAGTGACATTAATATTGCTGCGATCACAGTTGGAAGAACTGGATAACCAAAGCCACTTTTTTGAAGCTCAATACCGCCTCTAAATCCTATTGCGAGTAAAAGATATAAAGAAAATAGTTTTGGTAGCGGAGCTGGTATCTCGAAATCAGACTTTAAAGCGTATGCAATGGCACCCAAAAAGAAAAAAAGTATTGGTGGACTTAAAGCATTTTGGATGAAAAGGTTTTGTCCCATTTCTTGTTAGTTCTTAAAGCAAGCAATTATAAAAATATTGATTATCAACCATTGAGGCTATCAATTGCAGCTGTGAGTGCTTCTTTTCTTGTGCCAATTACATCAACTCCAAATTTAGCAAGTCTGTCTTTTACTCTTCCTGTTGCACCAGCAACATATGCTTTTCTTGAGTTGTTTAGGGCTTCCTGAACCATATCTTCTATTGCCAGAGTTGCAGTAACTCCAAGCCTTGGAACATCAGTGATATCTAGAATTAGAACTTTATAGTTTCTTACAAGCATCATTCTTTCAGTAATTCCTTTTGCGGCTCCAAAACTAAGTGGCCCTTTTAATCTGAATAGCATTACTTCTCCAGCACAACGATCTAAAAGTGCTTTTTCATCTGAGGGGAGTTGTGCATTTGCTGCATTATTATTTGAGGCTGAATCGAATGGGTTGTCAGCTTCCATTCCCTCCAATTGCGTCTCTGTAATTGAATCGATAGTAAGCATATTTGCTATGAATACACCAACTAGTACAGCCCATATCAAGTCCCAGAAAACTGTCATCAATAGGACTCCATACATCACACTTGCGGTTTTCAGCGAAAGTCTATGAGCTCTTAAGAGGAATCCCCAATCAATAATGTCTAAGCCAACTTTTATTAAAATTCCAGCAAGAAGAGCTGTAGGTATCTGAGCAGCTAAAGGACCAGCACCAACTAAAACTAATAGCAACACAATTGAGTGAACCATCCCAGAGATTGGTGTGGAACCCCCAGATTTGACATTTATTACTGTTCTCATGGTTGCCCCTGCTCCAGGCAAGCCTGTAAAAATCCCAGCTATTGCATTTCCAATACCTTGTCCAATTAGTTCTCTATCAGAATTGTGCCTGGTTTGAGAAATATTATCTGCTACTAGAGATGTCAGAAGGGAATCAATAGCCCCAAGAACAGCAAGGACTAGTCCAGCTTTAAGAATTATTGGGAAGAAATTGTCAAAGCTTGGATCTGGGAGACTGAAAGAAAGACCACCCTCTGGAATTGCACCTATTCTGTCTATAGAACTATCGCTAAAAAGAAGTATTGATAAAGGAGTAACTATTAATAGTGCTAGAAGAGGAGAAGGGACCCATTGACTTATTTTCCGGGGGGTCAAAAACACTATCGCAAGTGTCATTACTGCAACTGCTATTGCAGCCCCATTAGGTTCGAAATTGTTAACTAAAGTTGAAAGAGACTCTAATACTCCTCCTCGAGTTGATATTCCAAGTAAAGGACCTATTTGAAGAGTAATTATGATTACTCCAATTCCAGACATAAAGCCTGAAACGACAGAGTATGGAACAAGTGTTATGTATTTACCAAGCTTTAGGAGGCCAAATAAAATCTGAAATAATCCTCCAATGACCACCGCAGCCATTACTAGAGGAAGAATTTCGCCAGCAGATAAATCTCTAGGTACTCCCACAGCCGCCAAGCTCGCAACTACTCCAGCAACTGTTACGCTCATCGGCCCAGTCGGACCACTTACTTGAGCAGGAGTTCCTCCAAACAACGCGGCGAGAAATCCAACTACTACTGCCCCGTAAAGACCATAAATAGCGCCTCCAGGACCAAGTGCCGCATTACCAAACGCCAAAGCTAGTGGTAGAGCTACAACCGCAGCAGTCAAGCCACCTAATACATCACCTCTGATATTTTTCAGGTGAAAGCCATTAATGAACGCCAATCGACTCTCCTTACTTGATTTGACTTGAATAAGCCTATCTCTTCAAGGTTCCATTAAGTTTTGGAATCTCTACTTTTAAATACTTATATTGAAGAAAAATCATTGAAAAGATTGATTTTTCTAAGAATGCAGCTTGATTTCAATGGCATTAGATGGTTTTAAGGATTATTTCAAAATCCTTGGCGTTAGTAGAAATGCTACCGATCAAGAAATCAAAAGTGCCTTCAGGAAACTTGCTAGAAAATTTCATCCTGATTTACATCCACATAACGAGAGGGCTGAGTCGGAGTTCAAAGAAATCAATGAAGCTTATGAGATTCTTTCAGATGAGGATAAAAAAAGGTCTTATGAACAATTTCTAAATTATTGGTTCAAAAATAGAGATGGAAAGTCGAAAGATTTTAATAGGGAAAATAAAGACCAGCGCTTTGATGAATATATTAACTTTGACGAATTTTTTAGTGATTTAATTGGAAGATTTAGTGAGGTTGGTAAAGAAATTTATTCAAATATATCTTCAGACAATAATGCTCAATCATTAAATCTTGATGCTGAATTCAATTTGCAGATTAGTTTTTTAGAGGCTTTGAATGGAACAAAAAAGAATCTTTTAGTGAATGATGAACGAATCGAGGTGAAAATCCCACAAGGAATTGAAACAGGATCAAAAATACGTATTAAAAACAAGGGGAATATACAGTATGGGAAAGGGAAAAGAGGAGATTTATTGATTGAAGTCAGTATTAAGTCTCATCCAATATGGAAGGTAAAAGGTTTAGATGTTTATGCAGATTTACCTATTTCTTTAGATGAATTAGCTTTGGGAGCAAATATTTTGGTTACCTCTCCTCAAGGAGATACATATTTATCAATACCTTCTGGAAGTTTACCTGAGCAAAAATTAAGATTAAAAGGTAAAGGATTAAACAACTTAGATATCCATGGAGATTTGTTTTTTACTCTGAAATTAAAGTTCCCTGAAAGCTGGTTAGATGAGGAGTTGAGACTTCTTGAAAAGCTTAGATCTGTTCGAATAGATGAACCTCGTTCAAGTTGGTTTGATCAGGCTAGGACTTGAAGGAAGTAAAATGTAGTTATCTCTATTGGTCAATATGGATCTTACTTATCGGCCCCGTCGTCTTCGTAGAACAAACTCTTTGAGAGATATGGTTAGAGAGCAAAGTGTCTCTGCATCAGACTTTATTTATCCTCTTTTTGTTCATGAAGGTTCAGATATTCAAGAAATATCAGCGATGCCAGGTTCATTTCGCTGGTCAATAGATGGATTAGTTGATGAAGTTAAGCGTGCTTGGAATTTAGGTATTAGATGTGTTGTTCTTTTCCCAAAAGTTCCAGATGAGCAAAAAACAGAAGATGGAGCTGAATGTTTTAATGAAAAAGGTTTGATACCAAGGGCTATAGAAAGATTGAAAATAGAGATACCTGAAATGTGTGTTATGACTGATGTCGCTTTAGATCCTTATTCTTGTGATGGTCATGATGGAATAGTTAGTAATCAAGGAATAATTTTGAATGATGAAACTGTTGATTATTTGTGTAAACAAGCAGTTGTTCAAGCACAATCAGGAGCAGATTTAATTGGTCCTAGTGACATGATGGATGGAAGAGTAGGAGCCATAAGAGAAGCCTTAGATGATGAAGGTTTTGAACATGTTGGAATAATTAGTTACACAGCAAAATATTCATCTGCATATTACGGACCTTTTAGAGAGGCTTTGGATTCTGCTCCGAGATCATTATCAAATAAGCCTATCCCGAAAAATAAAAACACCTATCAGATGGATCCAGCGAATGCTAGAGAAGCGATAACTGAAGCTCAACTTGACGAACAAGAGGGGTCGGACATCCTCATGGTTAAACCAGGCTTGGCTTACTTAGATATTATTTATCGTTTAAGAGAAGAATCAGAATTACCAATTGCTGCTTATAACGTTAGCGGGGAGTATTCAATGGTCAAAGCTGCTGCTCAAAGAGGTTGGATAGATGAAAAGGCAATTGTTTTGGAAACTTTATTGAGTTTTAAAAGAGCTGGAGCAAATCTGATCCTTACATATCACGCATGTGATGCAGCAGGATGGTTAAAAGACTAATAAAGTTGGTTAATACAATTTAGTCAATTTGACTTTCAATCAACACTAATGATAAAAAAACAATCAGATTTAAATATTAAAAACGTTCATCGTCTCGGCCATGTAGCTATAAGAGTTGAAGATGTTGATAGGGCTAAAGAATTTTATTTAAGCTTGGGAATGAAGCTTGTTTGGGATGATGTTGATTGGTGTTACTTAGAAACCGGAGAGACTAAAGATGGCTTGGCATTGCTTGGACCGGGCTATAAAGCTGCTGGTCCTCACTTTGCATTTCATTTCACAAAAAGGGATGAAATTGAGAGAATTCATGATTCTTTGAAAAATCAAGGTATGAAGGTTGGAGCTTTGCATGATCATCGCGATGGGACTTCCTCTTTTTATTTGAAAGATACAGAAGGGAATTGGTTAGAAATGCTTTATCACCCATTAACAGGAATACCAACAAATCAATAGACTTTGGTTAGACGAATGGGATTAACAAAAAATCATGATGATTCTAAAAAGACACAAATAATATCAGAGTCTTTGGATTTGCTTGAATGGCCAACTGTTTGTAGTCATTTGTCTACATTTGCGCTTACCCAACAAGGTCGTAAAAAATGTGAAAGCTTTGATTTACCAGTAAATATATCTTTAAGCCAAGAGCTATTGTGTCAAACATTAGAAATTGGGGCATTAGATAGTTCTGTTGATGGAGGAATATCTTTTGAAGGTGTTCATGATTTGGCAAATATTCTTTTGATATGCTCGAAAGGTGGTGTAGCTATGGGAGAGGATTTATTAAAAGTAGCTGATACTTTGAGAGCTGCTCGGAAATTAAGAAAACTAATATTTGATCAATTGATACGTCCCCGAATTTCAGAATTACTCAAAGACATTGCAACTTTGCCAGATTTGCAAAAACTCCTTGAATTTGGGCTGGATGAAGGCGGGCGAATTGCAGATCGTGCCAGTCCAAAGCTTTCTGAATTACGACGCCATAGGAATTCGGTTCGTCTTCAAAGAAAAGATATTCTTCAAGATATTATTCGAAAATATAGTGGGTTGCTTCAAGATAACATTATCTCAGAGAGGTATGGACGACCTGTTTTAGCATTTAAGGCTGGAACTTCAGATCAGATTAGAGGAATGGTTCATGATAGTTCAGCTTCAGGAAACACTATTTATGTCGAGCCACAAGTTGTCATATCAATAGGAAACCGTTTAGCGAAGATAGATTCTGAAATCTCAGATGAAGAAAGGAGACTTCTAGCTAATTGGAGTAAAGAGGTTGGTCTTAATTCACATGTAATAGCTCATTTAGGAGAGATACTTTTACAGATAGAGTTTTCATTAGCTAGGGCACGTTACTCTAAATGGCTTGACGGAGTACCAGCAATTCTTGACGAAGAGGAAAATACACCATTTAAGATTAAAGATTTTCGTCATCCTTTATTAGTATGGAATGACTTCCATGAGAAAAAGAATAAAGTAGTACCAACTAGCTTTGATGTTGCCACTGACTTAAAAGTAGTAGCAATTACAGGACCTAACACTGGGGGCAAAACTGTAGCTTTAAAAAGTATTGGTTTAGCAGTTTTGATGGCAAAAGCCGGTTTGTTTTTGCCATGTACAGGCTCACCAAGATTACCGTGGTGTAAAAATATTTTAGCTGATATTGGTGATGAGCAATCTTTACAGCAAAATTTATCTACATTTAGTGGACATATTCTTCGTATAACTCGAATACTCGACGCTATAGATGCATTCCCTGGTACGACTCTTGTCCTTTTAGATGAAGTTGGAGCTGGAACTGATCCAACTGAAGGGACAGCATTGGCTATAGCGCTCCTGCAGGTAATGGCCGATAGAGCAAGATTGACTATCGCGACTACTCATTTTGGACAATTGAAAGCTCTCAAATATAGCGATTCAAGATTTGAGAATGCTTCGGTTTCTTTCGATAGCGAAACTATAGAACCAACTTTTCATTTGCAATGGGGCATTCCTGGTCGAAGTAATGCAATTGAAATTTCAAATAGACTTGGTCTCGATGAGCAAGTAATTAAAAGTGCTCAAAAATTTATCAATCCTGAAAGCGTTGATAATGTTAATCAAGTTATTCAAGGCTTAGAAAAACAACGAGAGCGGCAACAATCAGCAGCTGAAGATGCTGCGGCCTTGTTGGCAAAAACTGAATTACTACATGAAGAATTACTTAGTAGTTGGCAGAAACAACGTCAACAATCCGAAGAGTTTAATGAACAAGGAAGGTTCAAATTGGAGTCATCAATTCGAGAAGGTCAAAAAGAAGTTAGACATTTAATTAAACGCTTGCGCGATCAAAATGCTAGTGGTGAGACAGCAAGAATTGCTGGTCAACGATTACGGCAAATGGAAAAGGGATATCGAAGCAATAAAAAAATTCAGAACATACAACATAGTTGGAACCCAAAGATTGGGGACAAAGTTAGATTGTCTTCTATAGGTAAAGCAGGTGAAATAATTTCTTTTTCAGATGATGGTATGCAATTAACAGTGCTATGCGGTGTATTCCGAAGCAAAGTTAATTTAAATGAAGTAGAAAGTCTTGATGGCCAAAAGGCGGAAATAAATCCTCTTGTGCAAGTTAAAACTTCGCAAGTCAGAAAGAATTTATCCTTAGTACGTACTAAAAAAAATACTTTAGATGTGAGAGGGTTACGAGTGCATGAAGCTGAGGGAGTAATTGAAGAAAAACTGAGAAATTGTTCTGGAGCTTTATGGGTTATTCATGGGATTGGTTCTGGGAAATTGAAAAAAGGTTTAAGAAAATGGTTGGATTCACTCTCATATATTGAAAAAGTAGCTGATGCTGAACCTCACGACGGCGGTCCTGGATGTAGTGTCGTATGGATTGTTGATTAAATTTTAGGTAAAAGGGATAATCAGTATTTTCAAATTCTTTAATTAAGCAAAGATGGGTTTAAGAATTATTATTTAGTTTATTGATCACAGATATTTTAAATGCAATTTATTGATCAGGCCATTATTGATGTTAAAGCAGGTTCAGGTGGTGATGGTATTTCTGCTTTTAGAAGAGAAAAGTATGTTCCTGCAGGTGGTCCTGCGGGAGGAGATGGAGGAAAAGGAGGAAATGTTGTTTTAGAGGCTGATGATAATTTGCAAACTCTTTTGGATTTTAAATTTCAGAAATTAATTTCTGCTGAAAACGGTCAAAGAGGTGGTCCCAATAAATGCACTGGAGCATCAGGGAAAGACACAGTACTTAAAGTTCCATGCGGAACAGAAGTAAGACATCTCTCTACAAATATCATTCTTGGAGATTTAACTCACAAGGGTCAGCAACTTATTGTCGCTTTTGGTGGAAAAGGAGGTTTCGGTAATGCTCGGTATTTATCAAATAGCAATAGAGCTCCAGAAAAATTTACTGAAGGGAAAGACGGGGAAGAATGGTCCTTGCAATTAGAATTAAAACTTTTAGCAGAAGTTGGAATTATTGGGTTCCCAAATGCAGGTAAGAGCACATTGATTTCTGTACTATCCTCTGCAAGACCAAAAATTGCTGATTATCCATTTACAACTTTAATTCCTAATCTCGGAGTAGTTAGACGACCATCAGGAGATGGAACAGTTTTTGCAGATATTCCTGGTTTAATTTCTGGAGCATCAAAAGGAATTGGATTAGGTCATGATTTTCTTCGACATATTGAAAGGACAAAGGTCTTGCTTCATTTAATTGATTCAGCATCAAATGATCCGATAAATGATTTCAAAACTATTAATGAGGAATTAAGCTCTTATGGTCATGGTTTAATTTCTAGACCTAGAATTTTTGCTCTTAATAAGAAAGAACTATTAAATGAATATGATATTAAAAAACTTCTCAATAAAATTGAGAAATTAACTGAAAAAAAGGTACATATAATTTCTGCAGTAACGAAATTTGGTCTGGATGATTTGCTTAATTCTATTTGGAACGAACTTGGATATTAATTAATTGTTATGAGTGGATGATACCTACTTGTCTTGCAGATAATTCTTGGTCATAACTAAATGGAGTATTTAAATTTATGGATTTTTACAGTTGTTTTGATGGACAAGGAGAAATTATTGCTCGTTGCCAGACTGATCAAGATATTAACGTTCTAAAGAAAATGGGTCGACCGATTGCTGAGGTACGACAAATGAAAAACGAGGAGGCAGTTGTATGCTCTTTAACTGGCAGTCCTTCAGATTTTAATATGGATTATTAATTAATTTATGACAAAAAAAGGGGGCTTTTGGCCCCTTTTTTTGTCATAAATTAATCGTCGTATACTAAGCACTCGGGCTCGTCTGGGTTAGCGTCACAGAAAAGTTCAAGCGCGTTAGGATCATGCTTGTCTTCTGGATGATGCTCTTTGTATTCTTCAAGAGAATGAAGCTCATCTGTTAAGTGCCTGACTTTAGGATCATTACCTGTAGCTTTGGCTGTTTGGATCTCTGATTGATCCTTTTGAATATGCTCGTCGATGGATTTCATAGCGTCTTAAATGAGCAAAATCTTTATTTAATACAAGATAATTATGACGGGGAAATATTGCACGTGCTTTGTAAATTTGGTTGGATTTCCTCACCATTTGCTGACATTGCAAGGTGAAAATTCCTTCTGGCTAACTTGTTTCAATCTCTGGTGTATTTAGTTTCCTTTGACTCTCTAAAAAATCAAACACACTTTTATCTCCTATGTCAGCTTCTGCTGGTAGGTTAAATTTTCTTATTCCTAATACCAACAAAAGTAGGGATGAAAGAATTAATAGTGCAAATGTAAAATTTTCATTAGCAAGTCCAGTCAAATGTCCAATAAAAGCAATTGGAATAAATATTGTGATTCCTATAGCTTCTATTCTTCTA
Source organism: Prochlorococcus sp. AG-402-L09 (assembly GCA_003216715.1). Lineage (GTDB taxonomy): Bacteria > Cyanobacteriota > Cyanobacteriia > PCC-6307 > Cyanobiaceae > Prochlorococcus_B. The sequence goes on along the minus strand of QCIK01000003.1, from coordinate 75,807 downwards.
AAACAAAAAAACTCTTTGAACCCAACGCCCGTCAAGGATACAAAAAGTGGTCCAACTAGAAATACCCACTTTGGATTTTCTTTAAGACCATCGATAAAGTTTGTTAGTCCAAAGTGATATGCAACTATTCCTAAACCAAGGCAACCAATTATCCAAAAAAATATAAGTGCCTGATGTAAAGGTCTCAAATATATATGTATCCACTTAAGACTTAAACCTAGACTGATTACTAAACCAAAAAAACAAATCCATACTTGACTTGATCCATTGAAAAACCATTGAATTAAACCCATAGAAAAAAACAACCCACAAGCGAGAATAGCGAAGCGATAGAAAAGTACTTCTTTCTTGTCTGAGGAGGTTACTATGTAATTACCATAAACTCCCTTAATGGGATTAGAGGCTTTAAAATAAGAATTGTCTTCAATCATGTTTGATAATTAATTGTTGATAATTGTTGTTATAGTTTCTCCATTAGGAATAATACCACTTGGATTTATAGGGAATAAAGCTCCGAAGTAATCTTTTCTCCAAGTTTCAATATCACATGTTTCTTTAATAGTGTACATATGAAAAATCTTTTTCCTCCACTCAATTATATGCGGAAATGATGTCATTGGCTTATTGCTACATTTGAATAGTGGATGATAAATAGCTTCCCATCTTATAAGGGTAGGGAAAAGTTTTATGTCAGCAATTGAAAGATTTTCTCCACAAAGAAAAGGCCCGTTTGATTGAAGATTTTCTTCTATAATATTTAGAGCTGAAAATAAGTTTTTAGAAGCTTTTTCGTAAGCTTTTTGATTCCTAGCAAATCCACATTTATAAACACCATTATTAATATTTTCTTGAATTATATTCTGCCAGTTAATTATTTGTTTTTTATATTTACTTGGACTAAGCTCTATTTCTTGATCATATATAGGCCAGTTATTTAATATTTCGACAAGCTCAGCGCTTTCATTATTTATAAGTCGTGATTTTGATTCTGGTTTATTTCCTGGATCAAAAAGCATTGGTACTGTTGCTCTTTTGGATTGATGAGTTCCGCATTTTCTATAAAGCTCTTGAAGAGTACTGCAACCTTTTATTGGGGGGTCTAATATCCATCTTCCTCCAGCATTGTCTACTTGAGCAATGTGAAGATTGATTGAATTCTTTAATCCTTTTATCTCGTAAACCATCCATGCTCTATGGGCCCAAGGACAACTTTTGCCAATAATTAAACCTGGCATTTGATCTGAAGCTCTATTTCCCAAATCTTCCTTGGAAGGGATTTGAATTTGTTTCTGAAGATTTATTGGTCTCTTGTAATTGCCCTTTGAATCCGATGGCGCAAGTCCATTCATTAGAATTTTCCATTCAAAACCCCAAATTTGTCTCGCAGCTTTTACAAATAATGGTGGTATGGCCATAAATTTCTTTTAAGCTTGTTTTATCTAAGGTTTCTTAATTAATGATGCAGCTACAGGTTCTTCTAGTGGCTGGTACGCATGGTAATGAAATAAATGGCATTTGGCTTTTTGATGAATGGGAAAAATCATCCTTTTTGATAAATACTCATGGGATTAAAACTTGTAAGATCATTGGAAATCCTGAGGCCAAAAAAGCTGGAACAAGATATATTCACAATGATTTGAATCGGAGTTTTAAAGAAGAATCATATTTAACCAATAGTCTTTCAAATTTTGAAGGAACTAGAGCAAATGAGTTGGTGAAGCTTTACGGAGCGTCAGGAAAAAATCCCTGTCAAATAGTATTAGATTTTCATACAACTACCGCTGCTATGGGTAGTTGTTTAGTTGTATATGGCAGAAGAAATGCAGATTTAGCTTTGGCTTCTTTGATTCAAAATAAATTAGGTTTACCAATATATCTCCATGAATCTGATCAAAGAGAAACAGGTTTTTTAGTTGAATCTTGGCCTTGTGGACTTGTTATAGAAATTGGACCCATAGGTCAGGGTCTTTTGAATTCGGAAATTATTTTGCAAACAAAATTAATTCTTGAGAGTGTGATGGAACAAATTCATCAAGTTAAAAATTTAAATCTCTTTTTTCCAGATAAGTTGATAGTTCACAGACATATAAAAAGTATTGATTTCCCAAGAGATGAAGAAGGTAATATTGATGGATATGTTCATCCTCTAAGGCAATCAAAGGATTGGCAGCCATTAAAGAAAAATGATGAATTATTTTGTAAATTGAATGGAGAATTAATAAGGTTTGAGGAAGATGAACCTTACATTCCTGTTTTTATAAATGAAGCAGCTTATGTGGAAAAAAATATCTCTATGAGCTTTACCAAAAAAGAATTGTGGGATTTTAGAAAACAATGGAGACAATCACTAATTGATCTAGTGCGTCAGAAATAAGTTCTCTCGCTCCAATAAACAATTGCTCCTTGTGCCTCTAATTCATATTTTCTATGACGTGCATCACTCAAAGGAACTCTTTCTTCAAGCCTATGCCCATTAATAAGCCACTTGATTAGAACCAAATTAGCGACCTCAATGGCTAAACCTTAAAAGAACCTTAAGACCCCTTGGGTGCTTTTTTATCTCTATTTACCGATTCTCTTCATAAATTGTCCTACATATTGGCCACGGAAGGGTTCATTCTCCTTTATTATCACGGCTGGCAGTCTAATTAGCTGCTCTTATTTACTCGTCCCTTTGGGACATATACATTCGTCCTCATGACCACCATTCAGCAGCAGCGTTCTTCGTTGCTCAAAGGTTGGCCACAGTTTTGCGAGTGGGTTACTTCTACCAACAACCGTATCTATGTCGGTTGGTTCGGTGTATTGATGATCCCTTGCCTTCTTGCGGCAACAACTTGTTTCATCGTTGCATTTATCGCTGCTCCTCCAGTTGATATCGACGGTATCCGTGAGCCAGTAGCTGGTTCATTTATGTATGGAAACAACATCATTTCTGGTGCTGTTGTTCCTTCAAGTAACGCTATCGGCCTTCACTTCTACCCAATCTGGGAAGCAGCAACTCTTGATGAGTGGCTATATAATGGCGGCCCTTACCAGCTTGTAATCTTCCACTTCCTTATTGGTATCTCTGCATACATGGGACGTCAGTGGGAGCTTTCATACCGTTTAGGTATGCGCCCATGGATCTGTGTTGCTTACTCAGCTCCTGTATCAGCAGCTTTCGCTGTATTCCTTGTTTACCCATTCGGTCAGGGTTCATTCTCTGATGGTATGCCTCTAGGAATTTCTGGAACATTCAACTTCATGTTCGTTTTCCAGGCTGAGCACAACATCTTGATGCACCCATTCCATATGGCTGGTGTGGCAGGTATGTTCGGTGGTGCTTTGTTCTCTGCAATGCACGGTTCTTTGGTTACTTCATCACTTATCCGTGAGACCACAGGACTTGATTCACAGAACTACGGTTACAAGTTTGGACAAGAAGAAGAGACATACAACATCGTTGCAGCTCATGGCTACTTCGGTCGTTTGATCTTCCAATATGCAAGCTTCAACAACAGCCGTAGCCTTCACTTCTTCTTGGCTTCATGGCCAGTGATTTGTGTTTGGTTGACATCTATGGGCATCTGCACCATGGCGTTCAACTTGAACGGCTTCAACTTCAACCAGTCTGTAGTTGATACTTCAGGCAAAGTTGTACCAACCTGGGGTGACGTACTTAACCGTGCAAACCTTGGTATGGAAGTAATGCATGAGCGTAATGCTCACAACTTCCCACTTGACCTAGCAGCTGCTGAGTCTACTTCTGTAGCTCTTGTTGCACCTGCAATTGGTTAAGTCTTTAACTTGATTTTTTTAAAGCCCTCTTTTAGAGGGCTTTTTTTTTGCCTTTTTTGGGCCTATGCATTCTTTGAATGGTTTATTTTTTAGCAAGTATTGAGTAACATTTTGTAGATTGGTTTATTTATGGGAAGTAGTTTCGGAAAACTTTTCACTATCAGCACCTTTGGGGAATCACACGGTGGTGGTGTTGGTGTAGTTATTGATGGATGCCCACCAAGATTGGAGCTTGACATCAATGCAATACAAAATGATCTCAATCGGAGGAGGCCAGGACAAAGCAAAATTACTACTCCAAGAAACGAAAGTGATGAAGTTGAGATTGTTAGTGGTCTTATAGGGAATAAAACCTTAGGAACACCAATTTCTATGCTTGTAAGAAATAAAGATCATCGTCCTAAGGATTATTCTGAAATTAAAAAAACTTTTAGACCCTCTCATGCTGATGCTACATATCAAAAAAAATATGGAATTCAGGCCTTAAGTGGAGGAGGGCGAGCATCAGCAAGAGAGACGATAGGTAGAGTCGCTGCTGGTTCTGTCGCAAAGCAACTCCTTAAGAAGTCTTCTAATACGAAAATACTCGCTTGGGTAAAGAGAATTCATGATATTGAAGCTGATATTCAACCTAGTGAAGTTACTTTTGATGAAATTGAGAAAAATATAGTTCGATGTCCAAATCAATCAGCTGCAAATTTAATGATTCAGAGAGTTGAGGCTTTTGGCAAAGAAGGAGACTCATGTGGCGGAGTAATAGAATGTGTTGTTCGGAATACGCCAGTAGGCCTTGGCATGCCTGTTTTTGATAAGTTAGAGGCTGATTTGGCAAAGGCATTAATGTCTTTGCCAGCCACCAAAGGCTTCGAGGTAGGCTCTGGTTTCGGAGGTACTTATTTGAAAGGCAGTGAACATAATGATCCTTTTTTGCCGTCGGAGTCTAATCAATTGAAAACGGCTACTAATAATTCAGGGGGAATTCAAGGAGGTATTAGTAATGGTGAGGATATAGTTTTGAGAGTTGGATTTAAACCAACAGCAACGATTAGGAAAAGTCAAAATACAATTGATGAAGATGGTAATGCCGCAACTCTTAAAGCAACTGGAAGACATGATCCTTGTGTTTTGCCAAGGGCAGTCCCAATGGTTGAAGCAATGGTTGCGTTAGTTTTGGCTGATCATTTACTTAGGCATCAAGGCCAATGTTCTGATTATTTTTCAAATATGTAATATGGATGTAACACAGTTAAGCAAGCAATTTAATCATTGATTTTAGAATGGATTTTTAATAATCTTTTAGCCAAATTTCTAGATCTTTATCAGGTAATTGATTTTGTAATTCTCTTCCGATGACCAATGCATCGTATCCACTTGTTAGTAATTTTTTTAGATTTTTACTTTTAATTCCACCCGCACCAATCAAAAAAATATCTTTTTTTTTAAAGTCTTTTAATTCGTTTAAAAAGTTAATTCCTAATTTTGATGCAGGAAATATTTTTACAATTTTGTATCCTAGATTGATTGCCTCTTTGAAATTTTCAATATTAGATATCCCTGGAATGACTAATTGATTGTATTTTATTGCTTTGATATGAATTTCTTTATTAAAGAATGGACTCATGGAATAATTTAGATCTAACGAGCGAATTGAGTCAAAAGATTGTTTTGATAAAATTGATGCAACACCAATATTAATTGATTTGAAGTTATTTTTTATTTCTAATATCAAATTTACCCATTCTGGATTTGGATCCCATCCTATTTCAATATTTTTTATGCCACAATTAGATAGCTTATCAATTTTTAAAAGTAAGTTTTCTCTTTCGTGCGAGATATTAAAAAATTGATGTTCAAGTCTAATTACAACTATAAGAGGCTGTCTTCTAAGAGAGTTTATTAAATTATTTTGCTTAACTTCCAAAAATTATATTTTTCGACTAAGCATACTCAGCTACTTTAACTTCATGGCGAATTAACAAATCCTGGAATTCTAGAGAATCGACGGTCTCGGTTTCCATAAGCATTGCTGTTAAGTCTTCAAGTACTTGTCGGTTGTCATTTAAAGCTTTTTTAGCTCTTTCATAAGCAATTTCAACAAGAATTGAGACTTCTGAATCAATAGTTGCAGCTGTATCTTCAGAAAAATCTCTTTCTGCAGAGATGTCTCTGCCAAGGAACATCCCACCCTGCGATCGCCCTAGAGCTACAGGCCCTAACTTGTCACTCATGCCAAATTTAGTAATCATTTGTCTAGCAACTGAAGCTACTTGCTTAAGATCATTTGATGCTCCAGTAGTTACTTCATCTTCTCCGTAAATAATTTCCTCTGCAACTCTACCTCCAAGAGCAACAGCCATTTGATTTTGTAGGTAAGACCTAGAATACAGACCAGATTCCATTCTTTCTTCACTGGGTGTGAAAAAAGTCAAGCCCCCAGCCTGTCCTCTTGGAATGATTGAGATCTTTTGAACTGGGTCATAGTCTGGCATTACAGCACCAACTACGGCATGGCCAGCTTCATGATAGGCAACTAGTCTTTTACGCTTTTCACTAATGACTGTGTCCTTCTTTTCAGGACCTACCATTATTCTTTCAATTGCGGCACCAATTTCGTCATTACTGACCTCTGTTAATTCCCTTCTAGCAGCTAATATGGCTGCTTCATTCAATAGATTTGCTAAATCTGCCCCGGTAAAACCGGGTGTTCTTCTAGCCACTTGATCAAGGTCAACTCCCTTGGAAAGAGTTTTACTTCTTGCATGAACTTTGAGTATTTGCAATCTTCCTGAGTAATCAGGTCTATCTACGGTTACTTGCCTGTCAAATCTTCCTGGTCGCATGAGTGCTGAGTCGAGAACGTCAGGCCTGTTAGTTGCAGCAACAATAATTATTCCTGAATTCCCTTCAAACCCATCCATTTCTGTCAATAACTGGTTAAGAGTTTGCTCTCTTTCATCGTTACCTCCGCCAAGGCCTGCTCCACGCTGACGACCTACAGCATCTATTTCATCAATAAAAACTATACAGGGAGCATTCTTTTTAGCTTGTTCAAAAAGATCTCTAACTCTGCTAGCACCAACTCCAACAAACATTTCTACAAACTCAGAACCAGATATAGAAAAGAAAGGAACTGAAGCTTCACCTGCTACGGCCTTTGCCAATAAAGTTTTACCTGTACCAGGAGGGCCAACTAAAAGAACACCTTTGGGAATTTTCGCCCCTACAGCTGTAAAACGATCAGGGTTTTTTAGGAAATCAACTACTTCAGTAAGTTCAAGTTTTGCTCCTTCAATACCTGCAACATCTCCAAAAGTAATCTTCGTTTCTGGCTCCATTTGAAGTCTTGCTTTACTTTTTCCAAAACTCATTGCTGGATTTCCACCACCACCAGAGCCAGCTCTTCTGAATAGAAAAAATAAACCTCCTAATAAAAGTATTGGGAAAATTAGGCTACTTGCGGCTTGTTGCAGAGGATTTGCTTGAGTAGTTGGTTGTACAGCAATATCAACGTCATTATCAGTTAATAGTTGAAGTAATTCTTGATCTGGAGCCAAATTAACTAAAGCTCTGTTTCCATCACTTTCAACAATTTGAGCTGTACCTTTGTCTGGAGATATGAGTACTCTACTGACCTGCCTCTCTTGAACAGCTTCAATGAAGTCGCTATATCTAAGTGTCCTAGATGCTTTTGTCGGATTTGGCTTATCGAAAAAAGCACTTCCAACAAAAATCACTACTACGACGATAAGGACATAAAGACCAATGTTTCTCCAGCGTTTGTTCAAGGTTCTTCTATATCTTTCAAGAGTTTAATAGGCTTAGGCCCAACTATGCGGCTCTTAGTACATCAACGACGCTTTTAAATGCAAACCATTCAGGAATTTCTTCTCCACTTCTGAGCATTTTTCTAAATTGTGTGCCGCTTAATTTTTTTATGTGTAAGCCTTTTTCTTTGGCATAATCAGCGGTTACATAGCCTTCCTCCTCTGTAAATACAAGATTTAAAGATGGAACTGTTTGCATTCCTAATTCTTCGCAGCAGTCTTTTGCAAAATTCTGAGCATCATATGGACCATAAAAGTCTTCTCCGCTTAGTGAGGACTTACAGCCTGCCATGTCTCTTCCGATAATGAAATGAGTACATCCATAATTCCTCCTAATAATCATGTGTTGAAGAGCTTCTCTTGGCCCAGCCATATGCATCGAATAAGGAAGATATGACCACCTAATTTTTGGATTATTTACTTCAGAGGCAAGTTTTTCATAGGTTTGAAATCGTACTGACCCAGGAATGTCATCTTCTTGAGTTGGTCCACAAGTTGGGTGAACAAGAACAACACCATTTTGACTGACATTATTTGCTTCTAAGGCTCTTGTGAAAAGCTCATAATGCGCTCTATGAATAGGATTCCTACATTGGAATGCAACCACATCTTCTCCAGAAGGTAGGTTATCTCTCACTTGAGCAGGAGTTTGGCAAGTAAAAACTCTTTTAGGTAATTCTAGACCTTTTATTGAGCCCCCTAAATAATATTTTTTTCTCTCCATAGAGATCATTCTTACTGCAGGATGCTCCAAAGAAGTTGTTCCATAGCAAAATTTGGCCTCAATCACTTTGTCAGGTGTCCATTTTTCTTTTACTTCAAAAATTGCTAGTTCTTGATCTTTGTAATTGAGTAAAACTGAATCTCCTGGATTAATGTCTTCTCTATCTGTATCCATCACAATTGGTAATCCAAAAAGCAAACCTGATTCGATGCGATTTGTTTTTACCACTGAGTTGTAATCTTTTTCACTCATGAAACCATTCAAAGGAGAAAAAGCACCTATTAAAAGAAGTTCAATATCACAAGCATTTCTATCTGAACAATTTAAAGTTTTAAAAGAATTTTTTTTTAACTCTTTTGCTTCTTGATCAGATGCCATAAGGTTTATCAGTTCTCCACCATACGGTTTGATCAAACCTTCGTGATTTTTATTAGAACTTTGCTTGCTAGTCATTTTCCCTTGAAGTATCCCGGCAGATTCTCCCAGATAAAGGGCCCATATTTGAGAAATTGTTTGCATTAAATTTAGCCAAAAAAAAAAGAGGGTTTTACCCCCCTTTTTTTATTTGATTAAGATGATTATTTTTTAGGCTTTGCGACCGTAGAAGATACCTTTAATTTTGATATCAACAGGATCTTTTGATCCAAGGTCATTATCTGAAGGTTGGATAGCAACAAATTGTCCACCAAATTCTTCAGTGTCTGCATCAACACTATCGACAGTAAGTGTTATTTCACCTTTACCGCCAAGATCATCCTTAACATTTTCTCTTGCAAGATCTTCATCATCACCACCACGAGCAATGAGAGCTTGAGCATATTCAACACCAGTTGATTTAGCACGACTCTTTGGATCAAGAAAATCTGCTGATCTGTAACTTGGAGTTGTTGTTGGACCTGAAAATTCAGCTCCTGGTTCAATTGATTTTCCTTTTTTGGATTCAGCAACCATCTCTTTAACAGAGAAAGCAAAAGGAAATTCCTCTCCATTTGGAGCTAGAACTGTAATTAGAGAGAAGTCAATACCACCTTTTTCAGTGAATTTTCCTCCCGAAAGATCTCCATAAACTTCATCAAGACTTGTATTGAAGCGAGGACTGATAATTTTTGCTATTGCAAAATCAGATTTATTTCGCTTATTACCTGGAAGTTTTACTGAAACTTCTGTTGGCTGAAGGCATAAGCTTTTAAATTGACCATCAGCATTAATAGAACCCGATGAACCCGCTGGTAAAACAGTGCAAGCATCAGCTTGGCCAGTATTAACAACATTGCCAAAACGAGCATTACCTTGCTCGCGCCCTTTTAAAGCTGCAGATGCGCTTGATGGGAGAGTTGTAAAGGTGAGACAAAAAGCCAGCATCAAAGCCAGCAGAGGACGAAATCGCATGAGAGGGCTAGATGACTGCGGTCGAAACCGCCCAATTAATTCAGTTGGGATATTACAGGTGTCAAATACTTCTTATCACAAGCATTTGATAGCTCTATACAACCCGTAGCTTTTGCCTTTTTGAATTTACTACTCCAATTTCCTTTGAAACCCTTTTGCAGCAGTCATTTTTGGCGTTTAGACTCTGATTTTTGAAAAAAACTAATAAAAAAAATATCTATAAATTTAGGATTTGAAATTTCGAATTTCATCCAAAAGTTGATGGGAAATTGAAAGTTTTGTTGAGAAAGATAAGTTTTTGACCATTTTTTTTGGACCTAATAAAAAACCACTGTTGAAGTTTTTATCAAATCCTTGTCCATTTCTGTCAATGGGATTGGCCATGAGAAGGTCACAACCTTTTAAAACCCTTTTTTTCTCCCCCTTTCCAATAATTTCATTATCACTTCCTGTTTCAGCAGCAAAACCTAGGAAAATTTGATTTTTTAATTTCTTTTTAGTTTGATTTTTGATTAGGTCTGAGGATATTTCTAAATCATCAAAAATGGACTTTAAAAAAAATTCTTTAGAGATTTTTTGCCCAGTTGGGTTCTTTATTTTGAAATCTGATACTGCTGCAGCCATAACTATTACTTGAGCAGATGGTTGTAAATGATCAATTTGTGCTCCCATTTCAGTTGAGCACCTAACTGGATAAGTATTAAGTCCTTCCAGAAGATCTTCTTGAACGCTTATCGGTCCATGAACTAAATCGACCTCTGCACCTCTTAACTTTGCAGCTTGAGCTATCAAAACTCCCATCCTTCCACTACTTCGATTTGTTAATTGTCTTGCGGCATCAAGATCTTCGACAGTAGGTCCAGCTGATACAAGAAACCTTTTGTCTTTTAGATCTTTGGTGAGTAATCTATTTTGTGCACGATAGATAAATGCACTTTCAGAGGCTAATTCAATAATATCTAAATTGACCATTTTTCCTTCACCAATTCTGTCGCAAGCTAAAAGTCCTTCACTAGGTTCGAGGCTAATAACTTGGTCTAGAGTCTTTGTGTAATTCCAATTATTTTTTACTGCCTGATTTGACCACATTGAAGTGTTCATTGCAGCAGCAACAACTATCTGTGATTGGGCAGCTAAAAGAATACTTCCTAAAAGGCCCTCAGCATTTCCACTAGCAAATTTGGATAATGATGTTGCGCTCATAGGTGCAACAATAATTAGCTCTGCCCATTCAGCTAAAGAAATATGCAAAGGCTTTGTTTGATTGTCTGCCCACTGATCCTTATCTTGGTAACACTTATTTCTACTTAAAGTAGATAGAGATAATGGGCTAACTAATTTTGCTGCACTTTGAGTGATTACGCACCTGACTTCTACTCCAGCTTTAATAAGGCGACTGACTAAAATAGGAGCTTTTACAGCTGCAATACTTCCTGTAACAGCAACTAATATTTTTTTTCCTGATAAAGGGGTCGAATTATTCATGATAAATAGATTTTATATCAAATAGAGCTTTGAAAGATAATTTTCGAATTTTATACAATATGAATTTTTCATATTAAAAGGAAATTTGATTTTTTTATTTACTTTATATTTTGATTAAAGATATTTTCTTTGCTTTAAATGATCTTTCATTTATTATTTTTATGTTGGTTGATTGACTGAAATCTTAAGTAATTTATTTATCTTTTTTACTATGCCTCCAAGAATGCAGAAAACAATTTTATATAAATCATCTGCAAAGATTATTAGCCGGTTGGCAGATTGGGCTGCAAATCCTTGGAGAAGGTATTCATTGTTATTAATAATATTTTTGATAGGGTTTTTGATCGGTAGTTCTTTAGGTATGATTAATGGTGTATTAGCTTTGATGGATCCAGTTGGAGCCTTTATTACATTGATTTTTTTGGAGATACTAATTAAGCTTAGATTTATATTTCTCCAGTCTGAAAAACCGATAATACTAGTTAGAGTTTTTGATATGTTTAGAGTTGGAATAGCTTATGGTCTTTTTTCAGAGGGATTGAAACTTTTATAAATATAATTAATTATTTTTATTTAAACCTAGTAAATACAATAGAGCCATTCTAGTTGGTATTCCATTCTCAACTTGATTACTTATAAGGTTAATCTTATTATCTTCTACTAATTGACTGCTTATTTCGATTCCTCTATTTACTGGTCCAGGATGTAAAACAGGTACTTTCTTTTTACACCAATTTAAGCTTTGATGCGTTAACCCATATTGCTCATGATAAGTATCAAGATCTGTAAGCATATTTTGCTCCATTCTTTCTTTCTGTAATCGAAGAGTCATAACAGCATCAGCATTCTTTAATGCCTCTTTTAGCGATCTTTCTATGTAAACAGAACCTCGCTTGTTAATTGGATCAGATTTTTGCCCTGGTGGTGGACTCAAAACAAAATCATTGAATTCTTTAGGTAATAGGCTTGGAGGGCCACATAGCGTTACGTCAGCCCCACAAGCAGTCAGAGCCCAAAGGTTTGATCTGGCAACTCTAGAATGAAGAATATCGCCAACTATTGTGATCTTTTTATTTAAAAGACTATTAGTCGAAGGTTCACTTGGATTAAAGAAAGTTGCAAGAGTAAATAGATCTAATAGTCCTTGACTTGGATGACTGTGATATCCATCACCTGCATTAAGAATCGATGTATTGATGTTATTTTTGTCTACGTAATTAGCTAAATCAGCAGGCACATTAGTTGACTCATGCCTAATTACTAAAATATCCGCCCCCATTGAGATATATGTGAGAATAGTGTCTAAAGGTGTCTCTCCTTTGCTTAAAGAACTTGATGAGACAGAAAAATTTTGTACATCAGCAGATAGTCTCTTTGCTGCAAGTTCAAAACTAGTTCTTGTCCTGGTGCTTGGTTCGAAAAATAAGTTAGTAATTAATCTGCCTTGCAGAGCAGGAAGCTTTCTAGAACTTGATTTATGAACATCTTTAAATCTTGTTGTTAGTTCTAAAACTGTGTTGTAATCATCTAAAGAAAATGTAGATAGATCAAGAATGTGATTATGTTTCCAATTTTTCATATTCCCTCATATGAGGATGGGGTCCAACATTTATTTGTTGGAGGAATTTTATCCCCTTTAATCCTTTTACTAACACTTCTACTACTTTGGAGATACCATCGCCAAGGTATATCTTTAGCTTGAGATATGCCAATTCTTTTGGTTTGAACTATATTTCCATTTTCTTTGAAATTTTCTATCTCTGCTAACCAAAAATTATTTTCAGGTGATAAGGATAAATTGTCATGATTCCTATTTAATCCAAATCTTTTCGCTAACAACCCTGGCCCAGCTGCAATCCGCTCATTTTCCCCTTTTATTGCAATTGATCGGAGAAGTACACCATTTGCCCAGTTTTTCTTCCCGGTAACAATGTTTACGCAATTGTAAATGCCATAGGAAAGGTATATGTAAAAATTACCAGGTTCACCAAATAGAGTTTCGTTTCTTTGAGTTCTTCCTGAGAAACCATGGCATGAAGCTTCTTCTTCAGAGTAGGCTTCTGTTTCAACAATTACACCAGAAAGGTATTTGTTTTTTGATATCCGCTTAATTAAAAAACAGCCAATTAAATTTGGTGCTACCAAATGAGATGGCCTAGAGAAGAATTCTTTTGTAAGAAGTGAGATTGGCTTACTCTTTTTTGACCTATATTAACTTCAATACAAGTTCGGTTCCTTTAAGGAGAATTGTGCATAATCTTATTGATCTCAATTTAAGAAGTTGGATTTTCTATGGACTCTTCTCATTGATTTAAGATGTTGAAAACTTTCTAAAACATATGACTAAAATTTCTTCATCAGATGTTCGCAAGGTTGCAAAGTTGGCTCGTTTAGAACTGCCAGAACATCAGATTGAAACTTATACATCGCAAATTGAAGAAATACTTACTTATGTTGATCAGTTGCAAGAAATAGACACTACAAATATTCCTCCAACTACTAGAGCTGTAGAAGTGGTTAATGCAATGCGAGAAGATTCAGTTAAAGTTAATTGTTCTAGAGAGGAAATACTTAATCAAGCTCCTCATAGAGAAGGAGATTTCTTTAGAGTTCCAAAAATACTTTAAATTAAGATTATCGTTTACTTTCAGTTCTAATAGATGTTTGGTGAATTAATTTTATATATTTTCTCCTCAAATTGTTGTTTGGTAATAGTCTTGCTATAGATCTCATTGTACTCCTGTTTTTTTTATGACTTCTTATTCCCAAAATTACATCATAAAGAAAATTTAGGCTATCAATTTTAGTCTCAAAAATCCCCATTCTTTGTGGAGATCCTTTTTGATCTAATAGAGGCTTGGTTGCTTCATAAGCTGGTTTATATTCAAACCATGGAATAGAGGGCCATAAATGATGAACTAAATGATAATTTTGTCCCATGATTAATAAGTTCATTAATCTACTGGGATAAACTCTTGCATTTTTCCATCTATTCGTTGATTTAAAAGGTCTATGTGGCAGATAATCAAAAAATATTCCTAACGTAACTCCAACCATTAATGCAGGTCCAAACCATAAGTTATAAATAACGTTCATGAAATCATATTTAATACCTGCTATGACAATGCAAATAAATATTCCCCTCTCAATTCCCCATTGCATTAGTTCAAATTTTCTCCAAAGTTTTCGCTCAAAGAAAAAATATTCGTGATAAAAAAATCTTGGAGCAATTAACCAAATAGGTCCAAAGGTGCTAACTATGTGATCAGGATCGTTTTTGGGATCATTAACGTATTTGTGATGCTCTAAATGAACTCTTGTAAAAACTGGGAAACTAAAACCTAACAATATGGCTGCTCCATGTCCCATTAATTGATTGATCCATTTATTAGGATGAGCAGCATTGTGGCATGCATCATGAATAACGGTGCCTTCCATATGAAGAGCAAGAAAAGCTAGTGAAACTAAGATTGGTAACGGCCAATTCCCTTGATACCACTGCCAGACACTAATTATTGCAAGAATATACCCACCAAAGAAAAGCCCTAAAGTTACGTTTAAAGACTTGGGCGGATCAAGATATTCCTGGATTTCATTTTGCCAGTCTCGTAATGACTTCAGTTTTTCCGTAGCCTTGTTTTTGTCAGACCTCGATAAGCACTGGGTCATTGCTTGATGTAATTGAGATTAGAATAAACTTGTACAGCTTAAGTAAAAAATGCCCACCGGGAGACTTGAACTCCCACGACTAAAGTCACTGGTACCTAAAACCAGCGCGTCTACCAATTCCGCCAGGTGGGCCAAAGGCTTTCACCGATTGTCATTTCATTCTAGCAGCTCATAGATGGCTATTTAAAGACTATTTTTGATTTGAGAACGTAAAAAGATTAATGTAATTTTCATATTGACCCATGAGATATTTGAAATATTCTTTCTATGAACCATGGTTTTAGTTTTTTAATAAGCTCTTCCACTGCAAAATAAACTCACATTGATAAAAATATGCTTATTTCTATTTTTGGATACTTATTTCTTTTTGTTGGCTTTTTGATATTGGCTTTACCTTTAATGCTCGTGGAATTAAGTAGACCAAGAGACTGGTTGATGGGGGGGATCTTTTTATTTTTAGGATTATTTCTTTTAGTGGAAAATGATCTTTTAAGAAGTTCAATAAATTTACTTGTTATTTCCATGACGATTTTGTATGGAAAAATGATCTCAGAAATTTTTCAAAATAGATGGTATCAGTTAAGTGCTAAAGAAAAAAAGCGGATTGGATCTTATGAAAGATGGTTTGAATCTTTCAAACAGCTTGGTCAAAGTGTTTCTCTATTTGGAAATGGGTTTTTACATTTGCTTAAAAGCTTCAGAATTCAATCTGAAAACCCTTTAAAAGAAAAAAAATGGGTTCATCCAGAATTGGAAGAGGAAAGAAAGAAGAATGTAGTTCAACAATCTGGTTCAGTTGATTCCAATAAGATCAGAAATCAAGAATTAACTGAAAAATGAAGAGACTTCTTGATAAGGTTAAAGGGCTTCAGGCAACCATGATGATTATTGAATATTTCTCCAAGTGAATAATGTCAATAAAAGGTCTCCAAAAGATCGTTCCGCTTACAAAGAAACTCTCAACCTTTTAGAGACTAAGTTTGGAATGAGGGCAAATGCAACCCTAAGGGAACCTGAGTTGCAATCTTTTTGGGCTGAAAAAAAGATAGATTTCGACTTAGGTTTAAATAATTCTGGAGAAACTTTTACTTTGCATGATGGACCCCCATATGCAAATGGGACGCTTCATATGGGGCACGCACTTAACAAAGTATTGAAGGACATAATAAATAAATTTCAAATAATGCAGGGAAAAAAAGTTTGTTATATACCTGGATGGGATTGCCATGGATTGCCTATTGAATTGAAAGTACTTCAAGCTTTGGATAAGTCACAACGAGCTGAATTAACCCCTATTAAATTGAGAAAAAAAGCTGCTGCTTATGCAAAAAAACAAGTTTCTCAACAAATGGATGGTTTTAAAAGATGGGGAATATGGGGTGATTGGGATCAACCATATTTAACTTTAGACAAAAAGTTTGAAGCGTCTCAGATCAAGTTGTTTGGGGAAATGGTCTTTAAAGGATACATATATCGAGGTCTAAAACCAGTTCATTGGAGTCCAAGTTCACAAACTGCGCTTGCCGAGGCGGAATTAGAATATCCCACTGGTCATGTTAGCAAAAGTATTTATGTGGGATTTAAAGTTGATCAAATGCCAAATATTTTAACTCAAGAAATTTCTAATCAAGCTCCTGACCTATTTAATTCTGAAGAGAAATTTAAAGAAGTTAAACTTGTCATTTGGACTACTACACCTTGGACAATTCCTGCGAATGAGGCCATATCTGTTAACCAAAAATTAGACTATGTAATTGCACAAAGTTCTGACAGCTCATTAATAATTGTTGCGGCTAATCTTTTGGAAGAGGTGTCAGAAAGTGTAGGAATTAATTATGAAAAAAGAGTATTAATCAAAGGATCATTCTTAGATGGAATTGTATATAAAAACCCTTTGTTTGATAAAAGAAGCCCTGTCGTTTTGGGAGGGGATTATATAACAACTGATTCAGGAACGGGATTAGTACATACTGCTCCTGGTCATGGTGTTGATGATTTCAACACTGGTAAAAAATATAATTTACCAATTACTTGCCCAGTCGATTCAAAAGGTTTTCTGACTAAAGAGGCTGGAAAATTTGAGGGACTAAATGTATTAAAAGATGCTAATAATGTAATAATAAATGATCTAATTAATTCTGGGTCTTTGCTTAAAGAAATTCCATATGAGCATAGGTATCCTTATGATTGGAGAACTAAAAAACCAACTATTTTTAGAGCTACAGAGCAATGGTTCGCTTCTGTTGAAGGATTTAGGGATAAAGCACTTTCTGCAATAGAAGATGTTACTTGGCTTCCTGAATCTGGTAAAAATAGAATTGATTCTATGGTTAGAGAAAGAGGAGATTGGTGTATCTCTCGACAAAGGACTTGGGGGGTTCCAATACCAGTATTTTATGAGAAAAATGGAAAAGGAATTTTGCTTAATGAAGAAACTATTTCTCACATAGCTGATTTATTTTCTATTCATGGCTCAGATATTTGGTGGGAATATGATTTGTCTCAGCTATTACCTCCTTCTTATTTAGACGAGGTAGATCGATGGCAAAAAGGTACTGATACTATGGACGTTTGGTTTGACTCTGGATCTAGTTGGTCTTCAGTTATTTCTGATAAAGAAATTTTAAATTATCCAGCAGATTTATATTTGGAGGGATCAGATCAACATCGTGGTTGGTTTCAGTCCTCTTTATTAACTTCGGTGGCAGTTAATGAAAATGCACCTTTTAAAAAGGTCCTTACACATGGTTTTGCTTTAGATGAGAATGGCAGAAAAATGAGTAAATCTTTAGGAAATATTATTGATCCTTTAGTTATAATTAATGGTGGTTCAAATAAGAAATTAGATCCTGCTTATGGAGCTGATGTTTTGAGGCTTTGGGTTAGTTCTGTTGATTACTCTGCAGATGTTCCTATTGGATCAAATATACTTAAGCAAATTTCTGATGTTTATCGCAAGGTTCGAAATACTTCAAGGTATCTATTAGGGAACCTCTATGATTTTGATTATCAAAATGATTCCATTGATATTTCTAGCTTACCTTTGTTAGATAAATGGATGTTGAATAGAACAGCTGAGGTAATCGATGAGATAACACAGGCATACTCTAATTTTGAATTCTCTAAGTTCTTCCAAACAATTCAGAATTTTTGTGTAGTTGATTTATCTAATTTTTACTTGGATATTGCAAAAGATAGGTTGTATGTAAGTTCTAAATCTGACTTTAGAAGACGAAGTTGTCAGACAGTTTTATCATTGGTTATTGAGAAAATATCTGGTCTAATTGCACCTGTTTTATGTCATATGGCAGAGGATATTTGGCAAAATATTCCATATAGCTTAGAGGAAGCCTCAGTATTTCAAAGAGGATGGCCTAATGCTCCTAATTCATGGCGAAATAGTAGTTTTAATCTCCACGTTATTGAACTCCGCAAGCTCAGATCAGTTGTTAATCGTATGCTGGAAAGCTGTAGAAGTATTCAAGAGTTAGGTTCCTCTTTGGAAGCATCAGTAAGGTTAGATATATCTGATGAAAAAGTTCAAGCTGCTATTGAATGGTTATCTCAAAACGAATCTAATAATGTTGACGTATTAAGAGATTGGTTCTTGGTTTCATCTTTACAAATCGGTGGTGAGCCTTGGGCTGAAGTTTTAGTGAGTGAGGAAAATGATCTTGCTTCAGTTGAGATTGCAAAAGCTAAAGGATTTAAGTGTGAAAGATGTTGGCATTATGAAATTGAAATGAGTAATAACCTAGAACATCCAAACATCTGTAAACGATGTGAAAAAGTGGTTTTGGCTTTATAAATATAAATTTTTATATAATATTTAATTGACTTATTTTTAAAACTTACCAGCAAAACGTCCATTCTTTGGGAATTGAATAATCAACCATTGTAATAAACCTATTAAATATAATATTAGAGCTGAAAATGCAAAAAAAGTAGCTATTCCTGTAGTCCAATTACCATCTAAAACAAATTTTATAATTAATTTTGTTGTAGTAAATGAGTTATATGGAATTTCTCTCCAAGCAATACAATAGTTCTCATAGATTGAATTCAAGCACCTCCAACTAAATATATGTAGTCCAGTATTTAGTATTGCCCAAAAAGATAAAGTCCATCGCCAAATTCTTGTGGTCAATGAAATTGGTTTATAAATAGACATTTCATCAATTTCTTCATTCAGATCAACCCAAAACCAGATCGATACCACCATAAGTATGGGTGCAATGAATGAAATTAATTGACCTAATTGGCTTTCACCACTAAGAAACAAAAGGTTTATTGCATAAAGACTTGAAACTTTCCAGTAGATTGATAAAAGACGATCAATAGAGCTTGAATTGGAAATTTTAGCCCATATCAATAGAAACAATGGGAGTCCAAAAGCGAAAGTAGCTGCAATTCGATATGAGAGCCAAACTAGAATTTGGAATTGAGGTTCAGTCAAGAAAAAAATCTCATTCATATGTATTATCAACCTTGATGTATTCTTTTCATGATTATTTTAATTATTAAAGTGTTTTCTCCACATTTGAAGAAGCCCTTACAAAATTAAAGCAACCCCTTCTATAGATTTATGGATGAGTACCAGTCTATTGAAACAAAATGAATAATATACTCTATTTAAAAAATTAATAATTTTTTTTATTGTTCATACTTTCTTCTAAAATTTCAATTAAATTGCTAAAATAATAATAAGATTTAATTGAGATAAGTTTCATTCTGTGAGACAGCATGTAAATCCTCTAAGCCAATTTTTTCAGCTACCTCTATCACTTCCAAGTAAGTCTATTCTTTTCAAAGATGCTCATTATCCAATTCATTTAGATATTGGATCTGCTAAAGGTGAATTTTTAATTGAATTAGCATCAAAATACCCAAAGTGGAACTTTGTTGGGCTTGAAATAAGAGAACCCCTTGTTATTTCAGCTGAAAGGAAAAGAAATAAATTAGAATTAAATAACTTAAAATTTCTATTTTGTAATGTTAATATAAGCTTAGATGAATGGTTGTCAGATTTAGATGATGGTCAATTAAAAAGAGTTTCAATTCAATTTCCAGATCCATGGTTTAAAAGAAAACACTTTAAAAGGAGAGTCTTT
This sequence comes from Prochlorococcus sp. AG-402-L09, assembly GCA_003216715.1. GTDB lineage: Bacteria > Cyanobacteriota > Cyanobacteriia > PCC-6307 > Cyanobiaceae > Prochlorococcus_B. The sequence continues at coordinate 55,825 of QCIK01000003.1, read as the reverse complement.
AAAATAAGTCTTCTAAACTCAATTGCGAGATTTATGAGTAAGGATGGCGAGCTATTCATCCAAAGCGATATATTTAAACTTATAGAATCTATGACTAATGTAATTGACAATAGCAATTACTTTGATAGAAAAGATATAAGTGGATTTAGATGGATTAATCAGAATCCTTATGATGCAACTACAGATAGGGAATTATTTGCTCTTAAGAAAAATTTGACAATTTATAAGGCAATGTATATTAGAAATAGTTCATTATTCATCAATTAAGCATATAATAATATGCTTTAAAATTACAATACCTGTATATAATCATTACTAAAAACAATTAACTCTGATGATTGATAACACCAAAGCAGATAATGACCTTAGTTCTCTTCAGCAAATTTTTTTAGTTTTTATTAGTATCACTTTAGTTATTTCGTTATTCTTTTTACGCGGTGGTTTTAAAGCGAATGCAATGCTTGACCAATTAGCAAAAAACTCTCTTGAACCAGAAAAAGCCTTGTCAAATGGAAGACCTACAGTGTTTGAATTTTATGCAGATTGGTGCGAAGCTTGCAAGGAAATGGCTCCTGACATGCTTAATGTGAAAAAACAAAATTCTAATAAAGTAGATGTCGTTTTACTTAATGTTGATAATAATAGGTGGTTTGATTTGATTGAGAAATATGATGTCAATGGCATTCCTAAATTGATTCTTTTTGATGCTCAGGGTAAATTTAAGGGTTTTACAATCGGAGTTAGAAAATATAGTGAATTAAATGAGATATTTCTTGCCTTAATTAATAATTTAGAATTACCCCATTTTGCAAAAATATCAAATTCAAGTGATTTAATTTTAGATAGTAATTCTAAACAAATAAGTTTTACTAATAATATCAAATCTGAAGGTCCAAGAAATCATAGCTAATCTACCCAATTCAAAGCGGATGAAACTACTGGATATTCTTTTGAAAAAATATTTTTACATTCTTGTGCAATATCCATATGCTCTTTTTGTGTCCCGTGGCCAGTTCTTAGCTTTATATAGTGAATCCACGAACGACATGACCCTGTCATATAAATTCTGGTAGGTGTAGCAAGTGGAAGTACAAATCTCGCACATTCTTTAGCAATTCCAGCTTCTAGCATTTCTTCATAAAGTTCTTTATTTAGATTGAATTGACGCTCTATTTTTTTGTTAAATTGATTAATAACTTCTTCTGATAAGTCAGAGATAGAATTTTGTCTATTCTTATTATCTTGCCTTCTTAAGTCAGGTATGGGTATTTCTCCTAATTGTCTACTGTCCGCATAACGTTGAGAGAATTCTTGAAAAGTAAATGATCGATGTCTTAATATTTGTGCAGCAATTCCTCGTGTAGTTTCTATTTGTAAAGTCATATAAGCTTGCTCAAATACACTCCAATGTTCATTCTTTATGCAATACCCTATTAATTTAGTAAAATCATTATTATCTTGATTTTTAGGATTACTTACCCTGGCAATGTATGCCATGCTTTTTTCAGCATCTGGTGTAGAAGTTATTAATTGAACAAGACTCATATTTAAACTTTTGCTAATGTTACTCTTTCTTGTTGGTATTGATATTTACCTTTCCTATCACTATAAGTAGTTTCACAAGGATCACCTTCAAAGAAAAGTAATTGACAAATTCCTTCTTCAGCATAAATCCTGCAATCAGCCCCAGAGCTATTACTGAATTCAAGGGTTAGATGACCTTCCCAGCTTGCTTCTGCAGGAGTTGTGTTCACGATTATTCCTAAGCGTGCATATGTACTTTTGCCAAGGCATATAACCGTAATATTAGGAGGGACCTTCATCTTTTCTAATGCGACGCCAAGTCCATAAGAGTGAGCAGGTAAAATAAAATATTTCCCATCTTCATCTTCTTTTAAATCTGTGGATTCTAAATTGGCAGGATTAAATTTTTTGGGATTCATTACTGTTCCTGGGACATGCCTAAATATCAAAAATTCTTTAGATGAAAGACGCAAATCATATCCATATGAAGAGCAACCAAAGCTTAAAACAGGCGATTTTTTTGATTCAGGCTCAAGATGTCTTATTAGTTTTTCTTGAAAAGGTTCAAGCATTCCTAAAGAAGCCTGCTCTGAAATCCAACGATCGTTTTTTAACATTTAATTGCAGCGTAATTCAGTAATTTGATCAGCCATTTCCATTACTTTAGGAGGGATTGAAGGTCCTGTAAGAATAATATCTGTGGATGATGGTCGATTATTAATCATAGAAATCAAATCATTTTCTTCAATGAAACCAAGGCTAATAGCCATCCCTATTTCATCAAGGACAATTTTATCTAATTTTTTTTCAATTAAACGTGATTTACAAAATCCCCACAATTCTTTGATGGCTTTTTCTTCATATTTTCTTTTTAGTGGCAAGTTTCCTTCCGATAATTGCTCAGGTAAGCAAGTTTCAATAGCTGGCCTTATCCATTCCAGTCGTCCACACAGATTAATGGCTCCATTTGGTCCTTGATTAACACCACCTCTCAAGAATTGAGATATTAAAACTTTGCTTCCCAATCCTGCAGATCGTAAAGCTTCACTAAGGACAATAGAAAAACTACCTCTAAAACTAGAAGTGTGAATCTGAACTTGTCCTTGTGTCACGACTAATTGTAGAGGCTTCCTAAGGGGGGTAGGCCTAAAAGAAGTCTCCATAGAAGGGGATGAACCCTTCTGTTGAGTATTTATGTTAACTCGTGCATTCATCTAAATCTTTATCCGAATGTCTTTTGATTAATCTAGCGGTATAAAATTTCTAATCAACCAATTCAACACCATCTGTGGTGTATAAAATGAAAACATTATAATTAGCTAAATTTTTCTCAAGACGTCAAATGTGATCCAAGGGGAAATTTAAAATGTAATTTTTGATACTTTTTAAACCTCGTTTTAGCTTTAGGGCATGATAATTATGCAATTCCAAGTAAGTTCAGGTTTTAATTGGAGACTTTGCTTTAAAAAAGTCGCCATAGCTACATATTGATTTTTATCAACTTATTAATGTTCTTTGAACAATAAATTAAATATGGTCACTTCATATCGTGGCTTTACTCGTTTCAATCAACAAAGAAATAGCCAGATGGTTGGTAATTCATCATCATCTTCTTTGCCCCCAAACAAGACTCTCCTGGATGTAATTAAATCTCTTGACGGGGTTTCTACTGAAACAGTAGACAGGTCAAAAACTATTTTTTTCCCTGGTGATCCTGCAGAGAGGGTTTATTTAATAAGGCGTGGTGCAGTTCGATTGAGTAGGGTTTATGAAACTGGTGAAGAAATAACAGTTGCTTTGCTTAGAGAAAATAGTCTTTTTGGTGTTTTATCTTTGTTAACAGGACATAGATCGGATCGTTTTTATCATGCGGTTGCCTTTACTCGTGTTGAACTTGTTTCTGCTCCAGCAACTTCAGTAAGGAATGCAATTGAGGAAGATGCATCAGTTGGATTGCTACTTCTACAAGGTTTATCAAGTCGAGTACTTCAAACTGAAACGATGATTGAAACTTTAACTCATAGAGATATGTCTTCTAGACTTGCAAGCTTTTTGCTTGTTTTGTGTAGGGACTTTGGAGTGCCATGTGAGAAGGGAGTAACAATTGACTTGAGACTTTCTCATCAAGCTATCGCTGAGGCAATAGGTTCAACCAGGGTAACTATTACACGACTACTAGGTGAGTTGAAAAGTTCCTCATTATTGGCAATAGATAGGAAAAAAATAACTATATTTGATCCTATTGCGTTAGCAAAAAGATTTAATTAAAGGCCATTACATACTAAGGTTTAGAAGGTTTGATTAATTTTTCTTCCTTCTTTCTGTGACAGTCTGGCTGAAAATTCTATTAATATTAATCCTAGGTGGAATACTTTCTACTTTGGGAGATCGCTTAGGTACCAAAGTTGGTAAAGCGCGTTTAAGTATTTTTAAATTAAGACCAAAAAGTACAGCTGTCTTAATAACTGTTTTTACAGGAAGTATTATTAGTGCTATTTCTTTTGCGACTATGGTTGCATTTGATAGGGATTTAAGGGTTGGACTATTTCAGTTAGAGGGTATTCGGGAAAAGATTACAGAGAGTGAAAAAGAATTAAAAAAATTAGAAAAAAATTTATATGCTCTTAGAAGTGGAAATGTAGTAATAAGCAGTGGTCAAACTTTAGCAACTATGACTATTAAAATAAATAAAAAGAACGATTTAAAAAAAATTATAGAAAGTTTATTGCAGCAAGCAAATTTTTATGCTTTTAATTTAGTAAAAACAAATCAATCTAAATATAGAAGAATATTATTAGTTCGTAAAGATGATATTGAAAAGCTTGAAAGTAAAATAGCTGATAATAGAAGTTGGGTAGTGAGTATTAAATCAGCTGGAAATATACTTAGAGGTGAAAACTATGTTTATGCATTCCCTGAAGTTACATTAAATAAAATCATTACAAGACAAGGAGAAGTTATAGCCATAGAAAATATATATTTATCAAATTCTGATTCTGAATCTATCAGTAAAAAGATTAATCTTTTACTGGCATCAACTTTAGCGGAGGTTAGGAGAAGAGGATCATTAAGTTCTGATTTAAAAATTAATGCTAATCAAATTAATAATTTAGGTAAATATTTAGTTGGCAGGAAAAATGGAGATTTCCAAATTATTTCTAGGGCACTTGATAATACTCAAAGTGCGGATAAAGTAAATATATCATTAGAAGTAAAATCTTTAGAAAAAGTTTTAAGAAACAAAACTAAATGAGCTTTTATATTTCTATAGATCCTGGAAATAAAAAATGCGGCTTGCTATTGGCTGATATTGAAACTGGAAAAGTTATTCAGGCAGTTATATCTTCATCAAATAATTTTTCTGATTTAGTATTACTTTGGAATGAAAATTATAACATAAAAAAAATAATTATTGGTGATGGAACTAATTGTATGAATATAGCAAATAAATTAAAACAAAGAAATATTTTCGATCTCAATTATGTTAATGAAAGAGGAACAACCTTAAGAGCAAGATTTAGATATTGGGAAATCTGGCCTCCAAATTATTTGATTCGTTGGATTCCAAAAGAAATGCTTTTCCCTCCTAACAACCTTGATGCAATTGTCGCATTAATTTTATTAGAAGATTCTTTAAAATATACATTTACTTGGCCTAAAAAAGTAGATATTAGAATTTGGCCCTAACTGTGAAAATGTAATCGCTACCAGACTCAAGTTTATAATCTGCATTTACTAAATAACGTTCTAAAGCATCTTTTATTAGTGCTCTACCTAGTGGTGGTTCGACAAATAGTTTTCCATGATTAAAAGCCCAAATAAAATTCCATTCAAAATCTCCGGCTCGGACTATACCTTCAACTTTTTTTTGACTAAAGCACTGCTTGTGAATCTGAAGATATGCAGTAGTTGCTGGTTTGTTATTCATTTTTCTAAAGTTATAAATTCTCAGGCTTAAAAGAATTAAGTCGAGTAGTTATTTTATCCCAATTATTAGATGTAATTAAATCAATACAAGTAATAATTTCCTGAATTATGTAATTTAATATTGTAAATTCTTCTTTTGAAAATCTACCTAAAACGTGCTTAATGGTTTTAGATTTTCTCTCTTTTTGAATTTCACTTGGCGGGCCTATTCCAATCTTTAATCGCTTAAATTCATTAGAGCCAAGATGATTGATGATGCTTTTCAACCCATTATGACCTCCTGAGCTCCCTTTAGACCGGACTCTTATTTTCCCCAGAGGCAGATCCATATCATCTACGAGGACTATTAATTGATGATTGTCTAAATCAAACCAATCCTTTGCTGATCGCACTGATTTTCCACTTTCATTCATATAAGTGTTAGGCATTAAAAGCCTAGTTTTATTAATACCAGATCTATATTCACAAGTTTTGCCAAAGAGTTTCTTGCTTTCACTAAAGCTGCAATTATTTTGACTAGCAATTTCCTCTAAAACCATAAATCCAACATTATGGCGGGTTTTATTATACTCAGCCCCGGGATTCCCTAAGCCAACTAGTAATTTCACGTCGTCGGACAACATACCAAGAATAGAACCGTTGTTGATTCCAATAGTTGAGATATATGTAATTTAGTTTTGGAGAAATTAATTTTCTTTGTCTACAATGTCCTCATTTGAAGACTCTTCGTCTGTCATGGCATTTTTGATTTCACGCTCGAACTCAGTAGAAGCACTTTGAAGACCTTTAAGAGTTTTTCCAATAGTTCGCCCAAGCTCAGGAAGACGTTTTGGCCCAAAAATAACAAGTGCTAATCCAGCAATAACAGCTATTTCGGGCAAACCAACCCCAAAAATATTCATGGGCGAATCTCTATTACCACGCAGAATTTAATCAATTCAGCCGTTCCAGTCGACCGAAAAGCCTTGTAATAGAAGTGACTGGTTATAAATTTGGAGCATAATAACTAGGAATACTAATAGTAAAATTCCTATGAAGGCCATAACTGGAACAGCTCCCCAACCAGGCACAACCTTTCCTTGTCCAGAATTGCCAATAGATTTCAGCAAAGATCCAAGTGCTGTTTTTTGTCCCATGTCGTTTCTCTAGCTCAGATTTGTATGAGTCAAGCTATTGTATGGGAACTTGTCCCAAAGAAGAAGAGACTGTAGAAACTTGTGATGGAATGTCCTAAAAAACAATGATATTTGAGAAATATTTTCTGAGATCAATGGAAAAACAAGGAAAATCAAAAATAAGTTAGAGAATTTTTGAATTCCAATTTGAGTGAATTTTGATCTTTTTATTAATTTCCCTTGGTTTTATTGACTTTTCTAGCTTTTCCCACAGCTAAAACTTTTTTCTATTTCCAAAAGTCTGTAACACCTTTGGTTTTTTGATTGGAGTTATTGACTTCATAGGATAGGTTTAAGATCTAAATTAGTTGTTTCGTATTCATGCTTGCCCTCAAGATTTCCGTCTATACGGTCGTCTTTTTCTTTGTCGGAATCTTTTTATTTGGTTTCTTGGCAAGTGATCCAACAAGGACACCAAATAGAAAGGATTTGGAAAGTCCTCAGGACTAAAAATGACACGCTAATTACTGGTCTAAGCAAGTTCCTGTAATTGCTTTATTAGGTATTATCTTTTCGTCGGCTTAACTCTTTTGGCGGCGAAAGAAAAATATTATTTGCTTTTAAACCTTGGATTTCTAGGGTTTGCTAGTTTTCTGTCGTTATTTGAGATCGCTATTGCGAGGGAGTATTTTTTCGAAAATGTAGATAAAGCTAAACATTATGATTATTCAGTTGGTACTTTAATTAATAGAGATAAAAACTCAACTTTAGAAAAATCAAAAGTAGAAGATATATTTTTAACTTTAAAGATTTATTCAGATAAACAATATGATTATGATCAAAATATTTATCTAGCTGAGGGTAATGTCAAGGCTATTATAAATGGGGGGATCTTAAGAGCTGACTTTTTAAAATATGAAAAATTAACTGGTATTTTATCTGCTGAGGGAAATATTAGATTCAGTAAGGGACGCCAATATTTTAGAGGTAGACGATTCCAATTTAATTTATTAAATAAAGAGGGATTTATTAAGGATGTTTTTGGGATATTAGATATTAATAATGTATTAGATGACTTGAAAATTGATTCAAATTCAGGAAAAGTTATAGAGAAAGATATATCTGTAAGTAAACTAAATATGAATGGAGAAAATGCTTATGCTGATGGAATTGAATTTTCTTTTGGAAATATTAATCTACCACAAAATAAAATCACTAGATCTAATAAATCAACAGGTTCAATCAATAGTTGGAGATTTAAATCTGATCTAATAACTATTCAAGAAAAGGGTTGGAAATCTCCTAGAATTAATTTTACAAATGATCCATTCGATCCTCATCAAATTTCTTTTGAAGGAATAGATGTGATTGCGGAAGAAGAAGAAGATCAATTACTTATTACTTCTTCTAAAACTAATCTAATACTTGAGAGTAGAACTAAAATTTTCTTAGGTAAAAGAATATTTGGAGGTAAGAATAAAAAGAGAAATAAATTTGATTTGATTTTAGACGGTAAAGATCGTGATGGATTAGTCTTGATTAGAAGAAGTAATACTACAAGCATTAATGAAAATATAAAATTTGATTTTCAACCTCAATTTTTAATTAATAGAGCTCTTTTAGGTAAAACAAATAGTTATAAAAATAATAAAAGTCAAGATAAAAAAAATATTAGTTTTTATGATCTATTTGGTATTAATTTTAAAATAAAAGCGAATCACAAAGATTGGGTATTTGATAGTGTTAATGATTTAAGTACATTAAATAAAACTAGGATTTTTAGTGGATTGAGGCACTCATCTTCTTTTAGAAAGTATTTAAAAATGCCTATGTTAGATGATGTGAATTTTAATATTTTTACTACTTATAGATCTAGAGCTTGGAATGGAACAATTGGCGAGACTGAGATAAAGACTGCATATGGTGGATTTATTGAGAAATCTCATAATTTTAAAGCCGGAGAATTAACAAATAACTTAAATATACGATTAGGAACAGCTAAATATGAAGCAGAAAAACTTGAAAATAGCGAAATGGCTAGTCTTTGGCGATCTAGTATCTTTTCTTCTTTAGATAGTCAATTTCAGGTATGGAAGGGTAATCAAAATAACCTTGATAAAAAGAGAGCTACGCTTTTATCTCCTATTTTAATTAATCCTGAATTAGTTTTAAGAACTAATATTAATGGATCCTATTTTCAATATGAGGATGGTAGTAATCAGGGTTTTCTAAAGTTTAGTCTTGGTCCTGAAATTAGATTAGGGAATTTAGAGAATAAGTTCCTTGATTATACAAAACTTTCTGTTATGCCAGGTTTTAAAATTAAATCTGGGAATAGTCCATTTAAGTTTGACAATGCAATTGATTTGAAAACACTAAATATAAGTTTCATGCAACAAATATATGGTCCAATAATTTTTGACATTATTTCTAACAAAAATATCGATAAGAATTCAGAAAAATATGGTGAATATTTTGATACGAAGTTAGGGCTTTTATGGCAAAAAAGAGCATATGAGTTTGGTATTTACTATCATCCCGATAGTTATGGAGGTGGATTATATTTTCGTATAAATGGATTTAATTTTGATAATTCTGTAAAAGCAGTTTTCTAGATTATTATTTAAAATGATTCAAATAAGGTAGATTATTTACTGTGTTTTTGATTCTTTCCTTTTCATCTAGTAGTTGAGAAGTTGCATCCCATTTTCCTGTTAAAAGCATCTTGTAGGCCCCTTCTTCAATATTGAGTTTTAAAGTTTCTTTTTGATTAGAAAAGGTAAGTTCTTGAAGATTAAAATCCCAAATTTGATTGGGGTTCTTATTCACTAGATTTTGCAAATTAGTAATTTCTTCTTTTGAAGCCGTTATACATGGTATGCCAAGTGCAAGACAATTTCCAAAAAAAATTTCAGCAAAGCTCTCACCCACAATTAATCTTATTCCCCATCTCATAAGGGCTTGTGGGGCATGTTCGCGACTTGAACCACAGCCAAAATTATCATTAACGACAAGAATATTTGCACCTTTGTTCTGATCGAGATCAAATGGATGAGTACCTTTGAGTTCTTTTCTATCATCTGCAAAGACTTGTTCCCCTAATGCGGAAAAACTTACGCATTTCAGAAATCTTGCAGGAATAATTCTGTCAGTATCAATATCATCCCCTTTTATTACAAAGCTCCGCCCCCTAATTGCTTTGATTGCACCTTTTGGGAATTCCTGTTTCATCAAATGTAAGTGTATTTGTTGTTTTAATCTTGGAGTAATTTTCGTACATCTGTAACCTTTCCACTAATTGCAGCAGCAGCAACCATGGCTGGACTCATTAATAAGGTTCTTCCATTAGCAGAGCCTTGCCTCCCTTTGAAATTTCTATTGCTTGAGCTGGCACTTATTTGTCTTCCAACCAATTTGTCTGGATTCATGGCTAAGCACATCGAGCAGCCTGGCTCTCGCCATTCAAACCCTGCTGTAAGGAATATCTTATCTATTCCTTTTCTCTTGGCCTCTTTGGCAACCTTTTGGGAACCAGGTACAACAAATGCTCTAATTCCAGTTGCGACTGTATGACCTTTAACAATTTTAGATGCCTCCTGGAGATCACTTAATCTCCCATTTGTACAGCTACCTATAAAGCAAACATCAATGGATGTCCCTTCTATGGGTTGGTTTGGTTCTAGATTCATATATTTGCATGCATCTTTAGCTATTTGTTGCTCATTTTTTGGCATCATCTCAGGATTTGGAATTTTTTCTTTGATTGAAATACCTTGACCAGGAGTTATACCCCAAGTAACGGTAGGTTCTATTGAGGACCCATTTAATCGAATTTCATCATCGAATTTAGCTTTAGAATCGCTCACTAAACTTTTCCACCACTTAATAGCGTTATCCCATTCTTGACCTTTAGGAGAATATTCTTTCCCTTTAAGATATTCAAAAGTAGTTTCATCTGGATTGATATATCCACATCTTGCACCTCCTTCAATAGCCATATTGCATATCGTCATTCTTCCTTCCATTGAAAGTTTTTCTATCGCAGGCCCAGCAAATTCATAAGCAAATCCAACTCCTCCTTTGACTCCAAGCAATCGAATGATATGAAGAATAAGGTCTTTGGCATAAACACCTTTTTGCAATTCACCATCTACCCATATTCTTCTTACTTTTAATTTTTTTATCGCCAAACTTTGACTGGCTAAAACATCTCGAACTTGACTTGTTCCAATACCGAATGCAATCGCTCCAAATGCTCCATGGGTTGAGGTATGTGAATCTCCGCAAGCCACTGTCATTCCAGGTTGAGTTAATCCTAATTCTGGAGCCATGACATGAACTACTCCTTGAGAATTGCTTCCAATTCCATGAAATTTTATTCCATGAGACTTGCAGTTTTTTTCTAAAGTGGACAGCATTTCCTCTGCGAGAGGATCACTAAAAGGACGCTCCTGATTTGCTGTTGGAACTATATGATCAACCGTCGCTACAGTTAGATTAGGAAATTTGACTTCAAGATTTTTTTCATTAAGAGCAGAAAAAGCTTGTGGACTTGTAACTTCGTGAATTAAATGAAGACCTACAAAAAGTTGAGTTGATCCACCAGGCAATTCTTTAACCTGATGGAAGTTCCAAACTTTGTCGTAGAGGGTTCCAGAACTCAACTTTCAAATCCAATAATTAGGACTTACTTATCCTTGATTATAGATAAACGTAATCTATCAAGAGCATTTAAAACGCTTAAATTTTGAATATCTTCTCTTGTCTTATTAGATCCAAATCTTTCCTCCCATGTAATAAGGGTCTTTGGACCCTTTATACAAAAATTAACTAATCCGATTGGCTTTAATTTGCTTCCTCCAGTCGGCCCTGCAATTCCACTTACAGAGATGGCCCAGTTGACTTTGAATTTTTTTAGGACACCTTTCGCCATTGATTCAACAACTGGCTTTGAGACTGCACCATAGGCATTAATTATTTCCTCAGGTACACCTAATATCCTTTGCTTGATTGAATTGTTGTATGCGATGACGCCTCCATGGAAAATTTTTGAAGATCCAGGAATTTTTGTAAGTTTAGAACCTATTCCGCCTCCAGTGCATGATTCTGCAACAGCAATTGTTTCTTTCCTTTTCAGTAATAATTTCAATACTAATTCTTCAAGAGTTTCATGATCTTTACCAAAGCATTTTAATCCAGTCATTTGAATTAATTCTTTTTCAATAGGTTCTATTAATCTATTAGTTTCTTCTGAATTGTCTCCTTTGGCTGTTATTCGCACCTTGACTTCTCCAGTGCTTGCATAAGTTGCAACTGTAGGGTTTTTTACTTGAAGTAAATGTGGAATTTTATCTGCTAGTAATGATTCACTTATACCAGCAAAATGTAGAACTTTGCTAGAAATTACTTTGTTTGAGAAATTATTATTAAAGAACCATTTTGCTGCTTCTTTAGTCCACATTTCTTTTAATTCACTTGGAACTCCAGGGAAAGTAAGTATTGTAAAATTATCCTTCGGACTCCATATAATTCCAGGTGCTGTGCCTGAATAATTGTTTATAATTTTAGCCCCTTTTGGGACAAAGGATTGCTTTTCTTGACTTACAGATAATTTACTATCCCTGTGTTTAAGTTTATTTTTCAGATCTATTAAAATATCATTTCTTTGTTCCATGGGTGTTTTAAAAGTATCAGCAATTATCTTCGTTGTTATATCATCTGGTGTTGGTCCTAGACCACCAGTCGTTATTAGAATTTCAGATCGGTTAGACGCTTCAAGTATTGCTTCTTTTAATCTTGCAGGGTTATCTCCAACAACAGTTTGTCTAAAATGTGGAATACCTAAAATTGCTAATTGCTCCGCTATCCATTGAGAATTAGTATTAACAATATTTCCTAGAAGTAGTTCACTTCCAATGCATAAAATCTCTGCTCCAGATTGATTTTTATTGTTAATATTAATTTCTTTAAATTTTTTCACTATATAAAGGAAACTTATTACAAAGTTCAGAAACTTTTTTGATTGATTTGTCTTTTATATCTTCATCGTTAGGGTTAAGCAGTCTATCAGCAATGACATTTCCAACATCCTTAAAGGCTTGTTCATCAAAACCTCTGGTCGTAAGGGCTGCTGAACCTAGTCTTAGCCCGCTAGTAACAAATGGGGACTCGGGGTCAAAAGGTACGGTATTTTTGTTAGCAGTTATTTTGATATCACTAACTAATTGATCGGCTATTTTGCCTGTAATTCCAATACTTCTTAGGTCAAGAAGAACTATATGATTTTCAGTTCCTTTGCTCACAATAGAAATACCTCTTTTTTGAAGTTGACTAGAGAGAACGTTTGCATTTGAGATCACTCTTTGGCAGTAGATCTTGAATTCTGGTTCAGAAGCTTCTTTAAATGCCACAGCCTTGGCTGAGATTACATGTTCCAAAGGACCTCCTTGGGTACCTGGAAAAACTGCTTTATCAATCTTTTTCCCTAGCTCTTCATCGTTTGAGAGAATTAGTCCTCCCCTTGGCCCTCTAAGAGTTTTGTGAGTGGTCGTTGTTACTACATCACAATATGGAATTGGACTTGGGTGAAGACCACATGCCACTAAACCAGCGATGTGGGCAATATCAGCTAATAAATAAGCATTTACCTCGTCCGCGATTGATCTAAAAGCCTGGAAGTCAATTTTTCGTGGATATGCAGAGAATCCACAAATAATTAGTTTAGGTTGATTTTTAATAGCTTTTTTTCTTATTGCATCCATATCGAGCATTTCGGTTGTTTTATCAACTTCGTAGTGGCACGTCTTAAACCACTTCCCACTAACATTCACCGGTGAACCATGTGTGAGATGTCCACCATGTGATAGGTCCATTCCCATGATTGTGTCACCAGGTTTTAGAAGGCTTAAGAAAACTGCAAAGTTAGCTTGTGCTCCACTGTGAGGTTGGACATTTGCCCAGTTGGCACCAAAAAGGTTTTTTGCTCTATCAATTGCTAGCTGTTCAATTTTATCGATATGTTCACATCCTCCGTAATAACGTTTACTGGGGAGACCTTCAGCATATTTATTTGTTAGGACTGACCCCTGTGCTTCCATTACTGCCTTTGAGGCGAAATTCTCGCTTGCAATAAGTTCTAAATGAGTTTCTTGTCTTAATAATTCATTGTTTATTAATTTCGCAATAATTGGGTCACGTTCCATCAAAGAAGATTTAATAGTCACTTTATTCTTTTATTTATGATGAGATAGTAGGCACATCTTTAGTCTAATGAGAGAAAACTTTCTCTTATTTTCTGGTTATATAAGGATTTACAAATTTTTTTAACGCGCCTGGAGAGATTCGAACTCCCGACCCTCTGATCCGTAGTCAGATGCTCTAATCCGCTGAGCTACAGGCGCATAAAAAAACAATATCAGATTGACTCCCAAAGAATAGGAAAATATGTTTGTATCTGAGCCTTGAAATTTAGTGAAATGCGATCGTTAAACCTAAAAAGTTATTATTCCATCAATTTATTCTTTTTTAGATAGTAGCAATCTCAATCTAAGGTCACTAATAATAGAAAAACCTATGTTTTTATGACCACTTCTATGGATGCATCGCAAATTAATGAGCTAGCGGCGGCAATAGCTGACAGATTATTTATTCAAGTTGGAAATTGGAACCTTTATCTAGGCGATGCTGGCCTTGCAAAGGACTTAGCTATTGAATGTCAGGCTAACTTTGATCAAGGTGCAAATGTTGCAGCTAGAAAAGGTCTTGAAGCTATTCAAGTAAAACTTGGCGGAGGCAACATGGAATTGCCATTGTCAAAATTAATTCCCCCAAATCAATTTTTTGACCTTGAGGAGATTTTAGAACCCTATTGCAGATAAAATTTGATCAATTGCTTTGTAATTTTGTTAATCATTCAGGTGACTAATGCTAGAGAAGTTGTAAGGCAGCGAATTGGTCGCTTAGGAGAAAGACTTATAGGGAAAATTGCTGATGCTGATGCACAGGTGGAAAAGGAATTAATGAAAGAGATGGAAATAGCTTTTCAAGAGTTTGGTATTGAAGCAAGAATTCTCTCAGTAAGTGGAGTGAAAACTGATGAAATGAACTGTTTGGAAATCCCACTTAAAGTTAGATCAGAGAAAGATGTTTTTCTTAAAGACTAATAAATTTCTCTTTTAAAAACTTATTCAAACTATCAATATCATCAATTTTAAGAATAATTGCAAAACAATAAAAGATAACAAGACTAATTCCAGATGATATTATTATTCTAAGTAATAAATTAATGAAACTATAGGGTAAATATATTATTTTAAAAATAAAAAATGATGTTATACCAGAAATGAAACCAATTAGAATAATTCTAAGATTCTGAGATAATATTTTAGATAAAAGTAGATTCTCTAATTTATTATTTAATTTAAATAGTAAGATTATGCAAGCAAATAAATTGACAAATGTAGTTGAAAATACTAATCCGTTTACGCCGAAATTTAGAGGTGATAGATCCCCCCATGGGCTTGATCCTCCTATCAAAAACCAGTCAAAAAATAAATTTAATAATATTGCTATTATTGATATTCGAAATGGTGTTTTTGCATCTTCAATACCATAAAATACTCTAACTAATAGATCTCTAAATAGATAAAAAGGCATACCTATGCCATATGCAATTAAAAGTTGACTTACAACATTTACTGCATTTTGATTGAATGAACCTCTTTCATAGATTAATATTACTATTGGAGTAGAAAGTGAAATAAATATAGAACCTAGGAATACCATTGAAGAAGTTGAAAGTATTAATCCTTGGTGTATTTTCTTAATCAACTTTGAATGATTTTCGCGAGATCTTAAACTTACAAAAACGGGTAATAGTGGAATTAAAATAGAATTTGATACTATTCCAAGAGGAGCTTGAACTAAAAAGTTTGCGTAACTTAGAGCAGCTGCAGCTCCGACTATTTTCGATGCAAAGAATAAATCAGTAAAAACATTAATTTGTATCATTCCTGAAGAAAATGAGGCAGGGGCAATCATTCTCAAGGCCCTTTTTAGTTCTGAATATTTTGTTTTTATTGAAAAATTAATAGCAAATATTCCTTTTTTAATTAGAAACGGGATTTGAATTAAATATTGAGAAAGTGCTCCTATAAATGTTGCCTTTGCTAAAATAATTCCTCCTCTTAAATTCAATTCATATAGATCAATATCATTTCCTTTGTTGGTCCAAAAAATTGATATAGAAATTATAATTATTAGACTTGAAATTAATGGAGATATAGATGGTATAAAAAATTCTTTTTTGGCATTTAGTGATCCAAATCCAATACCTATTAATCCAGATAGGAAGATTATTGGAGACATTATTTTTAATTGCGAGGATGCGATCTCTTTTATTTCAGGCAGTAAACTAGGTCCAACTAGATTAATTATTAAATCAGATGAAAAGAAAATAAAAAGACTCAAGATTAATAATATTAGAGCTAAAATATTATTGATTGAACTTAAAAATAATCTACTATCAAATTTGTTTTTATCTGCTAATAATGTAACCATTGAGTTATGCAACGGCCCATTAATACCTCCTAAGAGAACCAAGAAAAATCCAGGTATAATATAGGCATAATTATATGCATCATATGCAGCACTAATTCCAAAAGCACCAGCAATAACTAATTGTCTTGCCATTCCTCCGAACTTGCTCAATAGAGTTCCTAAAGTTACGACGAAAGCGATTTCTTTGATTGTTTTCGTCATGTTAGATTTGAAAATAAATAATTTTCACTGATTAAATTATTTTTTCGACGTTTATTAGGATGTTAATTAATTGATTCAAATTGGAAACACTATTATTAAGTTTCCTCCATTAACAGAGGGAATTTTAATTAAGAGATATAAGAGATTTTTGGCAGATTTTGAGTTGGATAATGGAGAAATTGTGACGGCACATTGTGCAAACACAGGACCGATGAAAGGAATTTTATGGCCTGGTGGTCGAGTCAGACTTAAGTACTCTCCTTCTCCTAAACGTAAATTAGATTGGTCGTGGGAGCAAGCAGAGGTGCCAAGTCATAATGAGCTTAAAAAATGCTGGGTTGGCGTAAATACATCTTTGCCTAATAAATTGATTAGAAATTTAATTGAAGCAAATTGTCTGCAGGAACAATTTGGTGCAATTTCAAGTATCAAGGCTGAAGTCGTTTATGGAATAGAAGGTAAAAGTAGAATTGATTTATTGCTGAAACCCGAAATTAATAACTCCGACAATAGAGAGATATTTGTAGAGGTTAAAAATACGACTTGGTGTGAAAAACAGTTGGCTTTGTTCCCGGATACGGTTACAACAAGAGGCCAAAAACATCTGAAGGAACTCATGAGTATTTGTCCCAATTCAAGAGGGGTATTAATTCCTTGTATTAGTAGGAGTGATATGGAGATTTTTGCACCTTGTGATTTAGCAGATCCTTTGTACGGGAAATTATTTAGAGAGGCAGTATCTATGGGGGTAGAGGTTATTCCATGTGCATTTGGTTTCTTTTCAGACCACATCACTTGGGAAGGGATTAAACCTTATAGGATTTCACAAAAATAACTGATCTAGTGATAAATACTTGGGCATGACTATTTTATATAGCTTAGCTAGTTTTTTGATTTACTTTTTAATTACGACTACTAAATCAATTTAAAAAACTAATCAATTCATGCCAAAAATGTGTAAATAAGAACATATCTGCAGTACCAAACTCTTTTTTTGTATCAACTCCTACATCTTGTCATTATCAGTTGCATACATATTAATAAGTGTATAAATTTTGGATTAACTATCCATTTCTTTTTTCCGAAGTAAGCATCATTTATGACCACTGCTTTGCAATCGCCTCCAAGGCGAAGTACTTCTCGTCTTCAAGACGCAAGTCTTTTAAACGGGCCAATGCTTCTTCTAAGAAGTATTAAAGGTTTTAGAAGAAGTCAATCTTGGGCATGGCTAGCTTCCGTCCCATTGGCTCTTGTAGGATTAGGTGTTTTCACTTTCTCTGCCAGAGCTGAGGTTGCACTTTCAGATTTAACTGGACCTCAAGCTGCTGCATTCTTGGCAGATAACCTTTGGTTATTCATAGCCACAATTCTTGTTATCTTTATGAACGCAGGATTTGCAATGGTTGAAGCTGGTATGTGTCGCCAAAAAAATGCGGTCAACATATTAGCTAAGAATTTATTTGTTTTTGCTCTTGCTGTTACTGCCTATTGGGTAATTGGATATTCCCTAATGTATGGCGGTTCAGTAGTTGATGGTTGGCTTTATTTCCAAGGATTATTTGTTGATCCTGATCCTTCAGGTGCATTAGAGTGTGCAGCTGCTGGTGATACAGGTTGTCTTGTTCCTGCAGTTGATTTTCTTTTCCAGTCTGCTTTTGCTGGCACTGCTGCAACTATCGTTTCTGGATTAGTTGCTGAGAGAGTCAAATTTGGTGAATTTGTCGTTTTCTCCATAGTTTTAACTGCTTTTATATACCCAATTGCAGGTAGCTGGCAGTGGAATGGTGGATGGCTTGCTGAACTTGGCTTTATTGATTTTGCTGGTTCATCTATCGTTCACTCTGTTGGAGGTTGGGCAGGTCTTGTTGGGGCAATGCTTCTTGGACCACGTATTGGTAAATTTGTAGATGGCAAAGCTCAAGCTATGCCTGGTCACAATATGGCTATTGCAACTTTAGGAGCTCTAATTCTTTGGATTGGTTGGTATGGATTTAATCCTGGCTCCGAATTAGCAATGGATCAATATGTTGCTTACGTTGCCGTAACAACAACATTGGCAGCAGCTGGTGGTGCAATTGCGGCTACAGTTTTATCTACCATTACCTCTGGTAAGCCTGATCTGACCATGATCATCAACGGTATTCTTGCTGGTTTAGTAAGTATCACTGCTGGTTGCGGCAATATGACTTTTGCTGGATCTTGGCTTGCTGGCGCAGTGGGTGGATTAATCGTTGTAGTAGCTGTAGCTGCTTTAGACTCTGCAGGTATTGATGATCCTGTTGGGGCTTTCTCCGTTCATGGTGTTTGTGGAGTTTGGGGAACTGTAGTCATAGGCCTTTGGGGCGTTGATGGCATGGACCCAGGTGCTGCAGGAATTGGTCTTCTCAATGGAGGAGGAATTAACCAATTCTTCATTCAAGCATTAGGTGCAGCTGCTTATGGTATCTGGACTGTTGTTACATGCTGGATTGCTTGGCAAATTATTGGTGGCTTCTTCGGAGGTATCAGAGTTAGCGAAGCAGAAGAGACACAGGGACTTGATATTGGCGAGCATGGAATGGAGGCTTATCCGGACTTTGCTTCTAGTTAGTTACCTTGTTTAATTGTCTTATTTTAAATCTAAAAAAGCCCGGATATATTCCGGGCTTTTTTAGTGTGGTTTAATAGTGATTATGAGATTCCTATCAATTTGTTTTTTACTATTTAATTGAAATGGATACTCAAGCTTTTAAGCAAATTCTTCATAAATCTGACCGTTATAACCGAAGAGGTTTTGGTTCTGCGAATAAGCGAGCTCAGGCCCTTGCTGAGGCTTATCAAAGTGGATTGATTGGATCTATTAGAGAAAATGGAAATCTTTTAGAGCATGGAAGATTAAAAGTTAAACTTGCAGAAGCTTTTGGATTCTGTTGGGGAGTAGAAAGATCAGTAGCAATGGCTTATGAGACTAGGAAGCATTATCCAAATGAACGAATATGGATCACTAATGAAATCATTCACAACCCTTCTGTGAATGATCATTTAAGGAAAATGAATGTAATGTTTATTACTGAGGAGAATGGGGTCAAAGATTTTTCAGTAGTAAAAGATGGAGATGTAGTAATTCTTCCTGCATTTGGTGCAACGGTTCAAGATATGAAGCTATTACATGATAGAGGTTGTCATATTATTGATACCACTTGCCCATGGGTTTCAAAAGTTTGGCATACAGTCGAAAAACATAAGAAACATACATTTACATCAATTATCCATGGCAAATATAAACATGAAGAAACTCTAGCGACTAGTTCTTTTGCAGGGACTTACCTAGTCCTATTTGATCTTGAAGAGGCGAATTATGTTTCTGATTATATTTTAGGTAAAGGAAATAGAGAAGATTTCTTAAAGCGTTTTTCAAAAGCCTCTTCAGCAGGGTTTGATCCCGATAAGGATTTGCAAAAAGTTGGAGTTGCAAATCAAACCACAATGTTAAAAAGCGAAACTGAGGAAATAGGAAGATTGTTTGAGAAAACAATGTTGAAAAGATTTGGCCCTGCTGAATTGAACGATCATTTTCTAGCTATTAATACCATTTGTGATGCTACTGAAGAAAGACAAGGAGCAATGTTTTCTCTTGTTGATGAACCTCTTGATCTAATGGTTGTAATTGGTGGATTCAATTCTTCTAATACTACTCATCTTCAAGAAATCGCAATTAGTAGGGGGATTCGTTCATTTCATATTGATACTCCAGAGAGAATTGGAGAAGAGACCAATAGCATTACCCATATGCCTCTAGAGGGAGGAGAATTGCTAACTGAGGAAAATTTTCTTCAAAAGGGAAATATTAGTGTTGGTATTACTTCTGGAGCTTCAACTCCAGACCGTGTAGTTGAAGATGTTATTCATAAGCTAATGAAATTAGGCGAAAATTTTTGATCATAAAAAAACACAATTTTGCCCCAATCCCTCGTAGGATAGTTAACAGTTTTTAGTAGAAGATGACTCAAGCAAGCAAATCTAATCTTAAAGATCCTGATTCACAAAAGGTTGAAGTGGTTGTTCAAAGCCCTGAAGGGGAAGTGAATATTTTTGGAGAACTTTCAATATTAGTTCTTAGAGTTTGTTTTAGTTTGTTGATGGTTCATCACGGTTTGGAGAAATTAAATGATCCAGGAGGGTTCGCTGAATTTGTTGTGGGTAAATACTTCAGTTTTCTTCCTGGTGATCCTGTTATTTGGACATATATGGCCGCTGTAACTCAAATAGTTTGTCCAATTGGTTTGGCGACTGGGGTTTTGGCAAGATTATCCTCATTGGGTTTGTTATCGACTATGGTATTTGCGTTATATTTCCACTTTATAGATACTGGATTAGAAGGATTTCCTTTCGCGGTAGTAGAAAATCACAATTATATATTTGAATTGTCAGCCATTTATGCAGCAATATCATTTTATTTTTTATGCGCTGGACCTGGAAGGCTTTCACTCTTTAGGAAATCAAATAAAATAACTTATTATCCAAAAGGTACATAAATTAAGAATAATTTTTAGGTAAGATAAAAATATTTAAAATTGAAAGTTAAGTACAATAAAATTAATGTAAAAAGTGTCTTTTCCCAGTAAGAACCATTTTTATGCCTAATTCATTGCATGCGTTAATCGAATCTTTGTCTCTAATACTTCCCCCAGGCTGAATAATTGAACTAATACCATAATCAGCTGCCATCTTTACAGTATCGTCGAACGGGAAGAAACCATCACTAGCCAAAACAGCCCCTTTTGTTTTGCTACCAGCAGCTTCTAAAGCAAGTTTCGCTGAACCTACCCTATTCATTTGACCAGCTCCAATACCTAGACTCTGCTGATTAGATGCTACAGCTATTGCATTTGATCTTATATGTTTAACAATTTTCCAAGCAAAAGATAAGTCATTTAGTTCTTCTTCAGTTGGGATTAATTTAGTAACATTTTTCCATTCTGTTTGATCCATATTTGGTTCATCTAAATCTTGAATTAATAAACCACCAAGTATGCTTCTTATATGATTTTTATCTGCTTTTTGAATAGGCTCAGCTTTTAATTCTAATAGCCTTAGATTTTTCTTTTTTGAAAGTATTTCTTTTGCACCATCATCAAAATATGGAGCAACAACACATTCAATAAAAATATTTTCAAGCTCTTTAGCTGCAGCTTCATCAACAGGACAATTTATTGCAATAATCCCTCCAAAAGCACTTACTCTATCGCCATCTAATGCTCTTTTAAGAGCTAAGTATGGAGAATCTCCAATTGCGACTCCACAAGGATTTGTATGTTTAATTACTACCGCTGCTTTTTGATATGATGGGCTACTACAAGTATTTTCATATCCAAATTCACGGAGAGTAGATAATGCAGCCTCCAGATCAAGAAGATTATTTGTACTTAGTTCTTTTCCTTGTAATTGATTAGCTCCACTCCAACCTTCCTCAGGTTCTCCATACCATGAGGCCTTTTGATGCGGATTTTCTCCGTACCTCAGTTCTTGTTTTAATGGCAAGCTTTGCAACCAAGTAGCTTTATTTGAGGTAATTTGATTTGCAATCCATTTGCTTATTGTTAGGTCATAAATGGCAGTATGTTCAAAGGCTTGTTGAGAATATTCTTTTCGTAATTCATTGGTTATTTTTTTTGATTTGTATGAGTCAATTAATTGTGGATATTGACTTGGATTAGTGACTACAAGAACATCTTGATGGTTTTTTGCCGCTGCTCGGATCATTGTTGGCCCGCCAATATCAATATTCTCGATTGCCTCCTCCCAAGAAACATTTTCTTTTGAAATTGTTTGTTTAAATGGATATAAGTTAACAACTACCAAATCAATTGGATTTATATTCTGTGCCTTCAAGTCGTCCAAATGATTTTGTTGATCTCTTCTAGCCAATATTCCTCCATGAATTTTTGGATTTAGTGTTTTCACTCTTCCTTCAAGAATTTCTGGAAACCCTGTGTAATCTGCTACGCGAGTTACAGGAAGATTTGCAGTCTCAATTAACTTTGCAGTTCCGCCACTTGAAATAATTCTGAAGCCCAATTCATTAATTAATGCTTGAGCAAGAGGAATTAAGCCAGTTTTGTCTGAGACACTTAGCAGAGCTATGGGTGACATTTTATTGTTTGAAATCGATTCTTCTCGATAACCTACGCATCAAAGAGACATATTGCATTCAAGATGACTGAACTACTCTGCTTAAATTCTGAATCCGCAACAAATAGATTAGTTTTACTTCATGGTTGGGGAGCTGATGCAAATGATTTAGTTCCTTTTGGGAAATTATTAACTAAAGGATTGAAAAATCGTTTTGAAATAGTCTCTTTTTCTGCTCCTCAGCCTCATCCAAGCGGATTAGGCAGGCAATGGTATGGTTTATATCCTCATGAATGGCAACAGGTTCCAAATGCAGTATTAGATCTAGAAAAGCGTATAAATAATCTTTGCTTTAAACACATACCTTTAAATAAAACATTGCTACTGGGTTTTTCTCAAGGAGGTGCAATGGCGTTAGATCTTGCAACAAGAAATAAATTTCAGGGAGTTTTTGCACTTAGCTCGTATCCACATCCAGAGTGGAATCCTTTAGAAAATATGCCACCTACCTTTCTCTGTCATGGGAATATCGACCAAGTAGTTCCTAA
This sequence comes from Prochlorococcus sp. AG-402-L09, assembly GCA_003216715.1. Taxonomy (GTDB): domain Bacteria; phylum Cyanobacteriota; class Cyanobacteriia; order PCC-6307; family Cyanobiaceae; genus Prochlorococcus_B. The sequence goes on along the minus strand of QCIK01000003.1, from coordinate 32,841 downwards.
GACTGCCTCGGAAAAAAGCTTTGAAATTTTGTTGGGAAAAGGAGTTAAATCAGAGTTATATTTTTTTGAGGGAGGCCATGAAATAACTAATGACCTGATTGAATATTGCCGCGGAAAAATTAAACAACAATTTCTGGGTTAAACAAAAGCGTATTCATACTCTTCGATTTCTTCCCAGTCATCTGCAGTAAGTTCTAAGCCTGCAAAAATTCTGTCCTCACCAAGAAATTCAACAATCACTCTTAAAGAAGGAAAAAGAAAGTGATTTTCCTCAGCGTATTGAGCACTAAACAAACCTTTCTCTCCCCAGAAGAAACGATCAGTAGTATGTTCATTACGACGTACATTTAATATTGCAGGGGCATACAGTCCCTCTTCGGCAATAAAACGTCTAGCAGCAGTTACAGGCTTATGTTGACCTGTTCCTAAATGAAAAATAGGAACATGGGACATTACACGCTGACCCGCAAGTCTTCGTCTGCTAATTCTTTTGCGCTTCTTAGACATGAAAAAAAACTACCTTTTTTGGGTGAGAGAGATTTAGAGGTTTTCTTTTTTATTAGCTCTGGCTGAAGCTAGAGTTTTTTGAAAAAAAAATAAGGTTGAAACTGAGGTGGAAAGTTTTTCTCAGATAACTAAAAAGTTGACTACAGAGCTTACCCATCAATCTCTGCACTAGCCTCAAAGTCACTTAAAGTGCTCACTTTTTAATTAAATTTGAGATAGCCTCCTAACAAGATCTAAATTCTTTATTTACATCTTAATACTTTTTTCAAATTTATCAAGTTTTTGAATATTCAATTTCCTTGTCTAAGATTGCAAAATGAGCTCAATGCAGTATTCAGAACGTTTTTTAAATTTTGTTCAACAGCAGTTGATGAGCTTCCAAGCTGATCAAGAGTTGGAACATGTTGTCGTTTACGTTGCGAGATCTGGAGAAAGTGGATCTCCAACCTTGGAAGTCGTTGGTCAGTGGCCTAAGTCTGAGAAAGTATTACAGCCGGTAGAAACTGATACTGCTCTTCGAACTCCATCTTCCAATAGAAGATGGTATCCGTTGCAAGAAGGGTCAATATTATTAGGTGTTATTCGTGCAGAGAGAATTGCTTCGGAAGAAGAATGGTCGGAATCTCTTGATCAACGTCTGCAATCGATGTCAACTTTACTGGCTAACTCTCTTGCTTCTGAACTTGATAGAAAAAGGTTGTTAGATCAATTAGATGATCAAAAGGAGCAAATATCGCTAATGGTTCATCAACTAAGAAATCCATTAGCTGCTCTTGGTACTTATGCAAAACTTCTTTTGAGGAAAATAGGACCTGAAAGTGAACATGAGAGTCTTGTCAAAGGTCTTATTACTGAACAAGCACAAGTGAATAAATATTTATCTGCACTTGATCAACTTAGTCAAGTGAAATTACCTCAAGCTGATGATGGATCAAACAGATTGCTCTTGCCTCCTCTGTTGCCTACTGAGACTCGTATTAGTGTAAAAAGTTTAATAGAACCATTGATTGAGAGAGCTAAAGCTCGAGCTAACTTGCAAGGTAGAAAATGGTTTAGTCCTTCACAATGGCCAAAATGGATGGAATCCAGATCGATTTCAGAAGGAGTTATTGCTGAAATAGTGGCTAATCTTTTGGAAAATGCATTTAGGTATAGCCCTTCTCAATCTTCTATTGGTATTGAAGTCATTGAAGAGGGGATATGTATTTGGGATGAAGGCATTCCCATTAAGGAGGAAGAAAGAGAAAAGATTTTTGAGAAAGGGTTTAGGGGGGAAAGTGGTTCAAAAATGTCTGGAAGTGGAATAGGTCTGGCTCTTGCTAGAGATTTAGCTAGACAACTCGGCGGAGATTTAAAGTTATTTGTTCATCCAAGCCAATTTAAAGATTCTTTACCTGAATCAGGAAATGCTTTTGTTTTTAATTTGGAACCAGAATGATACTTAATAATAACAAGCTCGTTGTTTCTGTTATTATTAAAGATGCTCCATAACTATCACCACTATGCCCTCCTAAAGATTTATTTATAAAGTATGGAACTAATATTGAAGAGATTAAGCCTGATAAGATACAAAAAGTTAATAATATTGTCGAAAAAATATTTAAATCATTTAAAAATATAAAAAGTGAGATTCCTATAAAAATTATTATCAACGAAGGTCTTATTTCATTATTTATACCTTTCCAGTTTTGATGATGAAAGGAAACTGATTCTTTCTTGAAAATGTAATGATAATTTTCAATTGCAAAAATTTGTGAGAGCCTTCCCCAAAAAGCAGCTAAAGGAAATGCAAAGGGTGCATAAAAACCAAGTTTTATGATTGCTGCTATTTGAAGGATTAAAATGATTGCTAAACTTTGCACACCTATTGAACCAACTCTGCTATCTTTCATCGCCTCAATTCTCTTTGATGGACCCGCTCCAATCCCATCTGCCGTATCCATTAACCCGTCAATATGAAGTCCACCAGTTATGAAGATGCTAATTGCAATAGATATCAAGGCGACAGAAATATTTGGCCAATTAAAGAATTTCAATAAAAGCCAAGAAAATGATTGTAAAAAGCCAATTAAAACTCCTATTAATGGAGCGAAACGAGCAATTCTTTTGAATCTAGGTTTAATTAATGGCCATTGAGGCAAAATTGTGTAAAACACCCATGCACCTGCAAGGTCTCGTAGCCAGTTTTTAAAAATCAGAATTACAACCTCAACTGTTTCTTAGTTCTCAAGTTAGTTATATAACTAGTTTAAGTTTTTGAATATTTAGGAATAATTGAAAAAGCCCTTCTTCGATTTTCAAATAGAAAGTAGATGCAAATCAACATTAGCTCGCGCTTGTTCTATTAAAACTCCAAATGGAATTGTAAATACTCCAAGATTTATGCCTGTAGGTACTTTAGGAACAGTAAAGGGTATTACATCTAAGCAATTAGAGAAAACAAGAGCAGAAATGATTCTTGCAAATACTTTTCATCTTCATATTCAACCAGGAGAAAAAATAGTTCAGGACGCAGGCGGATTACATAAATTTATGAATTGGAAAAACCCCATACTTACTGACTCAGGAGGTTTTCAAGTATTTAGTTTGGCAAAGTTAAATAAAATTGATGATGAAGGCGTTTCGTTTCAAAGTCCAAGAGATGGTAAAAATATTTTTTTGACTCCTGAAAAAGCTATAGAAATTCAAATGGCCTTAGGCTCCGATATCGCAATGGCTTTTGATCAATGCCCCCCTTATCCAGCGAGCGAATCGGATGTTGAGGAGGCTTGTAACAGGACTCACCATTGGTTAGAGAGGTGCCTAAATGCTCATAAAAAAGATGATCAAGCAGTTTTTGGAATAGTTCAAGGGGGTTGCTTTCCTCATTTAAGGGAATTGAGTGCAAAAATCGTCTCGGGATTTGATTTGCCTGGGATCGCTATAGGGGGGGTGAGTGTAGGTGAACCCATAAATCAAATGCATAAAATCGTTCGAGAAACCTGTCCTCTATTGCCTGAAGATCGACCAAGATATCTCATGGGAATAGGGACATTGAGAGAAATTGCTGTAGCAGTGGCAAATGGAGTTGATTTGTTTGATTGCGTAATCCCTACACGCTTGGGAAGGCATGGGAGTGCGATGGTGGATGGTGAGATATGGAATTTAAGAAATTCTCGCTTTAAAGACGATTACAGACCATTGGATTCATCTTGTCCTTGTGAAGCTTGTAATGGATACACAAGGGCATATATTCATCATTTAATTCGCAACAAAGAGTTGCTAGGTCTCACACTTTTGAGCTTGCATAATCTCACTCATTTGATCCGTTTTACAGGCTCCATAAGGCAAGCAATCTTGGAAGGTTGTTTTTCAGAGGATTTCGCTCCGTGGCAGAGTGACTCTAAAGCGCGTCATACGTGGTAGCGTGCGTGCTTAATACGTCCATTATTTCTTAGGGATGGCACTGATTAATCTCGACTTACTTGCTGAACTTCCGGTTGCTTACCAGGCTTTTGCACCAACAGTGGATGTACTTCCGCTTATACCTCTTTTCTTCTTCCTGCTTGTTTTTGTTTGGCAAGCGGCAGTTGGCTTTCGTTAAAAGCGAAGTTTATTCTTCTGGTTTTTTACAAATTAAGTAATCTATTAGAAGTTCTTAACAAAATAAAACCTTTGCCCGAATTAAAACATCGGGCAAGGGTTTTTTAATTTTTTAGCGAATTGATTAAGTCTTATTCTAAATACCTTTTTTAAGCAAAATGTCTTCGCTAGGCATTGATACAGCTTGCTCAATTAAATCAGCAAGGTGTAGTGCTCTAGATGCTTGAAGACCTCCAACCGCAGGTTTCTCCTTTCCTCTGACGCATTGAAGAAAATGCTCCAGTTCCGCATAGAGGGGCTCGATTGATGTTGTACTTACTTCTTCAATAAAACCATCGTTTCTATAAAGTAGTTCTCCATGATCAGCTGAATACCATTCATGAGCTTTTCTATGGATATGAATATTGTGATTTAGGAAATCTGTTTCTATTAGACTTTGTTTGCAATGAGCGCTTAAGCTTCTAATTTTTTTGTGACTCATTTTGCTCGCAGTCAGACTTGCCACTACTCCGTTTTGAAAACCTAGTGTTGCATTAACGTAATCCATTGGTCCATCTCCACTACATCCTCCAACTGCAGCAAGCCTTATCACTTTTGAATTTGCAAGTTCAATAACCAAATCTATATCGTGAATCATTAAGTCCAATACGACTGAAACATCATTAGCTCTCTCGGGATGAGGGCTATGCCTTCTGGCTTCAAGAACTACAACTTCTTCATTAGCAACTACTTTTGTTAATTCTCTGAATGCTGGATTAAATCTTTCTATATGACCAACTTGTAATAATTTTTTCGCATTGTTTGAAGCATTAATCAAAGATGAGGCTTCTTCTTTATTTGCTGCTATGGGTTTTTCAATTAATACATGTTTTCCTGAGTTTAGACATTCTAAACCTACTTTTTTATGAAATAATGTAGGCACAGCAATGCATACAGCTTCTACTTGATGTAATAAATCCTTGTAATTTTTATACCAATTACAATTAAATTGTTCCATCGCTAGTTTTCCTCGTTCCTCATCTAAATCTGCAACTCCTACTAGCTCAGCATCTTTGAGAAGACTAAGTACTCTTGCATGGTGCCATCCCATATTTCCAATTCCTATTACTCCAACTTTTACAGGAACAATATTTTGGTTGATCTTTGAAATGGGTTTCATATTTTTTTATTATTAATCAATTGACTTTTTTATAAATTATTTAGGAAGAGTTATTTTTACTTTGTTTATTCTTGGACCTTTCATGGAAATAATTTCAAATTCGATTTCATTATGAACCAACGTTTCTCCTGAGTTGGGAATTTCTTGGAGTTTTTCTAAAACAAATCCAGCAAGAGTGTAATGATCATCAGCTTCTGGTAATTCAAGTTTAAGTTCTCTATTTAGTTCTATTACTTCTATATCTCCAGAAGTAATCCATATCTTTTTTAAGTCATCAATAGGTCTTAGTTCAGATTCTTTATTATCAAATTGAATCTCATCCCCAACAATTTCACCCGTTAAGTCTGCTGATGTTATTAACCCTTCGGTTCCTCCATATTCATCAACAACCAAAAGTAGTGGGTTCCCATTCTTTATAAGGGGTAATAATTCGGCCAAAGTAGAAGTTTCTAAAACACGAACTACTGGCTCTATATAAGGCTCTAAAGATGTGTTGGCTTGCATTTCCCCTTTGGCTATTGGATCAGCAAGTTGCCTTAAATCCAATACCCCCAAAACATTGTCAAGTGAATCATCAATTACTAAGTATCTTGCATGACGAGTTTTGTGCACTTCTTCCATCATTTGAGTGAAGGAAACCTCTTTTGGAAGGGTAACCATCCCTGATCTTGGAACCATCACTTCTCTAACTTGTGTATCTCTTAGTGCAAAAACACCTTCAAGTATGTTTCTTTCGTCAGGTTTTAATCCTGTTACTCCACCAGTTTCAATTAATTTTTCTAATTCTCCTGCGGAGAATGCAGCTGTTGTGAGACTTTCTGATTGAGTATTGAGTCCAAATAATCTAAGAATCAATAAAGAAAGTCCTTCTAGTACAGCAAGAAATGGTGACATCCATTTTATTGCTGCTTCAATTAGAGGAGATAATTTTAGGGCAGAAGTCTCTGGTTGATTAAGAACAAGTGCTTTTGGAAGAAGACCAGATATTAGAGTTGCTAAAAGTACAACAGTAATAAAAAGTCCTAGATCTAAAAAATAGTTAATAGAAGCATTATTTCCCCACCATTTACTAGCTAAATTTTTGCAGATCCAACCAATTGAAATTAATGAAATAGTTATTCCTAACTCTGCTATTAAAAGAGTTCTTCTTAGTCTTTTCTGCAGACGAATTATGGAATTGGACCCAGGTAGTCCGTCCTCTACCAGCCTTTGAACCTTAGTTGAACGAAGTCGTAAAATAGCAAACTGACCTGCATTGAAAAATGCTGGTATCACAAGCAATATACAAAGAAGTAATAAACTCATTAATAATTTTTCTATGGGGGTGGCGAGGATCGAACTCGCCTAAGGCGAATTATGAGTTCGCTGCATTCACCAGATTGCTACACCCCCGAAAAAGCAGAACTAAAACTTTTTTTGATAATAGTTAATTAGTTTGCCTAAAGTAAATATATATCTAATCCCACCAAGATGTTTAATAATTAAACTTGCATATAAAGATATGAACCCATTGAATCCTTCTCTAGATGGAATAAAAGAAAACCTTTTAACTTTATTGGCTCAAAAAGCTTATAGGTTTGGCGATTTTTCTTTGGCTTCCGGGAAAAAAAGTTCTCATTACGTTAATTGCAAGCCAGTATCTCTCTCAGGTCCAGGTCTCTTGTTGATAAGTTCACTGTTCCTAAAACAAATAAATGAAAGCGATAGTGGGGTAGCTGGCTTAACTTTGGGTGCTGACCCTCTTGTTAGTGGCGTTGTAATGTTGGCAGCTCAATCAGGTATTGATTTAAGCGGTTTAATAGTAAGGAAAGAAGCTAAAGGTCATGGGACTGGAGCATGGCTAGAAGGGCCTTTGCCTCCAAAGGGTTCTGTGATTACTGTCTTAGAGGATGTTGTTACTACTGGTGGTTCCTCTTTAAAAGCTGTTGAACAACTTAGAGCTCAAGGGTATTTAGTTAACCAAGTACTAGCAATAGTCGATAGAGAAGAAGGAGGAGTAGATGCTATGTCTAAAGCTGATTTAGATTTAAATAGTCTTTTCTTTTTAAAAGAAATTGTTGAAAAATCTAAGAGCTTGTAATGATAGAAACTAAATCATTGATTTGGGATGAAACATTTCCTTCATTACTTCTAAAAGGGGAGGGGGCTGCTGCTTTTTTACATGGTCAAACAACCGCGGATGTTTTTGCTAACAAAGAATTAGACAAAATATTCATGAGTTGTTGGCTATCAACTAAAGGATCTTTAAAAGCTGTGTTGGAAATTCGACTTTCAGATGATATGGCTGAAATAGTTATTATTAGTGGTGAAATTAATTCTATAAGAGATGGATTTGAATCAGTGATATTTCCAGCTGATAAAGTTAAGTTAGAAGTTATAGATCCAATCAGAAGAAGACAAGAAATAAATAATAATAATTCATGGAAAGAATCAACTTTTAGTTGGATTGATGAAAATAATACGATTCTAGAAGAAATAACTAACTCTACCAAAGCTACTAAAGAAGAATTGGAAAATTGGAAAATAAGACAAGGAATACCTAGCTTTGATAGAGAGATAAATGGAGAAACAAATCCTTATGAATTAGGATTAGCAGATACCATAAAGCTTGATAAAGGCTGTTATCTAGGTCAAGAGGCTATGGCTAGGTTATTTAGGTCTAAATCTCTAAAATATCAACTTCGTTATTGGGAAGCTTATGGAGAATCTAATGAGTTTGATATTGGTAAAAAGTTTTTGAGCACTAATCAAGATGAAGGATTAAAAAAAATTTTAGGAGTTGTTACCACTTCAGTTAGGGTTAATGATAATTTTTTTAATGGACTGGCATTAATTAAGAAAAATTTTCTTAATCAGGATTTTTGTTTTTCTGAAAATGGTGACTCCATAACTATAAAAAAACCAATCTCTTTTACCAATCCGTTCTAATCTATTGCGAGATTCTCACTCGTGATTTATTAACCACTTAGCTATCATTAAGGTGGCTATACAATCATCACGATTATATTCAAAAATTGATTTTAAATTTCTTGAATACATTTTATTTATTTTACGTGATTTTTTCCATTGTCTCCACCATAAAAGAGCTCTAGCTCCATCTACATTTTTTTGTTTCCATTCAAACCCAATCCATTCTGCGATTGATTTAAGACCATAATTTCTGACTGGCAGGCACCAGTACTCTCTAATTAATAAATGTATATCAATAAATCTTTTTTTTAATGCTTCAATTTCATGAGGATTAGCTCCTTGACGTGATCCAAGTTTTAGCAAAGATATTGGTTCTGTTTCTCCATAATGAATAATGGGGTAGTCTTTATTAAGACTCAATTTTTTAGTTATTCTTTTCCATAGAAAACTTTCAGTGGTTTTTTCAAGATTCAGTAATGGTGAATATTTTGTTTTTTCTATACTTATTTCATTTTTAATATTTTTTGGTAATCGAATAAATCCATGTAAAAAGTCATGTTTTATATCTGGGTCAGATTCAATATCATAAATATATAAACCTTTTGCTTTCTTTAAAGTATTTAGTGCTATTTCGGCGTTAAGTTTGATTGCCTTGTTTGTAATTCTTGATTGCGATTGTAAAATAATTTGTTTAGAAATATCGCCATGTTGTGTTCCAAATCTTTGAAGCTTTTCCTTTAATTTATAATGCTGAATTTTTGCTAATTCCTCCATATTACTAATGCCAATTTTGTTTAATAAAAGTTCTCTTTTTGCCCCAATCCCACTAACTTCACTTAGACTTCCTTCTTGGATTGCTATCGCATCACAATCTTTTCTCCATGAACATATTGTGCATTTTTTCCTATTAGAAGTTATAGGTGGAGGAGTTTTTGATTCAATATCTTTCTCTAGATTTAATAATGAATCTATTAATTCTTTGTTCATATTTTCACTTAACCTTATCTTTTCGGCTTTCATAATTCCATTTTCTTTGTGTAGGATTATCCCTTTTTCGACTTGACATTTTTGTAAATTATTTATTAATAAACCTTTCATTGAAAGTATTAATCTATGCTCTCTTGTGATTTTTTTACCTTGTCTAGCTAAAACAGGTTGGTAAGAAAAATTACCCCAAATACTTTTTCCTAATGTCTTTTTTAGGATCGGTAAATTCCCTTTAATAATTCTATTTTTAATAAGAGGATATTTAAGTCTTACTCCATATGCGATATTTTTACCCTCTTCACAAGCTTGAATTCCTATCCCATAACTTTTTTGTGAGAGATTATGAAAGCAGTCGATTTGATGATTTAATTGAAGAGTGCTATGAGCAGTCCACAACTTTTTTTGTTTATCACCATAAATTTCGAGCCACGCTTTTCTTCTGCATCGAATCCAACTCCTTAAAAGGTGATCATTAATTGGTTTGGATTTATTACATTTCATACTTAGAGATTAATCTGAATTTCTTTAAGAACAAAGTTTCTCCAACATAAAGATGAAAAAGAAAAAGTTGAATCTCACTGAGGAGAAAATTTCTTTTGGAACAGATGGATGGAGAGGGATATTAGGCGTTGATTTTACTTTGGAAAGATTACTTAAAGTTGCAGCAGCAGCATCTCAAGAGCTTGCTTATGTGAAGGAGAGAAAAAATAATAAAATAATTATTGGTTATGATCGACGTTTCCTTGCAGAGGAAATGGCTGAGGCAGTTGCATCTGCAGTTAGAGGAGTAGGTTTAGTCCCTTTGTTGGCTTCTTCTGCGCTGCCAACTCCCTCTTGTAGTTGGGGGATAGTTGAAGAAAATGCACTTGGTGCATTAGTGATTACAGCAAGTCATAACCCATGCGAATGGTTGGGTTTAAAAATAAAAGGTCCTTTTGGAGGCTCGGTTGATAGCTCTTTCACCGATTCCGTTCAAAAAAGATTAGATGCTGGAGGGAAATCAATCCCAATCGAAGACGCAACCGATAGAGTTGATTTTCGAAAAAAACATCTATTGGGGATTAGTCAGAAATTTGACATACCTTTGATTTCAAATGGTTTGAGAAAATTAGGTGTGAAAATATTTGTTGACCCAATGCATGGATCTGCTGCGGGCTGCATGTCTGAATTATTTGGCTCTAATGGTCATGAGCTTATTTATGAATTAAGAACTAAAAGAGATCCTTGCTTTGGCGGGAACCCACCCGAACCAATGAAGGCTTACCTATCGCAATTAATAGAAGAAGTTAAGGATTCGTTCAAAGAAGGTAAGTTGTCGATGGGCATAGTTTTTGATGGAGATGGAGATCGAATTGCGGCGATAGATGAAAAAGGTAGATTTTGCAATACACAGTTGTTAATGCCTGTTCTGATAGATCATCTAGCAAGATTCAAAAACATGGCAGGTTGTGTTGTTAAAACTGTAACTGGTTCGGACTTGATGCGCTTGGTTGCGGAGGACTTGGGGAGAGAAGTGATCGAGAAGCCCGTTGGCTTTAAATATATTGCTGAAGAAATGCTTTCAAGAGAAGTTCTCATTGGAGGAGAGGAGTCGGGGGGAGTTGGATTTGGATATCATTTGCCAGAACGTGATGCTTTGTTTACTGCTTTGCTTTTGATGGAGTCAATAGTGGCTGATAGTAAATGTTTAGGTGAGAAAATAGATTCTCTTCATGCTCGTTTTGGCAAGAGTTATTTTGAACGTATTGATCTAACTCTCAAAGATATGGAGATGAGAAGGAACCTGGAAAATTTTTTGAAACAAAAGACTCCATCCTCAATAGGTCATAAATCAGTTTTAGAGGTGATTTCAGCTGATGGAATAAAACTTGTTCTTGATAAAAGTCATTGGCTTATGTTCCGCTTCTCTGGAACAGAGCCTCTTTTAAGAATTTATTGTGAAGCTCCATCAAGTGCAGAAGTTACTTCAACTTTGTATTATGCAAAGCAACTTATAGATAATAGTTTTGGATAATCTTCCTCTAATAATTGCTAGTAGCAATGAAGGTAAAATTAGAGAATTTAAAGAACTTTTGGACGATTTTCCATTTAATTTATTGACTCAACCTATTGGACTTGAGATTGAGGAAACAGGAAATACATTTATGGAAAATGCAAGAATCAAGGCCATTGCTGTTAGTAAAGAAACGGGTAACCTATCCCTTGCTGATGACTCTGGATTAAGTGTTGAGGCTCTTGGAGGAGCTCCAGGTATTTATTCTTCTAGGTATGCAAGTTCAGATAAGGAAAGAATTGAAAAACTATTAGCCGAGTTAAAACCTTTTTCAAATAGAAAAGCTAAATTTGAATGTGCATTATGTATTTCTAGTGGAGAAAAAATCTTGATAGAAGTTTCAGGTTTTTGCGAAGGTCTAATAACTTTTTTTCCAAGAGGAAAAAATGGGTTTGGTTATGATCCGATTTTTGAAGTCTCTGTATTAGGTGAGACTTTTGCGGAAATGAACCACGAAAAAAAGAAGCATGTTGGACACAGGGGTAATGCATTTAAATTGCTTAAGCCAGAATTAAAAAAACTATTAACTGCAATCAAAAATTAGTTTTAATTGGTAAGTCATCTTTTTTAGTCTTTAGTTTTCAACCCAGCTTCCATGTAATCCATGGGGGATAGAAATTGGAACTTCAAGAATTGCCTTTTCAGCCAGATCTTTAGAATCAAGGATTATTAAATCAGTTCCAGATCTAATACTATTCCATACCAATACAACAACCCATCCATGGTCTTCTTCAGATTTTGATTCTTGAGAAGGAATAAATATAGGCTCACTTACAAAACCTCTTGGAGCAGCACTCCAACTAATTTCTTCCTCTTTTAAGGAATCAAATTTTTTAATAGCTTGTAGTGGTCCATTCCCTTCCTTCCTTTCAGCGGTTGCCATCCAACTAAACCGGGACTTTAGCCCCTCAAAATGTGGATTAACCATTGCAAATTCACAACATTGGTTACTCAATGTGGAACAGCTAAATATGTTTTTATTGGGATTTATTTCACATCTTTTTAAAATTCCTTCTGGTAAATGATCAAAGTCAATTTTTCTAAAATTATCATCGGGTCCAATACTAGGAAAATCATCATAAAAAATACTTTCAACATTTATTTTTTCATTTTCTTCCCAAGCATTGAGATGATGAAAAACAAACCCCTTGGGAGCATTAACTATTTTTGGAGGGTCTCCTGCATATTTGCCGCAATCTCTTGGTATCAATAAAAAATGTGGATTTCCATCGGGCTGTGATGCCAAGCATTGTGCCGCTCCCTTTTGACCAAGAAGGAATGGGAGAGGATTGAAACTAATAGCATTTTGAAGAAATATTGCCCAGTTTGGGGTTATGGCAAAATCATGCAAAAAAGCAAAACCATTAAAAGAATCTTTTCTATCGCTTAAAAGAGAACCAGCTTTTTCGCCTTCGTTTGAAAATTCCATCAATCTTATAGTGCTTTTAGGACCTGTATTGACTCCAAAGGTCACTATTCTCTCTTCTTTGTGATGACCAGGGTCAAATCTAGGATGCGCACTAAACGCTTCACCTTTTTTTAGAACCCCATTTAAATTAGAGATACCGTTTGTTTCGAGAGTGATGGGATTTAGTGAATATGGGCTAGATGCTTCCCATAAGGCAAGAAGATCTTTCCCAAGTTTTATTACATGGGTATTAGCTATATTTTTCAACCTAATGTCGAAGGCATTAGCTAATAAACCACCTTCTTTCTGAGTACCAAAAACTCCTCTGTAAAGGAATTTCTGAGATTTTTCCTCTTCCTTCCACTCTTTTGTTCGAACAAAACGATTTGTGAGTTTTATTTTCCCGTTGTCAAATTTGAAGGCCGCTATCATTCCATCTCCATCAAATGGATGATGGACCCATCTTCCACCTCTCTCTAATCGACCAGGACCGTTTCTATAGAAAGTTCCTGAAATCTGCACTGGGATTGATCCTTTTACAAGCTTCAATTCAGCATTATTTAGTTCTTTCTCAACATTGCAATATGCACTTGACCAATCCTCTTGTGAGAAAACCGATTGATTTTGACATGAGTCTTTTTTTAAATAGCTAACTGCCACAACTTACATAAGATTGGAGTTTGATTTTCGCTAAAAGTTAGAACTTTTGCGAGCTTATTAGAAAATTGATTGATTGAAGCAGATTCATTTCAACTACCAGCTTGTTCAAGAACTCCTTTGCTGCTTGGTATTTGACTTGATCTTCGAGGATCAATTTCAGTGGCCATCCTTAATGCTCTTGCAAAAGATTTAAATGATGCCTCAACTATATGGTGTGTGTTAGTTCCTGCTAGTTGCCTTATGTGGAGGGTTAAACCACTATTGCTTGAGACAGCAGCAAAAAATTCTTTGACCAGTTCCGTATCATAGGTTCCTACTTTTTGAGAAGGAATATCTAAATCAAAACTTAAATGGGGTCGCCCTGAGCAATCAACTACTACTTGAATAAGGGCCTCATCAAGAGGAGCAAGGAAATGACCAAAACGCTTTATGCCAGATCGATCTCCAAGTGCCTTTGATAAGGCTTGTCCTATTGCGATTCCAATATCTTCATTAGTGTGATGATCGTCTACATGAGTATCTCCATTTGCTCTTACCTTTATGTCGAATAATCCATGGCTAGATAATTGCTGGATCATGTGGTCTAGAAAACCAATACCAGTACTTACATCGCACTGTCCAGACCCATCTATATCAATTTGGACAAAAACCTCCGTTTCTTTTGTTACTCTGCTGATTTCTCCTGATCTTGTTCTGTTCATATCTATCTATTAATTAAATTGAAATAAAATCACATTCCGTTTATGCAATACCCAGCATCAACATAAACAGTTTGACCTGATATACCACTTGAAAGATCGCTAAGCAAGAAAGCAGCTGTGTTTCCTACCTCGATTTGGGTAACGGTTCTCCTTAGAGGAGCTTTTTCTTCTACATTATGAATCATGTCTAAAATCCCTCCAATAGCTGAACTTGCAAGAGTTCTTATTGGTCCAGCGCTAATTGCATTGACTCGAACCTGATTTTCAGGACCAAGTTCCTCTGAAAGATATCTAACTGAAGCCTCTAAAGCTGCTTTTGCTACACCCATTACGTTGTAATTAGGAATTGCGCGCTCTGCTCCTAAATAAGTCAACGTAACAACTCCTGCACCTTTACTGAAAAGAGGTTTTGCATATTTACATAATGGAGCAAGAGAATATGCGCTTATTTCTAGAGCTCTTGTAAACCCTTCTGAAGATGTCGCACTGTAATTTCCTATTAATTCTTCTTTTCCTGCAAAGGCTAAACAGTGGACTAATCCATCAATCTGTCCCCATTGATTCTTAATTGCTTCAAAAACTTCTTCTATTTGAGAAGAGTTTTGAACATTGAGTGGTAAAAATAAGCTTGGATTTAACGGAGATGTTAGTTCTTTGACTTTTGCTTCGAATCGACCTTTCTCATCCGGTAAGTATGTGATTCCTAGTTCTGCTCCAGCTGCGTTTAATTGTTGAGCAATTCCCCACGCAATTGATCTGTTGTTTGCTATCCCCGTTACGAGGATTTTTTTGCCACTAAGATCGAGAAGCATCTTGTCGAATTCTTTTGGTTAGTATTCTTTATTGTCCCTTATTTAGGGGTAAGACTCATAGTTAAATGTATATATAGTTAAAAGTTCTTTAATCCATTAACCAAAAAAAACAGTAAAAATCATGGTTCGGACAGCCTCAACAATGCTTCCACTTGGGACGCAATTACCTGATTTTGAATTAGAGATGGTTTCAGGTTTGGATCTTTCTCCTTTGGATCCATTTAAAGGTGCTAGCCAAATTAAAAGTTTTAATTTAATTAAAAAACCATTGTTTCTGATGGTTATTTGTGCGCATTGTCCGTTTGTTAAACACGTTGAAAGTGGAATTACAAATTTGTTTAATTCTTTTGGAGATGATGTTCAATTTGTAGCTGTTTCTAGTAATAGTTTGATAACTCATCCTCAAGACTCTCCAAGCTTATTAGCTTCTCAAGCTAATAAGCTTGGATGGAAATTTCCTTATTTGTTTGATTGTGATCAGAAATTGGCAAAAGCTCTAAAGGCTGCATGCACTCCAGATTTTTACGTTTTTTGGCCTTCTCAAGATGGAGTATCAAAATTGAGGTATAGGGGACAAATGGATGGTAGTCGACCTGGAAATGAAATACCTGTCTCTGGTGATGATATTCGTCTAGCACTTAGCTCATTATTAAAGGGAGAAGATATTTCACCTGATCAAAAACCTTCCATCGGTTGCAATATTAAATGGCATCCTGGTATGGAACCTGAGTGGTTTGGATAACTTAATGAGTGTTTTTTTGATTTTTCATTTTTGCAATTTAATTTAAATAGTTATGCAAATACCTCCTTTTAGTCTTGATGAACAAATTTCCGAAATTGGAGACGAGATTGAAGAAGCTTTAATTAGAGTTTTTAGAAGTGGAAAATATATTGGAGGAGATGAAGTGGCTTTGTTTGAAAAAGCTTTTGCTTCCGCGATACAAACTTCTTACTCAGTTAGTTGCAATAGTGGAACTGATGCATTAATTCTTGCATTAAGGTCACTAAATATTGGTGAAGATGATGAAGTAATCACATCATCATTTAGTTTTTTCGCCACCGCAGAAGCAATTACCAGTGTGGGAGCTAGGCCGGTTTTTGTGGATATTGATCCTAAAAATTACCTTATGGATCTTGGTTTAATAGAGAAAGCAATAACTCCTAGAACAAAAGCTATTTTGCCTGTTCACTTGTTTGGCCATCCAATGGATATGGATAAAATAATGGCAATTGCTAAAATAAATAATTTAAAGGTTGTAGAAGATTGTGCGCAAGCGGCTGGTGCAAATTGGCGAGGTAAACCCGTAGGAAGTTATGGGGATGTAGGTTGTTTTAGTTTTTTCCCTACCAAAAACTTAGGAGCAGCAGGAGATGGAGGAGCCATAACTACTAATGATTGTGATCTGGCAAAAACAATTAGGGAATTAGCTATTCATGGGATGCCAAAGAGATATTTTCATACAAAAATTGGATATAATAGTAGACTTGATTCATTGCAAGCTGCAATCTTAAATGTTAAATTAACTAGATTAAATAAATGGATAGAGAAAAGAAATACAATAGCAATTAATTATATTAGTAAGTTATCAACTATAGAATCAATTGAATTACCATCTAATAATTTGATAAATAATTCTGGTCATTCTTGGAATCAATTTGTAATAAGAATAATGGACAATTCATTTGTTGAAAATATAAAATCTATTGCAGCATGTGATTTTGACCATCAAAATAGAGATCTATTTAAAACTGAACTTCATAGGCTTGGGATAAATACAATAATTTATTATCCAATACCCATACATCTTCAACCTGCATATAAAGATTTAGGTTATAAAGAAGGATCTCTTCCGGTTACTGAAAAAGTATGTACTCAGGTAATTAGTCTACCTATATTCCCCGAGTTGAAATCTATTCATCAATCATATGTAATTGATAAAATAAAGGAAATATATAAAAAATAGCTATTTAATATTTGAATATAATTCTTTGAATATTAATGTTTGATTTTTGTGTTTTATTATAGGTTTTGGATAGCCATTTTTCTCCGCTGAAAGTATTTCGCCTGAAAGTAAATTAGGCGTTGAAATATGTGATAACTCAGGAATCCATTTTCGAATATAGTTACCATCTTGATCAAATTTAGAAGCTTGTCTATAAGGATTAAATATTCTCATGGGTTTTGGATCCATTCCACTGCTGGCGCTCCATTGCCAACCTCCATTATTTGATGCCAAGTCACCATCGACTAAGTTCTTCATGAAGAAAAGTTCTCCCCATCGCCAATCAATTAAGAGGTCTTTTACTAGAAAAGAGGCAACAATCATTCTGCAGCGATTATGCATCCATCCAGAATGCTTAAGTTGTCTCATTGCAGCATCAATAATTGGGATACCAGTCAATCCATTGCACCAATCTTCAAACCAATCAGTTTTATTTTGCCATGGAAAATCTAACCATTTTTTCCTATAGGGACCTTTCTCAAGCTCTGGGAAATTAATTAGAGCATTTTGATAAAACTCTCTCCAAGCAAGTTCCTTTATCCAAATATCTATAGAATTTATTTGATATTCATCAGTCGTCATGTTTTTTGATATTTGTGCCTTATTCCATACTGCTCTGCAACTTATTGTCCCTAAACTTAAAGCAGCACTTAAATTAGAAGTTGATTCTAAAGATGGAATATCTCTTGCTTGACTATATGAATATATACCTCCTGAATTTATGAAAAAATTTAATTGCTTTTTTGACTCATACTCTCCTGGCTTGCATGGACAAAAATTAGTATCTTTAAATCTATTTGAAGAAAGTAAATAATAAATATATTTATTTTTTTTAGTAATAGAATAGTTTAAATCTGAGTTTTTAATTAATGATAATTCTCCGTTATCTAGACCTCTAATTTTTTCAGAAGTTCTTGAGATTGGTATTATATTATTATTTGAGATGTTGGTCTTATTTATTATATCAATCCATTTACGATGAAAGGGTCCATATACTTTGTAAGGCTCATTATTGTTTGTTTTTATATCGCTTGGATTGACAATTAATTGATCTAAAAATGTATTTACTTTTATTTTATTTTTCGAAAGATGTTCTGTAATTATTTTATCTCTATGGATTTCATAAGGCTCAATATTTTCGTTCCAGTAAATACATTCAGCTTTAATTAAGTCCGCTAATCTAGAAATTAATTTAATAGGATCTCCATTTAATATTAATAAAAGACTTCCTCTTCTTTCCCAATTCTTCTGAAGTTCTAAGAGACTTTCACCCAAAAACCAATTTTTTGCTTCAGATGTAGTTCTATTGAGATTTAAAAGATTGGGATCTAAAATATATACTCCAATTAAATTTTTTGAATTTTTAGATGCTTCAATTAGACCTATGTTGTCTTCAATTCTTAAATCTCTTCTGTGCCAAAATATAGATCGAAATTTTGTCATTTTATATTCAAGATTTGACATGCTCTGAACCAAGCAGTAATAGTTTTCCCATCAAGTGATTCTTCTCCACTTGCAATAATTTGATTTAACTTTTCAGGTGTAATTTTTAATACTTCAATATCTTCATCTGCATCTCCCTCAGGTTTCTGCTCAAGTTTAGTTAAATCTCTTGCAAGGAAAAGATGAATTGTTTCGTCTGAATATCCTGGGCAAGGAAGCATTGCTCCAAGATTGTCCCATTTTTTTGCAGCGTAACCACTTTCTTCTTGAACTTCTCTTTTAATTGATTCAAGTGGACTTTCACCTGTTTCTAAGGTCCCAGCTGGAAACTCTAGAATTCTTCTTGAGCAAGCAAATCTGTATTGACGAAGAATAATTACTTCTCCAGAATCTGTTATGGGTACTGCCAATGCAGCTCCTGGGTGACGAATGATCCCAAATTCGCCTTCCATTGAATTAGGTAAAAGAAATTTGTTGATTTCAAAACGAATTTTTTTTGCATCAAGACAAGCTTTTGTCTCAATAATTTCTGAGGGCTCAGGTCCTGGAATAGACATACATTTTTTTCTATTCATACAGGATGACTGATTTTTTTAGAAAAGGTTGGTGTTTTTTGTTACGAGTTTTATTCAGGCCATATGTTTTGAGAATTTATTCGTTTCGGTTTCCCTTGAGCCTTTGATAAAACTTCTGAAAGGGGAATTAAAACAAAGTTTCTTTCACTTAATCTTGGATGAGGCAAAATCAGAGTGTCTGTATTTATTTGAAGTTCTCCCCAAGAAATGAAGTCAATATCTAAAGATCTTGGCCCCCAAGAAATTTCTTTATTTTCTCTTTTCCTACCTGCGATTCTTTCTAATTCTAAAAATTTTTTCATAAGAGAGATAGCTGCTTTCTCATTTGGAGTTACTGAGTAAAAACTTTCTCCCTCTACAACAAGTACTGTATTAATAAATTTTGGTTGATCAATTGGACCCCCTAAAGGATCAGTTTCAAATAGAGGTGCCCATTGAAAAGATAAAGACTTATCAATATTTTGTGAGTCGATATTTGCACCATTTAAAGCAACAAACCACTCAACTATGCTTGTTTCTAATTGCGGCCTCATGGCGACGATTGTTCTTATGGGATCTCCAAGAATGCCAGGGATATTTGCGCCTATTGAGATGACGAGTTTCAATTCTGTTTTTTGTTTTGCATAAGCCATGCGAATATTAAAAGACTTTTTAAAAATTGCTTGATTTATCCAACCCTATGGTTTCCAGTGGATTGAATAACAACAATATGTCTTCGGCTCCAAAAGACATTGCTGTCATGGATAGAGCCAGTCGAGCTTTCCCTTTGGCTGCAATTACGGGCCATGGAACTTTAAAGCTTGCGTTAATGCTCGCCGCAGTTGATCCAGGTTTGGGTGGTGTAATAATTGCTGGTGGCCGGGGGACTGGAAAATCTGTTTTAGCAAGAGGGTTACATGCCCTACTACCTCCGATTGAAATAATCGATTTAGAAAAATTAGCTAATACTGAGGATGATGATGATTCTTTTATTTATCCAGTAGGTAGAAATTTAGATCCTTCATTTTCAGGGGAGTGGGATGATTTAACAAAAAAACTGTTTGCAAAAAAAATAGGAAGTCTGGAAAATATTAGTGACTTAGAAAAAATCCCTAAAAAAGTTGTATCTGCGCCTTTTATTCAAGTCCCCTTAGGAGTAACTGAGGATAGGCTTGTTGGTGCTGTTGATGTTGCTGCTTCATTGTCGAGTGGAGCCCCAGTATTTCAGCCAGGGTTGCTGGCTGAAGCTCACAGAGGAGTTTTGTATATAGACGAATTGAATTTGTTGGATGATGGCATTGTCAATCTTCTTTTGGCTTCAGTAGGGGCAGGTGAAAATAGAGTCGAACGAGAAGGATTAAGTCTTAGTCACCCATGCCGTCCTCTATTAATTGCTACTTACAATCCTGAAGAAGGGGCATTGAGGGACCATTTATTGGACAGATTTGCAATTGTGTTATCTGCAGATCAATTAATTACAAATGAACAAAGAGTTGAGATAACTCAGTCAGCTATTTCTCATGGACAATCAAGTGAAGCTTTCTCTAAGAAATGGTCTGAAGATACCGAATCTCTCTCAACACAATTGCTTTTAGCAAGACAATGGCTTCCAGATGTTCAAATAAGTAGTGATCAAATTGAATACTTAGTAGTAGAAGCCATTCGAGGAGGTGTAGAAGGTCATAGATCAGAGCTATATGCTGTAAGAGTTGCAAAGGCTCATGCTGCTTTGTGTGGTAGGGATTCAGTGGATGCTGAAGATTTAAAGGCCGCAGTAAGACTTGTAATTGCTCCCAGGGCTATGCAAATGCCTTCAGAAGAGGAAATGGAGCCTCCTGCTCCTGAGGATCAGCAGCCACCACCTCCACCTCCTGAAGACTCTGATGACAATAATGAACAAGAAGAAGATCAAGAAGAAGATCAGGAAGAGGATCAAGACCAAGAGTCATCACCTCCAATCCCTGAGGAATTTATGCTTGATCCAGAAGCATGTGCTGTTGATCCTGATTTGTTACTGTTTTCATCCACCAAATCAAAAAGTGGAAATAGTGGAAGTCGGTCAGCTGTTTTAAGTGATAACCGAGGAAGATATGTAAAACCAATTCTTCCAAGAGGTCCTGTTAGAAGAATTGCAGTTGATGCAACTTTAAGAGCTGCAGCGCCTTATCAGAAAGCAAGAAGGGAAAGAGAACCTAATAGGAGAGTTATTGTTGAGGAAGGGGATTTGCGCGCAAAATTACTTCAGCGTAAAGCAGGCGCGCTTGTGATTTTCTTGGTTGATGCAAGTGGTTCAATGGCTCTAAATAGAATGCAAAGTGCAAAGGGAGCTGTTATTCGTTTACTAACCGAAGCCTATGAAAACAGAGATGAAGTTTCTCTAATACCTTTCAGAGGAGATCAAGCAGAAGTTTTGCTTCCGCCAACTAGATCAATTACTGCTGCGAAAAGACGACTTGAGGCAATGCCATGTGGTGGTGGATCTCCACTTGCACATGGATTAACTCAAGCTGCAAGAGTAGGAGCAAATGCTTTGGCGACAGGAGATCTCGGTCAGGTGGTTGTAGTAGCAATTACAGATGGTAGAGGAAACGTTCCATTAAGTACTTCATTAGGTCAACCAGTCCTTGAGGGAGAGACACCTCCTGACTTGAAGCAAGAAGTTCTTGATGTCGCTTCGCGCTATCGAGCTCTTGGTATTAAATTGTTGGTAATTGATACAGAAAGAAAGTTTATTGCAAGTGGTATGGGTAAAGACTTGGCTGAAGCGTCAGGAGGCAAATATGTTCAATTACCTAAGGCAAGTGATCAAGCTATTGCTTCAATCGCAATGGATGCAATTAATAGTGTGACCTGAAACTATTTGTTTTTTATGGATATATATCATCAAATAATTTACTCAAACCTATAGTCAACCTTTTTAGGGCATCTAGAAGTTCTTTGTCTTCCAAAATATTTCCCATATCTGAACTCATTTGGTCAATTTTTTTTGTCAGCGAACTTGATGTTGAGGCAAGGTCCTGAATATCTTTTAGAGTCTTAGGATTATCGAGGCTTTCAAGAATATTATTTAAATGAACAGAAGCTTTTGTTAGCTCAGAGATTATAGGTTTTGCTCTTATAAGTTCTGATTTAGATAACAAGACAAGCTCATCAAGATTGGCTTGGGTTCTATCAAATTGTTGAATTGATTCTGATACTTTATTTACTATTGCTTGTTTATCTGCTTCATCAATAATTCCATTTATACCCTCTGTTAAACTAGAAATACTAACCATTTCTACCCCTTTAATCTTATCTCCACTACATAAAATTCTTTTATTTGGGCAATCTTTTTTGACTGTAATTAGTTCGTTCCTATTTAATGATTTACCTAATGAGACTAGCGATAATTGAGCATCTCCACCAAGCATAGAGCTAGTAGTTATTTTTGCAATTACAGGTTTTGGTAAAATTAAATTATCGTCGTTTAATTTGATTTTAGTTTCAACAGTGTTTGGAGTGAAATTTATCTTTTGAATAGAGCCTACAATAATCCCCCTATAAGTAACTGGTGACATTTGAGCAAGACCACTTGCATCTTTGAAGTGTGCAGATATTTCCCAGGTTTTAGAACCTAAACGAAAATCTCTTAACCAAAGCATCGCCCCTGAAAAGATAACTAACCCACCTAATAGTGAAAATCCAACAAACGCATCTCGTAAACTTCTACGCATAAATTTATAAGTCCTCTGGTTGCATAGGTCCTTGAAGATTACCTGTGCGAAATTGTTTTACATAGGAATTTTCACTTTGTTTAAATTGATCTATAGATCCATCCCATTGAAATTTTCCATCGTAAAGCAAAATAACTCTGTTAGCTGTTCTTTCAATTGTACTTGAAACGTGACTTACTACGATTGAGCAGCCTTCCGCAGCATCAGTTGTTTTAATAATTAGATCTTCAATTCGAGTACAAGCTATTGGATCTAAACCAGCAGTTGGTTCGTCATATAGAAGAAGTGGTATTGAGTTTGTTCCTTCCGTTGAATCACTAATTAAGGCACGAGCAAAACTTACTCTTTTTTGCATCCCTCCACTGAGTTGATTTGGAAATTTTTCTGCGACATCGTATAAACCAACTTTTTGCAAGCATTGTATGACTTTTTTATTGATAGTTTCTTCGGAAAAAACTTTTTGCTTTTCAAGTAAAAAACCTACATTTTCCTTAACTGTTAATGATGCTAATAATGCTGGGTTTTGAAAAACTAATCTCACATCGGGAGGTTCGTTTTGATCAAGCCTTAAATAATTTTGCTCAATACCTGATATTTCAAGACTTCCTTTAGTAGGTAATAGCAAACCAGCTATGAGGCGAAGTATTGTTGACTTTCCTGCACCAGATGGACCAACAATTGCCAGTCTCTCTCCAGCACCTATGGCAAGATTGACTTCATTGAGAACTTTATTTGATCCCAGTTCAACACTGAGATCTTTCATCAACAATACTTGAGTGTTTTTTGGCACACTCTCTCCTAATGTCTGTTTACCTATCTCATTTTGTATGAGATAGGTAAATTGGGAAGTTTAATTAGAATTTATATGAATTAATTATTTAGGTCTCTTTGTTGAAATCTTCTCTAACTTGAATCCATTGAACCAAAGAAGGAAAAGAAAATTAAGAAGATCTACTTTGCGTAAAAGCTATTTCGCTAGTTTGTCTTTTCATCTTTACTCACGCTTTAAAAGAGCTATTAGATGGCTTTTGCCTGGGCTAGTAGTTAAAAGGTGGATGATGACATCTGGCTTGGGCTTATTAATTGCTTTGATTGGAGCGTCAATTTGGGCCGATCTACGTCCAATTTATTGGGTGGTTGAAATACTTTTTTGGTTTTTAGGATTCATAACTACTTTCATACCTAGAAATATTTCTGGGCCAATAGTTTTTTTGATAGGGATATCTCTTTTGGTTTGGGGTCAAGGAAGAAGTTTTGAATCTATTAGGCAGGCCTTAGGTTCCAAAAAAGATACTTTTTTAGTTGATGCTTTGAGAGCTAAACAAAAATTAAATAGAGGTCCCAATATTGTTGCTGTTGGAGGAGGCACAGGTTTATCGTCATTATTAAAAGGTTTAAAAAGATATAGCAGTCGAATAACGGCAATAGTTACTGTTGCAGATGATGGAGGAAGTAGTGGGGTTCTTAGAAGAGAACTGGGAGTTCAGCCTCCAGGAGATATAAGAAATTGTTTAGCAGCTTTAGCAACAGAAGAGCCACTAATAAAAGGTCTTTTTCAGTATCGCTTCCCTTCAGGAAGTGGACTTGAGGGACATAGCTTTGGGAACCTTTTTCTGTCCGCTTTAACTGCAATAACTGGAAGCTTAGAGACAGCAATAACTGCATCAAGCAAGGTTTTAGCTGTTCAAGGTCAAGTTGTACCAGCAACTAATGTAGATGTCCGGTTGTGGGCCGAACTTGAAAATGGTGATCGAATAGATGGAGAATCAGCTATTGGGAAGGCTCGTCTACCAATAATCAGAATCGGTTGTTATCCTTCTCGACCTCCAGCTTTGCCAAGAGCACTGGAAGCGATCAGAAATGCTGAAATTATTTTGATAGGGCCTGGAAGTCTATACACTTCAATTCTTCCAAACCTACTTGTTCCTGAAATAGTCGAAGCTATTGAGAGGAGCAAAGCACCAAAGTTATATATATGTAATCTGATGACTCAACCAGGTGAAACTGATGGACTTGATGTTACTGGTCATGTGAGGGCTATCGAAGCGCAATTGGCATCTAGAGGAATTACTAGGAAAATATTTAGTTCAATACTTGCGCAAGATGAATTAGAACCCTCCCCATTGGTTGATTACTACAAATCAAAAGGGGCTGAACCAGTGAAATGCAATAAATTTGATCTTTTATCTAGAGGCTATAAGGTTTATTTGGCTTCTCTTCAGGGCTCAAAGGCTACTCCAACTTTGAGGCATGATCCTAGGAGTCTCGCTTTAGCAATAATGAGATTTTATAGAAGATACAAAAAAGGTAAATAAATCAGTATGCATCTTGCATTTCATAAAAATCTGGCTGAACATAGTCCTTCCTAAGTGGCCATCCTTTCCAATCTTCAGGCATTAAAAGTCTTTTAGGATGAGGGTGACCTGTGAAGTTAACACCATACATATCGAATGTTTCTCTCTCTTGCCAATCTGCTCCTCTGAATAGACCGTATAAACTTGGAACAGTTAATTCCCCATCTCGAGCTAGGAATACTTTTAATCTTACTTCGCGAGGAGAAAAATCTTTTTTAAACTCACTTATTTCTATTAAATTATAAAAACAAACAATATTTAAACCAGGACCTTCATCGTATCCACCTTGGCATTGAAGGTAATTAAATCCATCCTTTTTTAAAGCTTCAACTATTGATAAAAGATTGTTTGGCGTAATTTTTATTGTTTCAACTCCTAAGTGATCATCTTGAAGAGGAATGTGTTCAAATCCATTTTTAGAAAGCCAATCGCTTATTGGACCAGTGATTTTTTCTTCTACTACAATTTCTGTTTCGTTTGTCATTTTTTTAATAAGAGATGCTTAATTGCTTGAAAGTTCTTCAGATATTTTTTGAACCTCTTTTATAGATTGATCAAATTCTTCAGATAAGGAAGGATTTAATGCAATTAGTTGGGATTTTGCATTTAGATATTGTCCAGTGACTTTTGACTCGGCTCTCTTCATCTTGTGAGGAATAGTTAAATAACGATGAGTTTGAGTAATCTTTGATCTCTCAGAGATAGATTCGTTTGCAACTTTTTTCCTTAATTTGATCACAGCATCAAATATTGCTTCTGGTCTTGGAGGACAGCCAGGAAGGTAAAGATCAACTGGTATTAATTTGTCAACACCTCGAACTGCCGTGGTTGAATCTGCGCTGAACATGCCACCAGTAATAGTGCAAGCTCCCATAGCAATTACATATTTTGGATCAGGCATTTGCTCATAAAGCCTTACAAGAGCGGGTGCCATTTTCATGGTTACAGTACCTGCCACTATTAGTAGATCTGCTTGCCTAGGAGAACTTCTTGGTACTAATCCAAATCTGTCAAAGTCAAATCGAGATCCAATTAATGCTGCAAATTCAATAAAACAACAAGCAGTTCCATAGAGAAGAGGCCATAGACTGCTTAATCTCGCCCAGTTGTGAAGATCTTCAAGGCTGGTAAGGATTATGTTTTCGCTTAAATCGTTTGTTACGGTTGGCGTTGCCACCGGGCCACAGGAAGCTTCTCTAAGACTTCTAGCAGCTTCAGAAGAGGGAGATTTATTCAAGGGATTCAACTCCATTCAAGGGCACCTTTTCTCCATGCATATGCTAGTGCAACAACCAATATTGTGATGAAAACAAGTGCTTCTATAAAAGCTAATAACCCAAGTTTGTGAAATGCAACTGCCCATGGGTAAAGGAAGACCGTTTCAACGTCAAATATAACGAAAACAAGAGCAAACATGTAATAACGAATATTAAATTGGATCCATGCTCCTCCAATTGGTTCCATCCCAGATTCATAGGTAAGCTGTCTTTCTCCTGCTTTACTTCTAGGAGAAATTAGCTTATTTGTTGTGAGAGCAAGAATAGGAACTGCTCCAGAAATAAGAAGAAATCCTAAAAAATACTCATAACCCTGAAGGGAAAACATGAATGACTTACTGATTTCAATATCATTCTGACAGTCATTTTCTAGATTAGTGCCATAGAGTTGTTATATGTGAAAGTGAAAACTGTGAGTGAAGACACCAAAACCAAAACAAATCCTTTGGGAGATTTGAATTCTGATGAAAAACAAAACCAAGTTATTTCATTTGAATCAAAAAACTCAACCGATGAATTTGATCCAAAAGCAAATCGCTTCGAATGTATGAGTTGTGGTTTTATTTATGATCCTGATGAGGGTATAAAAAAGCTAAATATTGAGCCAGGAACAGCATTTCTAGACATAGATAGAGAGAAGTTCAGATGTCCAGTCTGTCGAGTAGGATTTGCTGGATACAAGGATATTGGACCTAAATCAAAGCCTAGTGGATTTGAAGAAAACCTTACATATGGCTTTGGATTTAATAAACTTCCTTCAGGCCAGAAAAACGTTCTTATTTTTGGAAGCCTGGCTTTAGCCGCTGCCTGTTT
Source organism: Prochlorococcus sp. AG-402-L09 (assembly GCA_003216715.1). GTDB lineage: Bacteria > Cyanobacteriota > Cyanobacteriia > PCC-6307 > Cyanobiaceae > Prochlorococcus_B. Next base: position 5,905 of record QCIK01000003.1, on the reverse strand, counting down.
TCTCTCTCTTTATTCTTTGAAATGAAACGTCTGTTTTCAAATGTCATTAATTTGACCCTCGTATTAATTATAGGAGTAGCTCTTAGTGGTTGTACTGTTAGTAATGCCTCAATTGGCTCATCAAGTCCTTGGTCATTAATTGACCTAGATACTGAGGCAAATCCTCTAGATGTTGACTTCGTTGATGACAAAAATGGGTTTTTAGTTGGCACAAATAGGTTGATTCTGGAGACAAATGATGGAGGAATTACCTGGAAAGAAAGAAATTTAGATATTCCAAGCGAAGGTAACTTTCGTTTAATAAGCATTGATTTTAAAGGCCAAGAAGGTTGGATTGCAGGTCAACCAGGATTGATTCTTCATACAACTGATGGAGGAAAAAATTGGACTCGTCTCGATTTGGGAAATAAGTTGCCTGGAGATCCATATTTGATAACAACAATTGATAATGATTCTGCTGAGTTAGCAACTACTGCTGGAGCAATTTATAAAACAACTGATGCTGGCGTGAATTGGGAAGCACTAGTTGTCGATACTTCAGGCTCTGGAGGCATAAGAGAATTAAGGCGCACAAATAAAGGTGGATATATAAGTGTTAGTAGTCTTGGTAACTTCTTCTCAGTGTTAAGTCCAGGCCAGGAGGTATGGAGCCCTCATCAAAGAGCAAGTAGTAAGAGAGTTCAGAGCGTTGGTGAGCAGCCAAATGGAGATTTATGGATGCTTTCTAGAGGAGCTGAAATCAGGTTTAATGCAGATCCGGATGATATCGACTCCTGGTCAAAACCCATAATCCCAATCGTCAATGGGTATAACTATCAAGATCTTGTTTGGGATCCATCTAAGTCGATTTGGGCAGCTGGAGGAAATGGAACTTTATTAGTTAGCAATGATGATGGAAAAACTTGGGAAAAAGACCCTGTTGGTGAGTCTGTTCCTACGAATTTCATAAGAATTCTATTTGTGGACGATTCAAATAGTGTCAATCCTAAAGGATTTGTTTTTGGCGAAAGGGGGAATTTATTGCGTTGGAAGGGTTGAAATCATCAAAAATTCTATGATTTCCATGACTCTGTGTAACCACCTTGCAACAGAGATCGTTTCTTTTGATTTCGCTTGATAAGATCACTGAGCTGATTAAGTGAGGCTATGGCTGCCGGCTCTACCGGGGAACGCCCGTTTTTTGAGATCATTACTAGTGTCCGCTATTGGATCATCCATGCTGTGGCACTTCCTGCGATCTTCGTGGCAGGATTCCTATTTGTGTCTTCTGGGCTTGCCTACGACGCTTTTGGAACTCCTAGACCAGATACGTATTTTCAGGCTGGAGAAAGCAAAGCTCCTGTTGTAGTTCAGCGCTTTGATTCCAAGGCTGAACTTGACACGCGTCTGAAATAACCCAATTTCATCTGATTGCTTTTTTATCCATGCAAGTCAATCCAAATCCAAATAAAGTTCCGGTTGAATTAAACCGAACAAGTCTTTATCTTGGACTCTTACTTGTTTTTGTAATGGGAATTCTTTTTTCCAGTTACTTCTTTAACTAAATCTCTTTATCATGAGCAAATTAAAAGGACCTGATGGACGAGCAGGAGATCGTCTGCCAAATGGTATGCCTGCAGTCTCCTGGCAAAGACGGTGGACAGAGGGTGCACTTCCTTTATGGTTAGTGGCTACTGCAGGTGGAACAGCTGTTATTTTTGTTCTTGGTATTTTCTTTTATGGTTCATACACTGGTATTGGTAACGCTGGTTAGTTTTAACTAGAAAAATACTATTTATTTGAAATAACTTATAAACCAACTGACATTTAATGTCGGTTGGTTTTTTTTAAATCCAATATTTATCTGTAAATAATTTGATTTTGTTTTTAGTTTTACTTGGGACATGCTCTTTTGGAGTGACTAGCGCATTTTTTAAAGCATTATGAAAAGAGCTTGAAGGCCTTAATGATGAGATCCTTTTAGCGGCAGCAGCTATTATTAATTTTGCAAAATTTGCATTTTCCTGCAGATTCTTAATGACCATCTCGACAGACACATTTTCGCAATTTTGATTCCAGCAATCATAATCAGTAACCATGGATAGACTTGAATAAGCGATTTCGGCTTCTTTGGCTAATCTTGCTTCCGTATGATTTGTCATGCCTATGATTGAGCATCCCCAATCCCGATATAAGTTTGATTCTGCTTTTGTTGAAAATGCTGGCCCTTCCATAGCAAGATATGTTCCTCCCATATGCATTTTTTTTCCTTTGGTTAAAAGTTTTTCTATTTCTTGCGACAGTATTTGAGAAAGAATTTCGCAAAATGGATTTGCCATGCTTATGTGAGCTACAACTCCATTATTGAAAAAGGTCAATGGCCTTTGATGAGTTCGATCAATAAATTGATCGGGTATAACAATGTCGCAAGGTTTGATATTTTCTTTTAACGATCCCACAGCTGATGCCGATATTAACCATCTAACATTTAGATAACGCATAGCCCAGATATTTGCTTTATATGGAATTTCACTTGGATTTAAGGTATGTTTCTCTCCATGGCGAGCTAGAAAAACAATCTCTATTCCAAATAGATTGCCTATTAGTAACTTATTAGAAGGTTTTCCATAGGGAGTGTCTAAGCTTAATTCAACTATGTTTTTAAGATTTTCTATCCTATATAGTCCGCTTCCGCCAATAATTCCTAATCTAGCTTCTTTGAAATCATAGGTATCCGATGGTGTTCCAGAAATATTCAAAAAATCATGTTCAGTAATCATCTCGTTCTTGCTGGTGGTGGTCATACACATGCCCTTGTGTTACTTCGATGGACAATGAATCCACAATTGAAGCCTGCTGGAATGATTACTTTAGTCAATAAATCAAGTACTACTATTTATTCTGGGATGTTTCCAGGTGTTATAGCAGGTAAATACAAGATTAATGAAATACTAATTGATTTGAGGAACCTTGCCTCAAAAGCAGGAATTTCATTTGTGATGGCAGAAATTGAGGGGATTGACCTTAAGAAAAAAAAATTACTTTTAGCAGGACGCCCAGAAATTGAATATTCTTTATTGTCTATAAATGTAGGAACAAAAACTAACTTAAATTCTAAATCTGCAATTGCATGGGATAAAGATTTAGCTGTTCCAATTAAACCTTTTTCTGAGTCTTATAAATTTATTGTCGATCAAGATATCCACAAGAATAATTCTTCTGCTAAACCGTTTGTAATTATTGGTGGCGGATTCGCTGGGATAGAAATAGCTTTTTCTTTAAGAAAAAGATGGCCAGAAAGGTCTATTATATTAAAAGTAAAATCCCGAAGCAAACTTGGGAAAAATCTATTAAAAAGATTAAAAGATTTAAAGATTCAGATCATAGAAAAGGATCCATCTGTTTTATATCCAACATTAATATGTACTGGTAATAAATCATTTGAATGGATAAAAGATAGTCATTTTCCTATAGATGAAAATGGAAGGATATTAACAAAAAAAACTCTTCAAGTCCTTAATTATCCAGAGTTATTTGCTGTAGGAGATTGTGGAGTTATTAAGGATCATCCTCGCCCTTCGTCTGGTGTATGGGCTGTTCGCTCAGCAAAACCATTGGCAAAGAATTTAGAGAGAATAAGTAAAGATTTAAAACCTAAGGAATGGAAACCTCAAAGAAAAGCAATACAACTTTTAGATATCAACTATATAAATATGAAATCCAAAGCTTTTATTTCTTGGAGTGAAGTGATGATTGGTCCTTTTGGCTTTCTATCAAGATTAAAAGAATCAATTGATAAAAAATTTGTCTCGAAATTTCATTTTATTCAAGATATAAATATAGAAATGCTTTCAGAAAAAGAGATGATTAAATGTAGAGGATGTGCAGCAAAATTAGCTTTTACTCCATTAAGTTCAGCATTAAAAAAATTAGATTTAATAGAATCTTCAACTGATGACTCTATTGAGATAGGAATATTAAATTCTTGTAGGACTTTAATACAAAGTGTCGATGGATTCCCTTCTTTAATTAGTGATCCATGGCTAAATGGAAGGCTTTTGGCTTTTCATTCTTGCTCTGATATTTGGGCATGCGGAGGATCTGTGATCTCTGCACAATCTGTTATAAAATTGCCATCCTTACCTAATGATTTGCAGCAAGAGTTATTATTTCAAGTATTGGAAGGTATTAATTCTGCTTTATCTATTCAGGGGGCAAAACTTATAGGTGGACATACATTAGAATCAAGAAGAACATCTAAAGAACCATTCTCTCTAGAAATTGAAGGCTCATTAACTGTTAATGGAACTATTGATGATAAAAAATATTTTTGGTCTAAGGGAGGAATGAAAAAGGGAGATCAAATTTTAATAAGTCGCTCTTTAGGTACTGGAATAATATTTTCTGCATTTATGAATGGCCAAGTAAAACCTTATGTACTTGATTCTGTTTTAAAAGAAATGAATATAAGTCAGCATTATTTAGTTGATTTTATTTATAAATTAACAAATATAAATTCAACCTCAAAAATTATAAATGCATGCACTGATATAACTGGTTTTGGTTTGCTGGGTCATTTATCTGAAATGTTAGAATCTACAAATAGTGATCAATTAAAGATGAATTTAGAACCATTAAAAATCACTCTTGAGCTAGATCATATACCTATATATAATGGTGTAAAAGAAATTTTAGATAAAGGTTTTGAAAGTACTTTAGCCCCTTCAAATGAGGTTTTTTTAAAAAATATTGATGGAGATAAAAACTTAAGATTTGAGCTTGTCTCTAATTATTTTTCTTCTAAAGATTCTCTTTATAATACTATGCTAAAAATTTTAGTAGACCCACAAACTTGTGGCCCTTTGGTTGTTAGTTGCCCATCGATTCATTCGGAAAAACTAATAAAGAAAGGTCCTTGGATTCAAATTGGTTTTGTTTCGTAATAGATACTCATAACTAATTCAGGAAAGATTTTTTTCATCAATTAATTTCATTCTTTGTCGTTCTATTTCTATTCCTATCTCTGGTCCAGGTGCCCAGCCTTTAGCTATTAAATCATTTCCTTTTATTGGAGACTCTATATCCTTCCAGTTATATAGCCAAGATTTCAAGTATTCTTTTAGAGGGTTTTCTTTGCATATTTCAAGTATGAATGAAGATTCATTAGCATTTATTTCCTCTAGAAAAATTGTCCACTTGGATGGTGCCCAATTTTTATATAAATTATGAGCCATTAGATTTTCTAGACATTTGTTTAATTGACAAGCTCCTTCTATTATTTCTTTTTGTTGTTGATCTAAGTGTAATCTTTTAGCAAGATAGATAGGGTCTTTAGATTCATAAACTAATGCTATTAGAGGTTCAATACTTGACTTCTTTGCAATGAATATTTTTTCGATAAGTCTTTGATCATTCTGTAACTCCGAATCTAATATTGTTAATCCTCCCCAGTCTTGTAGATTTTTTAATGCAATTTTCCAATATTTACTTTTAAAAAGCAACTCGAGTTCCATTTTTAATCTTATTGATAATGCTGAAGGGGCTAAATCAGTTTGATCTCCAATATGCCAATTCCAAGGCCAAAGATTTATAGTATCTTTTATTTGTTTTAAGGCTTGATTAGATAGACAAAAATCTAACTTGGCTGAATAGCGAGAAGCTCGAATAATTCTAGTTGGGTCTTCTAGAACGCTGGATTCATGCAAAAAGTCCATTTCCTTGTTATTTATTGCATCTAAACCTGAAAATAAATCTATTAGCTTATTATCTTTTAGTTCAATTGCCATAGCATTTATATTGAAGTCTCTTCTAATTAGATCGTTTTTGATTGTTGATGACTCGACTAATGGATTTTCTCCAGGTATGGGGTAAGTTTCTTCACGAGCAGATGCAATATCAACTTTTATGCCATTAATTGTTATTTCTG
>QCIK01000002.1 GCA_003216715.1 Prochlorococcus sp. AG-402-L09 | reverse complement strand
ACTATCAAACAAGGTTGAAGAATATACCATCTTAGGTAATTATAAGATGCCAAATTTTCCGATACCTAAAGGATGTAAACCTATTGAATATCTTAAAGAGATAACTATCAATGGTTTGAAAGAAATTTTAAATATTACCAAATTTGAAAATTTCCCAATTGCTTATAAAGAAAGACTTGATTATGAGTTGAATGTAATAGAACAAATGGGGTTTCCTACATATTTTCTTGTCGTATGGGATTATATAAGATTTGCAAGAGAACAAAACATTCCTGTAGGTCCAGGTAGAGGATCAGCTGCTGGATCTTTGGTAGCTTTTTCTCTTCACATAACTAATATTGATCCAGTAGAAAATGGTTTACTATTTGAAAGATTTCTCAATCCTGAGAGAAAGTCCATGCCTGATATTGATACTGATTTTTGTATTGAAAGACGAGGTGAAGTTATAGATTATGTTACTAAAAAGTATGGTGAGGATAAAGTTGCACAGATAATTACATTTAACAGAATGACATCTAAGGCTGTTTTGAAAGATGTTGCTCGTGTACTTGATATCCCTTATGGAGAGGCAGATCGTTTAGCGAAATTAATTCCAGTTGTAAGGGGTAAGCCTGCAAAATTGTCATCTATGATTTCAAAAGAATCGCCAAATAAGGATTTCTATGAAAAATACAATAATGATTCAAGAGTAAAAAAATGGGTTGATATGGCAATGAGGATAGAAGGGACAAATAAGACTTTTGGTGTTCATGCAGCAGGTGTGGTTATTGCGGCTAATTCACTTGATAATTTAGTTCCTCTTCAAAGAAACAATGATGGACAAATAATCACTCAATACTTTATGGAAGATATTGAATCACTTGGCCTTTTGAAGATGGATTTTTTAGGACTTAGAAATCTTACAATGATTGAAAAGACAATTAATTTAGTTGAGAAATCAATTGGTAAGAGATTAGATCCTGATACTTTGCCTTTCACAGATGAAAAAACATTCGAATTACTTTCTAGGGGAGATTTAGAAGGAATTTTTCAACTTGAATCTAGTGGAATGAGACAAATAGTAAAAGATCTAAAACCCTCATCTCTTGAGGATATTTCTTCAATTCTTGCCCTTTATCGTCCAGGTCCTCTTGATGCAGGCTTAATTCCTAAATTTATAAATAGAAAACATGGTAAGGAGAGTATTGATTTTCAACATCATTCACTTGAGCCTATTTTAAGTGAGACTTATGGAATCATGGTTTATCAAGAGCAGATCATGAAGATTGCACAGGATTTAGCAGGATATTCGCTTGGTCAAGCAGATTTGTTAAGAAGAGCAATGGGTAAGAAAAAAGTATCCGAAATGCAGCGTCATAGAACGCTCTTTGTTGATGGCGCTGTTAAGAATGGCGTTTCTGCCATTGTTGCTGAAAAGTTATTTGATCAAATGGTTTTGTTTGCTGAATATTGCTTTAACAAAAGTCATTCAACTGCTTATGGCGCGGTTACTTATCAGACCGCTTATTTAAAAGCACATTATCCTGTCGCTTATATGGCGGCATTGCTTACAGTTAATGCTGGCTCGAACGACAAGGTTCAAAGATACATTTCTAACTGTAATTCAATGGGCATAAACGTAATGCCTCCAAATATCAATACCTCTTGTGTTGATTTCACTCCAAAAGATAATTCAATTCTTTTTGGTTTTTCAGCTATCAAAAATTTAGGTGATGGTGCAATTAGAAAAATTATCACCTCTAGAGATGAAGATGGCGAATTTACTTCTTTAGCACAATTATGTGATCGAATTTCTCTTAGTGCCATTAACCGAAGAGGACTTGAGGCCTTGATACATAGTGGAGCGCTTGATTGTCTTGAGGTAAATGCAAATCGTGCTCAGCTTATTGCTGATTTGGATTTAACTATTGAATGGGCTTCTTCTAGAGCAAAAGATAGAACTAGCGGCCAAGGCAATCTTTTCGATTTTTCTACATCTACAGATAATGAATCAACATCGACTGATGATTATTCATCAGCTCCAAAGGCTAAACAAGTCAACGAGTATCTCCCCTCAGACAAACTTAAATTAGAGAAAGAGCATGTTGGCTTCTATCTATCGGATCATCCTTTGAAGCAACTTTCAGAACCTGCAAAATTGATTGCTCCCATCAGCATTGGATCTTTAGAAGAGCAGAAGGATAAGTCAAAGGTCAGTGTTATTGCAATGATTCCAGAGATGAGAGAAGTCACAACTAGAAAAGGAGACAGGATGGCGATTATTCAACTAGAGGATTTAACTGGTTCTTGTGAAGCGGTTGTCTTCCCAAAATGTTATGAAAGACTATCTGATCATTTGATGGTTGAAACGAGGTTGTTGATATGGGGCAGCGTTGATAGGAGAGATGAAACTGTTCAATTGCTTGTTGATGATTGCCGTGAAATTGATGATTTGAGATTTCTCTTGATTGATCTTCGTCCTGATCAAGCAACAGATATCAATATTCAGCATAAATTAAGAGAATGCCTTTCTAAAAATAGACCTGCCAGAAATGAATTAGGTGTACGAATCCCTGTAGTAGCCTGTCTCAAGGATAATAACAATACTAGGTATATACGGTTGGGTGATCAGTTTTGCGTAAAGGACACTGACTTAGCTTTGGATTTACTGTCTAAGAATTCCTTCATTGCAAGATCAAGTAAAAGTCTTGTAATTTAAATTTGATTTTTAACTAGACATATCTTTTTGGTTTGTTTTGAATGCATCTTTCATCCTATTGATGTTTGACTTTATGTTTTCAAAACCAAGAAGACTTCCTGGATTAAAGTCCCAACTCGCTGAGAGTATTCCATAACTTAATCCTAATAAGCCGACAAGAAAACAAAGTGCTGAACTGACAAGAGTGACTGTTGGAGATATTTCAGCAATACCTTTGCTTATTAAAAAATAACTTCCAATAAACACTCCCATGCCACTTAGAGTTGGAATACCTGTTGTAATAGCTATTCTTCTTGCCATTCTATTTGCTACATAGCTTGGTATTCCTGATTTCTTGCTACTACTTTTTGTAGATTTCTTTGAAATTATTTTTGGAGCCGAATTTTTGCTGGAGAATCCTATTTGTACTTCTTTAGGTAGGTCCTTTTTGTTTTTTTTCGCACCTTTCATTAGCTTCTAGCAATCTAATATCAGTCTTTAGCCTCTAATAGCTAATTTTTCTATGAGCTCTGCATATCTTTTTTCACTTTTAGTTCGCACGTAACCTAAAAGTCTTTTGCGCTGACCAATCATTTTGAGCAATCCTTGTCTTGAGGAGAAATCATGGATATTGCCCTGAAGATGTTTGCTTAATTTTGAGATCCTTGTGGTAAGCATCGCAACTTGAACTTCTACTGAACCAGTGTCAGTTGGATGTACTTGATGTGTGTTGATTAGCTTTTGTTTCTCTTCTGTGCCAAGTGACATTTGTTTAGCATTTCTTATTTCTCAAGTCTAATTTAATCCCTAGCCTTCTATCAAGTACTCTTTTCACTCAATTTCATAAGAATCTCTTTGAGATGTTTATCCATTAGCTCTGCTTTTTCTTCTGCAGATAGAGTATTCAGTAATAAAGAATTTTCTTTTTCGTTGCTTGTTATTATTTTAATTGAATCTTTTATTTCATAATCTACATATCCAAGTGAATTTAGAATTAAATATATTTCATCTATATATTTAGAAAATTGATTAGGCTCTATGTCTCTTTTATCGTAATGACTTGTTTCATCATTATCTATAAATCTTTGAAGCTTGTTTCTTAGCTCAAGTATTAATCTATCTGCGATTCTTTTACCTATTCCTTGCGTTTTTGTTAATAAATTAGAATCCTTATTTGCTATTGCATATACTAGTTGATTGACATCAAAGTCCTCTAATAAGGACATGCCAATTTGCGGACCTATACCATTTATACTTATAATTTCCCGAAATAAATCTCTTTGATTAACATCTATAAAACCATATAAACTTGTTCCATCATCCCGAGCTACTTGGTGAATCCATAATTCAATTTCATTAGAACCTTCAGATTTATGTATTTGGTTTGGTAATAGTTGTATTTCATAGCCAATGCCACCAACATTTAGAACAACTCCTTTTTTTGTGGATATTTTCCAGATATGAATTATTTCACCTTTTAACCAGCTAATCATTATTTATTTTGATTAAATTTTTAAGAATTTTAAATATACTCAACCACCATCAATCTGGCATCCAACCATTGATCCTCCTACTAGACCAGCAGGAATTGCCCACCAACGATCTTTCCCTCTGGATATTGCCGTAGCGAAGCCAGCACCTAATATACCTCCTGCAATTTTGCCTTCAGAGCAATCATTGTTATCAAATTTATTGTTGTTGTTGTTATTGTTTGTTGATCCAAGACCTGGACAAGGAACTTCTACCGTTTCCTCCCATTTTTTGACATAACCAGGATCATTTCTTGTTCCTGGAATATATTCTTCTCTATATTCGTTTCTCGTACAAGTTCTACTTGTTGAGTAACCTCGCTGATATTCATCTGCATGAATCGATGTTGATCCACTACAAATAAGAACAATTGAGAAAATTAAAGATTTACAATTCATATTTCAGCTTGTGGGGTTTTGGATGCACTTATACTAATAATAGTGGAAATAAGTACGCATAAACCACCTAAGTAAATTGAACTTGTTATTGTTTCTTGGAATATCAATACACCCCATATACTTGCAAAGATAACTTGGGAATAATTTAGTGAAGTTGCTTGTCCGGCTGGCAATAGTCTTAATCCCTCTGTTATACAGAGTTGACCAACCTGTGTAAATATCCCAATACCTATTATCCAGAACCAATCTATTCCGCTTGGTAATACAAATTCATTAATAATAAAAGGTATAGATAAGGGGATAGAAACCAATGGAAAGTAGTAAATAATAACTAGCGGGTGTTCTTTCGAAGAAAGCTTTCTTACACATATATATGCTAATGATGTCATTAATGCGCCCAATATAGCAATGATTATTGCTAATATTGTTTCTTGAATATCGCCGTTGCTGGTTAACTCTGGTTGACTAACTAAAACAATTCCTATCCAACCAATAATGATTGAATATACTATTCTCCATAATATTAATTCATTTAAAATTATGTATGCACATATCACTGTAAAAGTTGGATAAATGTATTGAATTACTGTTGCTGTTGCTATAGGTAATATTGTTAAGGCTTTGAAAATACAAAATAGTGCAACTGTTCCTAGTAAACCCCTTATAAGTAACAACTTTTTCTGATGTCCCCAAGGGTTGATTTTATTTTTATATAAGAAAAATCTTGTTATTACTATACTTATTGTAGCCCTAGCAAGAACAAGTTCTGAAATTGGTATTCTCCCTCCAATCGCCTTAACACAAACACTCATAAGGCTAAATGCAAAACCACTTCCTATTAAAAATTTGATCCCTCTTAAAGTTTTTTTTCCATTAAAGTCATCTACAAGTAGTTTTTCTCTCAAATTCTGAATCTCTTAACTAAATATTTAAAGATCAATTAAAATTATCATATGGCTTCAGCTCGACTACATCCAAGGACAATTGAGTCTGTCAAAGAGCGTGTAGATATTGTTGATGTGGTTGGTGAACACGTCGTCTTAAAGAAAAAAGGTAAAGAATATGTTGGAATATGTCCTTTTCATGATGATAGTAAACCTTCAATGTCAGTAATTCCCGGGAAGCAATTTTATTATTGTTTTTCGTGTGGAGCCGGGGGAAATGCCATTAAATTTTTAATGGAGTTTCAGAGACAAAGTTTTAGTGATGTTGTTCTTGAATTGGCTAAGAAATATCAAGTACCAATAGACACGGTTGAAGGACCTCAACAAGAAAGACTCAAGCAGCAGCTTTCACGTAGAGATACCCTTTATCGTGTTTTGAAAATCGCTACTGGTTGGTTTAGAAATCAATTAAATTCTCCATGTGGAGAAAATGCTCTTAATTACCTTAAGAATAAACGTCATTTAACTGATGGTACTTTAATCAATTTTGAGATTGGATTTGCCCCAGATAATTGGGATTCATTACTAAAATATTTTGTAGATATAGAAAAAGTCAGTGTTGAAATACTTGAATCGGCTGGATTAATTGTTCCTCGAAAGGGTGGTAATGGTTTCTATGACAGATTTCGAAATCGTATAATTGTCCCTATTCATGACAGGCAAAAAAGAGTTATTGGTTTCGGAGGAAGAAGTCTTGATGGGTCAGAACCAAAGTATTTAAATTCACCTGAGACTGAAATTTTTGAAAAGGGTAAAAATCTTTTTGGTTTAGACAAATCAAACCTTTCCATTAGGAAAAAAGATTATGCAATTGTTGTAGAAGGATATTTTGATGTGATGGCACTTCATGATTCTGGTATTACAAATGTTGTCGCCTCTTTAGGAACAGCCTTAAGTCGCAATCAAATCACGCTTCTTTCACGTGCTACCGATAGTAAAAAGATCCTTTTAAATTTTGATTCAGATAATGCTGGAATTCGTGCGGCTAATAGAGCTATTAGTGAGGTAGAAAACCTTGCTATTCAAGGTCAGCTAGATTTAAGAGTCCTTCAACTACCTTCTGGAAAAGATCCAGATGAGTTCCTTAAGGATAATTCTCCATTTGAATATGAAGCTTTAGCGGCAAAATCACCTCTTTGGATGGACTGGCAAATTGATCAATCATTGAAGGATTTAGATTTAAGTAAATCTGATCAATTTCAGGAAGCCGTTAGCAACTTAGTAAGTCTTCTTGGAAAGTTACCTCAAACGGCTATAAGAACTCATTATCTACAGAAAGTTGCTCAGCGTCTCAGTGGAGGTCAGGCTAGATTCGCTTTACAACTAGAGGAAGATTTACGTAATCAAATTAGTGGTCAAAGATGGCATGGACGCTCTAAGAAAATTGATAAACCTCAAGAAATTAGTCTTAGAGAAAAAAGTGAGGCAGATATACTTTTTACATATATTCACTGTCCTAATTATAGATCTTATATTCGTTATGAACTTCGTCTAAGGGACTTAGATGATTTTGCAATTAATCATCATCGTGCAATATGGTCTATTATAAGTAACATTGAGGAGAACATTTTTGGTCCTGAAATTGTAGAGAAGATTAATCGTGGTGATGATTCAAATAATATTTTAGCTGATTTAGATTTAATTAAAAAATTGTTAGATAACTTTCTATCCAATGATAATGAACATCTTCCTAAACTTACTCCTTTGCTAGAGCCTAATGAACTTCGTTTGGCAATATTAAGTGATCCCGAGTCGCTCATTCGTGGAGCTCTAGCTGCACTTGAAAAGCAAAAGTCCTTAAAACGTTGTAGACATTTAATTGAAGCATGGAGTTCTCAAAGATTACAAACTCTTGAAAACTGTATTGCCTCTCTTATTGTTCAAGAAAATTCGGAGACTAGTGATTCATCTGATATGGAAAAAAGAGTTATTAACATGTTTAAAGACTTAAATAATGATGCTATAAATTTTCAGCAACTTTACTACGCCGAAAGAAAACACATATTAAATTTAGATCAACAGAGATGTTATAAATAATTTTCTATAATTATATTTATTGATGAATAATAACTCACCCTTTAATTTGGATCAATGTTCTTTATCTAATGATCTTTGGACAGATTTTATCAATAAAATTGGATTTATTAAAGCAAATTTGGCTGTACGACAATCTCTAGATCTCCAGAGGATGCAGGGATCAAATGCAACTCTCCCTGTGCTTATACTTGAAACATGTGGAACAGCTCTTGTGAATTCACAAGCTGTTAAGAATTATATTGGAATTTCATATTTGGATCAAGGAATGGTTTTAATTTTTAGTAGTAAATTAAAAGCTATTCAATTACTTAGAGATAATTAATATTAATTAATCATTATAGACAATATTTTCTCAATTCATTTTTTATTAATCTTGGTTTGTCTTCTAATATATATGCTTGTATTTCTTTTTCTTCTTCTCCGGATATTCTTGTAGATCCTTTTAAAGAATTTATCTTCGCTGGGTTCATTGATAGTTTTCTATCTATTTTCAATAAGTTTCCATTATTGCATTCTTGTGCAACATGAACAGCTTCATGTCTTATAGCTTTTTTTATATGTAAGGCTGTCCTTTCAAAAATATCCTTATCTTTCTTTCTCAGAAGAGTATATTGCTCTCTCTTCTTTGCATTTTTAGTACAAATGATAATTTCTTTTTTTCTCCTATTTAAAAAGCCTACATAATTTTCACCTGCTGAACATAGTTTTGTATTTTCTGCTGTTTTATATCCTGCTTTTTCTACCATCTTTATTATTTCTATTTCCGTTCTATCTAAAAACTCTATGAACTCCATTATCTTTTTTATTTTATTATTTTTATCCTTCTAACTTAGCATAAACCTTTTATTAAATTGTAATATGTAACATCATTGGTAAATATTATACTATCTTCTAATGAGCATATATAGTTGGAATATTTTCTATATTTGTTGTAATTATACTAGATAGTTTTTTTCTTCGCGGTCCCCACTCTTTTTCCATAATTGATGATCCCCAATTTATTGTATCTATACCATTTTTTGAATTAATATTATCTATTAGATTATCAAGTTTCTGTAGATATAATTCTTCTTGAATATTTTTTGAATCAAACATTAGGTTCTGTTTGTATTTGTTTCTTTGAAGTTTATGCAATATTACACCAGCCTTTATAAATTTGTTATAAGGTTTAAAAATTTCTTTTGTTAGCGATTGACTTTTTTCAATCATGATTTTTGAGTTGGATGTTGGAACGCTTATCTTTTCTGTTGCTTCACTTCTCATAAAATCTTTTGAATGAGTATTTGTATTCGTAAAAACTGTAATAGCTGAAGATAATTGATTGTATTTTCGCAACTTAGCACTTGCTATTAAAACATATTTAATGATTGCTTGGTTCAAATCTTCTAAGCTATCTATGGGATATGAAAAACTCCTGCTTACGCAGATTTCTTTTCGATCTGATGAGCTCTCTTTTATAGGGATACAGATGTTTCCTTTTAATTCATTTTGAATGCGTAGACCAACTACACCATACTTTCCTTTAATTTGGTCGCTTGACATGTCTCTAAGTTCTCGTGCATTAGTTATCCCTTTATTCTTTAGCCATATCGACATTTTTTTTCCTATACCCCAAACTTTATCTACTTTGATTTGATTAAGATAATGGTCTTTATTTTGAATAATACCTATATCAAATATACCTGAATTAGTTTGTATTTTTTTTGCTAGTTGGTTAGAAATCTTTGATAGAACTTTTGTCTCACCAATGCCGATAGATATTGGTATTCCTATGTTTTGATAAACCAAAGCTCTTAAATCTTTCCCCCATTGATATAAGCACTTTCCTTTTGGACGTTTTATCGTTCCAAATGCTTCATCTATAGAGTAGATTTCTAGTTCTTCACAATTTTTTCTTAGTAGCTGCATTAATCGATTACTTAGATCACCGTAAAGCTCGTAATTTGAACTTCTCACATTTATATTTAATTGAGTCAGCTTATTCTTTAACTTGAAATAGGGCTGTCCCATAGGAATTCCCATTTTTCTTGCCTCTGAACTTCGAGCTATTATGCATCCATCATTATTCGAAAGTACAACTAAGCCCTTTCCTTTCGTGGAAGGATCGATCATTTGTTCACATGAGGCATAAAAATTGTTCCCATCAATTTGAAGAATTGCTTTGGACATAATTAGACTTTTTGTTTTTGTAGTTCATGTATCGAATAAATCGCGACTCCCCATATTTGTATATCTATATATTCATATAAGCTTATTGCGGGATAATTTTCTTTATCTGCTTTCAGATAATAATTATCTTGCTTTTTTATAAGTCTTTTTAAAGTGAATTCTCCATCCAAGAGAGCAACTACAACATGACCAGGACTCGGTTTTATACTGCGATCTATTATTAATAAATCATTATTATAAATTCCTGCGTTATTCATTGAATTACCGCTTACACGTAGAAAGAACGTACTTATTGGATTTTTGATTAAGTATTTATTTAGATCGATACCGAGTTCTATGTAGTCTTCGGCAGGAGAAGGAAAACCTGCAGAAATAGTTTCTTTTACTAATGGAATTAATCGCGTCGACAAACTTTCCTTTGAGGAAGAGTAAGAGCTACTTGATTGCATAGGCCAGACCAATGCAATCTATTGTAGTACAAATGAACTGCTAATGCATCCGTTCCTGCTCTATTCCTTGTGGTAAGGACCTCCTTGGGTAATGGTTTTTGCGCGGTAAAGTTGTTCTATTAGTAAAAGACGAGCTATTTCATGAGGAAAAGTAAAAGATGAAAGACTTAATTGCCAAGAGGCGGAATTATTGAGGGAAGAAGGAAGTCCCGATGCACCTCCGATAACAAAAGTAATATTTTGATTGTGAGAGTTTAGAAGTTTTGTTGCTAGTTGTTTTGATGTGAAAGATTGACCATTTTCATTAAGAGTTACGAGTATTTCATTCTTGCTGATGATTCCTTTGATTGTGTGTTCTTCTTTTATTTGTGTGCTGTCTTTTATTTCTATCACTTCTAAGCCAGGTAATCTTTTTAAATACATTTCTATACCTTCTTGAATCCACCTTTTTTTTATTTTTCCTATGGCAACGATTTTATAGTGTGAAATATTAAGCATAAAAATATTTCTAATCGATATCATCTTCGAGTAGAAATTGTTGAAATTGTGTATATAGGTTTAGGGCATCTTCAGCCGAAAGATCCTTAGAATTTTCATTAATCTGTGGATCTGAAGTGGAAGAAATTTTCACATTATTTGATTCTAGGTTTTTTAATCTTTCTAGTAAATGAGGTGGAACATTTCCATCTGGACTTATTTCCATCAACTCTCGAAAAAGTTGTTCAGGGTTGGTTTCGGTTTCTACAGGATGTAACTTTTGATTTTTTTCTTCTTTTTGATTCTTTAATTCATTTGATTGAGGTTTTGACAACTCTTTAGGAAGTTGACGTCCTAGCTCTTTTAGGCGCTCAAGGCTATGGCTATCAAAAGTCATTTAATAAAAATATTAATTGAAGATTTTCTTGTTATTATATTTTAAATAATTTAGTTTTATTTGAGTGAAATATGTGATCGTTTCTAATGTGGTTATGAGATTTTGCGTTTGGGTGATAACACTTTGAGTAGTTTTAGGCATATTCCTAGAAAACGCTTTGGACAACATTGGTTGAAAGATCAGGATGTATTGAATCAAATAGTCAAGGCTGCCGAATTGAATCCTGACGATTGCGTCTTAGAGGTTGGTCCAGGTAAAGGTGCTTTAACTGAAAAATTAATTGAATCCCAAGCAAGATTCATTCAAGCAATTGAGCTAGATAGAGATTTAGTCGTTGGTTTGAAAAAACGTTTTAGTCATCAAAGTAAATTTAGTTTGAGAGAGGGAGATGTTCTCTCTGCTCCACTGGAGGCTGAAAATGGACTAATTATTAATAAAGTTGTCGCTAATATTCCTTACAACATCACAGGCCCACTATTAAAAAGATTGATTGGCGAATTAAGAAAAGCACCTGAAAATAGTTTTGAAACTTTAGTTTTACTTATGCAGAAAGAAGTGGCGCAAAGACTTGTTGCCCTCCCCGGAACTAGTAATTTTAGTGCTTTAAGTGTACGGATTCAGCTCTTAGCAAAATGTCAGGACGTATGTGATGTGCCTTCTAAATGTTTTCAACCGGCACCCAAGGTAGATTCCAAAGTAGTCATGATTAAGCCCTTCTTATCAAGTGAGCCGGATTTTTATGAGATAGGGAATTTATTAGAGAAACTTTTGAAGCATGCTTTTGCAGGTAGAAGAAAGAAATTACGAAACACGATTGGAAGTTTTGTTACTTCCAACGATCAGATAAAGGAATTTTTTGACTACAGAGGTATTAGTCTTGATCAAAGACCACAGGAAATTTCACCTTCCAATTGGTTTGCCTTGGCAAAAGCTTTAAAAGAAACTTGTGTTATTTAAAATGGTCCCCTCCAAAGCAAATGATGATTTTCTTATTGCAGAAGCACATGCAAAAATTAATCTACATTTAGAGGTTTTAGGTATTAGGACCGATGGCTTTCATGAATTAGCAATGGTCATGCAAAGTATTAATTTAAGTGATCAATTGAAGATGATAAATAGTTCAGATCATAATATTACTCTTAAATCTAATAATAACGATATTAGTAATGGTGATGACAATTTAATAATAAAAGCCGCAAAATTGTTGAGAAATAAAGTACAAAATAATGAATTAGGTGTAGATATTGTACTTGAAAAAAATATTCCTATTGGTGCAGGACTAGCAGGCGGGTCTACAGATGCAGCTGCAACATTGGTTGGATTAAATAAACTCTGGAAATTAAATCTTAAGACTAAGGAATTAGAGGAGTTATCAAAAGAAATAGGCTCAGATATCCCATTTTGTATATCAGGAGGGAGGCAGATATGTTTTGGCAGAGGTGAAATTTTAGAAAAATTAAAATATGATCAGTTTGATTTGGGTCTTATTTTGGTTAAAGACCCTTCAATTCAAGTTTCTACACCAGTTGCATATAAATCATATAAAGAGAACTATGGTGATAGCTATCTTATAAATGATAGGGATTTTGAAATCAAGAGAAACATCATCAGATCTAATGACTGGTCTGATCAGTCGCTTTTAGATGATCGTCAAGAAATACAAAATGATTTACAAAAAATCGTTCGCCCTATGACACCAGAAGTTGAAAAGTCTTTAAATATATTGTCTCGTTTACCACATTCCCGCCTCGTTTCGATGAGTGGTTCTGGTCCAAGTTGTTTTGCATTGTTTGAAAATTATAACCAAGCAAATAAAGTATTAAAAGAACATGTTAATGAATTTGAAAGAGCTGGTTTATCAGCTTGGGCATGCTCAATGAAATCAAATGGAGTTCAATTAAGAAATGAATTCACCTAGTAATGGGTTTAAAAACGAATCTGATGAATTAGCTAATTCATCAGCAAGTCCCGTAGTTAACACTAGTTCTGAAGCAAAGAAAGGCCCCTTAAGCTTTCTCTCAGGTTCGATTACCAGTTTATCTTTTAGCTTGTTAAGCCTTTTTATTAGTAAAAAAATAGTTTTATATTTTTCTATTCATAGTCCGAATTATTCTTCACCAATAGCCCAGAGTATTGCTTCGGGTTTTAAAACACTAATTATTGGAATTAGTTTTCTTGCAACTTTTACGTTTGGGTTTATTGGACTGGGTTTGTTTTTAGTATTTATTCGAAGTTTGATTGAAGGCAACAAGGAGAAAACTGACTAGCATTTAACTATTAAATTGTCATATTTAGATCTTTCCATGACTCTTCATGATTTAGGACTTCTTGTTTTATTACTCTCTCCTGGAATGTTGCTTTCCATATTGCTGTTATCGACTTTTGCAGCAGGTGGGTAATTAGGCACTGTTTGAGATAGTTTGGAATAACAAACCGGTAATCCGGACGATCTGTTAATTCTGTGAAAGGGACTCTTTTATTTAATGCTCTTCGTGAAGCAATTGATGAAGAAATGGACAGAGATCCTTTGGTCTGCGTAATGGGTGAGGACGTTGGACAATATGGCGGCTCTTATAAAGTTACAAAAGATTTGTATGAAAAATATGGAGAGTTCAGAGTCTTAGATACACCAATTGCTGAAAATAGTTTTACTGGTATGGCTGTTGGTGCTGCCATGACAGGTTTAAGGCCAATCGTAGAAGGGATGAATATGGGTTTTTTGTTACTTGCGTTTAATCAAATATCCAACAATATGGGAATGCTTAGATACACGAGCGGTGGGAATTTTACGATTCCAACAGTTGTTAGAGGACCTGGTGGCGTTGGAAGGCAATTAGGCGCTGAACACAGTCAAAGACTTGAAGCCTATTTTCATGCAGTTCCTGGTATAAAAATTGTGGCTTGTAGTACTCCCACGAATGCTAAAGGTCTAATGAAAGCGGCTATTAGAGACAATAATCCAGTTCTTTTCTTTGAACATGTTCTTCTATACAATCTCACAGAAGAGCTGCCTCAGGGTGATTATGTCTGTGCCTTGGATCAAGCCGATCTTGTAAAGCAGGGAAGTGACATTACGATTTTGACTTATTCGAGAATGCGTCACCACTGTTTGAAAGCAGTTGAGCTTCTTGAAGGGAAAGGAATTGATGTTGAATTGATTGATTTAATCAGTCTTAAGCCTTTTGATATGGAAACTATATCTAAATCTATAAGAAAAACTCATAGAGTAATTATTGTTGAAGAATGTATGAAAACAGGTGGTATTGCGGCTGAGTTAATGTCTTTGATTACTGAGAATTGCTTCGATGATTTAGATTCTCCTCCTGTTCGTTTAAGCAGTCAGGATATTCCGACTCCTTACAATGGAAACTTAGAAAACTTAACTATTATTCAACCTCATCAGATCGTAGATGCTGCTGAAAAAATTATTAATAATGGTGGAGTAGATTAATAATGGGTAGAAAGAATTATTGGTTTCTTGTTGTCATCATTTTTGCAGTATTAAGTATTTTTATATGCACCAATATACCTTTCCAATTAGGATTGGATCTACGCGGAGGTAGTCAACTAACTCTAGAGGTTCAGCCTACTCAGGAAATTACAAAAATCACCCCCAATGAAATAGAAGGAGTTAAAGCTGTTCTTGATAAGAGGGTAAACGGATTAGGAGTTTCAGATTCACAACTTCAAACTGTAGGAACAAATCAATTGTTATTAGAACTTCCAGGAGAGCAAGATCCCTCTGGTGCAGCGAAAGTATTAGGGGAAACTGCTCTATTAGAATTTAGAATTCAGAAAAATGGTACAGCGGCGCAATTAAGAGATCTACAAACTCAACGAAATAGCGTTGAATCTATTATTAAATTATTAGAAGAGAATAATAATTCAGCTCAATTAATAAAGGAGATCAATATTAATAATGAAATTAATCAATTATTCGAAAAATATAGTATTCAATCCGACCAAATATTAGATGTCGATCAATTCAATCTTTTAAGGAATAAAATAAGTATTGACATTGCAGGTCTGTTTGAACCGACATCATTAACTGGACAATATTTGACAAATGCAGGAAGACGACAAGATCAAAATACTAATAATTGGGAAGTTACTTTAAGCTTCAATAATGAGGGAGGTGAATTATTTGCAGACCTTACAAAATCCATCGCTGGCACCCCTCGATTGCTTGGAATCGTTATTGATGGTATTTCATATAGCGAAGCAAGTGTTGGTAAGCAATTTGAAACAGCCGGTATTACTGGAGGGGCCGCGACAATAAGCGGCAATTTTACAGCTGACGATGCTAGAAATTTAGAAGTTCAATTAAGGGGGGGAGCTTTGCCTCTACCTATTGAAATTATTCAGATAAGAACTATAGGACCTTCTCTAGGGACACAAAATATTCGTCTCAGTCTTTTTGCCGCTCTCACAGGCTTGCTTTTAGTAGGTATTTTTATGATCTTTATCTATAAACTAGCTGGATTTGTTGCCGTCTTGGCATTGTCTTTTTACTCCCTTTTCACCCTCTCTATTTATGCACTACTCCCAGTGACTCTTACTCTTCCAGGTATAGCTGGGTTTATCTTAAGCATAGGAATGGCTGTTGACGCTAATGTTCTTATTTTTGAAAGATTAAAGGAAGAATTACGCAATGGTAATACCTTGATTCGTTCAATAGATGCAAGTTTTAAAAACGCTTTTTCATCAATAATTGATGGTCATTTAACTACTTTAATAAGCTGTATTACGTTATTTTATTTGGGCACTGGATTTGTAAAAGGTTTTGCCGCTACCTTGGGTATTGGTGTTGTGTTGAGCTTGTTTACGGCCTTAACATGTACAAAAGCAATATTGAAGTTCCTAATGAGTTATCAAGGTCTTAGAAAAATTTCTAACTTTATTAATCCTAATCAGATTTCATCACCATCTATCAAGCTTCAATAACAACCAACTCAAATCAATTAAATTATGAAAGCTAATTTTAATGTTCAACTCTATAAAAACAGAAAAAATGTTTGGCTTGTTTCATTCTCTTTATGTTTAATATCAATAATTGGGATGCTAATCTGCCTTAAAAGTAGTTCTATTAAGGCACCTTTAAATCTTGGTTTAGATTATACCGGAGGAACTCAAATAACTTTAGAGAGGAGTTGTATTGATGAATGTATTACCTTAAATACAAGTGACATTTCTAATAATATAATCGCTTTAAAAAACCAAGATAAAAATTTTAGTTCAAATACATCTCCTAATTTAACTAGATCACAAATACAATTACTCGATAATTCACAATTAATATCCATCAGGCTGCCATTTTTATCTGCAGATCAATCTGAGTCTGTAGTAGCAGAGGTTAATAAATCTTTTGGCCCATTTAACAATGAAAATACTTCAGTTGAAATTATTGGCCCAAGTCTTGGGAAGCAGCTGCTTAAAAGTAGTTTAATTTCTCTTCTTTTTGCTTTTCTTGGAATAGCTTTATATATCAACTTTAGATATGATCGAAGATACTCATTCTTAGCTTTATTTGCTATTTTGCATGACATACTTATAGTTTGTGGTGTATTTGCATGGCTGGGATATTTCTTTAATGTAGAGGTAGACTCCTTATTCGCTGTTTCTCTTTTGACTATTGCAGGCTATTCAGTGAATAATACTGTTGTTGTTTTTGATAGGATTAGAGAAAAAAGTTTAATAGATAATCAACTAAGTCTTAAATATCAGATTGATAAAGCTGTTGGTGCAACATTAACAAGGACACTTTATACAAGTTTTACCACACTACTCCCATTAATATGTATTTTAATTTGGGGAGGATCAACATTATATTGGTTTTCATTAGCTTTAGTAATCGGTGTTATAGCTGGTTCTTGGTCGAGTATAGCTTTAGCCCCTTCATTATTATCAATAACAAGCAATAAAGAATTTGATTGATTAAACATGGGCTTCATTTCTATTGATAAATTTTTTATTTATATAAAACATAATTGGTTACAAATTCTTCTAATTACACTTTCAATATATGATTTAAGAATTGACCTTAGAATTTTAATCGATTTTTTTACTTTTTCGACACTTTTTCATACTATCTCAGAACACCCTTTGGCTATTACGATATTAATTTCAAGCCCCTCTCTTTTTAAAACAATAAGTAATGCTTGAATAATATTAACTAATCATATGAGTATTTATTTTAATATTTATAGTTATCCTTTACTCTTTAAAATGGTTTTTTTCACTTTTTTGCTTTTCTAGATGACTTTGGTTCAATTACCACCAATAGCTCCTCCATTTGAGTCATTAATTTTTTGACTTCTTTTGGCTCTGGAAGTGAAAGTTCTTCTGTTACTCCTAAATGCATTTTTCTCAGTTCAGCTCGTAAAATCTTGAGAGATGCTTTTACTTCTTCCTTCTTCTCCTTAGCAGTTGCCATCTTTTATAAGTCTTAAAATATCTTTTATTATACATGATGTTATTAATTCACAGTCTCTTAGATTCCCAAATCAAATTACTAAGGATATAATTTTATTTAAATGTAGTTCATTAAAAGTGAACTTATGAATTTTTAATCATATTTGACCATGCAAATTCTTCCATCTAATGTTATTAACTATAAGAAGATTAAAGTAGGATTTATTAATTTTTTCTTAAGAAAAAAAACAATTATTCTAGCTTTGCTTCTAGTTCTATTTTTTATATCACTTTATTTCCTTATTGATTATTCTACTCAAAGTCTCGTCGCTCATGATGAGGGACTTTACGCTAGAAGAGCAAGATTGATTGAGTACTCCGATAATTGGTTTTCCACTCCTTTCTCAACTCCCCACCATAAGACGTTAGGAAGCTATTGGTTTATAGCATTATCTATAAGGTTATTTGGTAATAGCGAATTATCTCTAAGGCTTCCAAGTATTATTTCTTCTTTCTTTTGCCTGATTAGTTCGTACTTAATTGCATTGAAAATTACAACTAAGAAGGCTGCATTGATTTCTGTATTCTCACTTTCATCAATGCCATTATGGATTCAATATTCAAGATACGCGAGTCCAGATTTTCCATTTGTATTATGTATTCTTTTAGTTATTTTATTTTTTCTTAAATCTCTAGATTCTTTAGGATATCTAAGACAGTATTTTTATATATTTTTGTCGGGTCTTTTTATTTCTACATCTTTTTTTATTAGAAGTTATATGGCCTTTGTTCCTCTTATAGGACTCACACCTTTTATTTTTTATCATTTGTTTAAAAAAGGATGTCATTTTAAAATCTTCTTTTCTACCGGAATATTTCTTGGCTCTATACCAACGTTTCTTAATCTCTATTTTTCATATAAAAAGTTTGGAATTGTTGGAATTACAACCCTTTTTGCTTTTGCTAGAAAACAGGCAATAGGTGAAGTTGATTTTAATAATTTTATACTTGGCCCTTTGAATTTCATTTACCTAACTTTTCCAATTGGAGTATTACTTATTATCCTTTTGGCTTTTACTAGATTTAATAATAAAATCAATTATCCATTATTGATTTATTGTTACCCTCTTTTATCTTTAATATTACTATTATGCATGTCGACTTCATATCCACATTACTATCTTATTCTCTTACCTTCTTTATCTGTAATTTTTTCTACTTACTTAACATCTAATTCATTTAGATACTCCTTCTCAAGAACTACAATTAGTTATTTATTATTTATAATAATTTTATTCATAGCATCTTTAATTTTATTTTCTATTATTAATTATAAAAATTTAATTTTTCAGTATACTTATGGAAATCCTTTGATAGTTTATATTCTTAGTGCAGTTCTATTGTTATCGTATTTGACATCAACTAGATTTCTATTTGACATTAAATATATTAGATGCAATTTAATTAATTTCTTTTATAATTTAATTATACCTCAATATATTTCTTTGTCATTGTTGTTTAATTTTGGTGTACTAGGTAATCCTAACTATAATACAAAACTATTCTTAAGAGATAAAAGTGTATCGACAATTATAAATTCAAATACTATATATTTATTCAGTTTAGATAGTAAAATACAGACTTTATTATCATATTACTTACCTTCATCTTTAGTTGTAGATGATTTTGAGAAATTGACTAAATATCAGTATGTAATTACTTCTGATATTGTTAACTTTAAAAATTTAGATATAAATCATTCTTTTGTTTCTGTTAAAAAATTTGACAATCATTCATTATTAATGAACATTAATGAATAATATTATTATAAATCTTTTTATTTAGTATAAAAATTTAAAATGAATAAATTACTTAAAAAGGCCTATGCAAGATTTTGGGTACCAGTTATGGGAAGGTTCGTGTCTAAATTAATTCCTTTGTTTGAGGGAAAGCCCCCTGAAAAGCAGCCAACTTATGATATAAATGGAGATAAATGTAAATGACGAGCAGGTGTTTATTCTGGTAATGCACCTCCATGACAATATCCAACTGCTAGGGAATTTATATCTATTTCATTTCGTGATCTATTTACATTATTTGATTTTAGATACTTTGTAGTTCTATCTATGCATGATGCACTTGATGATGTATACCTTACTATTGGGTATATGTATAATATTCCTGCAATTAAGATAGCTGAATAAGCTATATATTTTTTATTTTCTTGAATAAAATTCGCTGTTTCTTTTTTCTTCTTGAGATATTTAGAAAGCCACGCGTCGGGTAATCCAATTTGAACAAACAACAGTTCAACCCACCATGGAAGTTTTGTTTGATTTTTATCCGAATTACTTTTCATAGTGATAGTTAGAATTGCTAGCCCTTTAATAAAAAATGTTTTGGGCTATTATCACATCTATATTGTACCAAGTAAAATATATCCCATTTTTATAAAAATGTAACTCTCATCTGCTTTTTCTATGAGTATTTACTCTTATTCTTCTGTTTTTGAAATTGTCTTGCTCTTCTGATTGATTTTTCTATTAAAAATAGTGTATTATTTTTGTGGATGAATTGTATTCAATGGCAAAAAGAAGACGTAAACTTAGTCCTGAATTAGAGAAAAATATTTCATTAGCCAAGAAACAAATTGAGTTGATCACAGCTATAATTCACGATATAGATGAGGACGATATACAGGAAGAATATAAATCTGCATTTTTACCTGTAATGAGTGCCTATATGTCCCTTGATCAATTGTATAAGGAAGTGGGTTTCAATGACGATACTACTAATCTGCATCAGCTATATTTGACAAATTTAGATAAGTTTAAGAACGAATATGAGATTTAGATTTATTATCTTAATAAATCCTATGATTTCTCTTGTTAGATAAATTACAGTAAATATTCTGGTTCTTAATTTATATCGTTTTTATTTAAATTTATATTCTAAATATTGGAATCTTTAATATTTATAAGAGTTCTTTTTTTAGTTTATGTAAATCCGATTTCTTTATTAATTAATATAGCTTCTTTGAGTTTACGAATTAAGGTGATGAAAATTACTTTTTCTATGGCTGATAACCTATACGAAATTGATTCGGCGATGAATTTGATTAAAGAAGATATCATAAGAGAACTTTCTGAATCGGTATCTAAGCAAAATAAAAAACCCTATTATCGGCAAACATTATCTAACAACGTTTCTTTTTCCGATAAGACTTTGGATTAGTTTTTTCAATTATTTTTATAATTTCTTCCTCATTCAAGTTTGTAACCAGAAAGACCTCTTGTACAAGTTTCCCTTTCCTTGCTAGCAGCTTAAAACCTTCATTTGTTTTGACAGTAACTTTAAGACCTAGATTCTCACCTCTGCCGTTTGTCTTTGAAAGCGAGGCAGGAGTAACAGTCTTGATTTCATGGATTGCTGCTATCTTTTTCAACCATTTGATTAGTCCTTCAATGTGTGTGCTGTGGTTTTGAACAAGTCTTCCCATTTTCTGTCTCTTTTTGTTTAATTCCTTAATTGCTTTTAAATTCTCTAGAAGCAAACAAATTAAACCTTTTTAATAAGTTATAATTTAGAAAATAATTCTAGTCATGATTTTCACTTTAGGTTGGGCCTCTTTAGCTGCTATCTTCACTTTTTCAATTGCAATGGTGGTTTGGGGAAGAAATGGTGATGGTTCTATCGATATATAGTTATACTTATGCCTATAGATTTTAATCTCTATAATTTTTTATCTTTTATTTCTATTGTACTACTGTCATTTATAACAATTGGCGTAATATATATTAGTTATATTGATTGGAAAGATAAAAGAAGAAAGAAATGATATCCAATTTTATTTGGATGTTAGGTTTAGAGCTATAATTTCTAATGCTTGTTTCATCTTTTCAATGTTTGACTTATACATACTTATATCTTTCTCAACCCTTGAAGACTGGTAACCTAGTAATTCTGAAATATTATTTATTTCTTTATTAAAATCTACTTCTTTTAAATCTTTGAATGAAGCGATTTCACTAACTAACTTATATATGCCTATAGCATTAATACGACTGTAATAATCATTTTCATTGTTATCATTATTCAGTTGCAATAGAAAAGCATTTAGATCATCTTTTGTAAATGATTTTGCTTTGCTCACTAAATCTTCAGAGGCGCTACTTATCTCAGTTGGATTAAAACCATTGCAATTACATATTGCGTCGAAAAGCTTACTGATGTGTTCGGTAGGTTTATATCCACTTGTAAATTTACTAAATATTTCTTTTAATCCAATGGCAAAAATCGAGTTTTTCTTAAAGTTTTTCTGATGACTCAGCAGATGAAGTTCTACTAGCAGTTCATCTGCAAGCTTTCTATAAATAGGAGGTATTACATAAGGAAATTCCTTATGGAAATCAGATTTGCTGTCTGAAATTGTTGCTCTAACGCTCAATGTCAAACCTAGATAATTCTTAAGAGACCCTAGCTTACCCCGCGACTTAGCTAGGATCATGAAAACCGACCATTATTATAGTTCAATGATTCCAATAGTTATTGAAGAATCTGGAAGAGGAGAAAGAGCCTTTGATATTTATTCAAGGCTTTTAAGAGAAAGAATAGTTTTTTTGGGTGAACCAGTTACAAGCGATTCTGCTAACAGGATTGTTGCTCAACTTCTTTTCCTAGAGGCTGATGATCCGGATAAAGATATTTTTCTATATATCAATTCTCCAGGTGGATCTGTTTATGACGGCCTTGGTATCTTTGACACAATGCAGCATGTAAAACCTGATATTCATACAGTATGTGTTGGCTTAGCTGCAAGTATGGGTGCGTTTCTACTTTGTGCAGGTGCAAAAGGAAAGAGAAGTAGCTTGCTTCATTCAAGAATCATGATTCATCAGCCACTGGGAGGAGCAAGAGGACAAGCTAGTGATATTAGGATCCAAGCTGATGAAATATTGTTTATAAAAGATAAATTGAACAAAGAATTATCTGAAAGAACTGGTCAACCTATTGAAAGGATAAGAGAAGATACAGATAGAGATTTTTATATGTCTCCAACTGAAGCTGTCGAATATGGAATTATTGATAGTGTTTTTAACAAGCGTCAAATAAATTCAATTTAAAATCAACTTTTATTTTGGATCTTGAAGTACTGGAATAAACCTGTCTTTTTCAGGAAGAACTGTATATTCAGATAGTATTTTGCAGAACTCATCTCCATCCATAGTTTCCTTCTCGATTAAAATCTCAACTAATTTATCCATAGCAGATCTATTTTTTGCAACTAATTCAAGTGTTTCTTTATAACACTGCTTAACTATTTTTCTAACCTGCTCATCAATTTGTTTTGAAATTTCATCTGATATATCAGATGTATTCATAAGACTTCTTCCAACAAATACTTCTTGACTATCTCCTTCTAAAGAGACTGGACCAAGACTGCTCATTCCAAATCTTGTGACCATTTGTCGGGCCATAGAAGCTACCTGCTGTACATCACCACCTGCCCCGGTGGTTACTTCTTCTCTTCCAAAAATAATATCTTCAGCAGCTCTTCCACCTAATGCTCCCATAATTCTTGCTTTCAATTGAGCTCTACTTATTAAAGCCTGATCATCATCTGGAGAGAACCAGGTCAAACCTTTTGCTTGACCTCTAGGTATTACTGTAACTTTCTGGACTGGGTCGTGATCTTTTACTAGCGAGCCTATTAAGGCATGACCAACTTCATGATAGGCAATTAGTCGTTTACTTCTTCCATCTACTAATGGTTGACCTTCCATTCCTGCGATAATGCGGTCAACTGCATCATCTATCTCAGAAAGACCTATATGATTCTTTCTTCTTCTGGCTGTAAGAATGGCTGCTTCGTTAAGTAAATTAGCAAGGTCTGCGCCTGTAAAACCAGGCGTTCTTCTAGCAATGCTCTCTAAGGTTAAATCCTTTTCTAATTTTTTATTTCTGGAGTGAACTTTAAGAATAGATAATCTGCCTGTGATGTCTGGTGCGTCTACAGTTACTTGTCTATCAAATCTACCTGGCCTCATTAATGCTGAATCAAGTACATCTGGTCTATTTGTTGCTGCAATGATAATTATTCCACTATTACCCTCAAATCCATCCATTTCAGTTAAAAGTTGATTGAGTGTTTGTTCTCTTTCATCATTTCCTCCGCCTATACCAGCACCTCTCTGTCTTCCAACCGCATCTATTTCATCTATAAAAATTAAACATGGACTATTTTCTTTAGCTCTTTTAAACAAGTCTCTAACACGACTTGCTCCAACACCTACAAACATCTCTACAAATTCAGAGCCGGAAAGAGAGAAGAAAGGTACACCTGCTTCACCTGCAATAGCCTTTGCTAAAAGCGTTTTACCTGTTCCTGGAGGTCCTACTAGTAGAACACCTCTTGGGATCTGAGCTCCAACAGATGTAAACCTTTCCGGTTGCTTAAGGAAAGTAACTACCTCCTCTAAATCTTGTTTAGCTTCATTTACTCCTGCTACATCATCAAATTTGACACCAGTTTCAGCTTCCATTGCAAATCTTGCCTTTGTTTTGCCAAATTGCATTGCTTGGCCTGGACCACCTGGCATTGAATTTGATCTTCTTGAAAGAAGAATCAAGCCCCCAATCAAAATGAGTGGGAAAAGAAGATTACCAAGAATTCCTATTCCAGCCGGAGCGGTTTTAGGTGGATGAATGTCAAAACTTATACCTTCTTCTTTTAATGAAGAAACTAATTCAGGAGCCAATCCTGGTAGATCAACTCTTAACCGTTGAACTCTATTATCAATTTCTGGATCTACTGATTCGACGATTGCATTTCTACCTCCTTCGTAAATGTCAACTGATGTGACTCTTCCTGCTTTTACATAATCAAGAAATCTTCCGTAGCTAATTTTGGCAACTGGTGCATTTCTTGAGGATGCAGAAGAGCTGGTTTGCGTAACTTGAGTATTGGTTGCAGAGCCAACGATTTGCCAAGTAATTAGAATTACTATTGTTATTGGGAGAACCCAGAGAGCTATAACTTTCCATTTTTTATCCATAAATCTTTAAATCTTTGTGCAGATTCTAATAGGGTAAAGCCCCTTTCTGTTGGATGATTTCATCTGTTTCTTAGAAATACTCTAATAAATATTTTTTTAATGATGATATTGATAATAAATAAATCTAATTAAAGAATCATTTTTACAAACTTCTTAGAGCAGTAATTGGATCAAGTTTCGCAGCTCTTTTTGCAGGTAATACACCAAAAGTTAAACCTATTGTGCCAGAAATCATAACTGTTGTTAATACAGTAGCGAAACCAATTGTGGCTGGTAAAGGTGTTAGTAAAGCTACAACCTTGACTGTCGCAAGTCCTAATCCGGTGCCAGCTATTCCACCCATACTAGAAAGAATTAATGATTCAATTAGGAATTGGGTTGAAATATCTAGTCTTCTTGCCCCTAAAGCCTTCCTAAGACCTATTTCCTCTGTTCTTTCACTAACCGATACTAGCATAATATTCATAATACCTATTCCTCCAACTAGCAATGATATTCCACCTATTGCAGCGAGCATTAATGTTAAACCTCCCGTGATAGTTGATACTATTTGCAAAGCATCTTTTTGAGATCGAACAGCGAAGTCATCGTCTCTGATTATTTTATGCCTTTGTCTCAATAAATTTGTTATTTGAAACTTCGCAGCTTTTGTTGATTTTTCATTTATTGCTTCAACACTTATGAAACTTAGGCTTATTCCATATGTTGGATCTTTACCAGTAATTCTGTTGACCATAGTTGATAGAGGAATATATGCGTTCTCATCTTGATTATTTCCAAATACAGCACCTTTAGGCTTCATGATTCCCACAATTTCAAAAGACTGATCTTTTATTCTTATTCTTTCTCCTAAACCTTCTCTTTCATTAAAGAGCTTCTCTTCAAGATCTGGTCCTATAACTACAATATTTTTTGCACCTTTAGTATCTTGATCATTAATAAAACGTCCTTTTGCAATTTCAAAACTTCTTACAACTAAAAAGTCACTTGTTACTCCTGAAATAGAACTACTAGTACTTTTGGAACCTGTTTGAATAACTTCGTTTGATGAGATTTGTGGAGCTACTCTTTTAACAGTTGGAACTTGTTGTTCTATTGCTTTGGCATCTTTAAGCACAAGGTTTTTAGGAAAAGCTACTCCTCTTCTTCTTGTGTCATTATTTCCAGGTACAACAAATAAAACATTTGCTCCTAGGTTGCTTAATTGATTTTCTGCAAGGTTTTGTGCACCTCTCCCTACACCTACAAGTGTTATTACAGAAGCATTACCTATTACTATTCCAAGCATTGTTAATAGGCTTCTAAACTTATTAGATTTAAGATTTTTTATTGCCATTCCTGCGGTTTCTGCCAGCGGAAGCTTCCTTTTCATATCTTTTTAAATAAAAGTATTTACAGTCTCTTCTTCTGAACTAACAATACCAACCTTAACTAAGTCTGTTGATCCACTTACTCCTGATAATGTTCCAGCCGTCTCTACTACTAAATCTCCTTTTTTTAGGATATTCATTTTTTTCGCCATATTCATAGCATCATCGAATGTTTTTGATGTGCTTGTTTGATTTTCAATAAGAAGTGGTGTGACTCCCCAGACAAGTTGAAGCGTACTCGCAACACTCTTTTCGTTTGTTACTGCTAAAACTGGAGTTGCAGGTCTAAATTTACTTACATTTCTTGCTGTAGCTCCACTCTTTGTTAGAGGAATTATTGCAGCAGCATTTATTTGTCTAGCAATACTACTTACGGCTGCACTTATTGCATTTGGAATAGTGCTTGGAAGATGGCTTTCCAATGCTTTTTGTGGATAATCTCTTTCTATTCTTTTTGCAATAGTTGCCATAGTTGCTACAGCTTCAATTGGATAATCACCTACAGCTGTTTCGTTTGAAAGCATTACAGCATCTGTCCCATCAAGTATTGCATTTGCTACGTCACTTACTTCCGCTCTTGTAGGCCTTGGACTTGATGCCATCGAATCAAGCATTTGTGTTGCTGTAATAATTGGTATGCCAAGGCTATTGGCCTTTTTGATAAGTTGTTTTTGTAGTAATGGGACTTCTTCTGCAGGCATCTCTACACCAAGATCTCCTCTAGCAACCATTACTCCATCACATAGCTTTAAAACGGAGTCGATTTGATCAATTGCTTCGAACTTTTCAATTTTTGCAACTACAGGAGTATCAAACCCATGATTTCTAATTAAATCTTTTATTTCTATAAGATCAGATGGATTTCTCACAAAACTAAGAGCAACCCAATCAACACCTTGTTTTAAACCAAATTCAAGATCTTCTTTATCTTTATGTGTTAATGCCCTTATTGATAGTTGTACATCTGGAAAATTAACACCTTTATTATTAGAAAGTACTCCCCCTACTGTTATCGAGCAAATTAATTTTTGCTCATTTAAATCAACTTCTTCAACTTTCATTTCTACTCTTCCGTCATCCAACAGAATCCGGTTTCCAACATTTACTTCTTCAGCTAGTTTGTCATAAGTGACATTTGCCTGATCCTTGTTACATTCAATATTTTTTGATGTAAGAATAAATTTTTCACCATTTTTAACATTTACAGGACCGCTTTTAAATCTCCCTAATCTTATTTTAGGTCCCTGAAGATCTTGAAGTATTCCTATGTGAATGCCTAGTTCATCTGAAACTTGTCTGATTGTTTTTATTCTTTGAGCATGTTCATCATGGTCTCCGTGACTAAAATTTAGACGGAAGGTAGTTGCACCAGCTTTTACTAACTTTGTTATTTGACTCGCACTATCAGTTGCGGGCCCTATTGTGGCTACGATTTTGGTCCTTCTAGCCAGGTCGAGTATTGTCATTTATGTGACTTGTGATAACAAAAAACTAACATCTGATTGTGTTTAATTTGTCTACTTTGCTTTTTTAAGAAAACAAACATGGAATTAAATGATTATCAAAGAGAATCTCGTAAGACAGCTCTTTATCCTGAAGTTGGAAGAAATGCTATTTATCCAACATTAGGTCTTGTGGGAGAAGCAGGGGAGGTAGCTGACAAAGTAAAGAAAATTTTAAGAGATAAGAAGGGTGTATTTGATAAAGATAGTAAGGATGAAATTAAATTTGAACTAGGTGATGTCCTTTGGTACATATCACAACTTTCAAGCGAACTAGGTTATGAATTGGAAGATGTCGCTCATGCAAACTTGCAAAAGCTCAATAGCAGAAAATCTAGAGGGAAAATTCAAGGAAGTGGAGATAATCGTTGATCTTAGTATTATCCATACATTTGAAATCCTCCCATAGCTAGTGCGGCTGCATTTCCAAGTATTCCTTGAACAACTCTAATAACTACAAAAGCTAAAATAGGTGATAAATCTAAGCCACCTAATGGAGGTATTATCCCTCTGAAAAAATTTAAGTAAGGATCAGTAATAGCGCACAAATTTACAAGTATGGGATTACTCATATCAAGATTTGGGAACCAGGTCAGCAAAACTCTAATAATCAATATTGTTGAATAAATTCCAAGTGTTTTTAAAAGTACAAGGAGAATTGTTGGAATGATTTCGTAACCCATTGGCCTTTGATTTTTTGTATTATATTACGCTGCCTTTTTGTCTTCTGCTTGATCTGGTTCTGGCAATACAGAAAATGTTTGATGAAATTTTTCTGAGAGAGTTAACCAGAATGACCGTCCATCCTTTTGTCGTCTTCTTTCCACAAAGTTTTTATCTACTAGTTCTTTAATGTGATCGTATGCTCCAGATCCTCTGAGATCAACCAATTCTGATTGGAGTATTTTTTTCTTTAGTGCAACAGTCGCCAAAGTTCTTAGTGTCGCAATCGATAAATCTGCTGGAAGTAGATCTTGAACCAACTCACCTAGTCCCTGTCTTAATTCCAAACTGTAAAAATTTTTGCTTTGATTTATTTCTAGAGATGTGTCGCGCTGAGCATATCCAGCCTTAAGTTCCCAGAGTGCTGTTTCTATTTCAACAATATCTTTATCAAGTAATTCAGCCATCTCTTTAGATGAAGTTGGCCTTCCTTTGAGATAAAGGATTGCCTCTATTTTCGCTGGTAATGAAATTTGTATGCTCTCACTCATAACTTTGAAAAATAATTATTCTTTTTGATATCCAAAATTACCGCGTCTATTTAAAATCTGCACCTAAAAATAATTTATATGCTGGATTATTGGTCTCTTCCCAGCTTTTGTAACCTATTTTTTGAACAAATTCATTCCAAGCTGGAATATCTGAATCGCTTACCAGCACACCTATTACTATTCTTCCTGTATCAGCACCGTGGTTTCGATAATGGAAAATGCTTATTGTCCACTCGGGTCTCATTGAGTTAACAAATCTCATTAAGGCTCCTGGCCTTTCTGGAAATTCAAATCTGTACAATAATTCTTTGTATTCTCCTTTAGATATTTTATTTATTGATGTTGGTAGCCTGCCACCAACCATATGCCTCAGATGAACTTTTGATAATTCATCATTACTTAAATCTTGACAATGAAATCCCTTCCTTTTGATTTCATCGACCAATAATTCCTTATCTTTAATATTCGATACTTCTACACCCATGAATATTTGAGCTGTCACACCCTCTGACATTCTATAACTAAATTCCGTTAAACTTCGTGATCCAAGTGTTTCACATAAAAGTTTTAAACTCCCAGCTTTTTCAGGTATTCCGACTGCAATCATTGCTTCCTTTTCTTCTCCTAATTCGGCCCTTTCTGCTACAAATCTTAGTCGTTCAAAATTCATATTTGCACCACAAGCAATTGCAACTAGGTTGTTATTTTTTAACTGTTTATTAACAACATGTTTTTTTAAACCAGCAATAGATAATGCCCCTGCGGGTTCAAGAATTGATCGAGTATCTTCGAAAACATCTTTTATAGCTGCGCAGATCTCGTCAGTATTTACTGTAATCATTTCATCAACATTGTTTTTACAAATCGCGAACGTCTTTTCTCCTACTTTCCTTACCGCAACTCCGTCTGCAAAAAGACCAACACTTTCAAGCTCAACTGGTTTGTTAGCTTTTATTGAAAGTGTCATTGCGCAGGCATCTTCAGGCTCAACACCAATAATCTTTGTATCTGGCGATATTGCTTTTACATAGGCACTTACTCCAGCTATTAGTCCACCGCCTCCTACTGCAACATAAATAGCATCAGGCGGGGTATGACTCTGTCTAAGTATTTCTAGACCTATTGTTCCCTGTCCAGCTATGACTTCAGGATCATCAAATGGATGTATGAAAGTTAGATTTTCTTTTTTAGATATTTCTAGTGCTTTTTCGTAGCACTCATCATAAGTTTCACCGAAAAGAATAACTTCTGCATTGTGTGATTCAACTGCCCTTACTTTCATGATTGGAGTCGTCAGAGGCATCACAATCACTGCTCTACATTTGAGAAATGATGCACTTAAAGCAACTCCCTGTGCATGGTTCCCAGCACTTGATGCAATTACTCCTTTTTTTAGCTCTTCCTTTGTTAGCTGTGACATGCGGTTAAAGGCACCTCTTAATTTGAAGGAAAAGACTGGTTGAAGGTCTTCTCTCTTTAACCAGATGTCATTTTTGAACTTTTTGCTTAAACTTTTTGCCCTTTCTAGTGAGGTTTCTTCAGCAACGTCATAAACACGCGCTCTTAGTATTTTCTGTAGATAGTGCTCCATATCTAGTTTTTTACCGATTTTTGGTTTGTGTATTTTCTACATTCCATTTGTTCTTGTGCAAGTTTTATCAAAATGTAGGGTAGACCTCGTAGATTGGAGAGATTCAATCTCAGAGTTGTATGCGTCTGAGCCAGTTAAGTCATCCGAATGAGCTTCATGGCTTAGCCATTAGTGAATTGGAAGATGTTGCTTGCCAAATTAGAGAAAGGCATCTTCAAGTAGTTTCTACTAGTGGTGGACACTTAGGTCCAGGCCTTGGTGTCGTAGAGTTAACAATTGCTCTCTATCAGACTTTAGATTTAGATGTTGATAAAGTTATTTGGGATGTTGGACATCAAGCTTACCCACATAAGTTACTAACAG
Organism: Prochlorococcus sp. AG-402-L09; assembly: GCA_003216715.1. Lineage (GTDB taxonomy): Bacteria > Cyanobacteriota > Cyanobacteriia > PCC-6307 > Cyanobiaceae > Prochlorococcus_B. The sequence goes on along the minus strand of QCIK01000002.1, from coordinate 164,342 downwards.
GAAGATATGAGCGATTTGATTCACTTAGACAGCAAAAAGGGGTCGCTGGTTATTTAAAAAGATCAGAAAGTAAATTTGATCATTTTGGAGCAGGGCATGCAAGCACATCGATTTCGGCTGCTCTTGGTATGGCTATTGCTAGAGACCGAAAAGGAGAAGACTATAAATGTGTTGCAGTTATAGGCGATGGTGCATTGACCGGTGGAATGGCTTTAGAGGCTATAAATCATGCTGGACACTTACCAAAAACACCACTTTTGGTTGTTTTAAATGACAATGACATGTCAATTTCTCCGCCTGTTGGAGCATTGTCAACTTATTTAAATCGAATGCGTCATAGCCCACCTGTTCAATTCATATCGGACAGTGTTCAAGAAAGTGTAAAAAATCTTCCATTTATGGGAGACGCTATCCAAGAGGAATTTAAATCTCTTACTGGCAGTGTTAGACGTTTAGCAGTTCCTAGTGTTGGTGCGGTTTTTGAGGAATTGGGCTTTACTTATATGGGTCCTGTAGATGGCCATGATATTTCTGAATTGACTAGGACCTTTAATGCTGCCCATAAAGTTGGTGGACCGGTAATGGTACATGTCGCCACTACAAAAGGTAAAGGATATCCATATGCTGAGGCCGACCAGGTTGGTTACCATGCTCAGTCTTCTTTTGATTTGACCACAGGAAAATCTATTCCTTCTAAAACTCCTAAACCTCCAAGCTTTAGTAAGGTTTTTGGTCAAACTTTAGTAAAACTTTGCGAGCAAGACAGCAAGATTGTTGGAATTACTGCAGCGATGGCAGAAGGTACTGCTCTAAATCTTTTACAGAAAGCTATTCCAGATCAGTATGTAGATGTAGGTATTGCTGAACAACATGCTGTAACTCTTGCTGGTGGCATGGCTTGCGAAGGCATTAAACCAGTTGTAGCTATTTACAGTACTTTTTTACAACGAGCTTATGATCAGTTAATTCATGATATTGGAATACAGAATTTACCTGTAACTTTCGTATTAGATAGAGCTGGAATAGTTGGAGCGGATGGCCCAACTCATCAAGGTCAATATGACATCAGTTATTTAAGATGCGTTCCTAATTTTACTGTTATGGCACCTAAAGATGAGTCTGAACTCCAGCAAATGTTAGTTACATGTATCAATCACAATGGTCCTTCAGCTTTAAGAATACCCAGAGGCTCTGGAGAAGGAGCAGCATTGATGGAAGAAGGATGGGAATCTTTAGAAATTGGTAAGTCTGAGATAATAGAAGAGGGCGACAATTTATTAATCATTGGCTATGGATCTATGGTTTGCCCAGCAATTAAAACAGCGGAAATACTTAAGGGATCTGGTGTAAATAGCACTGTCATTAACGCTCGTTTTATAAGACCATTAGATGAGGAAACTATTCATAAATTTGCTAAAAAGATTGGTAAGGTTGTAACAATGGAAGAAGGTACGTTATTGGGAGGTTTTGGATCTGCCGTTGTTGAATCTTTAAATGATAATGATATCTTTGTCCCTACATTAAGAATTGGAATCCCAGATAAATTAGTAGATCATGCAACTCCGCAACAAAGCAAGGAATCCCTTGGTTTAACACCCGAAATGATGGCTGATCAAATTAGAGATAAATTTAATTTTAATTAATTATCTTCCAATAAAAAAAGGATTATTGATTTCAATAATCCTTTTTTTTTAATTTAGAAACTTAAAGCTATAAAACTCCTCTAGCAGCGAGACCCAAAATTGAGCCTATTCCCAAAACATGACCTAAGCAATTAGCACCAACAAATGCACCATGACTTAGACCACCATAAAACTGAGAATTAGGCATTGGAAAACCTTCGTTTGGCTTTTCAATATTTGATCTGGCTATGGCATATGCGAGCAAATTACAAATGATCATTACAACTGCACATTTCGGAGACCACTGGAATGTCACTGGATCAGCTGCTGCCAACAATGTTGTAAACATCATTTATGCCTATTAGATTTTTTTATTATCCTTCACAAAGCATACTAATGAGTCATTTGTTACTTACCTCTTAAGAGTTGTTTACTTCTGTTTTACTTCGTACCGACTGCATCATTAAAACAAAACCGTAAACAACTAAAGCATCACTTATCGTTAAGAACGACTCAGCAAGTCCGTGAAGAACATCTACATTTGTTAATTCCTCTCCAAAATAAATTAGTGAGATTATTGCAAAAACTATTGTCATGAATACAAATAACAGAGTTAATTTAAATCCTAATAATGATATTTTTGGTATTGACTTTGTTTTTCCAGCGTATCTCAGAAACACAAGATAGGGAATTAGTGAAAGTATAAAAAATGGACTTGGATCAACTCTTGCAATTGATTCAAGACTAAGCATTGAAATATTCATTGGTTTGGTTGTGATGATTCAGATCTAAACAAATTCCAAGCAGCAAATGCAAGACATATATTTCCTAGAGTTGTAAGAGCTGCCTGTAGAACAACTAATCCTTTTAATTCAATACTGTTGTCAAATATATGCCATGTGATTGCTGCCATGGCACTAGCTAAATTTGGCAGCATTGCTAATGCAAAATAACCTAAAGCCTTATTCTTGGATATTGATGAAATATAGTCAATTATTATTATTGCAGTCGCCCACTCAAATAGAGTTGCAATATGGATAAACCATGTTCCTAAGGAAAGTTCATGCATATAATTTTTGTTGTTTAGTTAGCTCTTCTAAAACTTCTTGAGCATGATCAAGTGGCCTTACTCCGATCCATTTATAAACAATTATACCTTCTGGGTTAATCAGAAATGTATTTCTTTTTGAGTAGGGATCTAACCATGAATCATATAACTTACTGATTTCTGAATTTGCATCTGATAGTAATGTATATCCAAGTTTTGCAGATGTACAAAATGATTCGTGCTCTTCTTCACTATCCGCACTGATTCCAACTATTGAGGCATTAAGTTTATTATATATAGAAAGCTTATCCTGAAAATTCTTCGCCTCTAATGTACAACCACTTGAGAAATCTTTAGGGAAAAAATATAAAATTAACCATTTACCAGAAAAATCATCCAAAGACCACTGCTTTTGATTAGGATTGTTTTTGTTATAACCCTTCAACAAAAAACTCGGGGCCTTATTACCAATACTAAGAGAATTTATACTTGCAAATAACCTTGATGGTTTAATAAAAAAAATACTAGAAAATAAAATAAACGATTTTATAAATTCAATTCTTTTCATTTGATAAAAACAATCAAATTTAAAGTTTGTTTAAATCCACTCCTAATGATTTGGCATATTTTCCCAATCCTTTTTTCTGGATTGTTTTTAGTGCTCTTGTCGTTACTCGTATATTGATCCATTTGTTTTCTTCTTCCCACCACAATCTACGCTGCTGCAAATTGGCTTGCTGCAATTTTTTAGTTCTAATATGGGAATGGCTGACTGACATTCCGTTGTTAGCCCTTGTGCCTGTAAGTTGGCAAACCCTAGACATTTTTCAATCTTTTTCTTTAATTTATTCTATCAAATGAGGTTGAGTTTATACGAAATTTTTCATTAATTTCCCTAAGAGCTCGGCATTTCTAGTTTGAAAAGCAGCAATATCTTTGTTTTCAAGACCTCCAATTGACAATTTTGCCATCTCATAAACATGGATAGCGATGTCGGTGGCTAATTGCGCATCCTCAGATTTGTTAGATCCTTCAATAACTATTTGGTTAGAATTTAGCTTGAGTAATCCTTGAATAAGTGGGTGGTTTGAATTAACTATTAAATTATGATAATCAGGAAGACCAGGAAGTTTCTGTTCCATTAATGCAGTTATATCATTTATTCTTCTCATTTGTTCTGGTAATAATATTAATGAAGGTGGTGAATTATCACCTTTAAGATTCTGTATTTGTACTGTGACTTTTTCATTGTTTAAAGCTGAACTAATAATTTTTTTAAGTGTTTCTGACTTAGTATTTCCATCTTTATCTGCGATCTCAGGCGAATCATCTTTAATACTTTCATCAAGTTCGGAATCAACTCTTACAAAATTTATTTCTTTGTTTTTTTCCTCTAGCCAAGGAATAAATTGAGTATCAATAACAGTATCAAGTTTTAAAACTTCTTTACCTTGTGAAGTCCACATATTGAGTGCTGTTGATTGAGAGACTTCATCAGTGGAATATAAAATCTTTTTGTTCTCGTCAGTTAGCCTATTCTTATAACCATCAAGGGTTGTAAAAGTTTTTGAACCAGATTTTACTAGCTCGTTATTCTCTTCATTATCTTCTACAGGAACTTTTGTTGTTGAATATAAAATTATCTCTTTTACTTGCTCGGCAAATTTCTCATCTTCCATAGCTCCTATTTTTATAAAGGGGGCTATTGAGTCCCATATGTCAGCATAAAATTGGGTTTCATCCTTCTTTAATGTTTTAAGCTTATCGGCTAACTTCTTAGCAATAAAGTTACCTATAGATTTAACTCTTCTGTCTGATTGTAATGCGCTTCTACTAACATTTAAGGGGATGTCTGGTGAATCTATCACCCCCCTCAAAGGTAATAGATATCTAGGAACTATTTCTTTAATTGAGTCACTGACAAAAACCTGATTACAGAATAGTTTAATTTCACCACTTTCCCAATCTGCTCTTCCACTTATCTTTGGAAAATATAATATTCCTTGCAAATTGTATGGATAGTCAGTATTTAGGTGAACCCATAAGAGAGGATCTCCTTGAAAGGGATAGAGATATTTATAGAGTTCAATATAATCTTTGTCTTTAAGGTTTTGTTTGCTTTCTCTCCATGGTGGATTCATTTTATTGATAACTTCTTCTTCAAGTGAGATTTCAATAGGCATGAAATCACAATATTTTTTAATTAATGTCTTAATTCTGCTTGGTTCTATATATTCAATTTCTTCTTCCATTAAATGTAAAATTATATCTGTACCTATCTCTTCTTTATCTGATTCATCAAGTGTATATTGAGGCGATCCATTACATTTCCACTGAATAGCTTGTGAGTCATTTTTTGCTGATTTAGTTATTATTTCAACTTCTTCTGCAACCATAAAACTTGAATAAAAACCGAGTCCAAAATGACCTATAAAACCATCGTCAGGTTGCTTATATTTTTCAAGAAATTCTTCTGCGCTTGAGAAAGCTACTTGATTAATATATTTTTTAATTTCATCACTAGTCATCCCTATTCCATTGTCACTAATGGTCAATGTCTTATTTTCTCTGTCAATCGAAATTTTTATTTTTTCATCGTCAGCAGCGACACAATCCCCTGCAAAGGCGGCCATTTTCCTTTTCTTGATTGCATCTACGGAGTTACTTATAAGCTCTCTAATAAATATTTCATGATCTGAGTAAACTGCTTTTTTTATTATTGGAAATATATTTTCTGTGTGAATAAGAATAGTTCCTTCTTCTTTAACGGGCATGTCTTGTCTAAATTTTTATCATCATAGCGATACAAATTTCTATTTAGGCGTTAAATGCAAAAGTGTTATTGATTACAGCTCAATAGTTTTCAATCCCTGACAATTATTAAAAATTTAAAGATAATTTATATCAATCTATCCATTCTATTTTAGTACATCTGTTAGATTTTAAGAGTTGATTTGTTTCATTATTGGTCTTTAAAGGTTCATGTGAAATTACTGAAATAATCCCCTTTCTATGCAATTCCTTTTGTTGTTTTAATGCTTTATACAAACTTGAACTTTTCTTATATGCGATTAAAACTTTTACACTATTAACAAGTTTTTCTTTGCTTGTAGAGACTAATTCTCTTACTTTATCAACACTAATACTAAAACCAATTCCGTAGCAATTTTGTTCGCTGGAACTAAATTTCTTTACTAAATCATCATATCTACCGCCTTTAGCAATAGTAACAGGAGCACTTGTTGATGATGAAACTAGAGAAAATGTTAATCCACTATATAATTTATATTTGGTTCCTAATGTAGGGTCTAGTTGTACTTCTATCCCTTTCTCTTTAGCTAATGGCTCAATAATAGTAAATAATTCCTTAAGTTTATCAATGTATGAATTCGAGCCATATATGTTTTTTAGATTAGTTAAAACTTTTTCAGGTGTTCCTCTCATATTCATGATAGTTTTTATAAACATTCTTTGTTCTTCTTTTACATCAAGCATACTCAATGCTATGTAATCAAGATCGCAGAGAATTCTTTTTATTTGGTCTGTAATTGATGAATCAAAAGTGCTTAAAATAAGTTCCAATAGATAAGTATTTCCAATAAGCAATGTCATTTTATATTTCTGATCAATTTCAATTACATCTAATGATTCGATGAGAAGAGATAGAAGTTCTATTTCTGCATTAATAGCCTTTGCTCCTATCAATTCAACTCCGCTCTGAAATGACTCTTCAATATCAATACCACCATCAATGCTTTGATTGCATTTGAATGAAGTTCCTGTTGACCAAAAACGAAGTGGCCTTTCATATTCATTAAATCTAGTTGAAGCAGCTCGAACAATTGACGCTGTTATTTCAGGTCTTAAGCCAAGAGGTTCATCAGAAACGATTTTTAGTATTTCATTGTTCGAAATCCCACCAGCTGCGGTTAGTGTGTCTAAACGTTCTATGTGCGGCGGTGATATTCGCTCATATCCCCATAGTTGATATAGAGAGGAAAGTTTTGATGCAATGAGATGGTTCTTTCTTACTTGCTGAGGATTTAAGTCGCGCGCACCCGAGGCAGGTTGCAATGTCATTATTTGAATCTTTTTATTACTTAAGGATCACATAAATTAAGACTATTTTCCACCATAAGAGTTAGGGGTTAATGGTCTAATTTTTCCAAGTTCTTTTTTTAGCTCATTATGTATCTTTGGATTACAAGCAAGAATTCTGCCTGTATTGAGATCAAAATCTCCGGAAGGATAATTGGAAACTATTCCACCCGCCATTTCAACTAGTGGTACTCCTGCTGCCATATCCCATTTTGCAAGTCCACGTTCCCAAAAACCATCCACTTTCCCTGAGGCTACAAATGCTAGATCTACAGCGGCAGCTCCTCCTCTTCTTACCCCATGGGTAAGATGGGTTAGCCAACAAAATTCTGAATAATTATTATCTAATACTACCCGTCGGTCATATGCGAAACCTGTAACTAAAAGTGAATCAGATAAGGAATTCGTGTTCGTTACAGTTATTTTGTCGCCATTACAATATGATCCATGTTCTGGAGAAGCGTAATAAATTTCATTCAAAGAAGGTATTGATATTGCTCCCAATATTGGATTGCTATTCCAAATTAAACCTATTGAAGTTGCGAAAAATGGATATCCATGGGCATAGTTTGTTGTTCCATCAAGAGGGTCTATACACCATTTTAATTCAACATCCTTTGACTTATATCCACTTTCTTCAGCAAGAATAGAAATGTAAGGAGTCTCTTTTTCTAAATACTCTATTATTATTTTTTCACTTTCTATATCTGCATTAGTAACAAGATCTCCAGCAGTTCCCTTACATTTTATCGTTTTAATCCTTCCATAATTATTCATTAGAGATGCTCCCCCTCTTTCTGCGGCCTGTTTGGCAATTTCTAATAATTTATTAATTTCATCTTTACCTAGACCTGCATTCAAAGCTGCGGTTTTACAAGATGGTATAACCATGACTATTATTTTTGTTTATATTAATCGTCTACTATTGGAAGATTCTATTTATCTTTAAATCAATTTATTCTCATTAATAAATTAATGATTACTAGGAACTTGTTTGGTATAAAAGTATTTAATAAATAAATCCGATAGTTAAATTTTTAACAAGACCTCTCTTGTGGTATATATTTAAATTCAGCATTTGAAAGACATTTCATTGCTGATTTCAAGGAGAGGTGGCCGAGTGGTTGAAGGCGCAGCACTGGAAATGCTGTATAGGGGCAACCCTATCGAGGGTTCGAATCCCTCTCTCTCCGTCTCGCAAGGTAATTTTTTATGAAAAAGCTTTAGTTGTTATCCAAATTTTCCAGAGATATAGTCTTGAGTTGATTTTTGCTTTGGTGAATTGAACATGTTTTTTGTTTTATCAAACTCAACTAAAAATCCAATTTTTCCACCTAAATTCTTATCTTTTTTCTCTGTGTTGAAAAAAGCTGTGTAATCACTGACTCTATTGGCTTGTTGCATATTGTGCGTAACAATAATGATTGTAAAATTCTTCTTTAATTCATGAATTGTCTCTTCAATTTTTAATGTAGATAATGGATCAAGTGCTGAGCATGGCTCATCCATTAAGATCACATCAGGTTCAATAGCAATTGTCCTTGCTATGCATAATCTTTGTTGTTGACCACCAGATAATGAATAACCACTTTCGTTTAATTTATCCTTGCACTCATCCCAAACAGCTGCCTTTGTAAGAGATTCTTCTACTAATTGATCCATATTACCTTTATATCCATTAACTCTTGCACCAAAGGCAATATTTTCGTAAATACTTTTAGGAAAAGGATTGGGTTGTTGAAAAACCATTCCAATTCTCCTTCTAACTTCAACTGGATCTATATCCTCTGCATAAATATCTATCCCTTCAAAAATAACACTGCCTGATAATTTGCAACCTTCTATTAAATCGTTCATTCGGTTGATTGCTCTTATGACGGTTGATTTGCCACATCCTGATGGACCAATAAAAGATGTAACTTGATTCTTTTCAATTTCACAAAACACATTTTTAACTGCAACTGAATTGCCATATGTAATTGATACATTATCTAGTGAGACTGAAGATGTAGATTTTATATTTTTTTTTATCATTAGCTTCTTTTATTATTAGTTTTGATCATAATTATACTTTATTTTTTGAAAAAGCACCAAGTGTGCCTATCCATCTTGAAAGGATATTAAGACTTAAAAGTACTACAACTAATATGAATGATGCTGCCCATGCTAGTTGATTTTGAGCTTCATATGGTTCAAGAGCGAAATTGTAAATTAACACTGACAATGAACCCATTTCATAGAAAAGATCATCAAAACTTGTAATGTAGTAACGGGAGAAAAGAGCTGTAAATATTAATGGAGCTGTTTCTCCTGCTGCCCTGGCGAGTGCTAATAATACGCCTGTAGAAATTGAACTAAATGCAGCTGGTAATGTGATATTTGTTATCATTGTGAATTTTGATGCACCAACTCCAAATGCAGCTCTTCTCATGTCATTTGGAACTAATTTAAGTGCTTCATCAGAAGTTTTAATTATTGTTGGAACCATTAAAATTGAGAGTGATATTCCGCCTGCGATTCCGCTGAACATTGATCCAAATAGTATTTTGGTAGAGACAATAATTGCGTATATAAATACACCAGCAATTATAGAAGGAACCCCAGCAAGAACATTTGATCCAAACCTTATAAACTTAGCAAACTTTCCTGATTTTGAATATTCTGCAAGATATATTCCACCACCTACTCCAACAGGTATTGATATTATTGAAGCAATAACTGACATTATAAAAGTCCCAGTAATTGCTGGCCCTATTCCTCCAGCTGAGAGAAGATCATCTCCCGGTGGCTCGGGTTCAAGTATTATGGTATCTATGTTTATATAACTTCCACCTTTAATTAATACATAGCTTATGACTAATATTAAAGGAAGTACAGAAATGATGGCAAAAAGAGCAGAAGTTATAGTTAAGGCCTTGTTCCCAATATTTCTAGTAAGAGAGGGATTATAAGTTAGTGATTTTTGTTTAGTGTAATTCATTTATTGATACTTTAAGCTTAATTTTTTTACAATCCACTGAGCAAATACATTCACCAATAAGGTTAATATCATTAGGATTAATGCTGCATACATTAGAGAAGAGACTTGGCTTCCATCTGCTTCACCAAATTGATTAGCAAGCATGGATGAAATTGTATATGAAGGAGCAAATATTGACCAACTAAAGTTATTTGAATTGCCAATAATCATTGTGACTGCCATTGTCTCACCCATAGCTCTTCCTAGAGCAAGTAAAACTCCTCCTGTTATCCCAGAAATTGCGGCTGGAATAATAACTTTAAAAATAGTAGTCCATCTTGACGCTCCAATTCCATAGGCAGCTTGCCTAAGTTTTGATGGAACTTGATTTAGTGAATCTTTTGATATCGATGTAATTATAGGTAATATCATTACCACAAGTATTAATATTGCTGGCATCATTCCAGCGCCCAAAGGTTGGGTTCCAAAAAATGGTATAAATCCAAATAGTTCGTAGATTATGTTTAAAAATGGTCTAATAAAAGGTTCCATAATAAATACAGCCCATAGACCTAAAACTACTGATGGAATAGCGGCTAAAAGCTCAACCATTATTCCAATTACATTTCTAATATATTTGGGAATTATATTTTCAGTTATAAATATTGCAGTGCCGACGCCCAATGGAATGGCAATTAATAATGAAGCAATCGATGTAAAAAGGGTTCCATAAATAGCTGTGAATGCACCGTACTCATCTGTAACTGGATTCCATGCAGAGCTAAAAAGAAACCTCAGTCCATATCTTGAGATTGATTCAGTAGATTCATAGTAAACGACTACAAATATGGAAAAAAGCACTATGGCTACCATTGAAGCCATTGCAACAACAATATTTTTAAAACCAACATCCACCAACTTCTCTGAAGTTGGTCTTGTTCTCAGTGAAAATTTCGAAGTACTTGCTTTGTCCACGCGCAAAAGCAATTTACATTATGAATCTATATCTAATTTCAAATTTTTCACTAAGAGAGGGTTATTGATTGGCTTTAAGTGTTGAAGGGTACATAATAAGTATTGAATACCCTTAAATGCTAGTTACTGTGGGGCTTAAATAAGTATTGCCATGGGGAGAATAGTTGGCATTGACTTGGGAACGACTAATTCCGTTGTAGCGGTGTTGGAAGCTGGTAGGCCCGTAGTTATTTCAAGTGCCGAGGGCGCTAGGACTACACCATCAGTTGTTGGCTTTACAAAAGAATCTGAATTGTTAGTGGGTCAACTAGCTAGAAGGCAATTAGTTCTCAATCCAAAAAATACTTTCTCAAATTTAAAAAGATTTGTTGGTAGAGCTTGGGATGAGCTAGAAGAAACAAGCCTTTCAGTTCCTTATAACGTTCGTTCAAATGATCAAGGAAATGTTCGGATAACCTCTCCCATCACAAAGCGTGAATATGCCCCTGAAGAATTGATTGGGATTATTATTAGGAAGCTAATAGATGATGCTGAAACCTATTTAGGTGAAAATGTTGATTCGGCTGTAATCACAGTTCCCGCTTACTTCAACGATTCACAAAGGCAAGCAACTCGTGATGCTGCAATTTTGGCTGGTATATCTGTTGAAAGAATTTTAAATGAGCCAACTTCAGCAGCTCTTGCCTACGGCTTTGATAAGAGTTCTTCCAGAAAGGTATTAGTTTTTGATTTAGGTGGAGGCACATTTGATGTTTCTTTAATGTCTATTTCCAATGGAGTCTTTGATGTAAAGGCAACTGCCGGTGATACACAATTGGGTGGTAATGATTTTGACCAGAAAATTGTTAATTGGCTCGCTGAAGATTTTTTAAGAAAAAATAAAATAGACCTAAGAAGAGATAGACAATCTTTACAAAGACTTACAGAAGCTGCTGAGAAAGCTAAACAAGAACTTTCTGGAGTTCAGACCACTCCAATTTCACTTCCTTTTATTTCTACTGGAAATGATGGACCTTTACATATTGAGACAACGCTTACCAGGAAAATTTACGAGAGCATTTGTAATGATCTTTTAGATAAATTATTGGATCCTGTTAATACTGTTATTGACGATTCTGGTTGGAATCCCGAGGACATTGATGAAGTAGTTCTTGTCGGAGGCAGTACAAGAATGCCAATGGTAAAGCAACTAGTTAAAACATTAGTTCCAAACCCACCTTGTCAATCGGTTAACCCTGACGAAGTAGTAGCTATTGGAGCCGCAATTCAAGGCGGGATTATTTCAGGAGAGCTTAGAGACCTTTTATTAAATGATGTCACTCCCCTGTCTCTAGGACTTGAAACTGTTGGGGGTTTAATGAAAGTTCTAATCCCTCGTAATACCTCTATCCCGGTAAGACAATCAGATGTTTTTAGTACATCGGCCTCGAATCAATCATCAGTAGAAATTCATATATGGCAAGGAGAGAGGCAAATGGCTTCAGACAACAAATCCTTAGGAAAATTCCGATTATCTGGTATTCCCCCAGCCCCAAGAGGTGTTCCTCAAGTTCAGGTTGCTTTTGATATTGATGCCAATGGTTTGTTAGAAGTAAGTGCTACTGATAGAACTACTGGGAGGAAACAATCTGTAAGTGTCACTGGTGGTTCAAACTTGAATCAAAATGAAGTAAATAAACTGATTGAGGAGTCCAAGATAAAAGCTTCTGAGGATAGAAAAAAGCGTGCATCTATCGATCAAAAAAATAATGCTTTAACACTTGTTGCTCAAGCTGAAAGGCGACTACGAGATGCTTCCCTTGAGCTTGGCCCTTATGGTGCTGAAAGACAGCAAAGGGCTGTTGAAGTTGCTGTGAGAGACGTTGAAGATTTTCTTGAAGAAAATGATTTGCAAGAACTTGAATATGCAGTTGGTTCTCTTCAGGAAGCATTATTTGGTTTGAATCGACGATTATCTGCGGAAAGAAAAACAGACTCTAATCCAATACAAGGAATTAAAAATACTTTTGGTTCTTTAAAGGATGAATTATTTTCAGATGATTACTGGGATGATGATCCTTGGGATTATTCACAACAGGGCAGAAATAGAAATGCTGAAAATAATTATGGGAAAAGGGATATAGATCCTTGGGATAATGACTACTACCGTTGATCCGAATTATTGGTCACTACTAGGGGTCTCCCCAGAATGTGATTCCGCCGAACTCAAATCAGCCTTTAGGAAAGAGGCTAGAAAGTGGCATCCTGATTTAAATAAAAATGATATCAACGCCGAAGAAAGATTCAAATTAATTAATGAAGCCTATGCGATTCTAAGTGACCCAAAAAAGAGAATAGAATGGGAAAAACAGAATAACAAAAATAATGATATCTTTGAAAATAGGTTTCCAACTTATGAGGAATATTTAGAGGTTGTATTAGGAATTAAAATTAATATAAAAAATGAGAATGATCATACAGATTATCAATATCAGGAGTTTTCTGAAGACGAATATGAAAACGATGATAAACCCAATTTTAATGAATATATTCCTACAACCAGTGAGCCGTCACCACCACCAACATTAATTTATGAAGACCAAGAGTCAATTGTTCAAATATCTCCAGATCAAGCTCTTTATGGTTCATCAGTTGAAATTCAGTTGCAAGATGGCACTCTTGTAGAACTTTTAACTCCACCGTTTGCAGGAGATGGATGGAGATTACGATTAGAAGGCGCAGCAATTGGTTGTCGCGATCATTTTGTTCAATTAAAAGTACAAACGGACGATGGCTTAAGAATTGATGGCTTAAGAGTTTTGTATCGTCTCGAATTATTTCCACATGATGCTTTGCTTGGATGTGCTGTAGATATTCCAACTCTAAATGGATCCGTAACGTTACAAGTTCCTCCTAATTCTTCAACAGGAAGGTTGTTAAGACTTAGAGGCCGTGGATTAGAGTTTGATGAATATCGCGGTGATCAAATTGTTGAAATAGTTATCGTATTACCAGAGAATCTAAGTGATTCTGAAATCGCTTTATATCAACGTCTAAATGAAATATCTATAGAGAATTATTAGAAATACATTGTTTATTCATTTTGTCGATTTATAATTAAAAAGATTATTTAATTCCTATGTTGGTTCATGTCCTTTTGTATGAAGCGGGGACTGAAAGTGAGGGAATACATTCCCTTGAACTTAAGGGTGCAACAGTAATCCTTATGTTTGAGGATAAGGATGATGCTGATAGGTATTGTGGTCTTTTAGAGGCTCAAGACTTTCCAACCCCATCCGTTGAGGAGTTGACGAGGACAGATATTGAGGCTTTTTGTCTTGAAGCAGGTTATGAAGCCCGCTATGTAGAGAGAGGTTTTATTCCAAGTACTGATGAAGAACGCCTTATGATATCTCCACCTCTTTCTAATTTAGAAGTTGGAAATTGGCATACTGATGAAACTATTAATGAGAAAGTTACCTCTAATGATCAACTTGAAGATATAAGAAAACGTTTAGAAAACCTTTTATGATTAATATAAAAAACAATGATTATCGAATATTAACTGAGCAGATTAATTTAAATTCAAGTGATTTAGATACAAAATCGACATATGAAATTGTCCAGCTCTTCTCTGAAGCAGATAAAGAACCTCAAAAGGCAGTTAATAAATCCATTCCGCAGATAGTTAAAGCTATAGATGAAATCACGTTACGTCTTAAATCAAATGGCAGATTATTTTATATAGGTTCTGGTACTTCCGGAAGATTAGGTGTTCTTGATGCCTCAGAATGTCCCCCAACTTTTTGTACAACTCCTGATCTTGTTCAAGGGATTATTGCTGGCGGTGAATCATCACTTACAAGAAGTTCAGAATCTCTTGAAGATCTTTCTGAACTTTCTATTATTGATCTAAAAGATAAAAATTTCTCAAAAAATGATGTTTTAATTGGTATAACCGCTAGCGGTAAAACTCCTTATGTTGTTGAGGCTTTAAAGTATTCCAAAGGACTAAATTCACTTACTATATCTATTTCATCTGTTCCAATTAGTGATTCAAATCTCAAAAATGATATTGATATCAGGCTGATAACAGGTCCAGAGATTCTTGCAGGATCAACAAGATTAAAAGCTGGAACTGCGACAAAGATGGCTTTGAATATTATTTCAACATCTGTGATGATTAAATTAGGAAAGGTTTATGGCAATAGAATGATTGATTTATCTGTTACAAATGAAAAATTGTTGGAAAGATCTCTTGGTATTTTGTTAGATATTGGTTCGGTCAATAAGGAGGTAGGACTTAAATTATTAAAGAAGACAAATGGATCTGTTAAATTATCTTTATTAATTGCTTTGTCTGGAATGGATGTTGTTGAGGCTAAACAATTACTCAATGATTCAAATGGCAATTTAAGAACAGCATTAGTTAAAATTAAATATCATTGAATTATATTCAATTAAACCTTTTATTCATAACATACTTTCTGCATTAAATTTAAAAACAGTTATTATAAAAAAAACCTAGTTTGATCCATGTCAAAAGTATTGATGAACACAGATAAGGGCCAATTGACTATTGACCTTTTTGATAATGATGCACCCAAAACAGTAGAAAACTTTTTGAAGCTTGTTAAAGAGGGTTTTTACGACGGCCTTTCTTTCCATAGGGTAATTAATGGGTTCATGGCTCAAGGTGGATGTCCGAATACAAGAGAAGGATCAAGAGGGATGCCTGGAACTGGAGGCCCGGGGTATTCCATTAATTGTGAAATTAATTCAAATAAACATGTTGCTGGTTCTCTTTCTATGGCGCACGCAGGGAAGGATACGGGAGGAAGCCAATTCTTTCTAGTTCATGCTCCCCAACCACATTTAGATGGTGTACATACCGTTTTTGGTAAAACTGATGATATGAATATCCTTCTATCTATATCTAATGGTACTAAAATTAATAGTGTAAGTATTATAAAATAGAATTAAATTTATTATCCTATTTTATAATTAATTCCATTCTATAGTACTCGTTTTATCTTTCAAATGCCAATCAAACAAGGGAGAATTTTCAAAATTTGAAAGTTCGCTAATTTTTTTCTCTTCAATTAATATATTTTGAGATGGATGTAAAAGTCTTTCATAATTATCTGTTTTAATTATACCAATTCTTTCTGTATTTTTCCAATTACTTAGTTCTTTGAGAAGAGACTCAAGTAACCTTTTATCTATTAAGTTACCTTCTAAATGAGTTTTAATATCTCTATGCCTAACATTCCATATGAATAATGGGTTTTCACATATAGCTATCAACCTTGGAGCGTTTTGAATAGAAATATTTAAAAAATGATTCTCTGACCATTTATTTGCTTTATCTTCAAAATGTTTTAATTCGTTATTATCAACTTTTCCATCCCAATAGACAACAATGTTTTGTCTTTCATTGCTTAAATTTGTCTGAATATTATTACCAATTAAGTGTCCGAGTTTTTCTCTTTTTACCTCTAAATAAGCTGCATTATGATCTCCAGGGCAAATCACTAATGGAACTCTAGATTCAACTTGAAGTCCATATCCACCAAGACCTGCTATTTTTCTTGGATTATTGGTTAATAACTTAAGTCTGTTTATTCCTAAATCTGTCAAAATTTGTGCACCTACTCCATAATTTCTTAGGTCTGCGGGAAAACCCAACTTCTCATTAGCTTCAACCGTATCTAATCCTCCATCTTGGAGGTTGTAGGCTTTTAGTTTATTAACTAATCCAATACCTCTTCCTTCCTGCCTTAGATATACAACAACTCCTTCCCCTTCCTCAGAAATTCTTGACAAGGCAGCTTCTAATTGAGGTCTGCAATCGCACCTTAATGATCCGAATGCATCTCCAGTTAGACACTCTGAGTGCATTCGTACCAATACTGGCTCTTTTAAATTTTCTGGATCTCCTTTTATTATCGCAACATGTTCTGATCCATCTAATTCGTTCTTATAACCAATTGCTTTAAAATCACCAAATAAGCTTGGCAACTTTGCTATTGCTTGTCTGTAAACAAACCGCTCATTTTCAAGTCTGTAATGTATTAAATCTGCAATACTTATTAACTTTAAATTTCTTTCCTTCGCATATTTTTTTAATTCCGGCAGTCTGGCCATTGAACCATCCAGATTTTGGATTTCACATATAACGCCTGCAGGTGATAGACCCGATAACAAAGATAAATCTACTGCTGCTTCAGTATGTCCAGCTCTTTTTAATACTCCACCTATTTTTGCTCTTAAGGGAAAAATATGACCTGGTCTTCTTAAATCTATTGGTTTTGTTTGACTATTAAGAGCAACTTGAATTGTTTTAGCTCTATCCTCAGCTGAAATACCAGTTGATACGCCAAATTCAGGACCTGCATCGATGCTTACAGTGAAGGCTGTTTGGTTTGAATCAGTATTTCTGTCGACCATTAAAGGCAGATCTAATTGGTCTAATCTTTCTCCTTGCATTGCTAGGCATATCAAACCTCTAGCTTCAGTTGCCATAAAATTTATTTGCTGAGGAGTTGCAAATTGAGCAGCACAGATCAAATCTCCTTCGTTTTCTCTCTTTTCATCATCAACTACAACAACACATTCACCGTTTCTAATAGCAGCAAGAGCATCCGCTATATCATCAAATTCAATTTCATAACAATCTTCTGATTTCAACTTATTCCTCGTGTTTGTGGTGAAATGGTTCTTAGCTAATTATTCTCAAATGAATATCTCATCATTCTACGAAATAACCTTGATGTTATGGCAATTAGCACATCGAAAGCTGGGAGGATCGCAATTATTGGAGCATCTGGATATGGAGGACTTCAACTTGTTAAATTGATTAATGAGCATCCTAAATTTGAGATTTCAACTTTAAATGGAGAACGATCAGTAGGTAAAAGCTGGAATGAAATAAATCCTTTTATGAAGCTTTTGGAGGATAAAGAGATAACTAAAATCAATATTGATGAAATTGCTCAATATTCCGAATATGCAATATTGAGCCTCCCAAACGGATTATCATCTCAATTAACCCATTTATTATTAGAAAAAGGTATTAAAGTTATCGATTTATCAGCTGATTATCGATTTAAATCATTAGATAAATGGAAAGAAGTCTATTCCAAAGAAGCTGCAAAATACAAAAGAGATGACTACGAATTATGTGAAGAGGCAATTTATGGTTTTACTGAGGAATTTAGTAGTGAAATATCTAAGTCTAGATTAATTGCTTGTCCAGGTTGCTACCCAACCTCATCTCTTAGTGTCCTTATTCCTTTCTTAAAACAAGGATTAATTGAAAGTGAAGGAATTATTATTGATGCAAAATCTGGCACATCCGGCGGCGGAAGAAATCCAAGTGAACAACTTTTACTGTCTGAATGTTCTGAATCAATTAAGCCCTATGGAGTCATGGGGCATAGGCATACAGCAGAGATAGAAATGATCGCTAGTCAGTTTGCTGGTCACGAGGTCCATTTGCAATTTACGCCTCATTTGGTTCCAATGGTTAGAGGGATTTTATCGACCGTTTATGCTCGTTTAAGAGATCCTGGATTAACAGCTGAAGACTGCAAAACTGTAATTGAAGCTTTTTATAAAAACCAACCATTTATTGATATTTTGCCTGTAGGAACTTATCCAGCTACCAAATGGGTTAAAAATACTAATAAAGTTATGATTTCAGTTGAGGTTGATAAACGTAATGGAAGAATAGTATTAATGAGTGTTATTGATAATCTTCTAAAAGGTCAGGCAGGACAGGCTATACAAAATCTAAATATTATGCATGGACTTGAATCAGATATTGGTCTTCCTATGATTACTTATTATCCTTGAAGCTAGTTCTTATATTCTTTGCTACTTTTGCTATCGCTAAAGGTAATATTATATGTTCCATATTTTGAATTCTTTTTCTTAAAGTTTCTTTACTATCTTGTTCTTTAATAGGGACAGCAGCCTGAATAATTATTGAGCCAGAATCAACGTCCTTTTGCACATAGTGAACTGTACATCCAGTAATAGTTACCCTATTGTCTATTGCCTGCTGTATTGCATTAACGCCTTTAAAAGATGGTAAAAGTGATGGATGTATATTAATTAGTCGGTCTTTAAACTTATTAATTATTTCTTCACCAACGATTCTCATCCATCCTGCCATTACAACTAATTCTACGGATAATTCCTCTAGTTTTTCCAAAACTAACTTATCGTGTTCTAATCTTGAATTACAATCTCTATGATTAATTATTACATACGGTATATCATATTTTAATGCCTTTTTTATTGCTAAGCAATTAGGATTATTTACAATTAATATAGAAATTTTTGCATTGAGTTGATTATTTTGAATGGATTTTATAATGTTTTCGAAATTTGAGCCATTACCTGAAGCAAGAATACCTAAATTGATTTTTGGATCAAACAGTTGCTTTTCAGAATTAAATGGACTTATTAGGCTATGCCCATTTAAGCCATTAAATATAGTTTTCTCTCTATATTCTTTATTATCCTGTTGCATCAACTAAAGATTTTTTATTAAATATATAACCTTTCGAAGAAATTACAATATCTAAATATAAAGACATATTTAATAGTTATTAAAGTTAAATCTGTATTTAGATTTCTCAAACCTTACATACTAATAACTATCAAGTTTAGTTACATTACTATTTGTCAATTACTAAACATTCGCCATTTGAAAACCATTTTTTACTAATATAAATTAAATCAATTTGCTTAGCGGTTCTCATTTGAGAATACCTGCTAACAGAACTCATTAAGGAGTATTCTCTTATCAATAATGGCAATAACTGACATCTTCCAGATGAACAACAACGATAAATGGTTAAGGTACTGCGATCTTTTATTTAGCGATGATTCATTAGGTTTTTGGCTAGATATAAGCAGGATGGATGTCGAGAAGAGTGATTTTGATAAATATAAGGACATGTATGTCAAAGCTTTTGATTCGATAGAAAGTCTAGAGAATGGATCGATTGCCAATATTGATGAAGGTAGACAGGTTGGTCATTACTGGCTTCGAAATCCGCAGATCGCCCCAACTCAGGAGATTTCAGATTCTATTTCCAAAGAAATTCAAGACATATCAAAGTTTGGGGCTTCAATACTTAATGGTGATATAACTAACAGTTATGGAAAAAAATATACAGATGTTTTTTGGATCGGTATTGGTGGTAGTGGTTTAGGTCCCTTACTTATAAAAGAGTCATTTAAGAAAGAGTCAATCGGATTAAATCTACATTTTCTTGACAATGTTGATCCCGAGGGGATTTCTCACAAATTAAATTCCATTCTTCGTAATATTGAATCAACTTTGTTTGTAGTTGTTAGTAAATCGGGAGGTACTCCGGAACCTTTGATTGGAATGGAACAAGCTATGAAGTTTGTTTGTGATAATAACCTGGACTGGGCATCAAGAGCTATAGCAATTACATCAAAAGGGAGTAAGTTGGATAATTTGGCAGTTAATGAAAATTGGTTAGATATTTTTGATTTACCTGATTGGGTTGGTGGAAGGACAAGTATTACTGGTGCTGTTGGATTATTACCTGCCGTGCTGATTGGCGCTGACATAAACAATTTTTTAGATGGAGCGTCTCAAATGGATGTCCTAACAAGAGAAAAAGAAATAAAAAATAATCCAGCAGCACTTTTATCCTTAGCTTGGTTCAAATCTGGCAATGGAAAAGGATTAAGAGATATGGTTGTACTTCCCTATAGAGACAGATTAGAAGTTTTCAGTAGGTATCTTCAACAACTTGTTATGGAATCCTTAGGCAAGAAGTTAGATAGAGATGAAAATCAAGTTAATCAAGGTATTGCAGTTTATGGAAATAAAGGTTCAACTGATCAGCATGCGTATGTGCAGCAATTAAGAGATGGTATTGATAATTTCTTTGTTAATTTCATTGAGATTCTTCATGACCCAGCAGATATAGTTGAAGTGGAAAATAAAAGACCAGGTGATTATTTGTCTGGTTTTCTTCAAGGCACTCGTTCAGCATTGACTGAAGGAGGCAGACAGAATTTGACAATTACATTTAAATCTTTTGATGAATCAAGTCTTGGTGCTTTAATTGCTTTATTTGAGCGAGCAGTAAGTTTATATGCAGAATTGATTAATGTTAATGCGTATAATCAACCTGGAGTTGAAGCTGGAAAAAAAGCCGCAACAAACATAATTAATCTTCAAAAAGAAATTGAGGATCTTTTGGATGATGGAAAGCAAAGAACTTTAAATGAAATAAATGAAGCCTTGTTAACTGAATCAACTGAGTCGATTTATTTAATTCTTAGAAAACTTTCAGAAAATTCTGATCACTATTCAATGAGAGGTAATCAATCAAATCCAGATAAACTAATTATTTCTAAAACTTGATTTCTAAATAACTATATTAACTAATTTATTTGGAACAACAATTATTCGTTTTAGTTTTTTCCCGTTCATCCATTTTATAGCAGCCTCACTTTTAATAGCAACTTCCTCTAGTTTATCTTTAGATAGATTTTTGCTAGCTTCAATTGATCCTCTAACTTTTCCATTAATTTGAATCATAAGTTTAAAAGTATCTTGTTCTATTGAACCAGCATCGAATTCCGGCCATGACTGAAGATGAATACTTTGCTTATTCCCGATTGTCTTCCAAAGCTCTTCTGCAATATGAGGAGAAAATGGGGAAGTCATTTTAACTAATATTGAAATAACATTATTTAGAGTTTCATTACTACAGAAATTAACTATTGAACTTAGGCCATTCACAGCTTTCATAAGTTCTGATATTGCTGTATTAAATTGAAGGTTGTCCAAGTCTTCAGTAATTTCTTTAATAGCAATATTAATTATACGTAAAGCCTCATCATCTTTACATTTGCCTTTTTCTATATTTAATCTTGAATTACTCTTTTTAAGTTCTAAAGTATTATTCACAAATTTCCAAAGTCTCTGTATAAACCTATATTGCCCTTCAACATCTGAGTCGTCCCATTCTAAATCCTTTTCTGGAGGAGCTTTAAAAAGTATAAACATTCTAGCTGTGTCGGCTCCATATTTATCAATCACTAATGAGGGATCTACACCATTGTATTTTGACTTTGACATCTTTTCATAGATAATCTCAATATTTTCTCCAGTGATTGGATCTTTAGGATCTTTTATATCATTAATCTGATCTTTTGAAAAATATTTATTATTATTTGGATTTTTATAAGTAATAGCTTGAACCATTCCCTGAGTTAATAGTTTCTTAAAGGGTTCATCAATATTTAATAATCCACAGCTTTTTAGAGCTTTGGTTAAAAATCTTGAATAAAGTAAATGAAGAATTGCATGCTCAATACCACCGACGTATTGTTTAACAGGTAGCCATTTATCAATTTCGCTTTTTATAAATGGGTTTTCCTCATTTTCAGGGTTTAAATATCTTAAAAAGTACCAAGATGAACACATAAAAGTGTCCATTGTGTCAGTTTCTCTTTTTGCTTCAAGTCCACATTTAGGACAACAAGTATTTATCCATTCTGTTTTTGTAGTTAAAGGCGACTTTCCTTTACCAGTTAATTTAATATCAATAGGTAGAGAAACAGGTAGATCCTCGTCTGGCACTCTTACTTGACCACACTTCTTGCAATTAATTATCGGAATCGGGCAACCCCAATATCTTTGTCTAGATATTAGCCAATCCCTTAACTTATAGGTGGTTTTTGGTTTTGCCCAATTAGCATTAGAACCTAATTCAAGTATTTTTATTTTTGCAATATCAGACTCTATACCATTGAATTTATCTGAATTGATCATGATTCCCTTATCTATGTACTCAGCATTTAAATAACTATCATCTTCAACATTATTGGGTCTTATGACATAATTAATTGGTAAATCATATGATTTGGCAAACTTATAATCTCTACTATCATGAGCGGGAACACCCATAACAGCTCCTGTTCCATATTCCATAATCACATAATCGCCAATCCAAATAGGTATCTCTTTATTATCTGCTGGATTAATTGCATTTACTCCTAAATACATTCCAAGTTTTTTTCTACTATCTGAATTACGTTCTAGATCACTTAACTTTTCTTGTTTATTCCTAAACTCTATTAATTGATTAATATCTTTATCATTTATTAATTGATCAATTAATGGATGATTTGAAGCTAAGACAAGATAACTTACTCCATAGATTGTATCTATTCTTGTAGTGAAAGCTGTTATTTTTTGTTTATGATTTTTAATATCAAATGTTATTTCTGCACCAATTGACTTACCAATCCAATTTTTTTGCATAATCCTGACTCTCTCTGGCCAGTCTTTAAGCTGAGCTAAGTCATTATTTAGATCTTCGGCAAAACTAGTAATTCGAAGAAACCACTGGTTTAATTCCTTTTTCTCAACTTTAGCTCCAGATCTCCAAGATTTACCTTCAGCATCTACTTGTTCATTTGCCAGAACAGTTTGATCAATTGGATCCCAATTTACGGTTGCTTTTTTTTGATAGGCAAGATTATTTTTATGTAATTGATTAAATATATATTGAGTCCATTTATAATAATCTTCTTTGCAAGTAGTAACTTCTTTAGACCAATCTATTGATAATCCAAGTCGATCTAATTGATCTTTCATTTGTGAAATATTTTTTTCTGTCCAGGTAGATGGACTCGTCTCTCTCTCTATTGCTGCATTTTCAGCAGGTAAACCGAAGGAATCCCATCCCATTGGATGAAGAACGTTATAACCTTGCATCCTTTTATATCTAGCCAGTACATCTGTAATGACATAATTCCTCACGTGCCCCATATGTAATGAACCCGATGGGTAAGGGAACATTGACAAGGCGTAAAAAGTATTGTCTTTGTTTACATCAGTATTTGTTCTATAGAGCCCTTGATTAACCCACTCTTTTTGCCAATAAGCTTCTATCTCACGAGGCTGGTAGCGCTGGTCACTAATCTCTGAAGTAGTATTATTCAAGGAAGATCTCCTTCAGTAGTTGATTTGCCAATCAGATAATGTTCTCATAAATTGACGCCCAATATGCGAATAGTTCTGAAATTACTACCAGGAATGCTTTATTTTCTTAGAACATAGTTAAACAAACTTTAAATCATGAAATATAATTTCTCAAAATATCAAGGACTTGGTAACGATTTTATTATCTTTGATGCACGTGGTAATAACTTAGATAATTTATTTACTGAAAATAAAGATAACTTTATTGAATATCTATGTCATAGAAATTTTGGCATCGGTGCTGATGGAATTATTCTTATATTAGAGTCCAAAAATAAATGTTTTGTGAAAATGAGGATATTTAATTCTGACGGTTCTGAACCAGAAATGTGTGGAAATGGTATAAGATGCTTGATTGCTTTTTTAAACGATAATAATGAAATTAATGATAAGTCTGAGATTCGAGTTGAAACTAAAGCTGGTTTGATTCTCACCTCTATTTCTGGTAATGAAAATATTAAAGTAAATATGGGAGAACCTATTCTTTCTCCTGAAGATATACCTACTAAATTGTTAATGAATAATTTACCAGTTCCTAATGGAAAGATTACAATCAATGATCAAATTTTAAATGTTTATGCTGCTAGTATGGGCAATCCTCATATGATTGTATTTGTTGATAAGATTGATAATATACCATTCGAAGAATGGGGAAGATTCCTTGAAAAACACAATACATTTCCTAATGATACTAATGTTCACTTTGTTGAATTAATTGATAAATCAAATATTAAAGTTAAGGTATGGGAAAGGGGTTGCGGGCCAACACTAGCTTGTGGTACAGGGGCTTGCGCGTGTCTGGTCGTAACATCCAAGTTAGGTAAAACTTTAAACAACGCTAACATTTATTTACCAGGAGGCAAATTAGAAATTGAATGGCCCAACCAAGCAGGTCCAGTTTTAATGCAGGGGCCTGCCTTAAAAGTATTTCATGGCGAGATAGATATTTAGTCATACTTGAAAATGAATAATATTTATCTCGATGCATCAGCGACTACTCCTCCACATATAGATGTTATTAATAAACTAAAGGATATTCAATCTGAATGCTGGGGTAATCCATCAAGTATCCATAAAGTTGGGGTTTTTGCAAGAGAGATTTTGGAAAGATCTAGATTATCAATAGCTAATAAATTAAAAGCTTCATCTAACGAAATTTTTTTCACATCTGGAGCAACTGAGTCAAATTATCTTTCTCTTAAAGTTGTATCTAATAATCTTGATAAAGGAAGACTTGTTATAAGTAGCGTTGAACACCCTTCTATTAACTTAATAGCCAATCAATTGCTTAATGATGGTTGGGATATAAAATACTGGCCTGTAGATCGTTATGGAATTATCAACCTTGATTTGTTGGAGGAGATGTTATCTCCTCCAACAAAAATCGTTTCGATAATCTGGGGCCAAAGTGAGATTGGGGCCATTCAGCCCATAAATCTAATAGGTAATGAATGTAAAAAACGAAATATACTTTTTCATACTGATGCTACACAGGTCCTCCCTAGCGGTCTTATTGATTGGAGTAAATTAAATGTTGATATGCTTAGTGCCTCTGCGCACAAACTTCAAGGACCAAAAGGTATTGGATTATTAATGTTGCGAAGAAACGTTCGAGAGTTATTACTTAATGATCCTTCATATGGATTTAAGAATGGCTCTATAAGATCTGGTACAGAGTCAGTTCCCCTTATTGCAGGTTTTTCAACAGCAATTGACCTTCTTAATCAATATATAGAGGTTACAGATAATCAAACATTATTCCCAAAAAATAATGTCTCCAAAATGACTTCTCTTTTAAAACAAAATCTAGTTAAGAATAAACAACTTACTTTTATTGGTCCTCATAGAGAACGACTACCGAATAATCTTTCATTTCTCTGTCATACAAAATCAATGATTCCAATTAAAGGTAGAGAAATTGTTCGATTATTATCACAATATGGCGTTTATATAAGTAGTGGTAGTGCTTGCTCATCATCTAGTCCAGGACCAAATCCCATACTGGTAGCAATTAATGTTGATAAACCACTACAAGAATCTGGATTAAGAATAACTATTGGTCCATGGATTTCAAATGATGATATTAACTCAGTTTCAAATATAATAGATGAATCATTGCAATCTTTAGAACTCAAAAAACAATGATCATCAAATGAATAATAA
This sequence comes from Prochlorococcus sp. AG-402-L09, assembly GCA_003216715.1. GTDB lineage: Bacteria > Cyanobacteriota > Cyanobacteriia > PCC-6307 > Cyanobiaceae > Prochlorococcus_B. Next base: position 138,447 of record QCIK01000002.1, on the reverse strand, counting down.
GCTCCCCTCAGATCTTAGAGAAGCAGAATCAAATGTATATGAATCAATCCAAAGCTATTTTTTAAGTAATTCTGAACAATCTTTTCTTTCTATCAGCCTAAGATTTGAAGGATTAAGAATTAATCCAATAATTTTTCGGTTATCTAACAAACTAACTGAAATTAAATTCGATAATATTTTATTGTGGGCCGACGCCGGCGGAGCTGCTCTTGCTAAAAGAGATAACCCTGAATTGGCTAGTAAGATCTTTACATTTAAGGAGTTTATTAATTCAACAGATTCGTTGAATTCAGTCTTATTAGTTTGTTCTCCTCAACCATATGATATTGAGATGTTTGAGCAAGTATGTTCCCATACTAATTCCACCGTAATTATGATTAATGGTAAGTTGGAAGATCCAATAGTAGGAATCGGAAGTGTCGGTAGGGAAATGAGAAAAAGATTTGCTGAAAAATGGAAAGTACTTTATTTTATTCAACCATTATCTATGGGCGCATTATTAAAAAGATTTCCTAATGATTGGGAGCTTTTTAAATTAAATCCTAATGGATATTCTTTTGCTAAATCATTTGATAAACGTCCTGACGATGAAACTATAATGCTAAACCTGTAACAGTATGCTTAAAAAATTATATTTATATATTGGTTTAATCTTGTTATCCGTAAATATAATTAATGGTAATTTATTTTCATTATTCTCATATATAAGACAAAGAGATAATATTAATAAGATAAGTCAAGAGGAATTTAATATATGTGAACCTTTGCAAACTAAATTAGAAGACTATACTTATAATTTTATTTCTAATATTAGCATTAGTATTTTAGATGAATCTGGTGATTTCATTGTAGATATTAATGGCAAAACACCTCGTATACCTGCCTCTAATCAGAAGATTCTGTCTAGCGCTTTTTCTTTAGATACCTTAGGGCCTTATTATACTCTTAATACATCTCTAAAAGAGATAAATGATGGAAGCTTATATATAGAAGCATCGGGGGATCCCGATTTTGATAAAAGTCATTTAGAAGATTTAATTAATGATCTTAATAGTACCAATTATAATTCTACTTCAAAATTTCCAATAATAATTAAAAGTAACAATACCAAAAATTGGTGGCCTTCTAGCTGGTCATATGCGGATAGAAAGGAAGAATATGGAGCACCTATTACTAAGTATTCAATAGCTAGTAATGCAAGTATTAACGCTTTAAATAATCCAATTGATAATTTCATTTATGAGTTAGAGACTGCTCTGAGAAAAACGAATTTATCTAAAAAATATTTTGTAAAAGCCGTTAACGAAACCTATCCTATTGATTATATCTCAACAATTAAAGTTATTAATTCTGCCCCTTTATATATCTTGCTAAACCTTGTCAACTCTGAGAGCCACAATTTTACTGCTGAAGTCATTTTCAGACATTCAATAAATGACTGGTCTAATGATTTTCCAAATCTAAACTATAGTAATTGGATAAAAAATCAAAACTTTAATTCTGACAATTTTACCTTTGCAGATGCTAGTGGTTTATCAAGAAAGAATAGAGTAACCACATATGGTTTAACTCAGTTTTTAAGAAGAATGAAACTTAATAGATTTTCTGACTATTATTTCTCATCTTTTTCAATTTTAGGTGTTAGGGGCTCGTTGTCTAATGTAAATGCTCCAGTAAACCTTAAGGGTAGAATTCTAGCTAAATCTGGAAGACTTAATAAGGTTAGATCCGTTTCCGGTATTATATTAGGAGAAGGAAAAATATTTAGTATTATAGTTAACAATATGGATCATTCGACGAAACATATTATGAAAATATTATCCATAGTAGATAATACTGATAATTGTAATTAATTTGTATTTAGTGCCAAAAGATCTTTGGCTATAAACTCAGGAACCATATGGCGAATCTCACCACCGAATCTTGCGACTTCTTTAACTACAGAACTACTTAAAAAACTATGATGCGTTTCTGTCGCGAGAAAAATCGTTTCGTATTGATTATTTAAAGATCTATTTGTATGAGCAACCTGTAGTTCATATTCAAAATCACTCATAGCTCTTAAGCCTCTTAAAATAAGGTCCGCATTATGTTCACGTGCACAATCCACCGTTAGCCCTTTAAAAGCTATTGTTCTACAACCTGGTATATCTCTGGTAGCATTTTTAATCTGCTCTATTCTTCTCTCGCAAGGAAAAGTTGCCTTTTTTGAAGGATTTTCTAATACTGCAATGAGAACTTCTCCAAATAAATTACTTCCCCTTTGAATTAGATCAAGATGTCCAAACGTTAATGGGTCGAAACTACCGGGATAAAGCGCCTTCATGGTTTTTTAACTTTAAAAAAGTCCATTTCTTTCATAGAATCTCATATCTATAAACGTATCAAAGCGCATGACTCTTAATCAGGATGCCAAAAAAGTTCTTTTGCGCAAAATTCCTCACGGATTATTTATTTGTGCAGTGAGAGAAGGAGATGAAATAAATGGTTTTACTGCTAGTTGGGTAACACAAGGTTCATTTACACCTCCTTTAGTTGTAATGGCAGTTCGCGCTGATGGATCTAGTCACGGAATTATTCAAAGAACTAAGATGTTTTCTCTAAATGTATTGAGAGAAGATCAAAAAGATCTAGCAGCTGTGTTTTTTAAGCCACAAAAAGGATTAGGTGGACGATTTGAAGCTTGTAAATTTACCTATGGAGAGCTTGGTATGCCCTTAATCGAAGATGTTATAGGTGGCGTTGAATGCGAAGTGATTTCAGGCGTAGAACATGGAGATCACACAGTCTTCGTCGCTGAAGTAAAGAGTGCTGTATTGAATAAAGATGGATCTGCCTTAAATTTAGCGAGCACAGGTTGGAACTATGGTGGTTAATTTAACGAGACAAGTTCGGTGGAATTAACACCGTTAATAAAAGACAACTCAAGACTATCGAAATTTTTGAAGGATATACCAAATGATCCTGGATGTTATTTGATGAAAGATAGTGATGATAGATTGTTATATGTTGGAAAGTCTAAAAAGTTAAGAAATAGAGTTAGAAGTTATTTTCGAAGAAGTGATGAATTAAGTCCAAGAATTTCGCTAATGGTAAGGCAGGTTGTAGATATCGAATTGATAGTTACTGATAACGAAAGTGAAGCATTAACTCTAGAGTCTAATTTAATAAAAACTCGTCAACCCTATTTCAATGTTCTATTAAAAGATGATAAGAAATATCCTTATATTTGTATAACATGGGGTGATAAATACCCCAGAATCTTTTTAACTAGAAAAAGACGCCAAAGACAATTAAAAGACAAGTATTATGGTCCATATGTTGATGTTTATCTGCTTAGACAGACGTTGTTTAGTATAAAAAAACTTTTTCCTCTTAGACAACGAAGAGTACCGCTTTACAGGGATAGAACATGTCTTAACTATTCAATTGGTAGATGTCCTGGTGTTTGCCAAGAGGAGATTAGTTCTGAGGACTATAAAAATACTCTAAAACGAGTTGAAATGATTTTTCAAGGTAGAACGGATGAATTAAGAACATTATTAGAAAAACAAATGCTCTCTTTTTCAGAGTCATTAAAGTTTGAGGAAGCTGGATCAGTTAGGGACCAGCTTAAAGGTATAGATAGATTATATGAATCTCAAAAGATGATTATTCCTGATTCATCTGTATGCAGGGATATAATTGCATTGGCATCAGAAGAAAATATATCATCTATTCAAATTTTTCAAATGCGATCAGGTAAGTTAATTGGAAGACTAGGATATTTCTCAGATAATAATAATCTAAGTAATTCTCAAATACTTCAAAAAGTTGTTGAAAATCATTACTCCAATGTAGATCCTGTTGAAATACCAGCAGAAATATTAGTTCAACATAAATTAATTAATACAGAGTTAATATCTGATTGGCTTAGTGAAATAAAAAAGCAAAAAGTTCATATTAAAGTCCCAAAAAGATCAAAGAAGGCGGAAATTATTAAATTAGTAGAAAAGAATGCAAATTTAGAGTTGCAAAGAATAAAACAATCACATGATAAAAATTTACTAGAGCTAGACGATTTAACCAATATCCTTGAGCTGGCAAAAATTCCAAAAAGAATTGAATGTTACGATATCAGTCATATACAAGGTAGTGATGCTGTCGCTTCTCAAGTTGTTTTTATTGATGGTATCGCAGCTAGACAACACTATAGAAAATATAAAATCAAAAGTTCTAATATAAAACTAGGACATAGCGATGATTTCGAATCTATGGCTGAAGTTCTTACTAGGAGATTTAGAAGATGGGCACGTTTTAAAGAAGATGGTGGTGATATGAATGAATTATCAAATAATGAATCTAGTGTCTTAGACAAGGATAATTTGAATGACTGGCCAGATTTAGTTGTAATAGATGGTGGTAAAGGACAATTAAGTTCAGTATTAGCAGCTTTACAGGAGTTAAATCTTGATCAAAATATAAATCTTATATCTTTGGCCAAAAAGAAAGAGGAGATTTTTATTCCAAATTATAAACAGCCATTAGACACTGAGCCAAATCAACCAGGATTGCTTTTATTACGAAGGCTTAGAGATGAAGCTCATAGGTTTGCAATTACCTTTCACAGGCAAAAAAGAAGTCAACGTATGAAGCGTTCTCAATTAAATGAGATTCCTGGATTGGGACCACAAAGAATTAAATTATTATTGGAGCATTTTAGGTCTATAGAAGCTATCCAAATGGCATCTATCTCTGAACTTTCAACAACACCTGGATTGGGAACATCTACTGCTGTTGTTATTAGAAATTATTTTCATCCAGATGAAAATAATTAATCTATTTATAAAATATTAACGAATTAGGGACAGCTAATCTTTATTATAGTAATGTATAGAGTGATATGAAAGCACGAAACATTTAATAGAATATGATTTTTTCGCCGGAGACATATTTATGGTTTAAATCCTTTCATATTATTGGCGTAGTAGTTTGGTTCGCAGGCTTATTTTATTTAGTCAGATTATTTATTTATCATGTAGAAGTACAAGGTGAGAAGGAAGAAATAAGGGATGTATTTAATAAGCAATATACATTAATGGAAAAAAGACTAGCTAATATTATAACAACGCCTGGAATGTTTATAGCTGTCATAATGGCATCTGGATTATTATATATGCAGCCTTCATATCTTTCTCAGACATGGATGCAGATTAAACTATTGTTTGTTGCTTTTTTACTTATCTATCATTTTTATTGCTATAAAATCATGAATGAATTAACAAACAATCAGTATAATTATAGTGGCCAACAACTACGAGCTTTGAATGAGTTGCCAACACTATTATTGGTTGTCGTTGTAATGCTTGTTGTATTTAAAAACCAGTTCCCTACAAGTGCAGCTAGCTGGTTAATATTTGGATTGATTCTCTTTATGGCAGCAAGTATACAATTTTATGCTAAATGGAGAAGGAATAGGAAACAACTTACTTAATATATATGTCTAATATTGATACTATTAAATTAATTAAAATAATTAAATCAATTACAAAAGAAAGCTGTCCAAACTCTATTAATTTCCATATGCATTCAACATATAGTGATGGAAGTTTGACCGCCAAAGAAATTTATAACCAAGCAATTGAGCTCAATATTGATCATTATGCAATCACAGATCATCATTCAGTTGATGCCTATATTGAATTAACTAAATTGAAAGACACTACACTCAATTACAAATTAAGTTTTCCTAAACTTTGGACTGGAATAGAAATTACTTGTTTATTGAAAGGATGCTTAGTTCATGTTTTAGGTCTTGGTTTTGATCATAAATCAAAATACTTATCACCTTATATTGACAATAAGTCTGCTATTGGTAATGACTTATTAGCTTCGACTGTGGTTGATTCGATTCATAAAGCTAATGGTATTGCTGTGTTGGCTCATCCCGCAAGATATAAGCTTCCATTTGATATCTTGATTGATGAAGCATCTAAACTAAATTTTGATGCTGTTGAAACATGGTATAACTACGAAAGAGCAAATAATTGGATCCCTTCAGAATTTGTCTGCGATAAAATATTTGATTGTGCAAACTCTTATTCATTATTATCAACATGTGGTACCGATAGCCACGGACTATCTCTTCTTAGACGTTGAATGATTTATAAATTATTTTTAGAAGAATAGGTTTCAATTTTACTATCTACATCTGATAATAATGTTTTTATAGATGATATTTGTTCATTAGTTGGATTTGTCCAAAGTTTTCTATTAGATGCTTCTAGTAATCTTTCAGCGATATCTCTTAAAGCCCAAGGATTGTTGTCACTAATAAAATTTTTCGTATCATTATTCATTAACCAATTGTTCAAAATAGATTGATAACACCAATTAGGAACTAAGTTTGTAGTTGCATCAAAAGAGAACAAATAGTCAAGGCTAGCTGACATTTCGAAAGCACCTTTATATCCATGTTTTTTCATACCCTCTATCCATTTTGGGTTTGATAATCTGCTTCGAACGACTTTATCAATTTCTTTTGAGAGTTTATGAATTCTTGGTCGTTGATACCTTGAATTATCGGCAAAATAGGCTTGAGGATCTGTTCCACTAGTTTTTTTGATCGCGGATATCAATCCACCTTGAAATTGATAGTAATCATCTGAATCAAGGATATCGTGTTCTCTATTGTCCTGACTATGAAGTACTACTTTTACCTTTGACAAATTATTTTCTAATCCTTTTTTGTCTTTTATGATTTTATTTGAACCTTCATATCTCCATTTACTCCATTCGATAAAAGCATCAGCGAGTTCTGATTGATTCTCCCAAGATCCACTATTAATTATTTCTTGTAATCCTGCACCGTATGATCCAGGTGCTGATCCATATATTCTTGACTTTGTATTTCCATTTCTATATGACTCAGCAAGTGGATTAATAGAAGAGGATTCTTTTAAATTCCCAATAAGATTTTGACCTCTTCGAATCAATTCAATTATCTGAGGAAATGCATCCCTGAATAAACCAGAAATTCTTAACGTTACGTCTACTCTTGGCCTGTTCAATACACTGATGGGAATGACCTCTACGTCAATTACTCTTCTTAAGGTCCCGTCCCATATTGGCCTTAAACCCATGAGAGCAAAAAGCTGACAAATATCTTCTCCACCATTTCTCATTGTTGAAGTACCCCAAATTGAAATAGCAAGATGCGAAAGGTGTTCTCCATTTTCTTGCAGGTAAAGTTCCATTATTTTTTCAGCACTTCTTTGCCCTAAGTCCCAAGCTGTTTCAGTTGGTATTGCTCTTATATCAACAGAAAAGAAATTCTTACCTGTTGGTAAAACCTCTAATTTTCCTCTTGTAGGCGCCCCAGAAGGACCGCTAGAAATTCTTTTTCCTTCTAAAGCGCTGAGAAAATTAGTTTTTTCGTTGTCTGAACTGTTTAATAGTTTGGGTAAAATATTATTTAATAAATGATTTATAAAAACATTAGGTTTTTCATGATCTAGATAATTTATGATTTTACTATCAAGTTCTATATTCTTTTTTGATTTTATTATGTAATTAAGAAATTTTAAACAATGAAACTCTATTATATATTTTCCGATGTCATTCAACCAGTCAACTACTTTACCAACTTTCCTAGCATTAATTGCTGTATAAGTTTTAAATAAATCAATGTCTACTTGTTTTAAGTTTTCACTCTCTTCATCACTCCAAGGGTCAAACGTAAACCCTAAATCTTCTGCTAAGCATTGAGTAAGGCCGAGATTAGTTCCTGTCGGGACATTAGAAATCGTGAGTGTTAATTCTATTAATTTATCCATACTCTGATTAACTCCAAAAACATGAAGACCAGTTCTTATCTGTGAATTCTTAATTTCACATAAATAACTCTCTGCGTTATCTATTATATCTTGTATAATTAAATCTTCTTTTGCTGCTTTTAATTTATTTGATTCAATACCTGGCCAGGAATTTTTAATTAAAAGATCTACTATCTTTTTTTCTAATAATTCATGTCTATTATCATTAATTAGTTTAGATTCATAATATTCATCTATAAGGTTTTCAATTAAAAGTAGGTCATTAAAACTACCCGAATGAGACAATGGAGGAGTCAAATGATCTATAATAATTGCATGTGTTCTTCTTTTTGCTTGAGAGCCTTCACCAGGATCATTTACAATAAATGGATATATATTTGGAATCGGAGGACAAAGAATAAATGGGAAACAATTATAACTTAATCCAACCCCTTTCCCTGGTAACCATTCCAAGCTACCATGTTTACCTAGATGTACAATTGCATTAGCTTTAAATGAATTATTTAACCAAAAATATTGTGCAATATATTTATGTGTAGGAGGTAAGTCGGGCGAATGTAAATCAGATAAATTATCGCTCTCATAACCCCTATTTGACTGAATTAAAATTGTTATATTTCCAAAGGAAATACCATTAATTGGAAATCCATTCTTTTCTAATTGAATAGAATTGATTGGATCTCCCCATCGATTAGAAATTGTATCTTTAACCTTAGATCCAAGTTTTTCCCAATAAAGTAAATAATCTTGAATATTTAAATATGATTGAGGTTCATTTGATAGTGTCTCTTCAGAATTTGTTCTATGACTTACTAATTTGTTAATTAAATTCTTACTATTATTTGGAATTTCTTCATTTCCTAGATAATATCCCTCTTCTTTAAGCCAGTTCAAAATATTTAATAAGCTTTCGGGTGTATCTAATCCAACTCCATTCGCAATTCTAGAGTCTTTAACAGGGTAATTTGCTATTACGACTGCTATTTTTTTATATGAATTCTTCGATTGTTGTAGAAAAGTTAGATTTTTTATATATTTTATGCACCAGTCAATATGTATTTCATATGGTTCCGTTTTATGTACAGCAATTGATAATTCATTATCTGTATAAGTAAGGTTTTTAAATGCAATTGGAATTGTACAAATTCGACCATCAACTTCTGGTAAAACAACTTGTATTGATAGGTCTATAGGGTTTAGACCTACTGCAGATTCATTCCACTCAGTTATAGATGAACTAGATATTAGAAGTTGATATACAGGTATATCTAATCTGTCCCACAAGTTGTTTTGAATATCATCATGTTTATATTCAACTGAAGAAAATGAGGTTGTAGTAATTATTGCTTTTATTTCATCTTTGACTAATAAGTTAATTATTTGATTCTCTACATTTTTAGATTTCAAACTTGTAATCCATATTATTTTGGCATTTAAGTTATATTTATTAGATATTTCAATGATTTTATCCGCCAACTCTGTATTACCCGATTGTAAAAGTGATTTATAGAGAAATACAGCAATAGATGGATTATTACTTTGCTTCCATTTCCATTTAATTAACTCATCATGATATTCAATTAGATCTAAATTTATATGAATTTCTTCCTGATTAATTATTTTCTCAAAAATTTGAATCAGATAATTATAGTTTTTTATACCTCCTTGATTTAAAAGTTTTTGAATTAAATCAACTTTGTCTAGATTTAAACTACTAATTTCTTTAACATCATTTGCTGTACTTTCAATTCCAGAGACTACTATTAGATGTCTATTTGGTTTCTCTAACTGCCATAAACCTAATTGTTCAAACCCATAAGACCAGTATGATCTTGACCCTAAAAATCTAACAACAATAATTTTCGCTGTTTTACATGTATTAGATATATAATGATCTACTGATGCATTTGAAGATAAATAAGCAATTGGCAATGCTCTTATTTTATTTTTCCACTTATTATTGTTAGGAAGCTTTAACACTGTAGATAGACAGGTTATATCAGATGTAGCGCTAGTTAGGAAGATAACTGGAGCTGCAGGCTGCTCGATAAATGTATTTTCTTCTTGAGGTTCATTCCCCGGAATGGTGGCAATTCTATGCATTCATTTATTATGTGTAATTAGAGCAGTAAACAAAGAAATGCTGATTTTTTTCATCTTAGCTGGAACTGATAATGCATAATTTTCTTCCATTCGCTTGGTTTGAAGGGCAATGTATTCCATTTAATGAGGCAAAGCTATCTATAGCTACTCACGCACTTCATTATGGAACTGCAGCTTTTGGAGGAATGCGGGCTATCCCTGATCCAAAAGATAGTAAATCATTTTTATTATTTAGAGCAGACAAGCACGCAAAAAGATTATCTCAAAGTGCTAGATTTTTGATGACTGAATTAGACGAGGATTTTGTATTAAAGTCTCTTGAAACCTTTCTAGTTAAAAACAAACCGACTCAACCTGTATACATCAGACCCTTTGTATATACTAGCGATTTAGGAATTGCACCAAGGCTACATAACATAGAAACTAATTTCTTTATTTATGGAATAGAACTTGGTGATTATCTATCACCTGATGGGGTTACTTGCCGCGTTAGTAGCTGGACTCGCCAACAAGACAACTCGCTTCCATTAAGAGGTAAAATTAGTGGAGCTTACATTACTAGCTCCTTAGCTAAAACCGAAGCAGTAAAAAGTGGATTTGACGAGGCACTATTACTAAATAGTCAAGGGAAAATTAGTGAAGCTAGTGGTATGAACATTTTTATAGTTCGTAATGGTGAATTAATTACTCCTGGTGTTGATCAAGATATTCTAGAAGGTATAACACGCGCCAGTGTTATAGAACTTGCCAAAAAAGACGGTATAAAAGTTATTGAAAGACCTGTAGATAAAACGGAATTGTTTATATCGGAAGAAGTATTTCTTACTGGAACAGCGGCAAAGATTACTCCTATAAAAATGATTGAAACTACTTTAATGAGTAAAGACATGCCAATAATGAATTCATTAAGAACAAAGTTAACTAAAATTACAGAAGGTTTAGTTCCTGAATATGAAAATTGGGTTAAACGTGTGCAGATAGATTAAAATAAGAATATATAACTTATTTAAATTTATGATTTTCATTTTTATAAGAAAAGTATATAATTTATGACTGATTTTTTAGACTATCTCAACTCTGAAAAGAGACCGATATTAGTCTTTGATGGTGCTACAGGCACATCTCTGCAAGATCAACAACTTAATGCAGATGACTATGGTGGAGAATCATTAGAAGGTTGTAATGAAAACCTTGTATTGACATCAGTCTCTAGCGTTGAAAAAGTACATGAATCATTTTTAAATGCAGGTTGCGATGTAATCGAAACAAATACGTTTGGTGCTACTTCGATTGTTCTAGATGAATATGGAATTGGCAATAAAGCTTATGAGATCAATTTAAAAGCAGCACAAATAGCAAGGAACGTTGTAAATAAATACCAATCAGAGGAAAAACCTCGATTTGTAGCTGGATCTATTGGACCAACAACTAAGCTACCTACGCTCGGTCATATAAGTTTTGAAGAGCTAAAAAAATCATATCTTGAGCAAGCAAAAGCACTTATTGAAGGCGGAATTGATCTTTTTATTATTGAAACTTGTCAGGATGTTCTTCAAATCAAAGCAGCTCTGCAAAGCGTAAATGAAGCTATCGGTACTGGTAAAAGAATTCCATTAATGGTGTCGGTAACCATGGAAACTACTGGTCAGATGCTAATTGGAAGCGATATTGCTTCTATTACAACTATATTGGAGCCATTTAATATTGATATTTTGGGCCTTAATTGTGCGACTGGCCCAGAAGAAATGAAAGAACATATTAAATATTTATCGGAGCATTCACCTTTTCACATAAGTTGTATACCTAATGCTGGATTACCTGAAAATGTTGGTGGTAAGGCTCATTATCGATTAACTCCAATGGAACTTAAGTTCCAACTTAGTCATTTTATTAATGATTTAGGTGTTCAATTAATTGGTGGTTGCTGCGGAACTAGACCAGAACATATAAAGCAATTATCAGATTTATCTAACGAGCTTTTATCTTCAAATCAAAGATTGATTACCCTTTCAAAAGAAAGATCTATAATCCCTGCTGCATCATCAATATATGAGTCAATTCCCTATGAACAAGATAATTCTTTCTTGATAGTAGGTGAGAGATTAAATGCTAGTGGATCTAAAAAAGTTAGAGAACTCCTAAACGATGAGGATTGGGACGGACTTGTAGGTATTGCAAAATCTCAACTTAAGGAAAATGCTCATGTTTTAGATGTAAATGTAGATTTTGTGGGAAGAAATGGCATCGAAGATATGTCTATGATAGTCAAAAGACTAGTTAATAATATTAATTTGCCTTTGATGCTTGATTCAACAGATTATGAAAAAATGGAGAGTGGACTAAAACATGCTGGTGGAAAATGTATTTTAAATTCTACTAATTATGAGGATGGACCAGATAGATTTTATAAAGTAATTGATCTTGCTAAACAATACGGATCAGCGGTCGTAATTGGAACTATCGACGAAGATGGAATGGCTAGATCAGCTGAAAAAAAAGCAGAAATAGCTTCAAGAGCTTATACGGATGCGACTAATTCTGGATTAAAATCTTATGAACTTTTTTATGATCCTCTAGCATTACCTATTTCAACAGGATTAGAAGAAGATAGAAAGAATGGTTTAGAAACTATAAAAGCAATTAAGTTAATAAAAGAGCAACATCCATCAGTTCACTTAATCCTTGGAATTTCAAATGTAAGTTTTGGTTTATCTTCTAGTGCAAGAATTGTTCTTAATTCTATCTTCCTTAATGAGGCAATTAAGGCCGGTCTTGACTCTGCAATTGTTTCTCCATCAAAGATTTTACCTCTAAATAAAATTAGTGATGAACAGATAAAAATATGCTTGGATCTTATTTATGATAGAAGAATATTTGAAAATACAGTATGCACATATGATCCTCTAACTACCTTAACTAGTTATTTCGATGATTCAAAGACACTTTTAAATAAAAGTACTAATAATGATGATATTAATTTACCAATAGAAGAAAAATTAAAGAATCATATTATTGATGGTGAAAAAACAAATTTACATTCAAATCTTGACTTGGCTTTAAAGATATATAAACCCTTAGTAATAATTAATGAATATTTATTAGATGGTATGAAAGTTGTTGGTGAATTATTTGGTTCGGGTCAAATGCAATTGCCATTTGTTCTCCAATCAGCAGAAACAATGAAATTCGCAGTTTCATATTTAGAGCAGTATATGGATAAATCTGAGGCTAATCAATCTAAAGGAAAATTTATCATCGCAACAGTTAAGGGTGATGTTCACGATATTGGCAAAAATCTAGTAGATATAATTTTATCAAATAACGGTTATGAAGTTATTAATTTAGGAATTAAGCAAGAAGTCAATTCAATAATCAATGCACAGAAAGAGCATAAAGCCGATTGTATTGCTATGAGTGGTCTTCTAGTTAAATCAACTGCATTTATGAAAGATAATCTTAAAGCATTAAATGAAGAAGATATATCTGTGCCTATTATTCTGGGAGGTGCAGCACTGACTCCCAAATTTGTTAATCAAGATTGTGCAAGTGTTTATAGAGGTAAAGTTATTTATGGTAAAGATGCTTTTACGGATTTAAGATTTATGGATTCATATATGAAAGCTAAGGAATTAAATAACTGGGATAATATATCAGGCTTTAAAGATGGTGCTCCTGAGGGTATAACAATTGGTAACTATAAAAAAGCAAATAAAGATAAAACAATTTCTATCAAAACTATCAATGATAAGCCTATTGAAGATACCTCAAGGTCAAAAGATATATCTCAAATAGATCCTATTAAACCACCATTTATCGGCCCAAAGTTTTTATTTGATAGAGATATAGACATAACAAAGGTTTATAAATTTTTAGATCGTAATGCTTTATTTGCAGGTCAATGGCAAATGAAACGTTCCAAGGAGATGTCTGCCTCTGATTATAAGGATTTTTTACTTAATAAGGCCGAACCGAAGTTGGATTACTGGATGAATAAAATAATCGATGAAAAGCTTATTAATCCATCATTAGTCTATGGATATTTCCCTTGTGGTAGAGCTGGTAATTACTTAAATGTATATGATAAAGATCACCAAACTCTTTTAGGAGATTTTTTATTACCTAGGCAAAGATCTGGAAAAAGATTTTGTATAGCAGATTTTTATAACGATTTAAATAATAATCAACCTACAGATTATTTGCCAATGCAGGCTGTCACAATGGGAGAATCAGCTAGTGAATATTCGCATAAGTTATTTAGTCAAGACTCATACTCTGATTATTTATTTTTTCATGGTTTGACTGTGCAGCTGGCTGAAGCACTTGCTGAATATATACATGCTGTTATTAGGTTTGAATGTGGATTTGAAGACTATGAACCAGATAATATAAAAGATATCTTAGATGTTAAATACAGAGGCTGCCGTTATTCTTTTGGCTATCCATCTTGTCCTGAAGTTTCAGATTCTAGAAAACAATTGTTATGGCTTGAAGCTAAAAAAATTAACATCTCTATGGACGAAAGTGAGCAACTTCATCCTGAGCAAAGTACTACTGCTATTGTTGCATTACATCCAGTAGCTAAATACTTTGGTATTTAAATATCTTCCCCAATTTATAAATTAATATAAAAAAAATTAGTTACCCATTTCATGGATTGTTTCTAATACTTCCATCTGAAACTCTGCCATTGATTCTGAGTCGCTTAAATCAATTCCCTCTCCGGCAGCATTTTGAGTTAATTCCTGAAAGTGAAAAGCACCCTCACCCGTTGCCAAAAATTCCATGGCTGATGTCTCTCCACTCTCGCGAAACGCATCGCAGAGAGCTAAAAAAGCTTCGTCTTCAGAAAAGTCCCAATCCATTGAGGACACATTACTGAATCAGTTTTTACCTCTTTCCCCCCTGCTTTCGTCAACCTTATTTGCCAATAATCATAAACTATTTTGCAAATTGATAAATTTGAATTTCCTTGTCTTATCCAAAAACCATTGCAGTGCAGAGGATTACAACCGAATACTGATTTAAAAAATAATTAATGAATTTAACCTTTTAATTTTTACAATTGAAAAATTTATTTTAAACGACTTTTTAAACAATAAACGGGTAGATCAAACGAGAAAACAAGTGGTCTCTAGAAGCCCGTAAATCGTCTCTAGGACCCCAAACCAACAATGTGTATGCAATTGATCATTCTTGCGTTGTGCGGCTTGTCAGGGATAAATTTCATGATTTTTAGATTGTTGATTACGTTCTTTCAGCTTTTAAAACTATTGGTTAGCAATTAGTTGATAAGCTTTTATATAAAATTTAAATTTTATAGATTATTAATTATATAATCTATAAAAATTATTTATCAAAGGTTTATTTGAGGTGAAGAGCGAATCTATATGGTCAAAGGCTCTGGAGATTAGTAGAAAAGCAGTTAATTGCGGAGCCGTAATTCCTCTGAATACCATAAAATATAAATCTACTAAAGAATGTTATGATTTTGAGCTTCGTTTTCTTAAAAGTCCTATACCCAAGTATTTAATAGAATATGGTCCAAAACGAAATCCATTTATTCCTTGGGATACTAGATTAGAAATACAGCCAGTAAATGATAATCATACATTAATTTTAAATAAATATCCAGTACAAATAGGGCATATATTATTAATAACTAATAGCTGGAAACCACAAAATGGCTGGCTTAATGAAGATGATTTTAAAGCTATTCTGAATGTTGATAATGATACTACAGGCTTATGGTTTTTTAATAGTAGTAAAGAAGCTGGTGCTAGTCAGCCTCATCGACATTTTCAATTATTACCAAGACATAATTATGAGAGTATTTGTCCTAGATATGAATGGTTTTGTTCTTTATTAAATAATAATATGGATATACATTCTGAAATTTCTCATTGTATTTCAATTAGACCAAGGAGTAAAAACACAGACTCAAGCTCGAATGATTTATTTAACTCATATAAGTCTATGGTTAATGAGATGAATATTGGTGAGATTGATTTGATTAATAAACCTTTAAAACCATATAATTTACTTATAACATCTAAGTGGATTGCATTGATAACACGTAAATCTGATAAATCAAATGGATTTAGTATAAATGCTCTTGGTTTTGCTGGTTATTTTCTTGGAACAAAAAGATCTGATGTCGATACTCTTATTAAATATGGTCCAGAAAGAATATTAAAGGATGTGATTTAAGAAGTAGATTAAAGTTAATTTAGCTTTCGACACTAGGAGTTGTTGAATTCATTTGTTCTTCAAGTTTTGATATTGATGCTGTGATAGCAGCAAGTTTTCTTTCATAAGATTCTTTAACAGAAATTAAAAAATTTAATTTCCTTGCTTGAAAAAATTTTTTTCTTTCACTCCAGTTTCTGGACGATTCGCAGAAGTTCATTTCTGAATAGTATTTGATTCACTTGAAAAATAATACATAATAATATTGATCGATGTGGCCATAATTTAATTTTAAGATAATATATCGAAATTTTAATTTATTTTGCAATTAGAGATTAATTATATAAATTCAAAGCTAAACGTGTGTTGAAGATAAAAAGGCTATTAATATATGACTAGATATAAGGTTCTTGTGGCAGAAGGGGAAGGCAAGGAAGTTAAGAGAATATCAATTGATTTACCAATTGATCTGGTTGATGGCGTCGACCGGCTTCGCAAAGAGTGGGGGTTTAGGGCTAGAGGACTAGTATTCGAGAGATTATTAGAGGTTATTTTATCTAATGATTTAGATGAGGATTTAATTGAAAATAAACAACTAGATTTTAATCATGATAGTAATAATGATTCTTCAACTGCTCAAAATGGAATAGATTTTAGTAACCAGGAAGAAAAAGCACTTGTGATAGTTGGAAATAAGAATATTGAAATAAAAAATGTAGCTGTCAATGATGTCAAAGCAAAAGATATTCATAGTAATAAAAAAGATACTGTCTCCACAGGTATTGAATTGCCAGGTTTTATTAGAAAACAAACTACAAACCTAAAGAGAAGTTTGAGTAAAGATAAAACTTTTAAAAATATGGAAGATACCTCTATAACCACTATTGATATTGATGATTTGTTAAAAGCGAAAGATGCTGTAGAAAAACATTGGATCTATCTTTATGGGCAAAAACCGACTGAAAGTGTAATTGAGGCTTCAATGATATGGTTCGCTAGAGATATCTGGCCAAATGTCGATGGCACAGAAAATATTCCTTTTACATGGAATGCTGCCTGTAAAATGCTTAATTCCTATTGCAGTGAATGGACAATCGATTCGGTGACTTTTGATGATGTGGTTATATTGGCAGGTGCGCTCGAAGATCCCTTTTCGGCTAAAAACCTAAGAAGTAGAATTCCCACGCTCATTCGCAGATTCGTTAATAAATTCAAACGTAGTCAAAATGTAACTTCATTCCAAACACTTGAGTCTACGATGACTGTTCATGGTGCTCTGAAGTTATTAGGTTTGCCAACAAAGCCTGGATCATCTCTAACTCTTTCTTTTATTAGAGATGCCTATAAAGAAAAAGCTCTTTCCAATCATCCTGACGCTGGAGGATCAAACGAAACTATGAGAAAACTAAACGAGGCTTATCAATTGCTCAAAGATTTATACAAAAGCTAGCCTCTCGCCAGTCTTGGATTGGTCTTACTATTGGTCTATGTTGTGGACTCGTATAAGACTCATTGGATTGGATTGTTCGAATAATATTTCACTAATTAATCAAATATTGGAATAAAAATTAGATCTGTTAATTCAAGCTATTATTTTTTAATAAAAAAAAATAAATTAAAGGTATCTTTAGTCCTCAAATGCATTTTAAAATGAGTAAATATTGGACTTTTTTTTAAACAGTTTGAATGTAATCCCTAGATTTTGTCTAACCAGAGGTTGAATATGTCCATATTCTGTCCACTCATGATTTAATGCCTTGATTCCTTTGGTATGACTAATATATTCTGTCTGCGTAACTGTTTTATAGACAGTTATGCATTTAATAAAAGAATAAACTCTCTGATTTGAAGTAATTAGAAATTGCTTCTGGTATTAACATTAAAGTGTATCTAGTGAATCTAGTATGAGACTATCTATGGGTCTAGGATTGAACCATTTTTAAGACCAGTAAGACTTTTCTCGCTGATTCTTGAAATGTATATCGACAGTAGAGTTAAACGTTATTAATCCGTGCGCAATTCTAATGAAATAAAAAATCTAATTACTCGACTAGATAGGATGAATTTTAAAATTTTTTAAAAAATTATCATCTAACTAGTCTAATGCTGGTCTTGGGGCTGGACTTATATTGAGTCGCGTATTGGACTTGTTAGACTAACTTCTGAGGTCCGCATTCAATTTTTCTTTAAGAGCGGCTCTTATTTTTTCGTGTATTGGATTTATGTCATCTTCTATTAGTGTTTTTTTAGGATCTCTGTATTTTATTCTAAAAGCCTGGCTAACCGAATCCTCCGGAATAGAGGATCCCTCGTAACGGTCTATCAATTCCACTTTCTCTAAAAGTGGTTTACCAGATTTCTTTATTAGATTAATTATTTCTAAGGAACTATATTTTCTTGAATGAATAAGCGCAATATCCCTTTCCATGAAAGGAACAGTGGGGTAATCCTTGTAAATTCTTGTCCAATTTGTTTTCCTTGTCGAGGCCTTAATCAATGAATCAAACTCAAGGTTAAATAAGTAAGTTTCTTTAATTAGATCATATTTTTCGGAAAGAGTAGGGTGTATTTGTCCAAAGAAGCCGATGCTTTTTCCTTCAACAAATAATTCAGAAGTTCGACCCGGATGCATGAAATTTTTTTCGATAAGTTGCTTATCAATAGTTTCAATTCCAAGAACTTCAATGGATTGCCTCAGTTTTCCTCTTGCTTCAAAATAATCTAAAGATATTTGTTTTGATGCTGAGCCCCACTTACTAAATCGTTTATTTCCAGTCAAAGCTCCTGCTAATAAATTTGTTTCAACAAAGCTTTCTTTATCTTTTTTGTATGTTTTTGCTATTTCAAAGATCCAACACCCTTCAGCTCCAAATGATACATTTCTCTGAAGAATTTTTAGATGTTCATCCCATACATTTGTTCTTAATCTACTTGTCTCTAATAGTAGTGGATTTTTGATTATTACAGCATTTCCACCAGTGTTATCAGGACCAACAAGTGATGAAGTCACTATTTCTTGAAAACCATTATGTATAAACGAATTACGTAGACGTCTTTCAACCAAATTTGAAGGTGTTAGTACTCCTGGCTCAAGAGGATCGGGCATATTTGAATCAAAATTATCATATCCAATTAGTCTTGCTATCTCTTCTATTAAATCGATTTCTCTAGTTAAATCAGATGATCTGTAAGGAGGAATTTGTACATCCCAACCACTAGAAGTTGACGTAATTAGGCACCCAAGTTTTGTTAGAAGTGGCTCAATCTCATCCTTATTAGGATATCGGAATGTATTAGAACTTTTATCTAATTTATTATTATCTATGCAACTCAATTTACCTAGAACCTTGTTTATTTTGTCTATTCTAAGATTGACACTAATATCTTTTCTAATAAATTCATTGTTTACATGAGTCGATTTAATATTACCTCCTAATTCTAATGAAATAAGATCACTAGCTCTTAGTGAAACAGCTGTTGTCATGTTAGGTGATATACCCTTTTCGTATCTACTACTTGCATCTGTTCTGAGCCCTATTTCTCTACTACTATTTCTAACTGAAGTAGGAGTAAATACAGCTGCTTCCAACCAAACTCTTGTAGTTTTAGAACTTACGGAACTGTTGTTACCTCCGATAACCCCAGCTATTGCAATTGGAAAATCGCCGCATGTAATTACTTTTATATTTTCATTTAATTTATATTCTTTTTTATCGAGTGCAACAAATGATTCGCCTTTTCTACCATTTCTAATACCAAAATCATTTGGCATAACTACTCTACCAACTATATTATCTAATAGATCTGCATCAAAGGCATGTAGTGGCTGGCCTTGCTCAAGCATCAAAAAATTTGTTATGTCTACAACAGGGTTTATACAATTTTGTCTTAATGAATTTAATTTATTAGATATAGATTTATTTATCTTTCCAGTATTGTCTATATTATCTATATACGTAAGTGAGTAAATAAATTCTGATCCTATCGTTTCTTTTTCTCTTATTTGTGGCTCAAATTTTTCAAAGTCTTTATTGAAATTTAATGTTGGTAATGTTAATTTTGAATTTGTTATGGTTGATATTTCTCGTGCTATACCAGCCATAGACATACCATCAGGTCTGTTAGCAGTAATAGCTAATTCAATAATGGTGTCATTCAAACCAAGATAATCGACAGCATTTGAACCAATTGGAGGGATATTTGTTTCTCTTTCTTCAAGAATTTCTATACCTTCATTACTACTTTCAATCCCTAATTCATCCAATGAACAAATCATTCCTGCGCTTTCTACGCCTCGTAAATTAGATAATTTTATTTTCAGTGACTTTGAAGATAAATAGGCTCCAACCTTCGCCACAAGGACGTGATATCCGGCTTTTACGTTTGGTGCACCACAAACAATACTTAGCTTTTTGGGTAAACCAACATCTACTGAACAAACTTTGAGCTTTTCGGCATTTGGATGTGGTGTGATCTCTTCAACATAACCAATAACAACATTCTTTGCTTGGGCTGATAAGTCTTCTAATGATTCAACTTCAAAGCCTGTCATTGAAAGCTTTTCAGCCAATTCATCAATATCATTGTTAAATTCGACAAGATCTTTTAGCCAAGAAACTGATACCTTCATAATTTGCTCTTACATGAGTTAAACATAGGTGCTCAAATGAATTTATAAAAAAGGGTGCTTAGCCTAGTAAGATTGTACTTTGTTCCCTAGACTCACAAAAGTTGAGCTAAGTTCATATGGCTAAAAAAGGTACCAGAATAGTGGTCACTTTAGAATGTACTGAGTCTAGATCTGTACCTAGCTCAGAAAAGCGTTCTGCAGGAGTATCTAGATACACCACAGAAAAAAATCGTAGGAACACTACTGAGAGACTGGAACTTAAAAAATTCTGCCCTGAATTAAATAAGATGACTATTCATAGAGAAATCAAATAATCATTTCCTTTTATACCCTTTTTAAAAATGACTAATTCACTATTCAAACAAAAGCTCTCTCCCATAAAGCCTGGGGATCCTATTGACTATAAGGACGTAGAATTATTAAAGAAATTTATTACAGATAGAGGAAAAATTTTACCCAGAAGACTTACTGGATTAACAGCTAAGCAACAAAGAGATTTAACCACAGCAGTTAAAAGAGCACGGATTATTGCTTTACTTCCCTTTGTTAATCCAGAAGGGTAAGTTAATATTCTATTAAAAATAGAATGTGCAATAAAATAATAGATAATGAAGTTAAAAATATAATTACTAGATTTAAACAAACAAAAAATGTAGATATTTCAGTTAAAGACCTTACACATCTTAAAACGTATTCAATAGATGATTCCGAAACATTTGAAATAGATGATGCAATTTCTTTAGAAAAAATATCTAATCAGCATAAGTTATGGATCCACATAGCTTCCCCTACTTCATATTTTGAATATCAATCAGCTATTGATAAGAAGGCAAGGAAGCTTATTTCAACTGTTTATTTATCAACTACTACTTATTATATGCTTCCTGAAATTTTAATAAATGATGTGTTTAGTCTAACTGAAAAAGAAAAGAGAGCATCATTAAGTTTAGGTGTTATTTTTAATGAAGATGGTAGTGTTGGTTCTACAGAAATAGTCCAGAGTATTATTAAAGTAGACTTTAGGTTAACTTATACAGAAGCTGATGAACTAATAGATTATGCGCCAAAAGAAGAAGAAGATTTAAGTATTATCTCTGAAATTTTACAAAGTAGAAAATGTTGGAGAAAGAATTTAGGTGCTACGGAAATATTAGAATCATTTGGAAAGATTATGGTAGAAGATAACAATCCCACCCTTAAGATAATAGATCAAACGTTATCGAGACAATTAATAAGTGAAGCAATGATTTTGTATGGAAATCTAATTTCAAATTTTACTAAAGTCAATAAAATTCCTGTTCCATATAGAGTCCAACAACGTATAGATAAAGTTTCAAAAGATAATATTCAAGATTCTGAAAATAAAGTTTTATACAATTTTGTACTTAAGAAAACCATGGGTAAGTCGTATTATTCTATAAATCCAATGCCTCATACCAGTTTAGGGTTAACATCTTATCTACATGCCACATCACCTATACGAAGATATGCAGACTTGTTGGTTAACTACCAAATAACTAGATATCTAAATAATAAAGAACTTATCTCTAAAGAAGATGTTGAACAAATGACTCTTGAGATTAATAATCAAGGAAGACAAAATATTGTGAGATATAGAGAGGATCAAAAATATTGGCTAATTAAATGGTTCAAAAAAAATTCGTTTAAGGATTATAATGTGATTTTACTAAATTGGATAAACAAATATAAATGTATTTGTATTTTATACTTTATAGAATATCATTTTTCTACTATATGTAATCTAAAATCAAAAAAGAACTTAAATATCGGTGAGAGCCTTAATGTTCAAAATATAGTCAATAATAATAACGATGATATAATATATTTTGAATTGATTTCATTATCAAAATAAGCTTTCATCATAAGTGTGCAATAGGTTTAAAAATACAATATAATATTTAGAATATATTATGAATATGAAATACACAATTACAACACCACTATATTATGTTAACGACAAGCCTCATCTAGGTAGTTCTTATACAACAATCGCTTGTGATGCAATAGCTCGATTTCAAAGACTAAGTGGAAATACAGTACTTTTTCTTACTGGCGTTGACGAACATGGTCAAAAAATAGAGCGAACCGCAGAAAGTAAAAATCTTGAACCCCAACTACATTGTGATGAAATCACAGAAAAGTATAAGTATCTATGGGATAAATTAAATATTAGTTATGATCGTTTTGTAAGAACAACCTCTAAAGACCACACATCATTAGTTCATCAATTTTATTCAAAAGTTTTGAAATCTGATGATGTTTATATGGGTAGACAAAGTGGTTGGTATTGTGTTGGATGTGAGGAATATAAAGATGTAACCGAGGACGATGAAAGCCCAATATGTTCTATTCATAAAAGTGAATTAGAATGGAGAGATGAAGAGAATTTATTTTTTAAATTATCAAAATATCAAGAGCAAATTGAAAAATTAATTCAAATTGATGGTTTTATTTCTCCAAAAAGTAGAAAAAATGAAATTATTAATTTTGTCTCAAAAGGGTTAAGGGATTTCTCAATTTCTAGAGTAAACTTAAAGTGGGGTATAAATGTTCCTGGAAATAATGATCACACTTTTTATGTATGGTTCGATGCTTTATTAGGTTATATTAGTGGATCTCTTCGTGATCAAAAATCTCCTGAACTCACCGAGGAATCGTTATGTAATTGGCCTGCAAATATACATGTAATTGGAAAGGATATACTCAGATTTCATGCAGTTTATTGGCCAGCAATGCTACTTTCTGCAGGTATGAAACCTCCTGGAAGTGTTTTTGGACACGGGTTTTTAACACGAGAAGGGCAAAAAATGGGTAAATCATTAGGTAACGTGCTCGACCCTATTGAACTCTTGGAATATGTAGGTATAGATGCGATGAGATGGTATCTTTTAAGAGATATTGAATTTGGTGAAGATGGTGATTTTCAAATGAGAAGATTTGTTGATATTGTTAATAGTGATTTATGTAATACCATTGGTAATTTGTTAAACAGAACAATTACAATGTCTAAAAAATGGTTTAGTGATAAAATTCCAATAGATAATACTTTATTACCTGAATCTCCTCTTAAAGTTCAATCAGAGATAAAAATAAATGAATACAAGGAATCATTTAAAAATAGTAATTTTAAAAATTCAGCAAATGCAATTATAGAATTAGCTAATAGTGCAAATCTTTACCTAAATGATCGAGCACCATGGAAGCTAATTAAAGATATAAAAAATAAAGACATTGTTGCTCTTGATATATATTCTGTACTTGAAACTTGCCGAATTATTGGAATATTGATAAATCCTTTTGTACCCAATTTAAGTATTAGAATATTAAATCAATTAAATATTGATTCTTCAACTATCAATTTTCAAAAATCATTACAATGGGGTTTGTTAGATCCTGATAATGGACTACAAGATCCTTGTCCTGTAATGGATAAAATTGAATTTACTGAGAATTCTGTCTAGTGAAGCATTTACCGATTTATTTTCTGCTATTAATTACTACATTACCTCTATTTGGGTGTCAAAAATCAAACAAATCTTCTATTCAGATAGATAATAAAAGCTACATTAATGATTTTGAACTACTTCAGGAAAATCCTAATAATCAAACCAGCGTAAGAATCACTAGTCCAAAAGCCATTATTGACCCATTAAATAATGATATAGATATATTTGAAAGCTCAATTGAATTACTTAATAAAAATGGTCAAGACTTTAAAGTTAAGTCTGGAAATTCAACTCTCAACAATTTAACTAATTCCATTAGAGTTTTTAATAGTGTAAACATATCTTTTCTTGACAACCAGGATTACTATATGACTACTAATTCTTTTGATTGGGATTTAAATACCTCTATTATTGAAATAATTGATCCAGTTAATATTAATTTTGATAATACTAGAATAAATGCAACTAATGGATTTTACAATATTGATGCAGGCTTACTTAAAATAGACAATAGTGACTTCAATAGATATATATATAGTTCAAATGGTGATGAGCAATATCACGTAAAAATCAAATCTGACTTTGCAAAATGGTTTAAAAAAGATAATACTTTAGTATTTACATCTAATAAGAAACAGGTAGAAACAACTATTAACTTCCTACTTACTGAGTAGTACGTATAACTTATCGGACCATCCTGATATCCATTTTTCATCTGAATTAGTAAATGATCTTTTTGACCAACCTCCAACTATTGTGAGACCTCTATTTTCAAGAGGGTAAACAATCACTGCTGGTAAATTATTTAAAACGCCATCAAACTCATCCCTACCAGGAAATAATTCAGTATTAACCAATGAGATTAATCGGTTTTGATCAATGGATCTTTTACATATTTCTCCAGGTTCAAATATTTTTTCAGAAATCAAGCCTCTTCTAAGTATTACTTTATTATCCCAATATATTAATACTGTACTAGCTGCTGTTGCAGTAAGTATTTGCTTGCTTCCCCAGGCCAATTCATTTCTTTGATCCTCAGTTAATTTCATACAAAGTTCGAAACCCTGCTTTCCATCCAAGTTAGCCTTAGGAGGTTGTTTAGGGTTAATTTCGGTCCAGAGATAACCAATAGTTATTAAGGCTATTGAAGCAATTCCAGATATTGTTTCTGCTCTTACTAAAGTAGGATTAACTTGATTAGCAGTAACAATATTTATAATTGATAAAATTAATAAAAAAGATCCAAATATTATAACTAAGCTAGAAATTTTATACATTTATCTATTCAACCAAGTTTCATAAATAAATTGATTTTTTATTATACATATCAATACCTACCTTTAATCTTTTGCTATATCGATATAATATATAAAAAAACACTATTAATAGATTAATCCAATAGCTGAGAATATGATCACTCCAATAGCCAAAAACTATAAAGGACTCATATCAATTACTGGACCGACAAAAAGTGGAAAAAGTAAATTAGCTGAATTTTTTATAACGGAGCACGATCCCGTTACTTACATAGCAACATCAAAACCAAGACCCCATGATCCAGATTGGCAAAAAAGAATCGATCTTCACAGGATGAGAAGACCTGATAGCTGGACTCTCATTGAGCATCCAAAAGACATCTGCACAGCCATTGAATCCATCAAAGGTAATCATTCAATATTAATAGACTCATTAGGTGGCTTGGTTGAGCATCACTTAATAGAAGAGGACGATCAGTGGAATAATTTTCAAATTAAATTTCTTAATTGCCTTTCAGACGATAATTTTTGTATTGTTGTTGTTTCTGAGGAGGTTGGCTGGGGAATTGTTCCTGCCACACCAATAGGTCATCTTTTTCGTGAACGACATAGCACCCTAGCCTCATTGATAAGTCGCCAATCCAAAAAAAGATGGCTTGCTGTCAATGGGACTGCAATTGACTTAGATAAAATTGGGGAACTCATACCATGAATTCATTTAATACTTCTCGCCCAAGAGTCGCATTATTTGAACCAAGAATTCCACAGAATACTGGAACAATTGGTAGATCATGCTTAGCTTTCGATATGTCGTTAGATATTATTAAACCAACTGGCTTTAGCTTTGAAGATAAATATTTAAAAAGAGCTGGATTAGATTACTGGCCTAAAGTAGATTTACATTTATATGAATCATTTGAACAATATAAAAATTATTTTAAAAACTCACGAATTATCGCTCTTACTAAAAAAAGCAATAATTCAATCTCAAATATAATTTATAATAATACAGATATACTTTTGTTCGGTAGAGAAGATATAGGTTTACCAGATGAAATCATGAATAGTTGTGAAATAGTTGCTGGAATACCAATGCCAGGAGGTGAGAATAAAGTAAAGACTGGTGGAGTTAGGAGTTTGAATTTATCAGTTGCCTGTGGGATAGTATGTTATACTGCCTGCTTAAAATTAAATTTATTAAGCAAATAACTTTGTATCTTTATCCAAGATAATTACAATATAAAACTCCATCATTAATTTCATTATTATCATCTACCTCTAGCCATTCTTTGTATTCATCATAAAGTGCTTCCCTATTCTCACCTTGCAAATTATTAAGGCGTTTTAATGATCCGTTAAGCATTACTTCAACTGCTTTTAAAGCTCCAGATTGCTTTGAAGACATAGTTGAAAGATAATTTTATTAATAATAAATTATAGAAAAAATTTTTTCAGTTTCATTTATTACATAATTCAAAATCCCTTTTATTTTAAATCAAAATTTAATTATAAAACCTCAATGACTATTCTTTGTCAATATTAAGTGAGACAATCACACTAAAAGTTTTGACTAGGTTACGGGATTTACTAATTCACGGTGCTTTAAAGTTGAAATATAATAATGATTATTAGGTATTCTAAATGTCAAAAACTAGTTTACTCGGAAGCTGTGAAGTGACAATTAACTCTGCAGTTAAGAGAATTTCAAAACTCAAAGGGCAAAATAAAGCTGCGCTTGAAAGTGAATTTAAAGAATGGCTAATAGCTATTGATAGTGATGATAAACACTATGATGTACTTTACTTAAATAAAATTATCTAATATTATATTTGCCTAGGCACGTGGATGTAAATCTGGGTATTTAGTAGTTTGATCTTTTAACCTATGTGGATTTGAACGATCTGAACTTTTAGCCGCATTAAAAATCACAATAAAAGGTATGAATATCGCAAAAAAATAAAAGTGTAAAAGTATTAAATCCCAAGGAACACCATTAGTCCCATAATCTGGAAAAAATAAAGCAGTTGCTAAAGATAGCATTTGGTTGTAGTCACTTTTCTCAATTTAACTAAAATTGAGTCCAAACGTGAGCTACTTTTTAGACCAACTTTTAATTAAAAGCTGTAATTCTTTTATCCGTTTCTCCGCAGCTTTAATCTTTTCAATAGTCATCCTATTACCGTAAAATTTAATATTAATAAACAAATAAGTACTTTGTGGTGATAGAAACCGTAACTTAAACAATGTTATTCAGATTATTATTAATTTAATTATTTAATACTTTATAGTGATATTAATAAAATTTTAGATAAGTATACCCAAATCTTTGCATTAATGCTTAGGAGAAACTATAGTAGTAGGGCTAAGTAGATTAATAAACATAAAATGAAATCGATATATACTATCCTGAAAAATGTAAAAAATCTTTTACCATATTTTGGATTAATAGCAATATATTTCTTTTTTGTTAATATTGAGGCAAAAAAAGAAAATAAAGTATTTTATGAAAAAAATCAAGAAAATCTAAAAGTCAAATCAAATAATAATAAACCTCAATTAAGATTAAAAATACCTGTCATTCCATATGAAAATTGATAATTACCTAATTTTCAATTTATGAATCCTTGCTTTAAATAAATTTGCTTGCCTTTTTTCAGCTCTATCAACCTGTTTTTTAATTTCTATGCAGTGTTGGCAGTTACATGTCATTTTTAGATGAATAGAAAAATTTTAGTGGTGTTAAAATTGATTAAAAACCAATTTTTAGATAAATGCTCAAAAAGGAAATAAAATGAATATATTAAAAAATTAACAAATTTAATCAAAATTACAAGTGCTTTTTTTGAAAATATAATTTATGCGAGCGGGTTGTCTGGTTTTTCATATGAATAGATATTCACTAAAAGAACTGACATCCTCTTGTCATTTTTTTTTTCGAATATTTCTCATTGTTTATAAGATTCAAATTCATTATCAATTGCTTCTTCATAATATAGATCAAGCGTTTGGTTTAATTCTGATAGTAATAAGATAATTCTTTCATTTTGTTGTGAAAAATCATGGTCAATGTATTTCATTAATATTAATAATGATTTAATAAAGTATATTCTATCAAAAAAATGCTGTAAGAGTGAGATAATATTTGTTTAATAATTCAGACATAAATTAGTAAGATTTAGTATAATAATAATTATTAGAAAAACATTTATAAAAATCTACGATTATTTTTAATAACTATTATTTCATAAGATATCAATCGAACATAGAAATTGTTTGTCATTGATTTGTTCTTTTATAATAACCTTTATATCGTATGATAACAAAGCAAACCTATAGGTTAATATATGACAAGAAAATTATTTAATATTAAAAATGTACAAGCCTACTCATTAATTGATATTGATAAAAGAGCCGCTCTTGCAATTC
The DNA here is from genome assembly GCA_003216715.1 of Prochlorococcus sp. AG-402-L09. Lineage (GTDB taxonomy): Bacteria > Cyanobacteriota > Cyanobacteriia > PCC-6307 > Cyanobiaceae > Prochlorococcus_B. The sequence continues at coordinate 109,565 of QCIK01000002.1, read as the reverse complement.
AAAACCATTTCCGTTTGAGTAATTATCAAATGCTAGTTTTAAGTTGGATAAAAGGAATCTGGACTGGATTTCTGCTTTCTCTAGTTATTCACCATTTTATAACACACTAAACATATTCGTATAATATATAAAATTAGTAATTATTTACTTGGAAATCGGTATTAATTACTTAATTTATAAGATAATTAATGTTCTTCTCTATTTTTTTTCATTTATTTATACCTCTAGGAATATAAATAACAAAGGAATATTTAACGATAATTATATAATCTAAGGATTGCATTGCAATCGAAAGGATAATTACCTTACCTTAATATGTATATTTACTTTGCTATGGTAGATTCCAAAATGACCTCATCATTGTTTAAGGTTGAATAAGAATTTTCTTTAATATCAGTCAAATCGCTTAAATACTTCTTGTCAATATTAGAAGATACTAATTGATTCTGATTGATTTTTGAAAAATTAGTTTGAAACATACCAAGTACATAATTCTTATTTTCTTTGAATCTTACATTAAATTTATTTAACGCTGTCAGGATAAATCTAAAAATAAAAGAAATCATCAAGATTATTTTAAAATTCTATCATGCTTAAAAATTCATGAAAGTATGGACAACATTAGTAGTGTAATCCGCCCATTAATATTATTTATTTATTAAAATTATTTTTATCAGTTAGGAAAGATGACGCGAATGTTGCCTATCAATGCTAATCTATATTTTTGATTCGTAGCAAGAAATAACAAAAAATATATAGCAATAAGTACATAGTTTAAGTATATCATTCGATTCAAAAATTAATTCATAAATTTATCTATTAAATTTAACGTCTATTAAAATAAATCATTGATAATAGTTGTTGAGGCCATTTTACTTTTTATTTTTATCATTTTTATTTGAAGGACGTATAGGTTTAGGTAGAAGCATAAAATTTGAAATTCTATTCCCTTTTTAATCATATTAAAATAGGAAATCTGCATTTAATGCTACTAATTTAAGTATTTTTAATGATTATTTTTCTTTTCAATGACTTTTTGAACTTCTACCCTTGAAAGAGTGGCTTCAATCTGAGCCAAAACCTGTTGCAGCTCAGCGGTTTTATTCAATGAGGACTCAGCCATTGATCTAAGTTTTTGAAGTTCTTTAGATGCAGTTTTCATAGAGATAATGAAAAATCAATTATTTATCTTAAATAAACTAGAAACATTTATTTAAGAATCTTATAGAGAAGCAAGTTCTTCAAATCTGCCAAAGATTTTCTTGATGTCAATAGTAAATTCTTAATTGAATGACATATAAAATAAAACTATTAAATTATATTTATATAAATACATTCTTTAGAAAAATGTCTTGTTTATAATAAGAAAAAAAGAGCATATATTGCAAATGCATATATGCTCTTAGTTAATTGTACGAATAATTAATTTTAACTAAAATGCTTAGATGTTATTAAGGATTAATTGTCTTTACCTTTTTTTTCAGAATCAACAGGTCTAACTGGCTTAGGCAAAAGCATGATTGAATTATGATCTCTATACTTATTTATAGGCGGTTTTCAAAATTCGTAAATAAGAATTAAAGGTTTGAAACTTCTTGAAATGAGAAAAACTATGTATTTTTAGAATTTTCCTAAACTTTTTCGTTTTCCCTTCTTGAGAGGTTTGCCTCGACTTGATCTAATACTTGTTGTATTTCAGTAGTCATATTTAACGATGCCTCTGCTTACGCGAAGTTTGTTGATAACTTTTGAGTAATTGTCATAGTCGTGAAAATCAGCATTTGTAGTCGCGCCTTTCATAAAATCAAGAAACCAAGACAGTATCTAACATGGAAAAAGCTAAAATAAAAAAGTAATCAAATCTTAATTAACTATCCTTTTTGGGGTGACTATCAATGAAAGAGGATTGGAAACCGGTAGATTCTCAAGTGCTGGTAGACGCATGGGAAGAAATAAAAGACTGTGCAGAAACCATCCAAAAAGATCTTGCTTGTCCTGATTCAACTATTTCTAAAATGTTGCGTTCAGTAGCAGAAACCTTTGATAATACTGTTGAAGATATTCTCGATAAGGCAGAAGAAGATTGGGAAGAAGAAAAATAGATGTATTATTAACTAATGATTCAAGATTTCATTTACTCACCGGAGCGAGAAGCTCATTTTGGCCTCTTAAAGTTAATAATTGGATTACTAATCGTTTTATTTGCTACTTTTGTAGGGGTAGAAATAAGAATTGGAAATGATGAGGAGGAACAATAATCTTTAACTATTATTAATTTTATTTGAATTAATAATTAGCATAAACTATTACTTTATTAACATGAAATAAACATTTAATTATAATATATATATCCTTAGATCTATATTAGAAATATCATTATTACTCCTCCATGGTTCTCCCATATTAGTTCCGCTCAGGAAAAAGATGGCGAAATTAATTCATCAAGATGGGTTCAATTAGCCACAATAGCTAGTGATAATACTCCTAGAGTTAGAACTGTTGTTTTTAGAGGATGGAGTGATTCCTATGATATGGAAATATTTACTGATAAAAGAAGTGAAAAATATCATGAATTAGAATTAAATAATAACGTGGAAATATGTTGGTTATTTTCAAGATCAAAATGTCAGTTTAGACTTAGAGGAATATCTCGAATTTGTTTGGGGAATAAAAATCTTAGTCATTGGGAAAAACTAAATAAAAATTCTAAATTAATGTGGAGTTGGCCAAATCCTCGTGATCATCATTTTATGGATAGAAAGTATGATTTTGAATCTAAGCAAGATTTAAAATTAAACAAAAATTTTATTTTACTAACCGTTAACATAACTCATGTTGATCAATTGATTCTTAAGAAACCAATTCATACAAGAAGGCGATGGATCAAAAGAGGTGAATGGATAGAGGAACGTATTAACCCTTAAAAATTTGAGGATGACGAAGCTTAATGTTGGGTAGCTTCAATATGTTCCAATCACCCTCAATAAATTAATAGCAATAATTATTCAAAACGGCAAGTATAACATTTTAAGCTAAAATAATAAATTAAAATAAAATACTACTAGTAAAAAAATAATTAATTCATATAATTATTTATACAAATACAAATACAAATATAAAATAAATTTATTTAAAGATAACTTGATTCTGTCCCCATGCTTTATGCTTTTTATCTAAATCAGATATTGAATTACTCTGTGCTTTTAATTTCAAAAGGTATGAAATTTTTGAAATTTTAGTAGATGATATTTTATCAGAGTAATCGAAAAATGATTGGTATGCCTGTAGATAGTCAGCACTCATAACTTAATACGATTCATTCTTTATATTTACTATGGCATTATATGAATCTTCAATTCTTTAATATTCTCTTCTTCTTTCCTTTACATTGATGATAATTCAGTTAATGATTTGTTTATCTTATGAATAGAAATTAGTTAAATTCTTTGTCAAATCAAGTTTTTTTTAATATAGAATTTGACATTTACAAATAATCCTATAGATGGGAATGTTTTTATACCTATGTATCTCAGTAGTTTAGTTGCAATCAATTCAATATTAAATCAAAAAATCTAAAGGGACTTTGGTTTTGGACGTTCAAACCAATAAAAAATTCATATCTAAAGATTTCTTCCGTAGTAGACCATCCTGAATTATTATAATAGTGTATACCTTTTTACAATAGATTACTCAGCTTTTTTAAAGACGTATTCTCTTCAAAAAAACCTGTGAAAATCTATTTTTTAACTAGGTTTCATTATGTCAGTGTAGCTCAGCCGGTTAGAGCACAGCATTCATAACGCTGAGGTCGAGAGTTCAAGTCTCTCCACTGACATTTGTATCCTTTGATGTAAACGATATCTGGAAAGGTCATCCTAAAATTTATTTTTCTATTATTTAACTTGATACTATGCAATAAATCTCAAGAACATTATTAGTTATTTTTGTTATATTTTTATGAAATATTTCTAATTAATATACTATTTTAAATCTACGTGATTAAGTCGCTCTTTGAAAGTTGGTGCTAATGAATCAAAGCTGGATAATGTTTGATCAACCAAGGATTTCTCATTCTTTAGGCTGGTAGAATCATTATTATTATTGTATATTGAAAAATTCTTTGAATTGTTAAAACTTACAGTTGAAATAGTATCGTTGTTATCGTTTTTATAATTAGAATTATTAGATGATGATAGTTTATTTGAGTAATTGTTTGTTGTCTTGATTCTACTATCCTGATTAAAATCCTTATTATCAATTGATCTTATGTTCTTCTTATTATTCAATGGATACTTTTTAACTTCATTTCTCAACTGATTTAATAACTTAAAGTGATTTGAAGAACTATATTTTTTAACAAGGGTTGAATCCCAACTTCTTAGATCATTCATTTTTATAATTTATGGTCGTTTAGAAAAAAGATTAACTTTCATTGTGGATTACATGATAAATTATAACAAGGAAATGGGTAAGTTCTCTACTCTCCATACCAATCTAAATACGCATCAAATTTCATGACGACAAATGAGTGCCTAAGGGTCGGAATGCAAGCACCTGACTTTGCTGCTACTGCAGTCGTTGATCAAGAGTTTAAGGACATCACTCTTTCTCAATACAGAGGCAAGTACGTTGTTTTATTTTTCTATCCATTAGATTTTACATTTGTTTGTCCTACCGAAATCACAGCCTTTAGTGATAGATATGGCGATTTCAATAGCAAAAACACAGAAGTTTTAGGAGTATCTGTCGACAGCAAATTTACACATTTAGCTTGGATTCAAACACCAAGAAATGAAGGAGGAATAGGTGATATCAACTATCCTCTTGTCTCTGACCTTAAGCGTGAAATTTGTCAGGCTTATAATGTTTTAAACGAAGATGGAGAAGCCGATAGAGGCTTATTTATAATTAACCCTAGTGGAGTCATTATGCATTCAACAATCAATAAAGCTCCTGTTGGTCGCAATATAGATGAAACATTAAGAATTTTACAAGCATACCAGTATGTTGAATCTCACCCAGATGAGGTATGTCCTGCTGGTTGGACTCCTGGTGATAAGACTATGAAGGAAGACCCAAAAGGAAGCAAGGAATATTTTTCAGCACTCTAATCCACGAAAAATTCATTAATTTAGTCTGTATCAATATAAGATTTCAGTGTATTAATAACGTATTCAGCATCAAGAGTTTCATTATCAATTAATTCATCAGCTAGCATATCCATTAGTTGAACTTTATCTGAAAGAAGTTTAATTGCGTGATTAATAGCTTTGTTTGCAATTGCTATTATTTGCTTATCAATTTCTTTACTGGTCTTCTGAGAATATTCTTTTGTTCTTTGCATAAGATCCCTACCTAAAAAAATTGAATCGTTTTCTGATTCATATGCAATAGGGCCTAGTTCTGAGAAACCAAATTTAGTAACCATTTGATTAGCCCAAAAATAAACATCTTGAAAATCCCTTTGTGATCCCTGAGTAACTTCTTTAGATCCAAAAATGATTATTTCGGCTGCTCTAGAACCAAGTAAAATAACAATCTTATTATAAATATAATTCCTAGTAATAAGACCACTATCTATCGTCTCATCATCAGGTGTGAAATATGTCATTCCAGATATTTCTCCAAGAGATTTAAATAGTGAAATTTTCTCTAACTTATCTGTAGTAGGTAATAATAAAGAGACTAATGTTTTACCAATAATCTGATACGCAATTTGTCTTTTCTTTGTGATATCTGAAAGTGGTTTAGAAAGTAAGCCAAAGCGAGCCTTTTCAAGAGCTTTATCAAGTTCAATGTCACTTATAGTTGATTGGTTATTTCTTGCAGCATGAATTGCTGCCTCATTTAGAAGATTTTGTAGATCAGCTCCTGAAAAGCCAGGAGTCTTAGAAGCCCATACCCTAAGATTTACAGAATCGGATAATGGTTTTGTTCTGGCATGTACAGATAGAATTTTAAATCTCGCTTTTCGATCTGGAAGAGATATTTCAATTTGACGATCAAATCTTCCAGGTCTAGTTAGTGCTCTGTCTAATACATCTGGCCTATTTGTAGCTGCAATGACAATAACTCCATTGTTTGATGCGAATCCATCCATTTCAGTAAGAAGTTGGTTTAATGTTTGCTCTCTTTCATCATTCCCTCCTCCAATTCCAGCTCCTCGTTGACGGCCAATAGAATCAATTTCGTCAATGAAGACAATGCAGGGAGATTTTAATTTTGCACTTTTAAATAGATCTCGAACTCGGCCAGCTCCAACACCAACAAACATCTCAACAAATTCTGAAGCTGATATAGAAAAGAAAGGGACATTTGCTTCACCAGCAATTGCACGAGCTAATAGGGTTTTACCAGTACCAGGCGGGCCAACCAATAAAACACCTTTTGGGGTTTTCGCCCCAAGATCAATAAGTATCTGTGGATTCTTTAAAAAGGTAACTATTTCTCTTAACTCATCAGATTCTTCATTTAAACCTGCTACATCATCAAAAGTTATTTTACCAATATCTTCTTCATTTACCTGAGAGGAGCGGCGAGAAAAACTCTGCATGTTATTTAATAACTTGGATGATCTTCTGATTAAAAATGAAAGAGTTATAACAAATATTACGGTAAGCCCAAGTCCTGTAATAAAACTAGCTAAACGTTGTTCTGAGCGGATATCTCTTACTGTAAGAGGGATATTGTATGATTCCGATAATCGGAGTATTTTTTGATCATTAAAAAATATTGGAATTAATTTTTTTTCACCATTAATAAATTCAACAAGGACCTCTCTTCTATTTGGAATTAAAATAATAGAAATTATTTCGCCACTTTCAATATCCTTTAACAATTGACTATAACTTTTACTCATTTGATAATTAATTCAACTAATTCAAAAGTATTTATAAATAAACTATAGTCAAAATGTTAACTAACTTGAGTTTATATAGAAAAAGAGACAAGAAATTAGCTTTCCAAGGAATATTTTTGATAAATTGGACTATGGCGTTATAAAATAAAAAATCAGCGATTGTCGAGAAAAAATGGCAGTACCAAAGAAAAAAACTTCTAAAGGGAAGCGAAATCAAAGACATGCAACTTGGAAAGGTAAGGCGGCTATCGCAGCAGAGAAAGCATTATCAATTGGGAAATCAGTTCTCACCGGAAGAGCTCAGGGATTTGTATATCCCATGAATGAGACTTCAGAAGAAGACTCAGATTAAGGCTACTCAAGATCCAAGTTTAAATGCTTCAAGGATTAGGGCATAGGTAGCACCAATTCTGAAATTATTTATAGAAAGTATAATTAATGATAATTTAGAATATTTTGAAAACAGTGTTGATCTAATTGCTAATTCCATAATTATTATCAAAATTATTGCCAGAATTATTGTATTAACAGATCTATCTAACAAAAATGAAATTAGACTGTTGGTAAAATAAAATCCAATGAGTAAGGATATTAAAAGTAAACTTCTTTTGGTCCATGAATCTGCAACAATTGGATTAATAAGTCTAAAAAATGAATCTAAAAGATTTCTAAATTTGGTTTTCTGCATATATTAATTAATAATTTGGGTTAAATATGATAAGTCAACCATATTGCTAGTTAATTTCTTACCATAAATTACTTTAGAAGGATTAATACTATTGCCAAGACTATTAACACAAGCGTTTGCTTTTTTAGAAATATTTTGAATAGACGATGACCACGGAGGTAATGTCAAAAGACAATTAAGATTTGCAGACTTAGCTGCTTCAACACCAATCATAGAGTCTTCAATAGCTAGGCAATTAAAATGCGATTTTTTACTTAATTCAATTGCTAAGTTATAGGCATCCGGGAATGGCTTGTGTTTTTTTACATCTTCATTCGTAATTATTTCTGAAAAAGAATGTAACCGTGAACTGAGAGTGGTATTAAGAAATGGTTCTAAAGAACCTCTCCCGCTGGTTGTAACAATAAATTGTTCAATATCAAAACTAGAAAGTTCATCAATAAGCCTCATAACTCCATCTCGAACTTTAATTGTTCCAGATTCAACCAATTTTTTGTAATGTATACGCTTTCTCGATTGGATATTGGAACATTCGTCTTCAGTTAACTCACTATTTGATTCGTTTCGATAATGGATTATACGGTTTAGACCACCTGCTATTTTTAGTAGTTCCAAATACTTGATCTCATCCCAATACCAGTCTAAGTCAAAATCCTTAAAAGCTAAATTAAAAGCGACTCTATGACCACACAATTCTGTGTCAGCTATAGTTCCATCTACATCCCAAAATACAGCTTCTAACTTATTCATGTAATTTAAGCATTAAACAAATATAATTATGAATACTAGCTATTGAATCTTGGTAAGCTTTTGACAACAGATAATAACCAAATTAAAAAATGGATATTACCAAAGCCTATAAATCATAAAGAAATAGAAAATTGCAAAATTAACTTTACTTTACAGAAAGTCTTATCAAGAAGAGGGCTTGATTTAAAAAATGAATTGGAAGGATACTTAGCCCCATCAGATCTTCCGCAACCAGAGGATCATTTCAATGAATTATGTAAAGCCACTGAGAGAATAATAGATGCCTGTAAAAAACACGAAAAAATTGCTATATGTGGTGATTATGATGCTGATGGGATAACGAGCACAGTACTTTTAGTTGAACTATTATCTATGCTAGGTGGGAATCCGATCGCATATATTCCATCAAGACAGGATGACGGATACGGATTAAATACAAAAATGATTAATGAAATTCATAGTAAAGAAATAAAGTTAATAATCACTGTTGACAATGGAATTTCAGCATTAAATGCAATTAACAGATCTAATGAATTTGGAATTGATTTAATAATTACAGATCATCATAAAATACCAAATAATAAGATAGAAGTATTTGCTATAATTCATCCCGAGCAAGCTCCTATTAATTCTCCTTATAAATACTTAGCAGGAGTTGGTATTGCATATATTTTAGCTATGAACATCTGTCAAAAATTTGATTTTGATATAAAGGAATCATCTGCAAATGTATTATTTTGCCTTGGCACTATAGCGGACATGGCTCCTCTTAAGGGAGCTAATAGAAAATTGCTGAAAGAGTGCTTACCAGAAATAAGAACTACTAATAATATTGGAATCAAATCTATAATTAAAAAGCTATCAATTGACGGAATTGAAATTACGCCTGAAGATATAGCTTTTAAAATTGCACCATTAATAAATGCTGTAGGTAGAATAGGAGACCCAAAACTAATAATTGCTCTTCTATTAAATAAATCAGAAGAATCTATAAATAAACATATAAAGGAATGTTTTGCTTTAAATAAAGAAAGAAAAAGAGTAACCACACTTATAGAAAATGAAGCATTGGCAATAGCTCAAAGCGAATTTAGCAATGGTAGAAAGTTTCTAGTTCTCACTAACAGCCAATGGCATATTGGAGTAATTGGAATCGTGGCTGCAAGGATGGTTGAAAAGTTTAATTTACCTACCGCAATAATTTCATTAGGAAATGATGGATTGTTTAGAGGTTCAATAAGATCAAATAACCTTCTAAAGGTCAATCAGGTACTTGTTGAATGTAACGATCTTCTTATAGCTCATGGCGGACATGCGGCGGCTGCGGGATTCACTATTAAAGAAGAGAATATAGCTAAACTTAAAGTCAGGATTAATAACATAGCTATTAGAGAATTTAAGAATTGTGATTTAGATAAATGTATTAAACCTGAGGCGTACTTAAAATTTGGCGATATTAATCTCGATTTTTATAGACAACTTATGTTAATGGGACCTTTTGGCATTATGAACAAAGCTCCAATATTTTGGACAAGAAAATGCAAAGTGATAGATATATTTAAACTTAGGACTAACCATCTTAAAATGACTTTAAATGATGGAAGTGGAACGATAGAAGCAATCAAATGGAATACTACCAAACAACTTAAATATAATGATTTAATAGATATTGCATTTTATATTGAAATAAACCAATGGAAAGGAAAAGAAAAAATACAATTAAATTTAATAGACATTAAAAACTATACTTCAGCTATCGATTTAAAAATACATAATAAACGATATAAATGTGAATTAACAAAAAATATGGGTATTTTAATCACAAATGAGGAAGGTCAATTTATCAGTTCAGGATTATCAAAACACTCACAGAAATTAAGCAAACATCAAGAGGTCTTCGCTAAAAAGATTCTATCGTTTGCAGAGATAGCACTTGGCAAATCGTCTTAAGCTTTAAACACCTCTTCTATAGAAGATCAAGGCAATAATTGCTGGACCAGCAAGAAAGACAGCTACTAGAGGCAATAGGTTTCCCATGTTGTTTAAAAAATAATGATTTCATTCTACTAAATAAACAGGCAATACTTCACAATAATTAAAATTTTTTGATCAAAACACATTATTTTTTGGTTTAATAGCTTAGGTTAATATAATTTGAATGCCAAAATAACTACTATATCTAATGAACGTAGATTAATTATTTGAATTCTAGTAATGGAATTAGTGATTATGTGAAAAATCTTATAAAAATAGGGAATAAATAGATAACTAGATTATTTAGAGGTTTAATATATTAAGATATTAAGACTGAAAAATAATTAAAAAGGATAAATCACTAAAGGGAAGTAATGGGTCAACCTAATTCAAAATCAAAAGTTAAAGTAAGTGAGCAAAAGGATTCTAGTTCTTTTATAGCTGTATTAATTACATCCTTTAGTACAATATTTTTAGCAGAGTTAGGTGACAAGACTCAACTTGCAACGTTAATGCTTTCTGCACAGTCCGGTAGACCACTAATTATATTCATGGGCGCTGCACTAGCACTTATTTCTACAAGTCTTCTTGGAGTTCTTCTTGGTAGATGGATAGCAAATAACTTCCCAAGACAAAACTTTACAGTGGTTTCAGGAATAATTATGTTAAGTTTAGGAATATACCTAGTAACAATAGGTTTTTTTGATTTTTTTCAAAATTAGAATTCAAATCAGATAAATGCTGCTAACGCTCCTTTTCACAACATTTGTCACTGTATTTTTAGCTGAAATGGGTGACAAGACCCAATTAACAACAATAACTTTAAGTAGTACAACCAATAAACCCTGGGCAGTCTTTATTGGATCGTCAATAGCACTTATATTAGCTACGCTTTTGGGAGCTTTAGCAGGTGGTTCTATTGCTAATCTAATCCCTGCGTACTTACTTAAACTGCTTTCAGGAATAGTATTCTTAATTATTGGAATTAACCTTTTAGCAGAAGGTAAAAAGGAATATACTAGTGATAGCTAGTAAATAAAAATTATTTTCAAATTTATAGTTTTTGTTTTCAAGACTTACATCCAATGGAATTAAATTAATTATCCAAAGTTATTATGACAACAGTTCTAAAAATACTAGAAAATCTAGAGAGAGAGGATGGTTTAGAAATAACTAAACTTGAGAAATCATTAAAGCTCACAAAAAAACTTGATAGAGATAATTTGCGCATTGCAATTAATGCACTTACAAAGCTAGGAATTGTTAATAATATCAATAATGAAAAACTGGATATTAACCCTGAAATAGAAATTATAAAAGGTAAGTTGCGTTGTAGTAGTAAGGGCTACTGCTTTGTTGTTAGAGAAGATCAAGATGAAGACATATATATTAGAGAAGCTAATTTAAATAACGCTTGGCATGGAGATTCTGTAATTGTATTAATTACAAAACCAGGCGTTAAGAGAAGAGCTCCTGAAGGTTCTATACAATGTGTAATAGAAAGATATAATGATACATTGCTTGCAAAAGTTGAAACTGATAAATTGACTGGAAAGTTAAAGGCCTACCCATTAGATGATAGATTACCAGAAATTATTGAGTTGGATAATAAAGTAGATATTCAACATAAGTCTACTAGTAAAGATATTATTTATGAAATAAAAATTAGAAAATATCCTATAGCTCAATTCAAAGCAGAGGGCTCAATAATTAGAGAGTTATCAACAAACGGTGGTGTAGATGGTGATATAGAAATATTATTATCAAAAAATAATATTATCAGGAATTCTGATGTACCCAAGGTTTCTCATAAAAAAGTTTCATTAAAAGGCAGAGAAGATTTAACTTCACAACCTTCACTTATATTTGAAAGCTGGGAATGTGTAAATTCACCTTCTTTACCTGCTATATATGCAGAACCCTTTGAAGGAGGAAATAGAATATGGCTACATTCACCAACTGTTTCTGAAAGAATAAATTTAGGTGGTAAATTAGATGAATATCTTAAAAAGAAAGGCGAAGTAATTTGTTTAGGAAATAATTGGCTAGAATTTCTTAATGAGTCACTTAGCTCAGCCTCTCGATTTAAACTTAATGAAGAATGTGAATCGATATCACTCATGATTGATATCGATTGCGTAGGTAACGTTGTTGATTGGAAATTTTTACTCAGTATAATTAAACCAGCAAAGATTATTACGCCAAAACACCTTAAAGCTATAAACAACAGAAAAGCTACTTCCAAGTCAATTCCTCTCTCTCTCAAGCCTCTTAAGGAAAATCTAGATGTTATTTACACCATAATTCACTCTTCAAAACTAATTAATAATAGTAATAATTTGTCTATAAAATTAGATCAACATATTCCGAATTTAGAAAGACTAAGTGAATTACAACATGCTTTCCCAAGTAGAGATTTCAACGGGTGGACTAAATCATATGATTCTTCCGATTCCCAGTCAATAATTGACGTTTTTATTAGACTTTCTAACAATATTCTTGCTAAACATTTAATTGGATATAAATTACCATTTATTTATAAAGAACATGAGGAAGCTGATTCGTCAGCTATTAATGAATTAACAAAATCAGCCTTGACTTTAGATAATACTATTACAGTTAATATTGATGGGTCAGCAACAACCACTCAATTAATAAAGTCATTTGAGTCAAGCAGTGAAAAGAAAATCCTTCACAAACTGGTCAAACATATAATTCCCGGAATACATCTAAAACTTTATAAATTTATTCCTCAGTCAGATAATGAAGATTTACATATTGATATATCTTCTAAAAATATTGAATCTCCATGGTGTTGTCCATCATTAAATTACTGGAATATATTTAATCAATATATAATCAGTTCTCTATTAATAGAGGGTAAAAATAAATCTACAAGCCGAAGTAAATTATCAATTGAACTGGGCAAAAAAGATAGTTGGAATAATATAAATTGGGATATATTTCCAACAAAAATTCAAGAAAATATTGAGAATCATGCAAATTTGAAATTAATTCAATACCTAAATGAAATAAGAAAAAGATCTAAGTCATTTAGAAATAATATTATTTCAATTGCTCAATGTAGAGAAGCTCAACAAATTATAGGTAAGGAAGTTACAGCAATTATTACTGGTGTTCAAAGTTATGGTTTCTTTGCTGAGATTGATGATCTAGCTGCTGAAGGACTTGTTCATGTAAGCACTCTTGGCGATGATTGGTATGAATACAGATCTAGACAAAATCTTTTAGTCGGTCGAAAAAGTAAAAAGACTTATCAACTTTCTCAAAAAGTAAATGTTAAAGTTTTAAAAGTAGACATATTAAAAAATCAAATAGATCTAGAGCTTGTAAAAATAAATGATATTGAATCAAATAGTAGTAATGATAATGTTAATGATAATAAATTGAGTAATTAAGCATTAATGAAAAGTATTGTTATTGCAATTACTGGCGCATCAGCTATGCAAATAGGCGAGCGAGCTGTACAACTTATGCTAGAAAATAATAAATCTGTTGATTTAATACTTAGCAAAGGAGCTTATGAAGTAGCCAAAAGTGAACGTAATATTAATATTCCTGTAGAGCCTAATACCCAATGTGAATTTTGGAGAAATAAACTATGTGTTAAATCAGGAAGGCTAAAATGTTATAGATGGAATAATCATTCAGCCTCAATTGCAAGCGGTAGTCATAAAACTCAAGGAATGCTTATTGTTCCATGTTCAATGGGAACATTGGGAAGAATAGCCTCTGGTTTTTCATTAGATTTAATAGAAAGATGTGCCGATGTTCATTTGAAGGAAAATAGACCGCTAATTATTTCGCCAAGAGAATCACCATTAAATTTAATTCATATAGATAATATAAAACGCTTAGCCACTGCTGGAGCATTGATTGTCCCACCTATTCCTGCATGGTATACAAATCCAACAACAATTGAAGATATAATCGATTTTATAGTTGTAAGAATGTTTGATTCTCTAGGAGAGGAATTTAAAAATATAAAGAGATGGGATGGTCCAATTAAATGAAATTAAAATCTTTAATTAAAGCTATTCCTTTTTTAACAACATTATTATTAGTAATTTTTTTAAATCTAACTAATCAGAAGGAATATACAAAATTAAAGATTCTTATTTGGAATACTCCCAATCTCTCTTTAGGTACATATCTTTCACTATCAATAGGAAGTGGTTTTATCTTTTCATATCTTTTTAATACTAATCTAGTCTACATAAAGAGATTAAGATTTACTAAGGCACTAAATTATAAAGTTGATGATGAAGATAAACAAACCATTGAAGTAAATGATTCATATATTAATACTAATTTAGAGAAAATCTTAATAGAGCGAGATATAAAAGATCCTTCTCCTACATTGAATGCAAATTTTAGAGTAATAGGAAAAACCGAACGACTTAATCGTAATTTTATTAATAATGATAATGTTCAATATGCTTATTCTGATATATCAAACGATGTTGAAGAAAATTTGTATAATGAACAAGAACTTAATGAGGAGAATTATTATGATGAAAACACAAATTCAATTGACTGGAATGATGAATCTTTTTTAAGCTGGTAAACCATGAATCCAAAAAACATTTTAATCAAAAACAATTTAACTAATATTTTAATTAATTTGCTACAGTATATTGATGGAAAACACTAAACCAACAAACAAAATTAACTCTAAGAATGATGATATTACATCTGAATCTGATTCCGTGTCAAAAGCAGATACTTCACCAATACCTAAGAAACCAATAAAGCCTCCTAAATTAGAAGATAAGCCATTTAAAGAATTTATTAATAATCACTTTATTCCTGAATTAAAAATTTCTATACAAAAGAAAGGAACTGCAGTTAGTGATATAAGATTAATAGAAGGTGAAAGACCAGTAGTGGGTGGAAATTGTTGGATGTTATTTTGCGAAATATCTGAACAAAGAAGATTCTGGCTTTGCTTTAATAAAGAATTAATAACCTCCGATAAGACTATATTATTAGCGGAGTCAAATTCCAAACCAAGCATTGTGGAATCTTTTCTAATTGATGAGAAAAAGACAACTTTACCTTTACTAATTTCTAGAGTTTTGCAAAGATTAAATGGTCAAAAGTGGATTGGCGCTAATTGAATATTATCAATTTAAATATTCAATTAATTAATTACTATTCTTATTTTATTTTTAAATAATAACAATAGACATTTCTTCTTTATGTTTATACGCAGTTATGCCGATCTAATGCCATAATAAAAAAAAATGAAAAATTGACTAATTCTTTACTTACTAAACAAAGTGATAATCTGTTATTTCATACTTTTGACGTCACATTAAAACCACAAATTGAAGAATTATTATCGATTGGCAAATCCGCTGGAGCAGACCTTATTGAAATTTTCCTGGAGAAATCAGATAATATTTCACTTCTTGCCGAGCAAGATGAGATTTCAAATGTTAGTCCATCGTTTGGTATAGGGGCAGGCATTAGAGTTTTCCTTGGGAAAAAGGATGGATTTGTAAGCACCAACGATTTGTCAAAAGCAGGTTTGCTCTTCGCTCTTCAACAAGCTTTAGGAATGTTAGGTTTGGATATTTGCTCAAAAAATAAAGATAAATTCGCAGGTTTAACAAACTTGAAAGACTTTGGAATTAAAAAGAATAATTGGTTAGATCAATCACCAGGTCTAAATGAATCAACATTAAAATTGCTGGAAGCTACGAAATCATTAGCAGACAAAAATAAAAATTTACAAGTAAGAAGAGCAAGTTATTCAAGAAATTGGCAGGAAGTTCTTGTCGCTGCTACGGATGGAGTATTTGCTAGAGACATTCGTCTTCATCAAACAGTTGGTATAAATGTAATTGCTCAAAGGGATACTAAAAGATCTACTTCCGCCAGAAGATATGGAAGTTCTGGGAACCCAGATGATCTTAGGAACTGGGAAATCGAAAAAAGTGCTGACGATTTAAATGAAAGTGCCCAAAAAATGCTGCATGCTGATTATGTTGAAGCAGGGCAAATGCCTGTTGTTCTAGCCAATAAATTTGGAGGGGTAATTTTCCATGAAGCATGTGGTCATCTACTTGAAACCACGCAATTAGAAAGAGGGACATCCCCTTTTCATGACAGTATCAATAAGCAAATTGCAAATAAAGCTGTAAGTGCAGTAGATGAAGGTCTCTCAAATTATGCCTTTGGCTCAATTTCAATGGATGATGAAGGAATGGAACCTCAAAATACATTACTTATCGAAGACGGAATATTAAAAAAATTCCTATCAGATAGAGCAGGCTCATTAAGAACAGGTCACCCCAGAACAGGTAGTGGTAGAAGACAAAATTTCTCATTTGCCGCTGCTAGTCGCATGAGAAATACATACATTAAACAAGGTAATTTTTCTCCTGATAAATTAATTGAAAGTGTTGATAATGGTCTTTACTGCAAATCAATGGGTGGGGGCAGCGTAGGTCCAACAGGTCAATTCAACTTCTCAGTTGAAGAAGGCTATTTAATCAAAAATGGAAAACTTGTTAAACCAGTTAAAGGAGCAACATTAATTGGTGAAGCAAAAGAAATATTACCAAGAATCTCCATGTGTGCAAATGATTTGGATCTTGCCGCTGGATTTTGTGGATCTGTGAGTGGAAGTGTAAACGTAACTGTTGGTCAGCCACATATAAAAGTTGATTCAATCACAGTAGGAGGAAGGTAAAAATGAATAAGTTTAATACTAATAAAAAAAGTTGTGAATTAAATCCACAAGAATTGAACAAACTTTTAGTAAAATATAGTAAAGAATCTAAAATTGATAAGTGGGATGTAGGAGCAACATCTAGTAAAGATATATCAGTTCAAGTTCAGCAAGGCAATGCGAAGCAGCTAAAAGGTTCTCAAAGAAATTCAATGACATTAAGAGTTTGGAATGAAAATAATAAAGTTGGAATAACTAGTACTTCTGACTTGACAAGTGAAGGAGTTAAAAAAGCGATGAGAGGAGCAATTCAAGCTTGTGTTTTTGGCAATGAAAATGATTCACCTGAGTTCTCAACATTAGCCAAGTCACCATTAAATGAAATATATTCATCAGTTTCTGATACGCATACAATTGATGAATTACTCACTATTCTGATAAAAGCCGAAAAGCAATTAATAAACACACATGAATCCATTGATTCTGTTCCATATAATGGATTAAGTGAAAGTTATATGGAAAGGATTTATCTCAATAGTGAGGGTGCTAATAGATATATGCAACTATCACAATCATCAATTTACTTGTATGCTAAGGCCGAAGAAATAAACAAGAAGCCAAGAAGTGCAGGAGGAATAAGATTAAACTCTAATTTAGATGAACTTCAAATAGATTCTTGCATAAAAGAAACATCAGATAAATTAATCAGTCATTTAAATTATAAATCTATAGAAACCAATAAATACTTAGTATGTTTTTCACCTGAAGCCTTTCTACAATTAATTAGTGCATTTAGTTCAATGTTTAATGCACGTTCGATTATTGACGGTTTAAGTTTAATGAATAAAGATTCATTAGGTTCGCAAATTTCTGTTGCTAATTTAAATATAAGCGACGAAGGACTTCATCCTGAAAATGTAGGAGCATTTAGTTTCGACGGTGAAGGAACGCCAACTCAAAATATTGATTTGGTTACTGATGGTATATTGACAAACTTACTACATTCGGAAGCAACTGCTAGAAAATTTGGAGTTAAACCAACCGGCCATGCTGGTTTAGGTGCCAAAGTATCTGTATCACCAGATTGGTTAGTTATAAGTAAAAGTGGATGTGAATTGGATAAAGATGCAAACCTAAGTATTAAAGAAACACGAAAGGAATTCATTTTAATAGATGAACTTTCTGCTATACATTCTGGTGTCAAAGCTAGTCAAGGTTCATTTTCCCTACCCTTTGATGGTTGGATCGTTAATGACGGAAAAAGGACCTCAATAGAAGCCGCAACAGTTGCTGGAGATATTTTAAAAGTTTTAAAAGATATTGTAAAAATTGAAAAGGAACAGGTTGTTACTCATCAGGGTATTAGTCCATATGTTTGGGTAGATAACATATCAATAACTGGTGAAGCGTGAAAATTGTTTTTTGGGGAACACCTAAATATGCTGCTGAAAATCTATTAAATATTGTGAGGGCGGGACACGAAGTAATTGCTGTAGTTACACAACCAGATAGAAAGCGTGGTCGAGGAAAGAAATTGTCACCATCACCAGTAAAACAAGCTGCAATAGATTTAGATATACCTGTCTTTACAACACAATCAATAAGCCATGATGAATATACAAAGAATATACTTATAAGTTTGAAAGCTGATGTTTATGTAGTTGTAGCTTTTGGTCAAATACTTCCAAAAGTAATATTAGATCAGCCAAAACTGGGATGCTGGAATAGTCACGCTTCCTTATTACCTGCTTGGAGAGGCGCAGCCCCAATTCAGTGGAGCATTATGAATAATGATACAAAAACGGGGATTTGTATCATGTCGATGGAGGAAGGCTTAGATACAGGTCCGGTTATTGAACAAGAGGAAACTGTTATTAATGATTCAGACAACCTTGAAATACTCACGAATAGACTATCTACGATTTCTTCTAAACTATTAGTAAAATCAATTGAACGATTAAAGCAGATTAAAAGCATAAACAAATATTTAATTCTAGAAGAATTAAATGCTATAGATCAATCAAAACTAAATGGGAAACCGAGTTATGCAAGACAAATAAAAAAAGAAGATTATTTAATTAATTGGAATCAACCGGCAAGAAAAATTATAAAGAAAATTCAGGGACTATATCCAAACGCATATACATTTCATAATGGAAAAAGAATAAAAATAATAGAGGCAAGCACAGAACAAAAAGAGCAAGTGTTAAATGAAATGTATGATATTGAATATAAATTAATAAAGAATAGAAAACCTGGAGAAATTATTCTAATAAATAAGATAGTTGGTATAATTATAATGTCAAATGATTATCCAATTGTAATTAAATATGCACAACTTGAAGGCAAAAAGTCAACAGACAGCTATACATTGTCATGTCAAACCAATCTAGGGACTAAAGATATACTTGGAACTTAAATATTATCAATTGTATCTACTTTGGATGAAAAACCCCAAAGAAAAAGACATAGCATAATTAAGAAGAATAGATACTCAGGTATAAATAGTTTGAATAATATTAATTGAAGAATTAATTTTAAACCAATAATACCAACTGCGATATAACCAGCTTTTTCTAAATTAATATATACTTCTAACCATTTAATAAATAATCCAGAGGTAAATCTTAATGCTATAACTCCTATAATTGCTCCAGTAATAACTAAAAGAAATTGGTCACTTATTGCTACGGCTGCCGTAATACTATCGATTGAAAATGCTAAATCAGTTATAGCTAATAAAAGAATAACCTTTAATAATGAACTTTTAGATTTAACATTATTAGCTTTTTCATTATCAATATAGGAATTCTCGTTAATAGAAATTAACTTAGAAATTGATAAGGATATTAAATAAATACCACCAATAAGCTTAACTGGCCAAAAATTCAAGAATAATTCAGCTGTAAGAATTACTAGTATTCTCAATAATAATGCAATAAATATACCTATATTCAGTGCTTTTTTTTGAAGATCAATATTATTTAGATTCTTAGTTATTGAAGCTAGAGCCACTGCATTATCAGCCGACAATACAAGCTCTAACGAAATAATAATGGGCAAAAGAGGTGCTAATTCAACCCATCTGTCAATACCATCAAGTAACGGAGTTAAGGATCTAAGTGATGCTGAATCCATTAAATTACGAAAAAAGAGCTATTTATCTTGCCTCTTTGGTATATGTTAACGCTAATAATTCTAATTAGGCTAATCCAAAAGGGTTATGAGGATTGAATCGAAACTTTGCCACTTATCAGAGAATAAAGCCATTGTGCAAGTAAATGGCTGGCTTAATGAAAAAAATCTAGGAAGTGCCCTTGCTGAAGGACCTACAGTAGAAATTGCGGAAGATAAAGCAATATCCAGACTAAATGAAAGGTTAAAAACAATATCCAATCATAAATCAACTATTAAGTCTGTAAATGAAGAGAAAATCAAAACCCCATCGAAAACTGAATTACCTAAAGGTGAAAAGATTACTATAAATGATGAACCAAGTGACTGGAGTAATGAACTCTCAGCAATAGATTTAGAAATTGAACGATTAAAATGGTCTAGAGAAGATGAAATTAATTTTCTACAAAAAAACCTTGGTTATAATAATCGGAGCAAAATAACTAAATATCATGACATTGTAAAGTATTTAAGTCTTTTAAAGGATAAGGATATACAAACTCAATCTAATTTAGATAAAGAAAATATTGATAATTTAATAGCAGAATCTGACATCATACTTAGGGATTTGTCGTGGAACCATATACAAGGAAGAGATTTTTTACAAAAAGAATTTAATGTTTCAACCAGAAAGGAACTTAATCAAGAGCAATTGACCACATTTGTTGCAAAGCTTAAATCAATTCGAAATCAATATTTACCTCGTTAAGACTTCTCAAAAATACAAAAAAAATGTTATGGTAAACATAATATTATAAGAAAAAATTGAATAGTGTCACTAGAGTCAGTCGCTAATTATTTAGAAAATCATCAGTTAACAAATGAATTAGTTGTTAGATCAAATAGAGAAGAAAGATTAATACTAACTGGAGCATCACGTACTGCGAAAGCTTTAATTACAACATCACTTGCAAGAAAAGAATCAAAAACATTATTAGTAATTGTCCCAACATTAGAAGAAGCAACAAGGTGGTTTCCCATAATTAAAGATTGTGGATGGACTAAGACATGTCTATATCCTACGAGCGAGGTATCACCCTATGATTCTATAGAAGTAACATCAGAAATAATATGGGGTCAATTACAAGTTCTTAGTGATTTAATAGAATTAAAGGATAATGAAAATATTGCAATAATTGCGACAGAAAGATCATTACAGCCACATTTACCGCCACCAGATTATTTTAAATCTAACTGCATTAAATTGAATGTAGGAGACGAAGTAAAATTAAGTTCATTATCTACAAAATTGAGTGAATGTGGATATATAAAAACCAATAATATAGATCAGGAAGGAACATGGACAAGACGTGGAGATATTATTGATATTTATCCAGTAAGTAGCGAACTACCTATTCGATTGGAATTATTTGGAGATCAATTAGAAAAGATAAAAGAATTTGACCCAATATCACAAAGGTCATTAGATAAAATTGATAATGTTTGTATTACACCAAAAGGATTTGATCCACTAATTATCAAAGAGCTTTTATCAATTACTGATAAAGACATAACAAGTTTATTTGAAGAACATGAGTATTCTATGTTAGTAAATTCAAATACATTATCATCTGCTAGAAAGTATTTAGGAGTGGCGTTCGATAAACCATCATCATTATTAAACTACATAGAAGATGATTCATTTATTGTAGTAGATGAAAGGAAGCAAGGTATAGCTCATGGAAATGCATGGCATAAAATTGCTACAGAAAGTTTTAATGAATTAATTTATAGTTTTAAAGGAAAAGAATCAATAAAAGATATTTATAAACCCAATCTTCATAATACTGCTTATGATATTTATAATTCACTTAATACATTTAAAGGAATTGATCTTACAGATTTAGACGATACTACATCCAATTTAAATGTATTTAAAATTTCAAGTAAAGCTCATCAATGGTTACCAATTCAATATGGTAAAATTAGCTTATCATTGAAAGATTATATAAAAGAAAAATATTCTATCTGGATAATTTCAGCTCAACCTAGTCGAGCAGTCTCTCTATTAGAAGAGCACGAATGTATCTCAAAATTTATTCCTAATAACATTGATCTAAATTCTATTAATAGTGTTATAGATGATAATATACCAGTAGCCATTAAAAATAATAATGATGGCGAAATAGAAGGATTTCTACTTCCAGCATGGAAAATTGCCTTAATAACAGATAAGGAATTTTTTGGGCAACATAATATTTCTAGTACTGGTTATATAAGAAGAAGAAAACAATCACAAAGTAAAAGAATAGACCCTAATAAAATGAAGCCTGGGGATTATGTTGTTCATAGAAATCATGGTATTGGTCTATTTCAAAATATTCAGAAGCTAAATATTAATGGCGAGTCGAGAGATTACCTAGTAATAAAATATATGGATGGAAAACTAAGTGTAGCGGCTGATCAACTTGGCTGTTTGGGTAGATATAGAAATTCAAATTCTAAGACTCCCACTATTAGTAAACTAGGTGGTGCAAATTGGAACAAAGTAAAGGAAAAGGCTAAAAGATCAGTTAAAAAAGTTGCTATTAATTTAATTAAATTATATGCAGAAAGAAATAAAGAAAAAGGATTTAAATTTCCAAACGATGGTCCATGGCAAAGTGAGTTAGAAGACTCATTTCCATATTCACTAACACCCGATCAAGCAACAGCGACCTCTCAAGTGAAAAAAGACATGGAAAATGAAAAGCCTATGGATAGATTAGTTTGTGGAGATGTTGGATTTGGTAAGACAGAAGTCGCAATAAGAGCAATTTTCAAGGCAATTACTTCGGGAAAACAAATAGCATTGTTAGCACCAACAACGGTATTATCTCAGCAACACTGGAGAACAATTTCAGATCGGTTCGCACCCTACCCTATAAAAATATCATTACTGAATCGATTTAAAACTAGTAAAGAGAGAAAACAAATATTAAGTGGACTTAAGGATGGACAAATTGATGCTGTTGTTGGTACTCATCAGCTCTTAAATAAAAATTTAGAATATAAGGATCTAGGACTTTTAGTTATAGATGAAGAACAACGGTTTGGAGTTAACCAAAAGGAAAAAATCAAGGAATTAAAAAAAAGTGTTGATGTATTAACACTCTCTGCAACTCCAATACCAAGAACACTTTATATGAGTCTTTCTGGTGTGCGAGAAATGAGTTTAATAACAACACCCCCACCATTACGGAGACCAATTAAAACTCATTTAGCTCCAATAGATAATGAAATAATCAGAAGCGCAATTTCACAAGAAATTGATAGAGGTGGTCAAATATTTTATATTGTTCCTCGAATACAAGGGATAGATGATGTTGCAGCCAAAATAAAAATCATGATTCCAAATATCAGATTATTAATTGCGCATGGACAAATGGAAGAAGGAGCATTAGAGAGTGCAATGTTGGCATTTAATGCTGGAGATGCAGATATTTTGCTTTGTACAACTATTGTCGAAAGTGGATTAGATATTCCTAGAGTAAATACTATTTTAATTGAAGATTCTCACAAGTTTGGCTTATCACAACTTTATCAATTGAGAGGGCGAGTAGGGCGTAGTGGAGTACAAGCACACGCATGGTTATTTTACCCAAGCAATGAGAAATTGAATGAGACTTCAAGACAACGATTAAAGGCCATAAAAGAATTTAGTGATTTGGGTAGCGGTTATCAATTAGCCATGAGGGATATGGAAATCCGCGGGGTTGGAAATATTTTAGGAATTGAACAAAGTGGTCAAATGGAAACAATAGGATTTGATTTATACATGGAATTATTGCAGGAAACTATCGCAGAAATTCAAGGTCAAGACATTCCTTCAGTTGATGATACACAAATAGATTTACCTGTAACAGCTTTTATTCCTGGTGATTGGATTACTGATCCAGATGAAAAAATAAATGCTTATAGATTAGCTACAGAATGTGATAACAATGATGCATTAGTTCAGTTTGCTGGCAACTTAGTTGATAGATATGGAACATTACCAAAGGCAGTTGAATCTTTAATAGAAGTAATGAAGTTAAAAATAATCGCAAAAAAATGTGGTTTCTCGAGAATTAAGTTGTCTAAACCAAATGTTGAGCTTGAAACAATGATGGATGAGCCAGCTTTCAAATTACTCAGAAATGGTTTAGCAAAACATCTTCATGGCCGATTTATCTATAAGAAAGGTTCTCGGTGTTCTACTGTTACCATTCGTGGTCTTGGTATATTGGACAGCGATAAACTTTTAGACCAACTTACTGATTGGCTAAAGTTAATGAATTCCGAAATTAATACCCAATAATTTCACACTCATTTCAAAGAAAGGACATGTCAATCTTTCAATTGGTTGACCAAAAAGCTTTTAAAGTGAAATATTGCTATAGTCACCAAAATTTGAGTATTTTTACCTTGGGTGAAGTTATAGAAATCAGCACAAACCAATATGGGCTAAGTCTTTTTAGTGGCATGATAAGTCTTTTAGCTTTAGGTATATATACACTTCTAACAGTAGATACTGGAAATGATGATGATGATTCAGACTCTGGAAGTGGTGGATTAATGCAACCAGTGAATTAATTACAAGATCAATTTGAAATTAGTTTTGCAAGTCTTTCTCTAAAATCACCTTTGGCAATACCTCCTTTTAGTTCACCAATAATTTCAAATTCACCTTCAGGATCATTAACTAGTAGATAAGTAGGCCAGCCCATACCTTCTTTTGTAGGATATTGCTTTAATAGTATTGGTCTATACTTTCTATAAACCACTGTATCTTGTAGTTTTACGCTAACAAATTCAATACCTAATTCATTCGCAACTTTAGAATCAAAGAAACTCATTCTGTGACAGGTTCCACAATCCTCAGAACTAAATTTAATTAGAGAACAGGACATAAAGAATTACTTGTGTTAACTAATACTAAATACAACTATTAATAAAAACTAGTTCAGTTATTAGACTTATTGTTTCTTGCAATAATTGAAAAGAAAGGATCACTCTCTGAGGTATAAAAACCAAAAAGCTTTTTTTCATTGGTTTTTTCATTAAATATTTTCTCAATCCTCCAACCATTAGCAGTTAGAACATTATTTACGTATTCAATTCTTTTTTCCTCTGAAGAATAAGTCCAAATATTTGGCGCTTTGGTCCAAAATGCACGATTAGTAAACGATATTAACAATAACGAATCAGATTTGATGATCCTAGAAAGTTCTAGTGAAACTTTTTCTGGATATTGTAGATATTGCCATCCGGCCACAATTAATCCAACATCAATAGTAGAATCTTCAATTGGCATTTTTTGTGTTTTATTTAGATTTTGAACCCAGAACTTATCAAGGCGTTTATTTGAGCCTAATTCAGCTTCATTCATTCCATGACCAATAACTTTTTTATATCTAATATTTGATGGCAAATGACTTACCCAACTACTCATTAAATCTAAAATTACATGATGATTGAGTAGATACTCTGAGTATAATTTTGTAAGTCGAGTTCTGAATGAAGCGCTTAGATGGTGGACATACCTAGGCTGTTGGTAAAAAATTTTATCGTCAGCAATATCCAATTTCTCTCTATCACTAATTGAAAGTTTCATCTAGAATTTATTTTTTTTATAATAGTTGATTTTTTATTTATTGGTGATTTAATATCTAAAAACTTTAGTAAAATGAAAATTAAAATCAAAATTTTGGTATTTAATCGACATTTTATTAGTTTATATTATGAATTGATAAATTTTAAATAAGCGTTTAATTATAGTTATTTAGCTATGAATTTATTACTAGTCTGATTTCTCCAGTAATAAGTTAGAATTATTGGTTGTTTCTCTTATCTCAAATTTATTATTGGTTGGGATAAATATAAACAAAGCACTAGTAATTATAAATATAATTAGAGCATAAAAGAAATTAGAATTATTCTTAGGATTAGAAACACTATTAAGGACATATTTCTTACTGAAGGGTTTCTCTTGATTGAAATCCCATCTGATATTAAATCGAGGGTCATATCTTAAAAGATCCAGACATCTAGTTAGATCTGACAATTCTGAGTCATCTAAGATAATTTCTAAAGGCTTTACCCCTTGCTGTGTGCTATTGAGTAATAATTTATGACTAATACCGAAAGGAGATATTATTACAAATTTTTTATTAGATATGAATGTCTGTTTAATTCCAGAGACATATGATCTTGAATATTGAAGTATTACTTCCATCAAATTATCGAGATGTTCCTTCTCACCTTCTAATAGAGGTGAACCAATTATTTTCAATGTCCATGAAGATAAGATACCGATAGTATCTTCTGAGTCTCCGTTTGAAACATCTGGCATCCCTGCTATTTGTAGAGAAGCAGAGTCCTGTTCAAATCTATAAGATAAATTAATCATTTATAAATACTATGATTGATAATACAATGAAGCTTTTAAACGATTAGCTCCCGCTTCTCCACGAGAAAGAGAAAGTATGACTAATAGCTCCCTAAAAAATTCATTATTATCCTCACTTAATAAGGTAGCAATATAACTACGTTTAATATTCATCCTTTCACGAATAAGTGACTTAAGACGTGTAGTAAATAAAGACCATCGCTCATCGTTAAGTGATTTAGATTCTTTTGAGGAAAGTAATTGCCTAATAAGTGGATAAAGATTTTCTGACATCAAAGAAATAAGTACCACTAGGGAATCAATCTGCTCTGCAGATAAACATGTGAACGTATAATTTTTCCTTAAGGGATTTGCACATCTCATTTTCCAAAATTGAACTCTACATGAAAAATGATTTGACAAGCCAATGTCTTTTGCCTTCGTTAATAAAGAATCGGTTGCGTTAATTTGAAGAGTTTCAATTACTAAAATCAAAAAATCAAGTTTCCTCGGCGTATCATGAGCGATTACACAATTTACAAATGCATTCTCAGCAGTATATTCTTGAAATTTTGACGCATTGTTTGCGTGTTCATTCTGAGTAGCAACTGAATTGGGTTTCTTCATAATTTAAATAATGACAGCAATCGGAAGATTAGCTAGGTTTATTGTTAGTTTTATAAAACCGCACACCAATAATTTTTAAGAATGGAAAAATTGAAAAAATATATCAATGAAATAAAAGATTTTCCTAAAGATGGAATAGTCTTCAAGGACTTAAACCCAATATATAAAGAGCCAAAGAGATGGAATGAATTAATGTTGCCTCTGCTAAATCTAATCTCTACTACAAAACCAGATTATATAGCCGGCATAGAATCTAGGGGATTTATTTCAGCATCTGCTTTAGCATTTAAGTCTGGTGTTGGTTTTATTCCTATTAGAAAACCTAATAAATTACCAGGAAAAGTAATAGGTGTTAATTATAAGCTTGAGTATGGTGAGGATAGATTAGAAATCCAGAAGAATTCAATTCAAAAAGATAGTAAAGTGATCATAGTAGATGATTTGCTTGCGACAGGAGGAACTGCAGCAGCAGCAGGTAAGTTGGTCAAAGAAGCAGGAGGTAATTTAATTGGATACGCTTTTCTTGTAGAACTTACTGAACTTAGAGGTAGAAAAAAAATTGAATCAAATTTATTTGTAGAAAGTCTAATAAAGTATTAATTATCCTTTAACCACAAAAGTATTATCTGCAATTGAGAGGTGGTTATCAAACCATAACTCCACATAACAATAGGTAATGGAGAGTTTTCGAATGAACATCTTTTAACACCTAGTTCTAATGCACTTTGACTTATTCCAAGTTTTTCAATAATAAAATTGCACAATTCCTCGGAAGGTGGATTAATTGAAATACTAGTATTTTTCATATATATATTACACTCCATTAGTCATTAAACTAAGAATAAGTTTTCTAATAAAAGTAGATTTTTTTAAAATAAAGAAAATTAATGTTCTAGGTAATATAAAAAAATTAATGTTACTTCTAGAATATCTAACTAAACTATCAGTAAAGATAGATATTAATAAAACATCAACTATTCTGGATATTGAATATATAAATGGAATAATATAATGATTGTTCCTTAAAAATGGTATAGAAACTAATTTGGTTATGCAATCAACATCTCTCCAGCATAGATTTAGACCTTGTCCTCCTGCAGGATGCAATTTGTGAGCAGTTTCACCTATGTAAAGGTATTTGCCTGAAAAAAATGTATAGTTAAAAACAAAATTTATTGGAAATGAAACAGGTTTATCAATGATTGTATCCGGCTCTATACCGTATGGAAGAATTGTTGATAAATAATCTAAAAACAATGACTTTGATAAACTCATATTATATGTACCTTTAACAATTGATTGACTACATATTATTTGAAACAAGTCACCACCAAGCGGGAGAACAGCAAAGGGACCCTCTGAGTTTAATATCTCAAATGCTTCATTTGATTTAACACCTCTTAATAGTACCTTAGCGGTTAAACACATTTGATCATAATTAAAATTAAATGATGGAGTTTTAAGCTTCTTTTTAGTTGTTGAATTTGATCCATCAGCTGCAAGAACCAGATCATAATTATTTGTATTAGGTATAACGGATGTTGGAATCTTATTAACATTATCAATATTTGATATAAATTCTAAAATTGATAACATGATATTTTTATGTTCAGCAATCCAACCTACTGCGGAATACTTTTGGTCAGAAATTCTTAAATCATCAATAAGAAATTGAAACTTTTTATTTAATTCAAAGTCAATTACATTTAGATATTGAAATGGAACAAGATGGGATACCAAATGAGACCATATTCCATTTTTTTCTAATATCTTTCTTGACGAATGTGTAATAGCATATGTTCTATCTCTATTTATAAGTTCTTCATCAGTTAATCTTTCATATAGATCAACTCTACAGCCAGCATTTGCTAATGATATTGCTGCCAAAGATCCAGTTAATCCAGAACCAATAATTGCTATATTCATACTATTCATTATATCATTTATTACAATAAATATTTAACTTAAAATTCTCATATTAACAAATTCTTCAAAAGCAGGACGAAGAAGAAATGGATAAGAACCAACCCATAAATTTATTTCTGGGCACCAAGCATCACTAACAGCTTGTATCGTATCAAAATCTCTTCTATTACTAAAAACAACACAGTTAATTCTCATTCCTTTAGTAAGTATATTGAACTTATTCTGTAATGGAAAACTGATACTTCCTATATAGCCATCTTCATCTTCTATATCCAATACGACCCATGTTCTTTTTTTCTCTAACACCTCTAGCCTTCCATCTTTATTCGCCTGCTCCTGTTGTTTTTCTACCCTATCTTCTACATAAACATCTGAAATATAACCATCAACTAATGCTGAAAAAGAATAACTTTTAAACTTTGAATTTTTTCTACTTGCTTCAAGTATTGGACCCCATAAAATATATAAAAGGATTATTACACCTAAAACCAACCATAAAGAGTAAAACTGACTTGTTACTTGACTTTGACTAATGAGTAATGTAATTACACCTCCAATAGCTGAAATCATAATCCGTTGAAAAATCTTTTGAGGATTACCCAACGCTGAATTAAATTGCTTCCCTGTTGCCACAGAAGGGATCAATTTGTTTATCTCATTTTGCTTAATTGGAAATAACATTAATATGTATAACTATAAGATTTTCTCTAATCCATAAACCAATTTATTGAACGATCTGATTTTTTTAATCACTAATAGTACTCCAGGCATGTAAGCAGAACGATCAATAGTGTTATGAGATAACTCATATGTTTCTCCATTGGAGCCGAACATGACTTGTTGATGAGCAACAAGTCCGGGTAACCTTACAGAGTGAAGTCTCAAGCCACTAGGACGGGATCCACCTCGAGATCCTTCTATGGATTCTTCTTCGCTCACTAAAGGTTTATTAAATTCGGTTCGTTGCTCCTCTATCAATTGAGCCGTTTTAATACATGTTCCACTTGGAGCATCAGCTTTTTTATTGTGATGCATTTCTGTCAGTTCAGCGAACTCATAAAAACGAGCCGCTGAAGCTGCAGCTTGCTGAAGTAAAACCATACCTACTGAAAAGTTTGGAATAATAGCTGAACCAAGAGAAGCCTTTTCTGCAAATTTTGAAAGATCATCTAATTGATCTGTTGTTATTCCTGTAGTACCAATGACTGGATGTACTCCATAAGCAATTGATGTGCGAGTGTGTTTATAAGCAACTTTGGGATGAGTGAAATCAACTAGAACAGCACCATTATTTGAACCATTTTTTGATGCATTCTGACTTGCAGCGCACAAAGAGCCTTCGAAATCAGTTGAAAGGAAAACATCAAGTGGCTCTAAACCTATTAATGAGCCAACGTCTTGACCTTCTTTCTCTTTCTGATTATCAACTGCGCCAACGAGTTGATAATCTTTGGATGAATTAATTGCTTTAATAACTTCAGATCCCATTCGACCTAAAGCTCCTGCGACTAAAACTGGTATTGATTGATTAGCAGAACTCATTGAATTACTTTTTTCACAATCATATTTGATATCCCTTGTAACACCCATTAACTAAATAACACACTAAAGGGCCACTGAACACTAGGCTTGTTCGAATTACGTAAGAAGAAAAGA
The DNA here is from genome assembly GCA_003216715.1 of Prochlorococcus sp. AG-402-L09. Taxonomy (GTDB): domain Bacteria; phylum Cyanobacteriota; class Cyanobacteriia; order PCC-6307; family Cyanobiaceae; genus Prochlorococcus_B. The sequence continues at coordinate 78,862 of QCIK01000002.1, read as the reverse complement.
TGTTTACACAGGTTCGCTCAGCCAATCGCAGAGTTTCACCTGTCGAGAATCACAGCCATAAAGCAGTGATGAAGGCTGTTTACGTGGTTCTTGAACCTCAATATCAAAATGCTTTAACTCAAGCTGCTAACTCATTAAATTCGCAAAATGGTCCTATTGGAATAGATCTAAATGGATATTTAATAGAAGAACTTAGAGATAAAGCTAATTATGAAAGCTTTAAAAAAGATATAGAAAATGCCGATTTATTCGTAGCTTCATTGATTTTCATTGAAGATTTAGCGCAAAAAGTTGTTGAAGCAGTCGAACCTCATAAGGAAAATCTTAAGGCTGCGGTTGTATTTCCATCAATGCCAGAAGTGATGCGATTGAACAAATTGGGAACATTTTCAATGGCCCAGTTAGGACAAAGCAAAAGCATCATTGGTGATTTTATGAAGAAGAGGAAGGAAGCTGGAGGTGCTGGCTTTCAAGATTCAATGTTGAAGCTTTTAAATACTCTCCCATCAATTCTTAAGTATCTACCCGTAGACAAAGCACAAGATGCACGTAGTTTTATGCTTAGTTTTCAATATTGGTTAGGGGGTACTCCTGATAATCTGAGAAATTTCCTATTAATGCTTGGAGACAAATATGTATTTCCAGAACTAAATAAAGAAGAAGAAAAAATTGAAGTTGCAGAGCCTGAAGTTTTCCCTGATTTGGGAATTTGGCATCCCTTAGCTCCAAATATGTTTGAGGATAAAAAAGAATATTTAAATTGGACAGCTTCTAGGGATGATCTTTCAAGTAAAGCTAAAAACGGTCCTGTGATCGGACTAGTACTTCAAAGAAGTCATATTGTTACTGGAGACGATGCCCACTATGTAGCTATTATTCAAGAATTGGAATATCGGGGGGCAACGGTAATTCCTATTTTTTGTGGTGGATTAGATTTTTCTAAGCCTGTAAATGAATTTTATTACGATCCTATCAATCCTGATAAACCAATTGTAGATGGCGTTGTTTCTCTTACAGGTTTTGCACTTGTTGGAGGTCCTGCAAGGCAAGATCACCCAAAAGCTGTCGAGTCCTTAAAAAAACTCAATCGACCTTATATGGTTGCTCTACCTCTCGTTTTCCAAACAACTCAAGAATGGGAAGGAAGTGATCTAGGTCTTCATCCAGTTCAAGTTGCACTTCAAATAGCGATTCCTGAATTAGATGGTGCTATTGAGCCAATTGTTTTATCTGGTCGAGATGATGCAACTGGCAAAGCTCATACACTCCAAGACAGAGTAGACGCAATAGCTGAAAGGGCTATTAGATGGTCGTCACTAAGAATTAAAAAACGTGCTCAGAAGAAATTAGCTATTACAGTATTTAGTTTTCCACCTGACAAAGGAAATGTGGGAACAGCTGCTTATTTAGACGTCTTTGGATCTATTTATAGAGTTTTAGAAGAAATGAAGCAAAAAGGTTATGACATTAGAGATTTACCTAAGAATCCAAAAGAACTAATGGAGACATTAATAAATGATCCAGAGGCTTTACAAGGTTCTCCTGAACTATCAATTGCGCATCGAATGAGTGTACAAGAATATGAAAAATTAACTCCATATTCTGAGAGACTAGAAGAGAACTGGGGAAAACCGCCGGGAAACTTAAATAGTGATGGACAAAATCTTCTTATTTATGGAAAAGAATTTGGAAATGTATTTGTAGGCGTCCAGCCAACTTTTGGATATGAAGGTGATCCTATGAGATTGCTTTATTCCAGAAGTGCAAGTCCTCATCATGGTTTTGCAGCTTATTACACTTATTTAGAAAAAGTTTGGAAGGCAGACGCAGTTCTACATTTTGGAACCCATGGATCACTTGAATTCATGCCTGGGAAACAAATGGGTATGAGCGAGACTTGTTATCCCGATTCATTAATAGGCGGTCTCCCTAATCTTTATTACTACGCAGCAAATAATCCTTCGGAAGCAACAATCGCAAAAAGAAGAGGATACGCATCAACAATTAGTTATTTAACTCCCCCTGCTGAAAATGCTGGATTGTATAAAGGTCTAAAAGAACTTGGAGAGTTAGTAGGTTCATATCAGCAATTACGAGAAAGTGGAAGAGGGATTCAAATTGTTAACGCAATAGTTGAAACATCAAAAAAATGTAATCTTGATGAAGATGTAAAACTACCTGATAAAGATGCCTCCGAATTAGAAATAGATGAAAGAGATTTGGTCGTAGGAAATGTATATAAACAATTAATGGAAATAGAAAGTCGTTTATTACCTTGCGGCTTACACACAATTGGTAAACCAGCCACTGCTGAGGAAGCAATTGCCACGTTGGTAAGTATCTCATCAATAGAAAGAGAGGATGATGGAATCAGATCTTTGCCTGGTTTATTAGCTGAATCAAAAGGAAAAACAATTGAGGAAGTATATGAAGGTAATAACAAGGGAAAATTAGAAGATGTTGAACTTAATAAATTAATTACAGAAACATCAAGAGAAGCTGTTGGTTCAATGGTTAAGTCTCTAACAGGAAGAGACGGGAGAGTAAATATGAAGAAGAATATCTGGACACTAATTGTTGAGTTCTTGAGAGGTATTGGTTTCTCAATCCCATCACCATGGCAGGCATCGGCTAAGAAAGCAGGTTTTGAAAATGTAAATGCAAGTTCACTAGATAAGCTGTTTGATTATTTGAGATTTTGCTTAGAGCAAATATGTGCAGACAAAGAGATGGAGAGCCTTTTAAAAGCTCTAGATGGAGATTATGTTATTCCTGGTCCCGGTGGAGATCCTATTAGGAACCCTGGAGTATTACCAAGTGGTAAAAATATTCACGCATTAGATCCCCAATCGATTCCAACCGTTGCCGCTGTGGCTTCAGCCAAAGGTGTAGTTGACAAGCTTATTGAGAGACAAAAAGAGGAGCAAGGTACTTGGCCTGAGACTATTGCTTGCGTACTTTGGGGTACTGACAACATAAAAACTTATGGTGAATCATTAGCTCAAATCCTTTGGTTTGTAGGAGTAAAACCAAAACCAGATTCTGTTGGAAGGGTAAATAAATTAGAGCTCCTTTCACTTGAGGAACTAGGAAGACCAAGAATTGATGTAGTCGTTAACTGCTCGGGTGTATTTAGGGATTTGTTTATTAATCAAATGGCATTAATTGACCAAGCAGTAAAAATGGCTGCAGAGGCAGATGAACCACTTGATCAAAATTTCGTAAGGAAACATACACTCGAGCAAGCAGAGAAAGAAGGTAAAAGTATAAGGGAATCAGCAAGTAGAGTATTCTCAAATGCAAGTGGAAGTTATAGCTCAAATGTTAATTTGGCAGTAGAGAATTCAACATGGGAAGAAGAAAATGAATTGCAAGAAATGTACCTTTCAAGAAAAACTTATGCTTTTAATGCAGATAATCCAGGCGAAATGAATCAGAACAGAGATGTTTTTGAATCAGTCATGAAAACAGCTGATGTAACTTTCCAAAATCTTGATTCTTCAGAAATATCATTAACAGACGTAAGTCATTACTTTGACTCCGATCCTACAAATTTAATTAAGAATCTTAGAGAAGATGGTAAAGCTCCAAGTAGTTACATAGCCGACACAACTACAGCAAATGCTCAGGTCAGATCATTAAGTGAAACTATCAGATTAGATTCAAGAACAAAATTACTTAACCCAAAATGGTATGAAGGAATGCTCAAGTCAGGATATGAAGGTGTAAGAGAGGTCTCTAATAGACTTAATTACACATTAGGATGGAGTGCAACTAGTGGGCAAGTTGATAATTTTGTATATGAAGAATCAAACGAAACTTTTATAAATGATCCAGAGATGAGGAAAAGATTAATGGAATTAAATCCTCATAGTTTTAGAAGAATAGTTGGTACATTATTAGAAGTTAATGGAAGAGGATATTGGGAAACATCTGATGAAAATATTGAACAATTAAAAGAACTTTATCAAGAAGTAGAAGATAGAATCGAAGGTGTTAATACAGAAGACTAGTAATATTTTAAATAATTGATTTGGTCATTATTATAACTTGGGAAATTTGTTTAATATCATGAACTCTTAGAATATCAACACCAGCACTCACACATCTAGAGGCTACGGCAGCCGTTCCGAATATCCTTTTATTTGGGTCATTTTCATTAATAACTGAACCAATAAATCTTTTTCTAGAAGCACCTATTAATACTGGATAATTCATAGAAACAAATTCATCTAAATTACGCAGCAAAGTTAAGTTATGATCGACATTTTTTGCAAAGCCTATTCCAGGATCAATAATAATTTGTTCATCATTAATGCCTTTAGATAGCGCTAAATCTATTTGATTGAATAATTCATTTTTTACATCTTTAACAACATTTTTATATATAGCTAAAGAATCCATTGTCTTACTATTTCCACGACTATGAGTCAAAACATAAGGGCAATTTTTTTCAGCAATAACATTGAACATTTCAGAATCATGTCTACCACCACTAATATCATTAACCCAATCAGCACCAACATTTAATACTTTCTCTGCGACAGAATGATGAAAAGTATCTACAGAAATTGGGAAATCGGGATGTAATAGCTTTATTTCTTTTATTAAAGGAACTAATCTTTTAATCTCGATTTCCGATCCTATTTCAGATGCTCCAGGTCGTGTGCTCTGTGCTCCAATATCTAGAATATGAGCTCCTTGTTTAATACATAATGATGCATGATTGATAGCAGAGGGTAAGTCCATAAAAAGTCCCCCATCACTAAATGAATCTTTTGTGATGTTTACTATTGCCATTAATTGGGTTTCTCTTTCCCAATGCTTAGGCAGGGAACTATTAGATTGTTTCGTAGTTGGCAATTCTCGCAAAATTTGTGGGATCTAGAGAGGCTCCACCAACTAGTACACCATCAATATCTGACATGGACATGATTTCATCAATATTATTTGATTTTACTGATCCTCCATATTGAATAATCACGTCTTCGTAACCAATCCACTTACGAATAAGTCCACAAATTCGATTAGCCTCATTGGCTTCACAAGTTTTGCCAGTACCAATAGCCCAGATTGGCTCATAGGCAACTATTAGTCTTTTAACCTCAATCCCTTCAAGACCTTGATCAATTTGCCTTCGTATAACCCTCTCTGCTTCACCCATCTCTCTTTGTTGAAAAGTTTCTCCAACACAAACAATTGGAATTAACTGATGATCCTGAGCGGATTGGGCTCTTTTATTTATTTGTTCATCACTTTCACTAAAATATTTACGAGGTTCACTGTGTCCAACGATTGCACACTTAACCGAAAGCTCATTAAGCATAAGGGGAGAAACTTCGGCTGTATAGGCCCCACTATCCTCCCAATGAACATTTTGGCTAGATAGAGATAGATATTCACTTCTGTCCCTAATAAACTCAGACAGAGGGTATAGGGCTGTAAATGGAGGTGCAATAACAACGTCCCTATCTTTTTTCGGAATATCTTTCAATAGTGGAATTAATACACGCATGTACTCAATCGCTTCGGTACACGTCATGTTCATCTTCCAATTCCCTGCAATGACCGGTTTACGCACGCTAGCTCCTCATTTTTCGCTTCTTGCCAACTTACGGCCTAGAGGATCAGAATTTGGAACAATGTATGTTTCATTTGCAAAAGAAATTTGATCTCCATCAATTAATTTCCTACCTCTTCTTTTTTCAACTATGCCATTTACTGATATTTTTCCTAACTTAATAATGATTTTGGCTTCGCCTCCTGTCTGAACGATTCCCATAAATTTTAAAAATTGATCTAATTTCATTTACGTGCTCTTAAATTAAACATTCATAGTTTGATGGAATGAAACAAAAAAACAAAATAAATTTTATTTACCTGATAGGGAAACTTAAGGGACATTTGCCAATATTGCTTTTGGGTGGCATAAGCATGTTTATATACGTAATTTGTTGGCCAATACTTGCATGGTTATCAGGCAAGTTAATACCGGCTATTGGTCAAGGGAATACAAAACAAGTATTAATTGTCATTTTACAAGCCTTAATTATTTTTATCATTCAAAAAACAGCACAATATCTACAAGATAGTCTTTTGGCAAAACCAGCATTAGCTCTAAGCCAAGACCTTCGAACAACATTATTTAGAAAGCTTCAAAAAACTAATATTCTTTTTATAGAGAAGCTTTCATCTGGGGATATTGCATACAGACTCACAGAGGATGTTGATCGTGTTGGGGAAGTTATATATAAAACTATACAAGATACAACACCATCGATATTTCAGTTACTAGCAGTTTTTGGTTATATGATATTTATTGATTGGAATTTATCACTTGCAACGATCATATTAGCGCCTTTAATTGCACTTTTAGTAAGTGATTTTGGAGGGAAGGTATTGAAAGCTTCTGAACAAAGTCAAGACAAAATCAGTTCATTAGCAGGTTTACTTTCAGAGGCAATTCAAGGACTACCAATGGTTAAAGCATTTGCAGTAGAAGCATGGCTTCAAGATAATTTTGATAAACAAGTTAAATTACACAAAGAGGCTAAATATAAAATGCTGAGGCTTGTAGCGCTTCAGCATCCAATAGTCGGATTAATAGAAATAATAGGTATTTTAGGGATCCTCACAATAGGAACTTATAGAATACAAATTGGAGGTATGTCTAACGAAGAATTTGGCAGTTATTTTACAGCCTTAATTATGTTAATTGATCCAATAAGTCATCTTACAACGAACTATAATGAATTAAAGCAAGGACAAGCTTCACTAAGAAGATTAAATGAAATAACAACTAAACCATTAGAAATATCAAACTCAGATAGAGGTATTACTCCTAATAGAGTAGAAGGAAAGTTATCATTTAAGAATGTATTTTTTTCATATAATGATGATAAGGAGGTTATAAAAAATATTAGTTTAGATATAGATAATGGAAAAATAATGGCATTAGTTGGTCCTTCAGGAGCAGGTAAAAGTACAATTTTTTCATTAATATTAAAATTCATAGAACCTTGCAATGGATCAATATTTATTGATAATTATAATTTAAACAAATTTAATACCAATTACTTAAGAAGATTAATAGGTATAGTTCCACAAAAAACTTTTATATTTTCAGGAACCATATCAGAAGCAATAAGATTTGGAAGACCAACCACAAGAGAAGACATAGTAAATGCAGCAAGAATTGCAAATGCTCATGATTTTATTGAAGAATTACCCGACGGCTATGAAACTTTTATTGAAGAAAGGGGTAGCAATCTTTCTGGAGGTCAGTTACAGAGAATATCAATTGCAAGAGCTTTACTAGGAGATCCAACAATTTTGTTACTTGATGAAGCCACTAGTGCCCTAGATGCAGAATCGGAAGAATCAGTTCAGAAGGGTCTTCAACAAGCAATGCACAAACGAACAGTCTTGGTAATCGCTCACAGATTATCAACAATACAAAAGGCAGATAAAATAGCGGTGATTGAAAAAGGCGAAGTATGTGAAGTAGGTAACCATAAAGAATTAATTAACAGGCAAGGAAGATATAAGGATTTTTGTGATAAACAATTTATCAAGAGCTATTAAAATTAATTAATGCTATATTTAAAATTAATAATATAAATAAAATGTCAAATACTCCATCAAACGAAAAGGAAGCGATTTTAACATTTGAGGATAAAAAATATGACCTTAAAAGCTTACCCAAAGAAGTACAAGAACTTATTAAAGGTATGCAAGTTGCCGACGCTCAATTAAGGATGCACGAAGACACCCTAAAAGTTCTAGCAGTTGGGCGGCAGCATCTAATTATGCAACTAAAATCAAAACTGGAAACAATAAATCCAATAAACTAAATAATTAAAGTTATATTAAAATCAAACAATCATTACGTCTAAAAAAATAAATAGTATATGTACTTATAAATTAATAATATTAAATATTTTGGAGACCTTAACGTATAAGCGAAACGATATGCGAGAATCTAAAGAAAAAATAAAGAAATGGGAACCAAAGGCTATTGGCTTAAGCAGGCCAAAATAGAAAGTACAGCCCAATTCATAGAATACGTAAAAACTGTTGTTCCATGGCTTAGGTCAGTGGGCGGAACGATTATCGCTAAAGATGTAAACCAAAATTCCGATTTGAACGAATGGGATGGCGGTCAATTAGGAGTAATTGTTGAATTTGAATCAAAAGCAGCAGCTCAACAAGCCTTCGATTCATCTGAATTTCAAGAATACATTAAATATAGTGGAATTGAGAGTCAATTATCGCTATCAATAATCGGATAGATTAATTATCAATATGAAAAAATAACTAGAAAAAATAAATTATGATAAAAGATTCCTCAACTCTTCAAAAAGGTCAACTTTTAAGAATTGAAATAAACGAAGTCAAAGATCGCCTACCTCTAAATATTCTTGAAGACATCAGAAAGGAACCTATTGTCGAATTAGTAGGCTATAAAATGGTAGATGGAAATGAATTTGGACTAGTGGTTAAATTAAATAATGGTGAAATAAATTGGTTTTTTGAAAAGGAATTATCTGAAATTATGTAATTTATACCTAAGAATAATATTTATATGACTAAAAGATACATATTAAGATAACATATGATTTATAACGTATATTAATAAAAACTAATTGAAAGGATTATGCCTTACAACCAAATTACCGTGGTAGCTGGTGGACTTATGCATATACCTGTAATTATACTAGTACTAAGATTTATTGAAAATAGATTTAATAATAGAAACTGGACAAACGAAGAACTTAATTACAATAAAATATTATAATACTATTTAAATAATATTGAATTTATAATCATTTCAATTAAGCATAAGTAATATCAATACGAATGAAAACTATCATAATTACAGGACCATCTGGTTCAGGGAAGTCATATCTAAGTAAAAAAATATCTAAATTATTTACTAATACAATAGTAATAAAAACTGATTCATATTATAAAGATAATATATTCATCCGATTTTTATCAACATTTAAATATGATATTTATGATATGCCTTTGAGTTTCAAGAAAAAAGAAATAAAGAAGACACTTAAATCTATTCATAATAAAGAAAGATTAATATCATTTTATAAATATGACTTCAAAACAAAGCATTCATCAAAATCAAAAGTAAACATTAACTATGAAAATGAGAATCAATTCCTAATATTAGAAGGAATATTTGCTCACAGGTTAGATTTAAACTATAAAGAGACTATCAATATTGTATGTAAAGAGGAAAAAGGAATTTGCTTTAAAAGAAGACTTAAAAGAGATCAATTAGAAAGAGGTAGAGAAATAAGTGAGGTCTATAAAAAATTCGATAAGTCTTGGTATTTATTTTATGAAAATGTACAAAAATATCTGAATTATTATAATGTATTTTCAATATGTACTCTAGATAAACTTACCTACAATAAATTAATTGTAAATTTACAAGACGAAAAAAAATAAACTAAGAAAAATAATTAATTTACTTCTCTTAGTTATATTTTAAATATTAAAATATATAGTTTCTACTTTTTCACCTCAGGAGCATTCATTCCATCATAGTCAGGACCTACCATTAATCCTACTATTGCAAATAAAGCAATTGAAGCAACTCCAACTAGAACAGCCGTTGGGGCTGGAGTACTAGTAAGGCCAGCAATTAACAAATTACCCATAAAAGATAAATAAAGCTAGTTATAAATAGCAGAAAAAGGTATCAATTAATGATTTATTAACTAGTTTTGAACCAAAAAAGCAAAAACAGACATTTTGATACACACATAAGAAACTATTGTTTATATGCTAGAAAATATTATATACAAATTTATTTGTTAATCGAACCTATAAGTTTTCAGAAGATGTCTCTAAGGAATCATTTGGATAAGGTCTGATTATTTTAAAACAAAAAAAAATGGGTAAACATGAAAAACATATCAACCCACTTAATTTAGCTAGATAAGCTATTTATTTAGATGTATTTGGATCATTAAAACCATCGTAATTAGGACCAACTACGACAGCCATAATTCCAAATAGAGCCATAAATGCGATACCTACGATTGGAGCAGTAGGAGCTGGTGTACTTAGTAGTCCAGCGAAAGTTAAAGGAAGCATGTTCTTTAGTAAGACCCAATATAAATACCAGTCATTAGGGAATATGACCATTGATATTTTAATTTGTAACATTTAACTGTAGCTTAAGTAAGCTATGACTGAGTTTAGAAAGAGAATCATGAAGAAATCTCAGTAAAACTCAAATTCATGAAAGATACCTACTCTGCTTCTTGTCAAACAGATAGATTGACTCAAGAAAAAAAATATAAAAGACTAAAAATATAATTTAATGTCCAATGAACTTCACTCAAAATATAAAAAAAAGATAGAAATTTGTTAATATAAAAAATAAGCGCAATATAAAAGTGTCGAAGTGATTTCTAACTTACGTCCCATAACACCAGTTCATGAATTTGAACAAGCCTGTGTAAAAGCTGAGTTAAATATTAAAGAACAAAAGATTATTGATCACATTAGATATGTTGGTGTATTTACTCAACCGTCACTTACTAAAGATCTAAAATTAAATTCTAAGCCACCAATATTATCTGTGCTATGTGAAATTTGCAGAAAGATAGGTCACCATATGCCCGAGCACTTTAGTAGTGTTAGAGATTGGTCAAAAGAAATTAATGAGCATAAAGTTAAATGGGATGGAGATTTAATCTGTTCACTTGCATGGAATAAAGACGGAGAGCGATTATCACCAGAAAATGGCACATGCTTATACCATACATTTGCAGTACACAAAGAATTATTCCAAGGTCTTGATTAAATTTCTAATTTAGATAAATGGTTATCCCTGACTAAGGTACTCAAACAAGACATTATTAAAACCTAACTCTTCGGCTGAATATTCAAGCATCAAATCATCAGATTCTATTTGGGAACGGAAGGATCTAATTTCATCGGTTTCTTCTCCTGATGGGGGAATGCCGTCGACAACATCAAAGATAATGTTTTGTCGAACAATTTCTGCAAGAACTTCATTTGCCATAATGATCAAACTTAGTACCAATTAATACATAGCCAATATCTGGAAACTGTAAAAGCATTTAAAACATTCCTTTACGAAAAGACAAGGATTTAAAAATGAAGACAGCCAAGATAATAAAAAATCAAATAAAAGTCTTGATCACTATCACCTTCATACAGAAAAACACAACAACTTTACATAAATTCACTTATGATTTAATTTAAAGTCTTAAAGGTCTTCCAGCGTGATTGAGCAAGTAGAGATTTTGGAATCAGATGTAAGGAAAAAACTTGTTGTGGCAGTAACTATGGCTACAGGGCGACAAGGTATGGGAGTCGTTAAAGAATTAAGCAAAACTGATAAATACCAAATACGAGCAATCACAAGAAATTTAAAAAGTTCAAATGCTATAGAGCTAGAAAAAATAAAGAACGTTGAACTAGTCAAGGGAGATTTATTGGATCCTGAAAGCCTTAATAAAGCTTTTGAAGGAGTTGATGTGATTTTTGGGAATACAACACCTACAAAAGGATGGAAATTGTTTAGAGGAAGTATTGTCAGATCTTATGAAATGAAACAAGGTTTTAACTTAATAAATCAAGTTAAAATTGCTTACGAAAAAGGACGACTAAATCACTTTATATTTAGCTCAATTAGTAAAGCAAAAGACCCACTAGAAAATGATCCTGCTCCCGGACATTTTACTAGCAAATGGGATATTGAAGAATATATAGAAAAAATAGGCCTTAAGAAAATTACGACTGTGTTAAGACCAGTTAGCTACTTTGAAAACTTTGAAAACAAATTACCTGGCTATACAATTTCAAAGAATATTTTTCCAGGAATAGTTGGCAAGAATTTCAAGTGGCAAACCATCGCAGTAGAGGATGTAGGTAAGTGGGTAAGAGGTGTTTTATCGAAATCAGAGAAATATAAAAATAAATCTATCAATATTGCAGGTGAAGAGCTAACAGGTCATGAAATGGCTATGACGCTCCAAAGAATAGTTTCATCAGAAGGGCTCCAAACAAGGTATTTGATGATCCCGAGAGTAGCAATTAAGTTGTTGGAATACGACATCGGCGTTATGGCAGATTGGATCGAAAGATCAGGTTATGGAGCTGATATGAATAACCTTAAGTTGATTCAGAACGAGTTAAATATCGTTCCTACATCACTTAAAGACTGGCTTAAGGCAAAACTCAAAAATCAAAATAATTCCCAATATTTATGGGCATTGAAGTGGAAAGTATCTCAATGGAATCTACAATGGGATAAATAATAAAGTTGATATATTTTATTAAATATAATCTATAAACCATTCACATCAATTGATTTTGCAATAGATCTGAGCAAGTCAACTATCTCTGAATCACTACAACTTGTATCTGCCTTAAGCTCTACACATAAATCTCTAATAGATACATTAGTAGACCACCAAATGCCTGATGTTTCTGTATCGTCAAAGTTAAACTTGGACATTAGATTACATCCATGTACAAACTAAGACAAATTTTGAGGATCAGTCGATGAATCATCTAAAGTTTTCAATTCATCAGGCACTTCCATATCTAAACCTTCTAATAAATTTTTTAAAAGGATTTTATTATTAATTTCATTTTTGCCGGATCTAAAATTTAGAAATAAATAAAAAAGAGATGCAAAAACAACTAATAGAAAAAAGGAATATAAATATGTACTGTTGATCATTCAGATAAATAATAACTTTTTTATATTCATACCAAATCGGATAAAAATCAATAAAAGTTAAAAAAATAATAACAAAATGCTAGAACAAACACAATCAGAGCTTTAAAAAGGGCATTGTAAGTATTTATAACTAAAAGAAATCGCTCTTTGGCGAGTATCTTATGATCGTGAGAATCTAACGGAATAGAAAAATCAGTTGAAATAACAAAATTTAAACTAGGTATTTTAATTAAAAAATAAGTAAATATTTTATTATTTACATTTACAATTGAAAATAATATCACCTAAGAGCTTAGTATATTTTTAAATAATTTTATGATTAATGGTAACGAACATAAGTTATATATTTTTAATCTCAGTGCTATTAATTCTTGGTGGGTGGGCGTTTAAAGCTTTGATATCATTAGCTCAAGGGAAACCCATAGTAATTAATTTCAAAAACCCTCTTAATCTGAAGGCAAGATGGCCTAAAGAAACTAAAGACAAGTAAAAAATTATCTAAGAACTAAAACATAAAGTTTTCATAGTGTTATAAAGGCTTTCGGTCAATTAGCATTAATTCAAAATTTAAATAGTTAAACCAATTAGAAATGCTTGAATCCTTAGATCCATTCCAACAACTACTATTGGGCGTTACTAGTGTTGGAGTACTAATGATACTTTTAGTAATTTTTCTTACAGCAAGTCCTAACTTTGAAAACACAGATAGATTAAAAAAGATCTTAGACTTTTTTGAAAAAAAGAATTAAAATCTTGATTAATGAAGATCGTGATGACTAATCATTTTAATAACAGTAAAACAAGATTCAAAAACATAGCTAATATACTCAAAGGATAACTTAATCAGATCAATCTCTAAACCATAAGTAATGTTGACAATAAATAATGATTTCTAGAAATGCTAAAGGAATTCTTGGACAATAACAAATACTTGATTTGTGCAGGCTTAAGTACATTATCTCTCGTATTTACGTCAATCTCAATTATATCTGTATCAAAATCGGTTAAGGAACTGTCAACTGATTTAGAACCAATTTCAACATGGGCTGACTCACAAAATGAATGTATAACGAAAACATTTCGCATCGACGGACAAAATACACAAGGAATGCCCTCAAAGGTTTGGAGCTGTAATGGAGGAGGACAATAGCTTCTCTTCTTTAAATTGGAGGCTTAAGATTCTCCCCATCTCCTTCCAATTTCATATCCCCATAGCTTTGCAAGTTCAACGACATCGTCATGTGTTTTACAATTAATAATTAATTTATACTTTTCAGGTGAACTATTAATTAATTCAACTAACTGATTTAATTGATCAATTTTGTATAGAAACCTTTCATAATCTTTTTTTGACATTTTAATTTAATACTTAAAAAATTTGAATTATATAAATAATTTATAAAGTGAGTTGAGAGAAATTCAAATCTTTTTGAAGAACAAATTATTAAAGATATGAGAGTGTGAATTAAGACTTAGAGTGGTTGGGTTGTTTCCAAACATACCTGTCGATAGCATAATCTTTCTCTACTGCAACACAATTAGTTGCTATGTGCCAAAGAGACTTGTGAATTGGGGTGGGATTGTATAGGTATACTTTAGGAAATTTATTTTTTAATATTTTCGTTGCAAGTCTTGCATGATAATGAGGTACTGTTGGTTCAATATGATGTATGGCGTGAGTAGAACCTATAGAATGATGAAGAAAGTCAAATATTTTTCCATAGGGTCTATCTATAGATAAGAAAGCTCCTCTCATATAGGTGAATTGACTAGCACCAAGATGAGGAACATCAGTATCTGTATGGTGAAGCCATGTATAAATAACTAACCAAATATTAACAACAATTAGAGGACCTAAATATAGACTAATCATAGAATTAAGTCCAAAATTTAAAGACCAAAGTGTCAATAAAAGAACCATAAAACCAATTCCCCAGTCTGAGATCCATACCTTTTTTGCCCATATAGATGGCCAAAGTTTCTTAGAGAAGGGAGCTGTTGGCCAGAAATGATTACTGATCCCATAGCGAGGTCCGCCTGTTTTGCCAAGTAGTAAGTAAGCTGGCCATCCAAGAATCAAGTGAAGAAAGAGTTGATTAAATCCATAAAGAATTTTGCCAAAAAATAACGATGACTCCATTTCATTCTCTCCACCTTTTTTTTCAGATTTTCCATCTCCAGAGATCACAACAGGAACATGTGTCTCTCCATCGGTTATGTGATTGGTAAAAGCATGGTGAACAGCATGTGATCTTTGCCATGAAAAATAAGGAACTAATAAAAAAGAGTGAAGACAATATCCGACAAATGTTTCTAATTTACGATTATCAGAAAATGCACCATGTCCACATTCATGAGCTAAAACCCATAGCCCCATTGAAGTTGTTCCAGAAAAAATTGCATATAAAATCCAAATTGGAATCATCTCCTTAGTAAGAGGAATTGAGAGACCTATCAAAACAACTAAGATCTGAATAAATACTGTCCTAAAGAGATAAAAAAGAGATCTATTAGTTTGGCGAGTAAAACAATGCTTGGGTATAGCTTCTCTAACTTCTTTTCTAGACGGGATATCATCCAGTGAAATATCTAATGCTTTCCCATTTAGACCAGAAGGAAGAAAAGTCCTATTATTAATTTCGGTATTGACCCTCTTGAATTTAGTAAACAAACTTTTTTCCAATTTTTAGAACATGCTTACGGTTCATATACGACGTTACTCTTCAAGAGTGCTATGAGGCTATAGTAATTTCTAACTTTCACAAAAAATAGTTCCCGAAAGAATCATAATGTTTAATTAAGGTCCATATATTTGCCTTGAATATCAAGAATATAAGAAACTAGAAATTCATAAAAAATACTACATATTTGCAAAATTTAATTATTCCTACTTTCGGGATACTCAACAGATCCATCAGCCTTTCTAACGGGTTTTGAATATAGAACTCTTAATAAGCCTTTTGTATCCATATTAGGACTCGTAATAAAAAAGCTAACAAGAAAGAAACCACCAAATAAAACTAATACAATTACAAGAGGCAAACTAAGCCCCATCTCTGAAAATGATAACAAAAAAAGATACATTCTAAGTACTACTAAATAAATCTGTAAATTCTAATATTAAACGATTTGAAAAAAAGAAAAACAAATGTAAATGAAAAATAATTATCTATAATTGAATCTGTTCGTAAGGACTCTCAACTATAGCGTTGTTATCTAGAAATACATTATAAGTATTTTTATTTTTTTTGAAACTTAAATTTTTAAATGGTTTCCCGTCAATAAAGTGCATGGCGGCACCACCTTCAATAGCGATGCAATTGGATATTTTTTCATCAAGTAGAATTTTTTTTACATAAGGAATACGTGAAGGTTCTTCATCATAATGAGGACAGCAAGTCCCACTAATAAAATTTAAACACGGCAATATCCTTAATTCGTTATCCCAAGAGTCAGTAATACCAGTTGTAAACCAACAAATTGCTCCTGCACTTACACCGCTCATGATTACTCCCTTATTGTAAGCATCTTTAAGTAATGCACTCATCCCCCAGTCATTCCAAATCGCTAACATGCTTTTTGTATTTCCACCACCAACAAATACAACATCCTGCTCCATAATATGAGCTTTAATATCGATGGTTCTTTTAAAAAATTCAACGTGACTAGGAATACACTTCAGGCGAGTAAAAATCGAATAAAAACGTACTATATAGCTATCATTATCACCAGTTGCTGTTGGCAAGAAGCAAATTTTTGGGTAATTTTTACCTGAAATATTAAGTAAATATTCTTCGATCAACTGAGATGAATTTTTTCTCCCAAAGCCACCTCCACCTATGGCGATAATATGTTTTTTCAATGGTTAAAATTTTTACTTTTAATATAATACAATGAAAAAAATAAAGAACAGAAAAATATCTAAATGTATAAATAGAAAGATTTATATTAATTAAAATCTAAAACTTACCATGGAATAATATTCCCGTCCCAAGCTAAAAACTTACCAGAATCAGATGTTTTTTGCGAGGAGATAATATTAATTAAGTATTCTGTAGATTGAGCGGGCGTAAAAAGTTTATCCTTAGGAACAGAAGAATGAAAAGGTTTTGATAATTTAGTGGCACAAGTCCCTGGATGCAATATAGATACAATTGATAAAGGGAATTTTCGACGCCATTCAATACTGAGAGTTTTTAAAAATTGATTCTGAGCAGCTTTAGAAGCCCTATATGAATACCAACCACCAAGCTTATTATCACTAATACTACCTACCCTGGCACTTAAACTTGCATAGGAGAATGGAAGTTCTGGTCTGATAAATTTTTCTATACTTTTAGCAATCAAAATGGGGGCAAAAGCATTAATAGAAAAATTCTTTATAATATTAGATCGATTGATATGTGAAAGTCTCTTTTCAGGTTTTAAATCACTTGAGTGAAGAAAACCACTGGTATTTATGACTAGACGGAGCGGCTTATTAAATAGTGAGATTTGTTTTTCAAAAGATATAAATGAATGATCATTCTCTAAGTCTAAATATATCGCATTTTGACTTTTTAGATTTCGCCCACAGACAAAAACATCCAACTTTGATGAAACAGTTGTCAAATAGTCTGACATATATTTACCAATATCACCAGCACCAATAATTAGAGCTATTCCTTCCCAATCCCGAATTGTCATGATATTAAGAGATTAATCCCAATACTAGAGAAATATGTTTAAAAACGAGAGATTCAATCAAACTACATTTATCTACATTAATTATCTAATACAATAAATAAAAGTATATAATCAAAAAAATATCCTGATATCATGGAAAATGACTGGTTGTATGAATTTCAAACATATATTAAAAAATTTGCACTACTAATAATACTGATTTTGATTATATTAATAATTATATTAGTGATATATTGAAATAGTAAAGAAAAGAAAATCACTAGATTAATCCACTATATAAAAAATGGACAGTTATATTGAAAGTAAAAACACATGACGATAAAAGCAACTTACTACGGAGCGAATGGTTGGCTTATTGAATTGGATAATACAAGAATTTTGATTGACCCTTGGTTAAATGGCGATTTAACTTTTCCTCCTGGAGATTGGTTAATAAAGGGGGAACTGGATAAGGAAGTTGAGATTCCCAGAGGCATTGATTTTTTATTACTAACTCAAGGCCAACCTGATCATGCACATCCTCCAACACTAGAGAAAATAAATAAAAGTATTCCAGTAATTGCTTCACAATCAGCTAGTAATGTTGTAACTAAAATTGGTTTTAACCAAATAAACACACTTAAGCCTGGTGAAACCTTTAAAAAGAAAAATATAAATATTCAAGCTTCATCAGGAGCGTCAGTACCAAATATTGAAAATGGATATATTATTGAATCAGGCATAGATTCAATTTATATCGAGCCACATGGTTTTCTTGATAAAAATATTAAACCTAGAAATATAGATTTATTAATAACCCCAGTAATAGATTTTTCATTACCACTCGCAGGTAAATTTATTAAAGGTAAAACTGTACTACCTCAATTATTAAAAATATTTAATCCAACAACAGTTCTAGCAAGTACAACAGGAGGAGATATCACTTTTACAGGAATTATAAATAAATTAATCAAAGTTGATGGTTCAGTTGAAGATATGCGCTTTTTGGAAGATAGTAGTACTAGTTTAATAAATCCAGAACCATTAAAAGAATATAAATTCGAGAAAAGCTAAGCATTTTAAGTCATCTCTATATTTTTTTCTCGACTTGACTAATATAAAATTGAGATACTTCGTTTAACATTTTAATGACTACATCGTTATCACACTTTGTTCGTTCTTGAAGTCTCATACATGCCTCTTTGATATTTACAAAGGCATCTTCCCTCATTTCAGATAGTTGTTCTTCCGTATATTCTGCTTTACTCATTTTGACTAGAAAAATTGTTTTCGATATTTGTATTTTAGTATACGGAAACTCTAAAACAACAAAATCAAGCTAAGTATTAATTAAATCTGATAATGATTTAAATTGTTTTCTATATTTAATAAGTGTTTTTAAATCTGGAAAACCATCTGATGATAGTTTCGTAATGAATGATTTCTCAAATCCTAGTATTGACTGTCCAGAACCTTTCTCTGTATCACTGCTAAATAAAGGCTTTGTCTTATCATATAGCTTCTGATAAGCAACTAGATCAGATTCAATATCAAAAACAGAACCGTCTTCAGCTATATAATTTTTTTTATTAATACTTTTAAACAAATATAGTCCAAGAAATACTATTGCAACCAAGATAAAAATAGCAATAGCTATTAATGTAATATCCATAAAATTGGAAAGAATTACAAACTATCTTAGTTGAAAAAGAAACGAAATGGGAAAATATCATTTTTAAATTGAGTAGTATCACTTAATCCTGAGCTATATTATGTGTAATCGATTTATAACTGACACATTATATAAATATCTATATAATAAAAATGTATGATTATTTAGTAAAGTGAATTTCATTTTTTTATTAATTATTATATTTATATTATCAATGTTTATTTTTAATTATTTAATTTATAGACGAAAGAGAAGTTCTTATCTTAAAGCCGGTAAAAAGTGGGACAAAATAGTTGATGAGCTAAGAAGAAGAAAATAGATTTTTAATTATATTCTCCCGGTACATCATTCTTTTGTACTGTAACTCTTCCAACTTTCTTACCTGAAAATCGAAGCAGTTCATCGCCTGAGAATTCATACCCCTTCCGTAAGGCAATCAGGGCAACATCATCTGCAGTGGAGGAAGAAAGAACTTCATCTTTTAAAGTGTCATCATTCTGCATTTCCGCTAAAAATCTTCTTAATTGATCTAATGACATTTAAGAAAAACAAATTGAATTATTAGATAAATTACCTTAGATTATCGAAGTCCTATTTAATTAAATATTAATAAAATAACAACAAAATATAAATATTTTAATCGTAAATTAATCGTTAGACAAAATAAATTGTATAGTTAATAGATTACTATACTGAAAATGAAGGCATTCTTAATTATATCTATTATAGTTCTTAGTTCCACTGGAATAGCTTATTCATATCCTGAAAGTCAAATGGATGACTGCGTTACAAGTGCTTTAAGTAATCCTGCAACTAAGGCTATATCAAAAATCGCAATAACAAACTATTGCGATTGTGCTCTCAAAGCAATTATTGATGAAAATAAAGATATTAGAGAATCGGGTTACCAGTGTGCACAAAAAAACTTTAATTAATCCTCTTTAAATATAATAACTCTAGATATGAACTTAAAGATAAATAAATCTAATAAAAATCCATGTCAGACTTACCCCAATCGTTAGGCAATGCCAAAACCCAATCATCAATAGAAGTTCCTAACCATTCCTTATATTCTTGAAATATACATCTTCTTATATTGGCATCTGATTCAGATTCCATTCGAAGAACCGCATAAGAGACAACTTTGTGAAGGGTCAACTTCAAATCACTATCATTCGTCATTTTATCTATATCGAAACTAATACTTCAACACATAGCAATAAAATAAAAAAATAAACACAAAAATCTTTTTAAGATCATAAAGAACAATGAGTTTTAATGTGGCTAGATTAAGAGTAAAGGAACTTGCAAAAGCACTAAACGTCGATTCGCCTGAAATAATTGCAACATGCACGCTCTTAAAAATACCTGCTTCATCACCTCTATCATCATTAACTGTAGAGCAGAGTAAAAAAATAATTGACTATATTCAAAAGACAAACGACAAGGAAAATAGTGATAAGGAATAATTGTGATAAAAAATGACTCATATCAAATTATAAAATTTAATTTTCTTGAAAAATAAAACAAAAATATGATCGAACTGAGTATGTAAAAATACTAAAAGAAATAATAATATGAATAAATCTAAAGATCATTAGCTTCTCTGAACAAAGCATCTTGATAATCTGAATTTTTTTTTAAAATTTCCATTTTAATTGGGTCAAAATGATCTATGAGTGACTTGCCAAACTCAAAAATTTCCAAATCAGATAAACCTTGATCGCGTAAACGTGCAAGAATTGAAGATATGTCTTGAAACGCATCCCTACATAATTCCTTCTTATCTTCAGCTGTAAGAGATTGCATATCAGATGATTATTAATACATTTAATTCAATCATACTATAAGTAATGAATGAAAACGGATGATTAAATAATTAACTAGTTTATACCTATAGAAATAAAAACGAAAAAAAATTTAATTCAATTTTAACTATACTATAAAAATTAAGACTAAAGAATTAAATTGAATCTGATAAAAACAAATAAATTTAGAAGCTATTTAAAAGTTTGGGCAGCCCCAATTTCTTTACTCATATTCTTATTTTTTTTCGGTGCTTTAGGTTATCGATTTACAGAAGGCTGGGATTGGGGAGATTGTTTATGGATGGTACTGATAACCATTACAACAATAGGTTTTGGTGAAGTTGAAGTTTTGAGTTCAGCGGGTAGGGTCATCACTTTTTTAATCATCGGAGGAGGATTATTTGTAGTTCAATTAACTCTTCAAAGATTTATACAATTGTCTGAACTAGGATATTTCATAAAATTAGAGGAGCTCCGATTAAGGAGATTAATTAGAAGAATGAAAAATCATGTAATTATATGTGGGTATGGTCGCACAGGAAAAGAAATTGCTGACCAATTAAAGTCTGAGAAAATATCTACTCTAATAATAGAAAACGATCCTACAAGAAAAACAGAAGCTGAGGAAAAAGGATTCAATGTCTTATTAGCAGATGCGACAATGGACGAAACATTATTACTTGCAGGAGTAAAAATTTGTCGAAGTTTAGTGGTTACTCTTCCAAATGATGCAGCAAATTTATATGTTGTTCTTAGTGCAAAAGCACTAAATGATACCTGCAGATTGATAGCTAGAGCAGCGAACGAGGAAGCTTCTAGTAAATTAAAACTAGCAGGAGCTGATGCGGTAGTTAGTCCATATGTTGCGGCAGGTAGAACCATGGCCGCCTCTGCATTAAGACCTATAGCTGTAGACTTTATAGACTTACTTGCAGGTTCAGATTGCGAAATAGAAGAATTCAAGTTCACTGAGGAAATTGAACAAATTGAAATTTTTAGACGTCAACATGAAAATGTTTTTGACTTCTCAAAACGTGGCGAAGCACTACTTTTAGCAATTAAAGTCTCGGGGCAATTAATGAGTAATCCTAAAAACAAGGTATCTATCTCTCCAGGTATGATTTTGATATTCCTTGGAAGCCAAGAGCAATTAAACAGGGTTCGAGTTCGCCTTAAAGAAGTTTTAGTAAAAACCACATAGTTAATCTCTGAAAACACTCCAGCGAGGGTTAACACTACAAGATTGACTTAACAGCTTAAAAAAAAAATGATTAGAACAAAATGAGTTGATTTTTAATAGATGACATTACAAACAAAGGAAGAGTTAGCAGGCCAAATAGGATCATGCATTGAGTCAACAAGAAACACAGGAAACATATTTTCAAAAGACTATGTAGATTTCTTAAGTGAGGCTGGCTGGAGGTTAGAAAAAAAACTTCCATCAAATAATGATAAATATTCGGACTTGCTAGAAGATACAGATTGGAAATCAAATGATATTGATTTCAGGTCCTCAAAACATTACAGAAGAGATCTTGATGCATTGAGTTGACACTTTTCGTATGCTGTTAAAGCTAAAATTTATTAATACATCACATAATCAGATGTATTGATAAATTTATCAAATGAGATGGATTCTAAAAATCAATCATGGAAAGTATGGTTTTTTGTTTTTTGCCTCAACGTAGTTGCTATAGGCGGTGCTTTCTACCTTAAATCAATTGGAATTGACCTTTATGCCTTCAGGGGAAGTTCTTGATTTCTACGCAAGAATACTATTAATAGAAATTCAAATCCAATAAGAATAAATTAAAAATGGAAAAAGAAAAAGAAGGCAAATGGAAAAAAATATTAGATATCATATTAATTTATAATCTCTATATTTTAATAATAGGTTCCTTATTTCTAGCTTTTAGTTTTGTATTAAGTGTTAATGGGAACTCATATTTTTATAATTTATTTCAAAAGCTCTGGTATCCTGTATTTATTCCATCGCTAAGTTTATTCTTTACAGCAATATTAGTTGAAGCTGTAATAAATTCTCTGGTTGAACGTAAAAACAAATAAACTCATGAAAGGTTAAGCTTTCAACATTTAAGACAAATATATTGTTTTAAAAAATAATTGACATAATATATGAAAGATTTAAAATCAACATGAGATTTAAGGTTTCTATGATTACTGAGCAAGCTAATTGCTTTAAAAAGACTGTTATTACCAATAATGAAGAGGAAACAAAAAGGAATGTGCTGAGTTTTAATCCCAATTCAATAGTATTAGAGGCTAAATGGGCTTATAAATATTTTTAAAGCCAGAAAAATGGAAGAACTTACCTATAAGGATCTTAGCGACAACGAATTAGACACCCTTAAGGATATGTATATATCAAGTCGAGTTAACTCTATGACCGAAAATGATCTAAAAAAATTTGTTAAGGAAATAATTATCGATCAAATCAAAGGAACTGTAGGTAATGCAGAAGAGAAGGAAGCATGGGAAGAGATAAAAGATCATTTCTCAGAAGACTTAAGTAAAAAGATTCTTGAAGTGAAAGAAAAATGCAATAAAAACCCTAAAGTAGAACAAAAAAGTCAAGAAGAGATTGAATTTGATAGAAGACTTGGTCTTCTAAAGCAACAACAAGAAGAAGAGTCAAGCAAAGACATGTGGTAAGTTTAAAGATCCAAAAATATTTTATAAGATTGATATATATCACTGATATTGAATATATTTTTAGAAAAAGAAAGCAGCAAGACGAAATAAGAAAGAAAAGAAAAGAAAAATAATAAATCTTGTGGATCTATATTTTAATTCATTCCAAAAACTTAAATATTTACCTGAATAAACGAACAAAGAAATAAAGGCTAGTCCAAATGAAATTCGCTCAATCCAAAAAAGAGACTTAAATATAGCCATATTTAAGTCATTAATATATAAAGATATAACTACTAATGTAAGAATAAATATAAATAATAATAATAATATTGATTTTATACAAATTCCTAAAGTTAAACTTAATGGATAATTAAGTATGGAAATTCTTTTTTTTATCTCTTTAATATGAGAATTTTCTAATCTAAAATACTCAGTTTGAGGGATTCTAAACTTTTTATAGCGATTATGCAACTCTTTTTCTAATTTCACAAAATCACCCGTATAAAATTTAGCAACAACACAATCTGGCTTTAGTTGTCTCATCCTATTCTCAAAGTTTTTTGTTATGCCAATCTTATATAAATCTCTATTCCTTATTAAGTAAAGCCAACCACTCATATAATTTTAAACTCTTACTTATTAATGATTAATAAGGGAATTATGCAGCATCACTTTTTCTCATTGAGTTAAATTTTTCTCTCATTGTAGGATTATTTCTGGTCAATCTTTTAACCGAAACTTCTTGAGCTTTATCATTAGCTAATCTAAGGTTTCTATCAGCGCCAAGTAAAGCATCTTTGGTTTTTTGCAAGTGATTAATAGATTTATCAATCTCCATAATTGCTGTTTCAAAACGTTTTGAAGCTAGAGCATAATTTTTACCAAAGGAATCCTTAAATAGTTCTAGGCTATTTTCAAAATTTGTGATATCAATATTCTGCTCTTTTATAGCAGCTAGTTCTGATTTATACTCAAGCGCCTTAAGTGATGCATTCCTTAATAAAGAAATTATTGGTATAAAGCATTGAGGACGAACAACATACATTTTTGGATACCGAAATGAAAAGTCAACAATACCAGAATTAAATAAGTCATTATCAGATTCTAATAAAGAAACTAACACAGCATATTCACAATTTTTTTCTATACGATCTTTGTTTAACTCCTTAAGAAAATCCTCATTCTTTTTCTTGGTAGAGGTGCTATCACTTTCGTTTTTCATCTCAAACATAATAGATACTATTTCGTTGCCTTCACTATCACAATCACGGAAAATATAATCACCTTTGCTACCACAACTAGCATCATTATCTTTGTCAAAAAATGCATTAGGAAACGCTGTAGCCCTTAATCGATTAAATTCATTTTCGCAATGTTGCTCAAGTGACTCACCAACCATTTTGGTGGATAATTTTATTTTCATATCACGAAGTCTCTCAATTAAATCATCTCGATCTTTTAATTGGATCTCATATCTCATTTTTATGGATTTTTCAGATAATTCCTTCTGCAGTTCAACCTTATCTAAATTATTTTTGAGTTTTTCATACCCTTCTTTTAATTCAGTAATTGCGTCAGATACTGCAAGTTTTTTATCAAATTCATTCTTTTCTCTTGTTTTCTCCAATAAATACTCAAGTGAGTCTCTTTCTTTTTCGAAGTTATGCTTAATCTTATTCACAGTCATTGTTTTTTCAGCCTGGGCAGCAATCAATTGAGACTGAAGGCCTTGCATTTTTTTTTCATTTATAAATGCTGCCTCTTGCATTTGTAATCTAATATTTTTAATGGCAAGATCAACGGATTTCTGTTTATCCCTTTCAAGAAGTTCAAGTCTTTTCTTCATCTCATCCTCAAACTCCTGATCTCTTACCTGCATAATGATATTTGAATAACTATCTTCATCAATGCTGATCGTACTACCACATTCAGGACATTTGATTTCATTCATATCTGAGCTAGAGCCAAACAAATTCCTCTCTCTTTTTATCTGGTTTCGTTCCGACAAGCAAGAATTATGTTAAACCCAAAAACCAGTTATCAAAAAACTATTTGGTTAAGACTGGATAGTTAGATAAATCAGAAATCGTATTTAATTATTCTTTTGATCTTGGGTAAATTCCAGATAAATTACCTTTATTTGCCTTAATAGCCGAATCTTTCCATTTGTACCATTTTTTATTTCTTGAATAGTCTTCCTCCTCCCAAATCAGATTTTGAAATATCAAGATTCCACAAAGTATAAAAAAAATGAGCGCACCCAACAAGATATGCCAATCAAACATTATTGATGCATTTGAATAACGAACATAGGCAACGATTCTCATCATAACTCCGATATGTACAAATCCTTTCCAAAAGTTTGCTTTATAAATAATAAAGTACTTTTAGGGCAATTGAGGTTTTTCACCAATACTTGATGAAAAGGTTAAACATGAATGAGTAAGTATATAGTTATCAATATTAGAAGAATCTTATTTTATACCAATAATTTTTACTACACAATATAAATTTATATACAAATTAAAATAATATTGATCAGTATTGAATACAACAAAATGTCATTACTGAACTTTGCTCTTGCTCACTCAGAACTAGGTATAAGCCATTTCACAACAGATTTAATCCTTGTTCTTTCATTCGCAATAGTTACAGCACTTCCTATGTCTTTATTACGACCTCAGATACAAGAAGAAAATGTAAAGAGCAACGTTTTCAAAAGCTGAAGCTAAAAATACTATTGTTGACAAACATGAATAAGTAATCAACTACAAGCATAAGTTAATATAAATTATGTGTTAATCGATAAAGCTTTTGTAGTTTTATATTGTCTAATGTCTATCAAGATCAGTAACCCATTAAATTGAAATTGAGACAAAGCCCAAAATATCTGATAAAAAAATATGTTTACTGCTTATTTTTTGAAGCATAATCACATTTTTTTACTTTATTTGACACGTTTTCAGACTAAGTGTATGTACAATGTCTAAAATAAAAATAATCATGCCATATAAAAGTTTATTTATATATGATGGTGAATGTCCATTTTGCAATCACTTTGCACAATTAATTGAATTAAAAAGCTGTATTCCTGAATTAGAAATACTAGATGGAAGAAAAAATCTATCCCTATTAACTCAACTTTATAACCAAGGATATGACTTGAATAAAGGAGCGATTCTAATCATTGATGAAAATATCATGCATGGTGCGGATGCAATTAATTGGATTTGCTCTGAGATCAAGGAGCCAAGCGACTCACTGTTAGAAGTACTCAGAATAATTTTTACCTCTAACAAGATGACTAATTTTTTATTTCCATTCCTTTTATTGGGAAGAAGGTTATCACTGACATTAAAAGGAAAGGTATGGCAGCCAGTTAGCGAGAATAGTCAATTTTACTGAATTTACATAAAACTGATTTCATAATTCTAAGTGCAGCAATTATTTAAATCTTTAATAGTACGATATTAATTCGTAATCCAACAATAACTTGATTCTTAAATTACTAACCAATTGGCCAATTAGAAAAAAATTGTATTTATAAATTTTAAGCTATCAGACGATTATTCAATTAGTAATAATTATTTTATGCTTTACCCACGACTACTCTCAATATAATTTGTGAATTTTGTCAAACACAGTCCTTTTATATTTTATTTGTAACATCAGTTGATGAGAGGATAGATCCAATACCTAGGAACCGTTTAGAAATGTAAAATAAGATCTTAGATATCTAAGCTAAATATGCTTATAGAAATCCTAGGAAGTAGCAGTTCATTACTTGTTATTCTTTTGATTGGTTTATCCATATATTTTGGAATACAAGCTAATACAAGAAATATAAAATGAGCTTTAGTTATTTGAATAATTACGAACAAAGCTAATCAATAAGTATGGATGCCGAAAAAATAATTAAAAGTTAACTTATTAAAATAGATCCTTTTTAACTGCCTCAAGACTAAGACCCCTCTCACGCTCAATTCTTGAAATAGGTATCCAATTCCAATTCACAAACAGAGTAAGCATTACGGCAACAAAAATAGCCAATGGTAAAACAAGCTCAATAAAAAAATGTCGCACAAGATAAACCCATAAGTCTGAACTATTAGTTACAATTTCGTCATAAAGCGGATCAAACAAGAATTAAAGATACATACAAGGTCATAAGGATAACGCAATTAGATATCAGAATGTGAATATAACTAATTAGAGACAAGATAAAAAAGAGTGTATACCTGATCAAAGAAAAGGAACCGCTCAATAAAATAGAATGCTGAACAAGGTTTTATCTCAAATAAAAAAGATCATCTGTAATAAAGAACCTAGTTTTTCACATGACCAAAAGCTTCAAAGCAAACAAATATCATACTTAAAATTCAAATGAGAAAGAATCATGAAAATACAAAAAAATATTAAATTTAAAATGGTATATGCAATTATATTTGCAAAAAAAAACAAAATTTCATTAAAAGTCAAAAAAAAAGAAGCTTAAAAAGCAAGAATCCTCTAAGTACAAAACGGAAAAAGCTGTAAAAAAGAGGAGAAAGATCTCGCTAGGTAAATAAAATATAGATGAGTAATCAGACAAATTTAACTAGGAAAATTAAGCAAATAAAAAAGCCGAGAGGCAGATATGCTTCTCGGCTAAATCTAAATGTTTTGATTCAGTTTTTTAAAGATTAACCTTCTCCTTCTGGAACCAAACGGAATCCTTTACGTCCCATCTTAATCTCAAAATTATCACCAGGCTTGAGATCTAAAAGGGCTGTATAGGCCTTTCCTATCAATAGGTTTCCATTTCCTTGGACAGTAGCCACATAACTAAGCTTTCTACCACCTTTACCAATACCACCAGCACTTTCAGCTGCTAGGTTTACACCTTTAGCTTCTAGAAGTGCTTCATAAAAAGCAGTATAGTTAAGACGTTCTCCGCCTCCTTTCTTGGTGGAAACATATCCACAAGCTTTAACAAGATCAGATTTTGAGACATCTCCCAAGTCTTTGACCTTGGCTAATAAATCCTTACCAGTGAGCATGATAAATAAATGGTTGTACTTATAATACTAACTTATAATTAACAAACTTACAATATTTACATTAGTCCTAGACATTAAAGGTAAAAATAATGGGAACAGAAGCTTCTAGATTAAACTCAGGAATTCAAGGTTATACGGAAAATTATTCATGGTTAGGACAATTGATTTATAGGAAAGTTCCTTTTTGGCATGTAGTAAAATAAATGATTTTACAGATCATTTGGCTAATACAAAACGGTCAATCGCAAGCAATAACAGGATATATTTATAAAATAAGAAAAAATCTATGCTTCCTTAAAGACTGCTAAGAGCAAATTGAAAAGTTCATAAAATCAAATCGATCAATATATAAAGCTTTAGTTTTGAATATTTGTTGGAGCGTGAATCAGAAAAAATTACTTATTACAACAAATAATGAATATCTCTTAAAATCAACTGATTTGTACTGCATCTATATACATCCTTTAGCATTTACTGGATTATTAGGTAATTTATTGAATTCCTAGTATCAACAAGAAATAATTACTTTGAACCATACCTTTAGATTTATTATTCCTATTAAATCGGACGAAGAGCTATGGAACGTAATTTTTTTAAAATGGATGGAAATCAAATATTCTAGAAAAAAATACCCAAACATTATTGGATATTCGACTTGAATTTGGGTTCAAATACAGCACCATTACATATCATCACTGATAAAACTTCCTTACTCTCATCATTCATTTTCTTAACAGCTTTGACTTGACTCAATGTCTCCGATGTTTTTCTTAAGCAACGATTCCAGATTGAGGCTTTCCTAGAAATAGGGAGTAATTGAAGGGATATTGTAGTAAAACCTAAAGCCAAAAGTCCTAAATAAATTTTTGAGAAAAAATTATTCATTCATACAAAAAAAACAGTCGATAATTTCTATTCAAACAGATTAGGCAATACCCCTACTTACTATTTCCAAATATAAACAAATTTGTAAGCTTAATGGATAAAAAAAAAGAATAACCCTAATGAAAGTCAAAGATATTGCAAATAAGGATCATATTAGGGTTATGAATGTGAATCAGCCCACTTACCAATAGCAAATTCAAGAAATCGATCAACATCATCATTAGGGCAGCCGGTCTTACTTTTTAATTCCATACATGCTAAAGAAATTTTTTCAAAACAAAGTTTGACATCGGCATTTGCCTCTATTGCTTCAAACATTTGCTTGTCAGTAAAGGTCATATTAAGAATTGGAGCAATTAAATAAAGAATATTTTCATTGAGCTTATTTGGCAATCTAAACAAAGATAACTGAATCGAGACTATTAAAAAACAACAAGAACATGTTCAAATCTACGATCAAAATGATTAATCAAACATTTATCTAGTTAAAGCCAAAGCCCAATTAGGAGAGGAAGGACTAACACCCAAAAAATTCTTAGTCAAAGAAGAATTACATTTAGCGACGATTCCATTGGTAGGAAGATTTGAAAACAATTCATTCTTGATCCATTGAGAATGCCATCTTTTGACTTGCCTAGGATCATCAGTTCTTAGAGTTATAGGGACATCGAAACCCCAGTTTTGAAGTTGGGTCAAATCTGACAATTCATCCCTTTCTGAGCAAAAAATTTGAAATGCTTTAAATAAAAGAGAGGTCCTATTGTCAATTTTCGAGAAAGAGTTCGAAAGCAATTTCTCGAGTGTAATCTTTGAATTAGAAAAAGGGGTATATAAAACTCCCTCCAACTCAACTTCAACTTTTAGAGAGTCATCAATACTCAAAGGAATAGCATTAATATTCCTAATGTTTTCAATAATCTCATTATCCTCACGAGAATAGGCATCTACTAATTGTCCATATTTATATCTAAGTCCTATTGCGCAGCCAGCAATTTTAGGCTGCACAACCATTGTTGATCCCTCTGGTAACTTTGCCCACCAGC
The DNA here is from genome assembly GCA_003216715.1 of Prochlorococcus sp. AG-402-L09. Lineage (GTDB taxonomy): Bacteria > Cyanobacteriota > Cyanobacteriia > PCC-6307 > Cyanobiaceae > Prochlorococcus_B. Next base: position 48,350 of record QCIK01000002.1, on the reverse strand, counting down.
TAGAGAAACAATCCTTATCAAGTCCAAGTAATCTCATATATATATCAATAGGAAGATGTCGAGCAAAGTCGCTTCATTAACTTCTTTTCTTAAGAAATCAATGAAAAAAAAGAGGTGCTCATATATCAACTTGAAAAATGCAATAAGGTGAATAAAAAAATATTCAATATCAATTACAAATAATATGGAGAATTTCTAGGAAAAGATTAAAGTGTCGTCTTTATAAATTTCTTAGATGAATTAAAAAGATTTCATAGGGTTGGACAAGATAATAATTTTGTATGGGTAGATATCTTTTCAAATCTTGCAGTCAATACAATGATTTTATAAATTGAATAAACATCATCAAATAGATATTATTTAAGCAAAAACAGTATTTATTCTCATGTCTACAAGGTTTTTATACCATAAATTAAAAAAACATATCTTTTTAAATGACCCTACAAGAAAAATATCCGGAGAATATCCCATGGGATTTAACAACTATCGATCAAAGTAAATGCAAATCAATTAAATGGATGCTATCCAAGGCAGACATCGTCTATACATTCACAAGGAGTCGTATAGACAATAATTATGTATACATACAAAGAAATGATGGTAAAAGAACGGCATATAAAGAATATGAAGCCAGATTCACTTACCAAAGATTGTTTGACGAGGGCTATTCATTGGCTGCCTTTTCCTGATTAAAAAACTAATTCTTGACGTTGAAGAGCATAAGTGTAGGCTTAAAGATATAGTCACTTTTAATACATGCCAAGGGTAAAAAGAGAAAAGTATCCAGAGAAGGCTCCATGGGATTTAGGACCATTATCTGAGCATAAGAATCAAGAAAATTGGAGACTAGTAAGAGGATCGGAAATTGTCATTTTTGCTAGAAAAGGGGATGACAACCACTTTTTTATCATGCAAAGAGACGACAAAGAACCCATTGAGATCCTTGCGTTTCAAGCAAGACTCACATATCAACAACTTTTAGATAAAGGTTTCAGACTTGAAGTTTAATAAATTTTCATTTGAAATATATTAAAAAATTTTTTTAATATTATGACTGATTTAGAGGAACTAGAAGACATAGTCGGAAGTTTAGAATGCATAGAGGCATTCGGAATAGAACCAGACTTCAGTTCTCTAGGTCTAGAACCAGCCGAAGTATTAGGATTTCAAACCGAAGAAGAATTAGAAAATGCTATTAAGCTGCTAACAATGGAAGTCAACCTTAGTAATTTTGTATGGTTTGATATTTAATAGATTTAAAACTTTTAAAGCTTAATAACAGTAAGCCTATTTAGTTTAAAAATTACCAATATTCTAGAACCGTATTTCTTCAATAAGATCAGTCTTAGAAACAACTAGTGGTTTAGACATAGACTGCAAGAGCAGAATCGTGATATGGCAAAACAAGAACCCTAAAAAAGGTAAAAGAAATTATAAAATATTTGTCACGCACACCATATAAAGAATAGCTGAATAAAAACGATACTCAAACTTAAATCAAATTCAAAACCACTGGAAGGTGATGTTTTTCGAGAATCATTGAAAATTATCTTTTATGAGAAAGCTTCCACTTAAAATTTGGATCGTATTAGATTAAAAACAAAGCATGATTAGACGAATAAGTTTTGTAGGGAAAAACATAATTGTTTATTGTGATATTTAAACGCTATAAAATATGAAATAAAAACCTCAAGACTTTTTTTGCTGGAGTTTCTCAAAACATTGCTTGCACATGATCAAACCTTTTATTCTCCACCATGATTGAGCTGAATTTTTTTTGCATAACTGACAACGAACCAAATGTGTCTCCATTATCAGATATTAACAATAGTTATGCCCAATCAGTATCTTCTAAAAGACATGAATAATCTGAGCAATCGAAGAAAGTATCTTCATTAAGTAGATCGTCTACTTCTGCACGAACCCAATAACTTAAAGACATTTTAATAATAAAGTAAGTTTAAATAAAACCTGGAATAATCCAGCCTGTGAATCCATAATTAACGACAGCTGCGAGAAGGCCCATCATCGCAAGACGACCATTCATTAATTCAGCTGTCTTCCAGTAGTTGTTTTCCATTAAACAAATCCTGGAATGATTTGACCTGTTGTAGCATATGCACCAACTAGAGCGATGCATCCAAACAATGCTGCATACCCGTTAAGTCTTTCTGCAGTTACCTTTTCAGGATCAATGTTTCTACTGTTGTTGTTCTGAGTAGTCATTAGACAACACCTGGAATGATTTGACCTGTTGTGAGATATGCACCTATTAGTGCCCAGCATCCAACAAATGCTGCGTAGCCATTGAGTCTTTCAGCAATCACTTTGCCTTCTTCTACTCTTGGAGTTTCAGTTGTTTGGTTTTTCATTAAACGACACCTGGGATAAGTTGGCCGGTTGTTAGGTAGATACCTGTTAGTAGAACGAAAGCCATCATGGCTGGTCTGCCGATGCTTCTTTCTAGGATTGTTTTGTTAGATGGTTGCATTGTTATTGGTAGTTATTGGTTTAGAAAATTCCAGGAATGATTTGACCTGTTGTTGCGTATGCACCGAAGGCTGCAACGAAACCGAGCATTGCTGCCCAACCGTTAAACTTTTCTGCTTCTGGAGTCATGATGAAAACCGAGATATTTATGTGAATAAATGTAAACCAATTATTAACCTATGTAAATGCCTGTAAGTACGGCTTGCCTCATGAATGTGGAATTCAGGAGCAACGGATACAAAAAATATAGTAAATACAGTCAATTTGGCTACATTAGTAAAAAATCAAGTCATAACAATATTGTCCACAAGAGATATAAATTAATAAAAAAAGTGTGACACTAGTGTCAATTTAATATATTAGGGTCGTTTTCTATTATGAGAACTCAGTTATAAAAAAAGTCAATTTCTTTAGCTTTTAATCCATCCCAACCAGCTTTGATTAATCGTGTATTTAGAGTGTCTTGGTCATAATGTTTAGATCCAGTTTTAACAATACGGTTTCGCATTGATTTCTTAACTCCACTTCTTTTACGAGCATTTTCTTTATCCATCACATCCTTGTAGAGGGTTAGCATTTCTGATGGAATAGGACTTCCATCTAGATCTAATCCAGCTTGTATAGCGTTATTAATTGCATCTGGGCCAGAAAACTCCACAAGAAAAAAGCGTAATTGAACTATTCTCCTATCGCATCTACCGAATTTCTGGAATTCTTAGTATAAAGAAAAAAATTGTTTAAAATTTTACTTTAAGCGATAGATAACCGAGAGATTATTGGCTGGCATATCGATTACGTTATCTAGTTTAAATCCATTTTCAAATGCAATATCGTTAACGTTTTCTAAGTTGCGAAGCCCCCATAGTGGGTTTTGTATTTTTAAGGATTGATCAAAATTCAAATTACTTTCTGAAGTTTGTTTCTCTTTTCTCAAGAAAGGTCCATAAAGCATCAAAAAATTACTTTGATCAAGATATTTCTTTGATTCTTCAAACAAAGATCTTGTACAACTCCATGGTGATATATGAATCATATTTATGCACACAATTCCTTTAATTAAAGACCCAAGTTGATTGGTAATTGACCAAGGACGCATTTCTACATCAAGATCAAGAGGTTCAGGCATTTTTGAATACAGCCCCTCATGCCTAATCCATGAATTAATACTTTTTCTATGTACTAATTCAGGATCACTAGTTTGCCAGGTAATTGACGGGAATTTTTTTTGAAAGAAGACTCCGTGTTCACCACTACCACTAGCTATTTCTAAAAGCAAGATATTAGGAGTAATATAATTGCTTAAAACTGCGGCGATGGAATCACGATTCCTTGTCGTAGCCGGAAAATTTAGGCGATGGTCGGGATTTATATTATCCATGATTTATCAATAGTTAATAGGACTAATGAATCAGAATTTTTTGGAGGTTTTTCCTTAGAGAAGTCGTTAATAACAAAAATAATCATTATTAGTAAGGGAGCTAGAAATGCGCATGCTGCAACTGCTCCAATAATTCGTCTTGAAATTAATAGAGGCTTTTTAACTAATGGATCACCGCAGAGACCACAAATCAAAACACCATCACTTGTAGTCTTATAAAATTGATAACGAGAAGAGCAGAAAGGGCAATAATATCGGCTCATTTCTGATCTTACAAAAAACAAATTTTCTATATTAAATACGCCTACCATTACAAAAAGCAAACTAATTTAAATGAATGTAGGACTGAAAGATGAGAGAAGAGATTGAGGTATCAAATCATCTTGTAAGGAATCTTGATAGAATTTCTCCAGAAAATTCTATCTTCTATTGCAAATCTGGAAAAAAAGCCTTCTTATCATTAGGGCAAGGAAACTTTCGTGAATGGTTGGAGACATTTCTCCCGAATACAAGAATAATTTTAGAACCAAAAATTATTGGATCAATCATTGGCATTCAATATATCAATGGCGAGTTAAACAAGGCCATAAATAAAAATAGTCAAGACATTACGGAAAGTATAAGGTCTCTAAAAAATATTCCTAAAAGCATACCGATTAAAAACAGAATAGAAATAAAAGGCGTTCTATACGACTATAAAACAACATCAACTAAAAATAATCGAACTGATTTTATAGAAATTCAAAATTTTAAATCACATTCTAAAAGACTAAAATTCTGCGCTTTTCAAATATGTCATTGCAATATTAACCATTTTCAATCACTTCAAGAGTTAAAACATCTAAATTTTGAAATTCCTCAAACTCAATTTACAAACTTCATTTCAGATATCGAAATCTATCTTCAATGTTGGAGAGAGGGTAAGTTATTTAAAAGCTATCCAACAAGTGGACTAGTATTGAAAATCAATTCAAGAAGATTGCAAAAGTATCTTGAAGAAAATAATCTATCAATAAACTGGGCATACGCCATAAATTAATGATTTTTTCTACAACGCAAAAAGCATCACAAGTCATGGGGGGAGTAGACATTCTCTCCCCAACGGGATTGACCATCCTAACCATAGGAATACTTTTTACAGTCGGTTTGCCACTAACAATGATTTTAAGAGGAAAGAAGGATTAAGTTATCTTCACTGACGATTTTTCAATAAATAATATTTTTGAGTAACCAAACAAACAAATACAAAATGGGGATTTAGATTAAAATCTTAAAAAGCAAAATTAAAAAAAAAATATGAATAAAAATTTTAAAATTCTAAATCCTTATATAAACAACTTCTTTAAATCTAAACAACCGCACAGATTTCATTTCATTTTGGTATTGCTATCAGGATTACTCTTAATACCATTGCAACAAACTAGATCGGAAGAAATATTTCTAAAATGTGTTGGTAAATATGAAATAAATAGAGGTGCTCTAATCAAACCAGATTGGAAAACGAGCTATCTAACAATTAATCTAGATGGATTAATATCTACTATTGATGAAAAAGGAATAAAAAAAGAGGGAAGGACTTTGATTAGACGTAATTCGTACACAATTACGCACAGAGATAATAGAAAGAGCGTTAAAAATGTATATAAAATAAATGAAAAATATGGTACCTACTCAGTTGAATCCCCTCAAAGGAATAGAACCTTGATAGGTACTTGTCAAAAAGGAAGAGGTTAATAAGATTGATCTAAAATTGTTAAATGCTACTTCAATTATTTCCAAATCGATTATTCATCATTTTCTTTACTTTGATCAAGACCTTGCGCTTTGCGGTTTTTGGCAATACCTCCAACCCCAAGCACTAAAAAAATTATATAGAAACATAAAGTAGTTATAATCGTAATGATTGCAATCGTAGAAAAATTCATTAAAAAATATTGATTTCATTTGCCTTCATAATCTAACAGGAATATTAGATAGAACCACTCAAGTAAAGATAACGGTAAAACCACTTATCAATAGAGCAAAGGTAATAATGAAAAATGGTAGAACCTGAAGTTGATTGTTATCCATGAATTAAGTTTTTTTTATAACGTAATAAAATCACAAAAGAGACGAGATGAATAACTGCGTAAAAACATTAGTAATAACCGACCTACCTTAATTTTTTGGTCCAAAGTTATTGGTTAAAAAGACTTTAAGTATAAAAAATACTAGCTAGAATTTAAAATATTTTCAATCTTAAGTTGATATGTGGGTAAGCATAGATCTTTGTTTAGTACCAATAGGGGTAGGTATCTCATTATCTCCATACATAAATGCGTGCTTATCAATTATTGAGGAACATAAGCTCGAGTATGAACTGGGTCCAAATGGAACTGCAATTGAAGGTGAGTGGGATCAAGTTTTTGAATGCATAAAGAAATGTCATGAGGCAGTTCATAGCAATGGTGCTCCACGTATTTACACGACATTAAAAGTAAATACTCGTACAGATAAAAAACAATCATTTAAAGAAAAAGTGCAGAGCGTAAGAGGCTCATAGCAAAAGCATTAAGCAAAAGTTTAAATCCTAAAACAAAAGAAAGATCCCAACAATTACCCATGCATACTCAGAGAAGCACTGATATAAAGGGATAGCAATACGGTAATCAATGACTATCTTTGCTCGTCTAAGCAGATCAGAAGTTATTCACGGAAGAGCAGCTATGTTTATCGTTGCTATCTGGTTATTCACAAACTATCTAATTCGTTAGGAATGGCTAACCCTATTAAAACATGGTTTTTTGAACTAATCGAAGATGCTATAGGCAGTAAAGCCATGAAGCAATTTAAGGAAGAAGAAGAGAAAAAAAAACAGAATCTAGAATCAAAAGACGAGCCCAAACAAAATTAGATGTTAATGACTTCTAATAATTTAGCTAACCTCAGAATCAATCCCATTCAGCCGCAACAGCTCTTAAACCACTAGCAATAATCTCGTTGGGGCAATTAGTGTCTTCCTTTAAGGCCTTAGCTGCAAGATGAACGTTCTCCCAAAATACTGACACTGCTCCTGTTTTTTGATCTTCAGAGAATTTAAACTCCTCAAAAGCTTTTGGCATTTTTCTATTTTTTTTTAAGTTCTAGCAAATAATTCATTCGTCAACTTTTATTTTCACAGCTTCAATGTAATTATCTTTTTTATTGTCTATAAATAGTTTTCTTGTGATAAAAAATGCCAAGGTCGTTAGAAATATAAAGCCAACGCTTTGAACAAAATCTATATAGGTTGCCAAAAAATGATTCATTTGAAACTGGATTTGTTCAAATTTAGAGGAAAAAAATCAAATGACAAATTAAACAGCACAAAAACAATAAACAGTAACTTAATAATCTTTTGAAGCCAAATAACTATCACCCAACAAGGTACCAGTACCTAAATCAAAAACATTATCTAAATTGGATAGCAACTCTTTTAATTCTTCACCACTGATTCTTTTAATTTCTTGGTAGGTTTCTTTAGACATCGAAAATAAAAATAAATCAGGTGTAAATTTAACCACTCCCAATCAGCCTCAGAGACCGTAAAGACCGATAGGGTTAATTGCCTTTCGGTATACTTCAATAAAAAATTTATAAATACAAAAGATTGACTACATAAATATTACTAATCAATTACACAAACAAATTAATAATATCAATGATGAATAGATGTTAAGTAATTATTCCTACACGGCTGACAGTGGTTTGTTCTTATATTTTTTGAACTTCTCAGGACAACCTTCTTTTTATACTGAGCTTTAGAAGGTTGTTCCTTTGAATAAAAAACGTCAGTGCTCCCCCCCAGAAGCCAATTAATTGATGACCAATTCAATTAATTGCCTGACGTACATCTATCCTAAAATTTCCTTTTCTTCAATAGTTCTGTAGGACCGTACGTCTTAGGTAGGGAAACCGTAGAAAAAATAAACCTCTTTTAATTAGACATTTAAAAAGGGCCCTAGGGGGCCCTTTTTCTTTACCGATTCTTTGGAAGCTTCTGGATATTGGTGGCCTGGGGCCAAGTGTCTAGTAGAAAGGCTTTTTTACTCCGTTAGGGCACCTAAACGATGCAGAGGAGTTTCGACTGAATTGACGCACCTAAATCATTGATCCTTGTCGCATCAGACGAATAGCCCACTTATTCATTGAGAATGTTGGAGCAGGAACCAGAATTCAGTTCGCTTCTCTTAAATACTCAGGTGGAGTGTCGACCATCAATGGTGCCTCTTAACTCAACAAACGTATCTTTGCTCTATTCGCACCTCAACGCAATCAGCCTTAATGCCCATTGCATTTCCACTTAACCTGATCAAAAATAGTAAGTTTGGGATATGGACTTTTACCTCAAACCATCAATATGTCGAGAGAACAAACAAGTAAACAAGACCAAATAAGCATTTTCGGAGAAATGGCTAGAGGATGTAGAACTGATCATCAAAAAATTGAGTTTTTCGATTCGTCTAAGGAAGCATTTTTCACTGATTCAAACGAATCAACAAGCTCGGTGAATGAAAATATTCCTAAAGACTTAGACGACGGTTTTTACGTATACGCGAATATGAAAAAACTTAGTGAAAAGGAGCTTAAAAAGTTAAAAAGTCTGACCTGGAAGCAATACCCAGAAAACTTTAAGATATTTTTATTCGATTTTTGCATATTAAATGGTGATGCATATTCAAAATACTTAATCGATTTAAGGTAGTTTTAGAAATTCACTAATACGATCCGCTTAGTTATGCAACACGTAATTTGCTGGTGTTTCATACGAAGAATTCCTTTAACACAGAATATTTAAAAACATCCGAAATATATTTTTTGAGTTTGGGCTACAAATATGTGTGTTATTACAAGCAAGGTAGAAGCTTTTAAATTAAAGAAATAACTTTAATTCTCACCTAATGATTGAAACAACTGTATGTACATTTGATGTAAATGTACCTTACGGTGAATGGGTGAAAAAGTTTGACAACGACGAGGCTCCAGCAAGATCAGCCAAAGGAATAAAGGTAATTTTCAGAGGTGTCAGCAAAGGCAATCCTGAAAAAGCGATCGTTGTAGTTCAAGCTTTAGAGAGTGTCATAGGGAAACATATACAAGAGAACATTGAAATATTTGAAAAAAAAATGGTTGAGACATGAGTACCGCAGAACCTAGTCTCTGGTCTTGAGGATCCACACTGGTTAGGTATAAATAAAGAATCAAATCTAAATATTAGTCTCAATTAAATCTGAACAATGGTTAGAAATCTGTTTTTCTTAATTCTCGGAGCATTTAGCGGTCTTTGGTTTATATGGCCTCAAATCATTACGACCAAAGGTTGGGAATGCACAAAAGATGTTATTGCATCTTCTAATGAAGATTTAACAGATATTGAATCATTAGTTGAATCATTGCCCAACAGAATCAAATTAGGCTTGGCTGTATCCCCTAAAACATTGCTAAAGAGAGAGAACCTTACTCGTATCGAGAAGCTCAGAATTGTAGGAGATGCTTGCTTTAGATAATAAAAAAGCCATAATCAAAAATTATCATTATGAATATCAACAAAAAGTTGGCGTCTTAACTTATCAAAGCAATTGCTTCTTTTAATTCGTTCGCATGATTGATCTCATCCTGAGCAATTTCACGTATCCTCTGATCATTTGGATTAACGATTAAATACTTTGCATAAGTTTCATACGCATGCTCTTCAATTTTTATATTTATATCGTATGCATTTGATGGAGATAGTAAGTAATAAAAAACCATTACCCAGTAATAGAAGATCACTAAATGCCTAGCAAGAAATCGATCAACCCAAAATCTATTGCCGCTTCGCGATTCCATCTCCTCTAAATGCTCCGTCTCATTGATTGCTTGGTAAAAATGAGCCTTCATAAGCTTGTTAATTAAAGGAGTCTTCAAACCAAGCGATTCTTGTAAATGCAAAACTGATAAGAATGCAAAATAAGGTGCTCTAGCAATTACCTCAAGAACCCAAAAACGTTGAATCGGTCTACCTTCGTAAATTCGATCAAGAATACCTACAGTGAAATATAAAACAAATGAATTAAAAAATTTCATAACCCAAATAGCTCACTTATTAAGTATAAATACTTAATAAAAGAATATAGGCTACAACATATTTATTTAACTATCGATAACGACTAGAGCTGAATATGGAAGCAGACCAATGATTAGATCTATCTTGCTCGAACAGGTTGGTAAGCAGGAATCATCTTTCCCCCACCGAAATCGTCATCATCATCTGGAAGCGCTCTTGAGATTAGCTCTACTAGAACTAGAGCAGCCATAGGATAGAAACACCATAAAACAGCTTTCCAGATGGGAAATGAGTCAACTAGCTGAAGCTCAGACATGTATCAGAAAATTGTTTGAACAAACCTAACTGATCTAAAAATATTTAGTGTTACGGTTAGCACGAAGTGAATGTTTATCTAATCGATCATTCTGTAAAAAAATTACTTCAAGCGGTCTAAGTTTTCCACAGCCTCAGAGTCACTAAATAACTCCAAGATCTAAATAAAAAGCAATTCTAATAAAAAAGACCCTAGGTATGGTGTCCTATGGGCCTGGGTGATGGGGATCTTATTTTTAACTGTTTTTCAACCAAATTGCAACCCCTACCATATCTGGTGTTAGAAAGATTAAAAAAACAGAAAAAAAGACCCATATCTGGAATTATTAGCTTGCGTAATATGTATATAGCGAGTAGTATTTTTGAATTACTGGGTGATGGGGATCTCTCAGTATCTTCTCCCTCAAATTTGAGGGTTTTTTTATGCCATGAATTTCTCCACATAATTTCTAATATGGATTAAGGAAAAATTAGTGAAAAACTGCTCTGATCCTTATTTATTTCCCAAATCGAGAAGATGGAACAAGTAACTGATGCAATTGGTAATCCCACAGCACTCTTAGTAGAGAGAATTTTTTGGTTGGGGTTAGGTGCATTTTTAGGACTGGCAATAACTACTTCTTTACTAAGAGGATTAAAAGAAGGAAAAAATAAAACGACACCTGTTTCACCTGATCAATTAGAGAATCTTGCTAAAAAAGCGATCCTACAAAACAGTGATAGTAATTGATATTGGTTATCAGATATTTTTATAGCCACAAACAAATTTACTTATGGTCGTTGGAGCGAGAACCGTACAATCAGCTACCACTGATTAGATGATGAGCATATATGCTTAATACATATTCACAAAAACAATGAAATTAGTTCCTTACATATTCATGGCTGTTGCAATCTTCTCAGAAGTATCAACAATTGCTACGACTCCTATTATCTAACTGAATCTCATTAATTGAGTATTCAGACCTAACGCGTTCGGGTGAACACCAACGTTAGATTGTTTATAACTGATTTATATCCATGCTCAAAAAGATATTTAGGGCTGCTAGTTTTATAGCCTTGTCTGTTTTTATAACTTCAATAACTATATTTTCAGGAATTAACCCTGTAGAAGCTGCTCAAATGGGTTCTGACATGAACGAAGATAACTCTATGGGTATTGTGATCGAAGAATCAAGTGATGCCTTGAATGGTTCGCAAACTAGTGCTGCCCCAGACCTTGGAGATGATCAAGCATTTCCTTTTATTCCAGGTTTTGGTAAAAATTCCGGTAAGGACTGATCATCTTTTTCTTGAAAAGTATTGATTGATAATAAATTACTAATTTTTTCGAAATCTAGAAAAAGTCCACAGATAGAAGTGCTGATTAGCTAAACCATTTTCATGGAAAAATGGGAATCAAAAATAATCATTTTTGTTATGTTTGCAGTGCTTGCAATTGGGTCAATCGCGCCGTTGATAAGGATGATCAGTGATCGTATTTCCTAAGAATGCCTTTGCTGGAATAACTGAAATCATTGGAGGAATCATGACTAACATGATTGGTTTAGCTATTTTTTTCTGATTAATTTTTTATATTGCAAAAACTGTAAAATGGATTAAATCGTCAAATGGAACAAAAAAAATCTAGAGAAAAATCTCTAGATTTACATGAGATTGATTTGTCCGAATCTATCTAAAATATGCCAGGAATAATTTGTCCAGTAGTGATATAAGCGCCAAGTAAAGCAATCATACCGATCATGGCCCAACGTCCATTCGTCTTTTCTGCTTCCTCAGGGTAGTTGGAATAGTTTTCAACTAATTGAGTTTGTACTTGAGTAGCAAACATGTTTTGCTTACCGTATTCAGTAATGATCTGGTTAGAAGCAGAACTGTAAGCTGGTATTCCTGTTGGATCAACAGATTGTCCTTCTGATTGATTATCAGTTGGATCTATTGTTTGATCAGAAACTGGGTTACTAGAAGTCATTTATTAACCTAAAAAATGCCTGGAATGATTTGACCTGTTGTTGCGTAAGCACCGAAAGCAGCAATAAAGCCGATCATTGCCATCCAACCATTAAACTTTTCTGCTTCTGGAGTCACGAGATTAAACTCAAATAATGGCCATGAATGTAAAGGAAAAGTAAAGGAATGTAAAGGGGGCACCCGTACACAGCAAAAGTTATCAGGGGTATTAGCTGAAGCAATATTTTTTATCCACGGTCTAAATAACAATTCCACTAACTTTGTTGGACTTAATTCAACTAGATGGATTTAATACCAGGTGTAGTTCTTTTCTTTGGAGCCATTGGAACTGTGGCTTTACTTGGTTGGGATACTTTCCAAAATCGTAAACCAATTACTAAAGCTGAAATGCAGCAGTCTCGTGGAACCAGCGCAGCTAAACCACAACAAAAAAGAAGAGGGTTATTTAACAGAGGCTAATTATGGGTGAAATTCAAACATACGCTTCAAACTCAGGAGATTTTAATTTCCTTTTGGTTCTAATCATTGTTGGGACTTATCTTCTTTATGAGGTTGGAAAGGCAATAATGGACAACAACGATGATGATGACATGGATGGAGGAATGACGATGCGTGTAGCAGATGGAGCACAGGCCTGAATTGACTACCAAAACAATATGTACTAATTGACAACAAAAATTTGTCGTCTCTAAACAAGTTCAAGGGTGAATTGAATATATAATTAGTCATATATTTAATTAAAAATTTTGAGCGAAGAAAATATCAAAAGAAAAATAGATGCTTTATTAAAAGAACTTCAGGAGAAAACAGGAGTTTCGGATGAGGAGATGGACGAATTTAAAAAAATTATGGAACTAGCAGATTTTTCACAAGACCAAGAATAATTTAGGTATAAGTCGTGATGAATGAAGGTTTAGCGAGATGCGAGTTTTGACCAAATAAGCAGTACCAACACGTTAAGCAATGCATATCCAACAGCAATTTGAAGTTGGTAAAAATAACCAACAATCGAAGAGGATCCAAAAATGATCAAACTAGTAATAAAAATATCTCTTGAAAAATTCACCTAAAAATATCAAGCACTATAAATATTCAGATTGAAAATTAAATCATGAAAGTCGTATTTGATTTTCAATCGAATAAGCATTACTTGTGCAGGCCTCATTGCCTGTAACTTGAGAAACAGCAATAACGAGAAGGCTTAGAGAACCAACTGCTAAAGAAATTGTTCTAATAGCACTGGCTTTCTTAGAGATTTTCTTGCTCATATCAAAAAATCTTGATGTAATAAGAATATGATAACTATCCAAGCATAAAAGAGTATCCATTGATACCTAGTAGAAATAATTACCTAAAAATTATTAGAAAAATTCTGAATAGAGCTAAATCAATTGGAAACTAGATTTAAATTAATTGCTTTATTTACAAGCTTGCGATGGTTGTTGGGAGCTTTCTTTTAACAGTTCAATCCAATCTTGCAAAGAATTTAATGAGTCAATATTTAATTGGTAATAAACCCATCTACCAGTTTGCCTATCGGTAATCAAACCTGCGTCTTTTAAAACTTTTAAATGAAAAGATATTTTCGATTGCGCCAATCCAATTTCATTAATCAAATCACAAACACATCGCTCTCCGCCTGAAAGAGACTCAATGATTTGCAATCGCAATGGATCAGATAAAGCTTTTAGCAATTTCCTGGCCATTGCATTTTCAAGAACTACTTCGCTCTTTGTCGCTGTGGCCATCACAGAAGAAAAAATATAATCACATGATAAAACAAACCGCAGAAAAGGCTTGCATCGACAAACCTCTATACATCAATATAAATTGATATGAGGAATATAATCCTTTATTGATTCACTCAATCAACTCAATTACACGTTATGCGAATCGGTATTAATGGTTTCGGTCGAATAGGACGACTTGTTCTAAGAGCGCTCTGGGGCAGAGAAAATATCGAGATTACACATATCAACGATCCATTGGGTGACGCAAAGGGAGCTGCGCATTTACTTGAATTTGATTCAGTACATGGTCGTTGGAACAAAGCAATAAGCCACGACCAAAACAACCTGAGTATTGAAAGTCAACCAATATCTTTTTCTCAAGAAAGTGATTTCACAAAAGTGTCATGGAAGGAAAAAGGAATAGAACTAATTCTCGAATGTTCAGGAAAATTCAAAACCCCTCAAACATTAAATCCATATTTCGATACTCTTGGAATGAAAAGAGTTGTCGTTGCATGTCCTGTTAAAAGTGAAATACAGGGAGAGGATGCTCTAAATATCGTCTACGGTATAAATCATGATTTATATGAGCCCAATAAACATCGCTTAGTAACAGCAGCATCCTGCACAACTAATTGCTTAGCTCCAGTAGTGAAGGTCGTTAATCAAACCTTTGGTATTAAGCATGGAAGCATCACGACACTCCATGACCTAACAAATACTCAGGTAATCGTTGATTCATTTAAGCCAGATTTAAGAAGAGCCAGAAGCGGATCACAAAGCTTAATTCCAACAACGACAGGATCAGCAAAAGCGATAGGGATGATATTCCCTGAATTACAAGGAAAATTAAATGGTCATGCAGTTCGAGTTCCTCTCCTCAATGGATCTTTAACTGATGCTGTATTTGAATTAGAGAAAGAGGTCACGCAAGAAGAAGTCAATCATGTGTTCAAAGAAGCCTCTGAAGGAGAGCTAAAAGGAATACTTGGTTACGAAGAAAAACCACTTGTATCAATCGATTATGTCAATGACTCGAGAAGTTCAATCATTGATGCTCTCTCAACCATGGTGGTCAATAAAACTCAACTGAAAGTCTATATTTGGTATGACAATGAATGGGGTTATAGCTGTCGAATGGCAGATCTCGTTTGCCATGTCATAAATCTCGAAAAAGGCTAAAAATAAAAACATGCGATTAACTGCATTGCAACAATATGGAATAGTAACGACCAACTATTGGGCATTCACTCTGACAGATGGTGCTCTAAGAATGCTAGTGATTTTTCACTTTCATAGCCTTGGATATACAACATTAGAAATTGCATTCTTATTCCTTTTCTATGAGTTCTTTGGCGTCATCACTAATCTCTATGGAGGTTGGATAGGAGCAAGATATGGATTACGTCTAACACTTTGGGTAGGAACTCTTTTACAAATCGGCGCCTTATTTATGTTGATACCCGTTTCAAGTGGTTGGTCGAAACTTTTGAGTGTCATTTATGTCATGGTTGCTCAAGCGATTAGTGGCATAGCAAAAGATCTCAATAAGATGAGTGCTAAAAGTGCCATCAAAACTGTCGTTCCAGACTCCTCAGAAGAAGATGGTGGAAATAATCAATTATTTAAATGGGTAGCCATCTTAACTGGTTCAAAAAATGCTCTCAAAGGAGTTGGCTTCTTTCTTGGTGGACTTTTGCTTACAAGTTTTGGATTTAATAAAGCAGTTGAATTAATGGCTATCGGTTTAGGTCTGTCATTTCTAATGACATTAATTTTGCCTGGAGATATAGGAAAGATGAAAAACAAACCAATCTTTAAAGACTTATTTTCTAAATCTCAAGGGATCAATGTCCTCTCTTATGCACGCTTTTTTCTCTTTGGGGCAAGAGACGTATGGTTTGTCGTTGCACTACCTGTTTTTCTTGAAACGTATCTAAATTGGAATTTTTCTGAGATTGGAGCTTTTCTAGGATTGTGGGTTATTGGTTATGGTTTTATTCAAGCGTTTGCGCCGTCTTTAAGAAATTTATGGGGAAACAAAACAAGCCCAGGAGTTTCTTCTGTTCAATTCTGGAGCGCTGCCTTAACTGCAATACCAGCGCTAATAGCAATAGCACTATGGCGACAAAGCAATCCAGAAATAGCAATTACAGCTGGATTGATATTATTTGGGTTCATATTTGCAATGAACTCATCAATACATTCATATATGGTTCTTGCTTATACGGACAAGGAAAACGTGAGTCTAAACGTAGGCTTCTATTACATGGCAAATGCGGCAGGGAGACTGATTGGGACTCTCCTATCAGGAGTTTTATTCATGCTTGGAGCTAATGCCTCTATAGGAATGCAACTATGTTTATGGTGTTCAAGCCTATTTGTATTTATCTCATTGTTGACTAGTTTACGACTACCTCCAGTATCAAATACAAAAGCTATAAAAAATTCCTAAGACCTTCAATTAAAAAAATGAAATATCAAGGGAAGAAGGACTACTGAACCTCTGATTCTCTGTCATATTCAAGTCCAACTTCATTCATCCAAGCTGATTTCGTTTTACAGTTTTTACCATGCTCGGCAAGATGTAATCCCTCAATCGAAATAAATAAAACTAGTAGTGAAACTGGAATCCACCAGATGGGTGATCCAACTATTTCCTTCCAATTATTCATTGATTCTTTTTTTTTCATATTAAAGAGCTTTTTTTAAGCTTAAGTTAAGAAGTTACTAGCAAGCAAAAAAAGACAATAAAAAAAGGAGGCTATTGCCTCCTTGTTAATTTATAAGGAATAAATTCACTTAGCAATACGCTTTACAGCAGCGCGAGACTTGGAAAGAATATCACCTTTTAGAGGAACAAAGCCAAGAGAAGGAGCCTTAGCCTGGGCTTTATCACTTAGTAGGTAGTTAAGTGAATCTCTAATGGCATCAGTGTTTCTACCATTACCAGTTTCGTAAGCAAGAATCCATGTAAGGGTTGCGATTGGGTATGCACCCTTGGCCTTAGGGTTAGGGTTATTACCGGCTAGATTTTTATCTAGTTGTATTCCATTAAGAGCAATAGCACCAGCCTCAGTAGTTGGCTGTAAAAACTCTCCTGATAAATTTTGGAGAGCGGCTGCTTTGATTTCACCTCTAATATATGACTGGTTTACATAACCAATTGCACCAGGAGTGTTACGAATAACGCCAGCAACACCAGCATTACCTTTACCACCAACACCAGCAGGCCAGGCGACAGATTTACCTGTTCCTAGAGTCCATGTCTTAGAGAAAGCCTGCATGGAATTTGTAAAAGCCTTCGTAGTACCTGAACCATCAGAACGATGCGCCCAAGTTAGCTTTCCTTCAGGGCAACCAACCTCTTTCCAGTTTGTAATTTTACCCATAGCAACACGAACAGCTTGCTCTTGAGTAAGTTTAAGATCGCAATCGTAGTTATAACCAAAAGCAATAGTGCCACCAACCATTGGGATTTGAACTAATCCCCGCGTAACTTTTGCAATATCGGTTGCTTTCATCGGATCATCAGACGCACCGAAATTAACGGTTTCATCAATGAAAGCTTTACGGCCAGAACCTGAACCAACAGCTTGATAGTTAACACGAGGTCCACGCTCTTTAGCTAAGTCAGAGAACCATCGAGTGTAGATTTTAGCGGGAAAAGAGGCTCCAGCTCCGCTGAGTCGAGCACCCGCAAAGGCACTTCCACCTGAGCCAAGAATAATTAAAGAGGAGAGGACAAGACTCTTCTTAGCAAAGCTCATCAAAGGTCTGCGACTTAAAAGCAATGAAAGCATAGGACGTGAAGGCACTGACATTGATCAATATTTATTGATATAATCAATATAGCTTGATGCAGGGCTTACGGCAAAAAAACTAATTCAAAATAAACATATCTGTTTGATGGAGCGAAGCGGTATATTTATGAGCAATATTAAGGCTGATGCTTGGATGAAAACCAATCATTAGATCAATCAAGCATTTAATAAGAAGTTGAAAAACAAAGTAAAATATCTTCTAATAATTCTAGTCTTAATGATCGGCACATCTATATCTATTAGCCAATACAAAAACACATATCCAGATCCTAGTGAGAGAAAAGATTTATCTGTTAAAGGAATCTTTCTAGATTAAAAATGTTATGTTTACAAAAATATAAAACATAAATAAGCTTTAAGTGTATAAATTTAGACTAAAATAAATAAAGAGTGAAGGCTTGAAGAAAAGAGGAAACTAAATGAGATGGCCACCGAATGCAGCTTGGACCTCAGCCGTAAAAAGAGAAGGTTATCGACATTTTGAAGTTAAAAGCTATGGAGGCAAAAAAGATGAACGGTGGGTAGAACTATTTCCAGTCAACAACACCGAAATTCTTATAAGAGTTCCATGGTCGGAATTAAAAACATATTCAAAGTGGACGAGTGGATGGCTTCAGTTGCCAAAAGATGAAGACTGCGATGGCAACTAATCTTTAGAGAAAATAAAAAACCGGTATTTTGAGTAATTATTCCTACACGGCTGACAGTGGTTTGTTCTTATATTTTTTGAACTTCTCAGGACAACCTTCTTTTTATACTGAGCTTTAGAAGGTTGTTCCTTTGAATAAAAAACGTCAGTGCTCCCCCCCAGAAGCCAATTAATTGATGACCAATTCAATTAATTGCCTGACGTACATCTATCCTAAAATTTCCTTTTCTTCAATAGTTCTGTAGGACCGTACGTCTTAGGTAGGGAAACCGTAGAAAAAATAAACCTCTTTTAATTAGACATTTAAAAAGGGCCCTAGGGGGCCCTTTTTCTTTACCGATTCTTTGGAAGCTTCTGGATATTGGTGGCCTGGGGCCAAGTGTCTAGTAGAAAGGCTTTTTTACTCCGTTAGGGCACCTAAACGATGCAGAGGAGTTTCGACTGAATTGACGCACCTAAATCATTGATCCTTGTCGCATCAGACGAATAGCCCACTTATTCATTGAGAATGTTGGAGCAGGAACCAGAATTCAGTTCGCTTCTCTTAAATACTCAGGTGGAGTGTCGACCATCAATGGTGCCTCTTAACTCAACAAACGTATCTTTGCTCTATTCGCACCTCAACGCAATCAGCCTTAATGCCCATTGCATTTCCACTTAACCTGATCAAAAATAGTAAGTTTGGGGTCTAGCTAAGATCTAATCAATAAATCAAAAACATGAATCAGACTCCAGAGAAAGAGAAGGGAATGAGCTTTATCAAAAAAGCTGGTAAATGGGCTCCATTAGTTGGAGGAGCATGGATTGTTCTGAATATTGTTGTTCCATTAGCTCTTCTTCGTATTCCTGCAGTCCAAAAATACTTAGTAGTACTTGAAGACAAACTCCCTTTTGATATTCCAGGTATTGGTTAGATGGCAACAGAGATTATTTGTTTTTTCTTGCTTGGTATTGCAGCACTGCTTCTAAATGCTGGACTCGACGCTCAAGTTCTTCCACTCTTTTGGCTAATTCTTCCATTAGTAATCAAATTAAGTTTCGACAATATAACCAGAAAGAAAGCTCTCCTCATCAACAAAAAAACGAAATAAGGGCTAAGGTCGTGAAAAATTAGCCGAAAAGCTTTGAACGAGTTACAAGCATTGACGCTATCAGGAGCATTAGCTGTATTTGCTATTACCTGGCTATTTTTTGGTTTTGGGGATGATGATGATGATGGAGGCGGGATGATGAGACCTGTCAGACAAAATGCCGATTAAATATCAGTTGCTAATTAGAAAAAGAAAAGCCTCGACTTATAGAAGACAATCCTAAAGGTATTTTTACAAGTCCTAAAGCTAATCAACCTTCTGATCAAGCATTAGCCTAAGTAATGAGAGCATGGGTATATGAAAAATTTTCTAATCAAATTAGTTTTATTCGTATTCATTGTTTTCTCTGGATTGAATAGTGCTGAGGCTGTAATACAAGGCTGGGTTCCACCAGAGGATTATGGAGAAGGTGACTCATATGAAATGGGAATGGAATCCGAAGAAGAAGCTGTAGAAATTGAATCACAAAGTGAAGAGTTGAGTATGGAGGATATTTTTGGGGATGAACAAGTTTTTCCTTTTCCACCTGGTCTAGGCAATTAATCAAAAGGCAAACATTCGCTTTAGTAAGGTAGATACAGATAACTATCTAACTTTTAAGTTTGTTGAACTATGGCAGCAATAAAAAAAGACACAGAGCCTCTAGATAACTTATCCAGTCAAGAGATAGAGGATATTGTCAGATCAAACGAAATCTTGGATCAAGAAAATGAAAGACTAATCAAAGAAGAAGAAATAGAGGCACAAAGATTCTCAAAGACAAAATCTACAAAAAGATTGCTTAGACGATTAAGAAGATCTCCACTTGAAGTGATAAATCGATCACTCTTTTTTGTATTCATTGGTAGTTTTATATTCTCCTTTGTCTCTGTTTACTCAATCAACAAATTGTGGTTTGTCTTTTATGTCATCAGTGCCTTCTCATGTGTTTTATACACTCCAAATAGACAAGCCCTAAAGGAATTAATTGCAGCATGGCCAAATATCGAAGATCTTTTAAAAAAAAGAAGTCTATGGAAATAAATTATTGAGACTTATAGGCCATTGATTTGAAAATTATTTTTTGAGGTATGTCTGATCTATCCTAAATTCATAATTGATTAAAAGTTAATGGATAAGAAAGGAGCCAAAGGGTACTGGATCTCAACTGCAAAGGTTATTAATCAAGAATTATTTGATGAATATGTCGAAAAAGTTGGCCCATGGCTCAAAGAAAATGGTGGGGAGGTATTTGCGAAAGATACAGACCCAATAGGAAAAGAAAAAACTGAAGATTCAAACCTAGCCGTCATTTGTGAATTCCCATCAATGCGAATAGCAGTAGAAGCTTATGAATCCAGTGAATATCAAGAGCTATCAAAGCTACGTACAGCCGCGACTGTTAATTCTACTTTCACAATCATGGAGGGAATGGACGAGGCGACAAAACTTAGAAGAGCAATGGGAATGTAGATAATGGCATCAGCTACTTCACTATTCATTTCACATGGTTGGATTAATTAATCTAATTCCTTACCGCATTAAAACTCAAGGAGGCATATTTTGATGAGTACTCAAAATAGAAGTGACGATCAAGAACTAGTCAGGAAAAACCTTGAATTAATTATTAGTTCGAACAATTACCAATTAGCCCATGAAGATAGAGAGTTACTCAATAGTGATGAAATGAGAGGAGTGCGAATGCTTCTAGAAATTAATAAACCAGAAAAAATCCTAGAAGAACAAAATATTTTATCAACAATCATCGTCTTTGGAGGAGCGAGCCTTACCGATAAAAGCTCTATAGATCACAGACTTGCACTAGCGAAGAACTCTCTCACCAAAGATCCGAGCTCATCTAATTTACAGAGAGAAGTAACACGTCTAAAGAATTTACAATCGATATCTCATTACTACGATTCAGCCAGAGAATTCGCAAAGATTGTCTCCAGACAAAACCAAAAAGAACACTGCAATTCACATGTAATTGTCACTGGTGGCGGTCCTGGGATCATGGAGGCTGCGAATCGAGGTGCTTTTGACGCCGACTGTAAATCCATAGGATTAAATATAAGTCTCCCAAACGAACAACATCCCAATTCATATATCACGCCTGGGCTTTGCTTTAAATTTAATTATTTCGCCTTACGAAAATTTCATTTTGTAATGAGATCAGTTGCAGCAGTGTTTTTCCCAGGAGGATTTGGAACATTTGATGAACTATTTGAATTACTCACTCTTCGTCAAACAGGAATGAAAACACAAATTCCAATTATCCTATTTGGTCGAGATTATTGGTCGAAAGTTATCAACTTTCAATTCCTTTCAGACTACGGACTAATCTCAGATGATCACATGAATCTCTTTCAATACGCCGATAGTGCTTCAGAAGCATGGGACATTATCAAACAATAGACGTATCATCCGATAATGGATTGGAAAACATCACTAGATTGGTATTGTTCAGGCAACATTCTTGAAAAAGAAGATATTGACCTTTTAGAAAAACATTATCAACAGGTAATCAATGACATCGATTCGAATCTCTCCCCAGAAATAGCTCCAAAACATATTTGTAACCAAACAAAGATTCCAGAGGGAAGTTCTTGGATCACTGCAGTTGCGGTAATACTTGATCGATTAAATCCAGTAAAAACTGGTAAACCAAGAAGTTTATTAGTCGATCAACTAAGAAGAAAGCAAAGCAGTTAAGCCCTCTTTATACAAAAGAATTGAACATAAAAGACCCGAAGCCCAACAAAGTCCTCTAGCAGGAGGGATATCGCCAACATAAGCACCAATATAAATAAACCTCAAAATTGGGTGAACCCACGCAGCTATTACGGCCACAGGAGAGACAACACCGGCAATCAGACATAGCAAACATGCAGGAGCGTGAAGAGTTATGCTCTCCCAGCAATTTTGATGACACCAAACAGCTCTTTTGCCAAAATCGGGGAGCTCATCAAATAAAGCTCTTGGAGCACTCATATTCTCGGCCGAATATCCAGCTTTGACTCGGCCATAAGTTAGTGGCCCAATTGAAAGCAAAACAACAACGGCAGACAGACAAAGGCTCCAAGCAAAAGCTGTTTCCATAGAATAAAAAATGATATTTCGAGCTTAAGTGAGGCAGAGTAAAAATGAGGATCAAGGTTGGGTTTAAATTGATCTGCCTAAAGTTAATACAAATAAAGTTTTCAAAGAGAAGATAAAAACACAATATTTAGTTCATAAACTTGTTATCCTCTGAGAGAAAAAGAGTTCTGCTCGACCAAATCACCCATTATTAAAGCAATCCAACCATGGACTGGGATTCTGCAAAACAACATTGCAACGAGCGAAACTGGCAATGGTCATTGGAATTAATCAATCAGGCTCAAAAGGAGATGGAAGAGTTAGAAACGAAACTAAAAAAATGTGAGGATCAACAGAAAGCGAATCGTTTATATAACGCCTGTAATTACTAATGGAAGAAATGAGCGCAACAATAGTTCCATTGGGTTCACTTGCACTTATATTTGCTGTGATTTCAATCCTTGTTTTCCTTAGGAAAGCAAGTATCGCAAGACAAGCTGATGAGTCTATAAAAAATAGAATGGAGGCAAAAAGAAATCAAAAGACCGAATCTCTTGAAGAACAAAAAAAACGTTTAGAACTTTTGCTTAGAAAATAAAAAGATACTTACTTACAAATTATCATCGCTTATTTTGCCAATTCTTTTAATCGGATTAGACCCATCTCTATGATCTGCTGGATCAAAGGGAAAATTTGTATCTGGGCCTAAAAGATCATCAATACTTTTTGAATCCATTGAGCCTTGATCATTTTCAATATCAACATCCGATGTCATTAACACCGGCTCGGCTTCAACTGACTGGAAGCTAACACTAATTACTAAAAATAGGGAAAGTAATAATCCAAACCAAGTTTTTATAACACTTTTCATTGAGAAGTAAAAAATTAACTATTTGCTCAAGGAAAGTATATTTCCTTATCTCCTATCAACTACTAGTCCTCAAAAATAAGACATGCAGGTGAGGAAGGATTTAAAGCACACTCTCTCTCCCAGTATGAAGCTATCGCTGTCATTCCTCTTTTAACTATCTCGTGCTTTCTACCTATGTCACCCATATTTTCTTTGGGGACACTAAATGAAGTTTGAAGTTTCATGGTTTTCCTCTTCAATTAATCTCGGTATAAACCATCAAGAAGGCCTATGGCAAGTGAATTTATCCTCATCTTTCTCTTAAATTATTTTAGAGTCATCATTTAAAATATTTTTAATCTGGGAAAACCAATTCCTGACATCTGATGAGCTGCTTAAAAAAAGCAAAATCAACTCAAGTAACTAAGGGTTATAACAAGTGAATTCAACAATAATTTCAATAATGACATTAGGCATCGCTATTGCAGGAATTTCAGTTTGGTGGGTCAGGACAACACTCAAAGAAGGTAATAAGGCACTTGAAGAAAGTCAAAAAGAGAATCTAGACAATTAACACTTTCATAGATTTAGATACAAAGAAATGATTTGAGAAAAATCATTTGAACATCAGTAAAAAAGCACCTCCACTTAAATAGGGAGGTGCTAAGAAACACATTCTTCAGACCAACTAACAGTTACTTCTTATTAAGGGCAGCCTTAACCTTTGTGGGAGACAAAGCCTTAAGTTCCTCTTTTATCTCATTTTGACGTTCATCAAGAACTTTAATACGAGCTTGATAGCTCTCTTCTAGTCTTTTTCTGGAGTCTTCGATGTCGTCGAGTTCCTCTTGACGTTGATTACGCTTAAGCTCTTCAAGCTGACTATCAGAAACCACATAAACAGTTCTGGTAGGTGCAATTAAAGAATCAGAGAAAAAAGTGTCGAAGAGTGAAGTGTACATAACTTTTCTTTCGGAGAACATAACTACTCTGTCTTAAATTAAGAGAGATTGGAATGAGGCGAACCGAAGAAAATTATTCGGTAACTATCACTCACTTCGGTTGCTACTACACAAAAGTTAGGTATACCGACCTCTAAACTTTTTCACAAAACGTCTCTTGAAATAGACAACAAAATAATGGCTACATATTCACTCTTTCTTGGAATCGTCGTAATACTCATTTCGTGGAAATTTTACAATGACTGGGCTTCTGGTCTGGCAGGGTTTATTTATGGAGGCATCTTATTTTGGAGCATCAAATTATTTGTTGAACTTATTAAAACTTTATTTGGATAAAAAATAATTTCTCTATTGAAATCAAATAAAACTACTGAAACCATGTTTTAAGCCCCAAAAGATAGTCACCAAAATTGCAGACAAAGGTAATGCGATGGCAAGTGTGATATTGATTGTTATAAAAATCTTCCCAACTCCATTACTCGTATCTTTAGAGGGATCTACGATAAGTGGCATAGCGCATACGTAATTTTTTTATTTATAGGCGCAATTTCCCTTCAATTGGTTAGATTGTCGTAATTGTCGAGACAGCCTCATGTATTTATTAGGTCTAGGTCTATTAGTTTTAAGCACTTGGTATCTGATGAAGCTATACACAAATTTCAATAACGATCCGATAGCAAAGAAAGAAATCGACAATGCATGGCAAGAAGCAAAGAAAGAGGCAAAAGGTAAAAATCCTTTTGCACCAGGAAGAATTAAAGAAGCTCTCAATGCATATAAAGCTGATATGAATAAAAAAGACACCTAAAAAGTAGAAAATCCAAAGAGATCAAAATATTTCCAAAAAGTAGTTAAATTAGTTATTTGTAGATTTAGTAGTGACGCCCTCATTAGTTCTAATGGATTATGTAGACAGAAAGACATTGAATAACGAACAACTAGAATATCTCGAGCAAGTATTAAAAGCATCAATTCAGAAATTGAAATTCACTGGTATCGAACCTGTAATTGCTAATAATGAAATATGTGATGCAGCTCTCATTTCCCAAGGCTCCTATGAAATAAGTTGTATTGCGTCCATACTTGATATGCTTCAGCCAACAGAAAAAAAAATGGAACGCAAAAAAAAGGTATTCAACGCTCTATGCAATGCAGGTTTAATAGTTACTGATTAAAGGAAAAGATTTACCTGAGCAAACAGATCCATACAAATATCATCAAGGTATCTACAAAATACCAGTGAGAGGAATTGAACCTCTCATGCCGCCTGACGGTCTGGGTAAGCTTTATTTAGCTGCTTCAGGTGCTTTTCTGGCTTTGCGTGCACGTCTAGCAGGTCTACCAGCACTTGGCTTAACAACTGCAGAAACCTCAGCTTTAGCTTTGGCTGCAGCCTTTTTAGCAACTGGCTTTTTAGCTACTGCTTTTTTTGCTGTTGCCTTTTTAGCAACCGTTTTTTTTGCGACAGCTTTTTTAGCTGTGGTTTTTTTTGCTGCAGCAGCTTTTGGAGCAGAGCCTTTACGTGTGCGATGAGAAAGAATTAAAGCCCATTCATCAGCGCTAATATTTGCTGGCTTATTTCCATGAACCTCAGAAACTTTAGCTGCTTTTTCGATATCTTTAATTAGGTTTTTCCAAGAAGCTGCGTAACGTTTATCAGACTGAGATTTAGCACCGCTTTCAACAAGGGTTTCAACAACTTGAGAAGCAGTAACCTTCTTACGACGTCTGTTAAAGATCTCCTTTTGCAAGGTAGCAATCAAGGCATCACCTTTAGCACTAACTTTGATGGATAACTGAGACATAACTCAATAATTACTTTCTTAATACATCTATCACATATAGGGTATTAAATTCAATAGTCAATGGTTAATCGACTACTAAATTTTCATATATCTATCAATATCAATTAAAGTGACATCTTTAAATAATTGGATCATGACTATAAAGCCATATCAAGTGGACGAGAGAAAATCCAAAAACTAATACAAAAACAATTCTAGTTAATAGAGCTAATAGACCTCATATGCTGATCAAAGATGGTATGGGAACACTAATAAGCAAATTGATCTATTCAGAGTGTCAGGCTACCTCTGGACACCAACCAATCTCTTTCTCTCGTTGCCGCATCCAAAGAAGACAACGTGAAATCAAATGATCTCCATGAGGAATAAAACGACGATGAACATGAAACGAAAGAATTGTTCTGCAATGATTGTCGCTGGAATAATTGAAATGTTGACATGTCATGCAAACGCAAGCTGAACATGTTTTTTTGAGAATCCCTTTCTCAAGGAATTGCCACTCTTCTTCTTGACCGAAGATCTGATAGGTGCAAGTTTCTTTGGGGTGAGTCGTAGACATTGACCGATTCCAATAGGTTGGGCTACGGCAGATACCCATTCTTCAGCCTTAAAGACAGCATACGGGGAAGCAGATAAAGTCATTTACCTTTAGCAGTACACATGTACTAGCAAGAACTAATAGGTAATGTCAAGTCATATATTTCAAAACATCTAATATATGTCGCCTGCAATACCAAAAATCGAACAATCGAAATGCTCAAACACGATGAATATTTCAAGGATATAAAGGCTAATTAAAAATAATTAAACGGTTAGGTCCACCACAAAACAAAATAAGCAATAAAAAAGCCCTCATATCATGAGGGCAAAATAAACTGCTGAAGGATCCCCATCACCCAGCTTTTCAAAAATAATAATCAAATCAATCAGATTAGGCAACATTAAAGCACTATATGTTTTATCGCAAACTTAAATGAACACCATCTGTAGGGGGGGGTTGATTTATATGGGAAATAGGGTTAGAAATAGTATCCCCATCACCCAGACCCGTAGGACACCATACCTAGGGTCTTTTTTATTGGAAAACCTTTTATAGAGGGATTTAGTCAATATTAAGCATATAGGAGCTGTGGAAAACTTTTGTTGTTTGAATGAATTAGCGAGCTACAAAAATATGTCCGTACCTAAATTTTCGGAAAAGTAGCTTATAAAGGTTTAAAAACGATTAATTGAAAAATCCTTCTCAATTAAGTAAAAAGGTTCTAAATTTTTTAATTGATAGGGAAAAGACAATTGCGTTAAAGAAATTAAATCTATCGAATAAATCCAGTTGAAATCTTTATGTGATTACACAAAATGATTGATCTAAAAAGAAATAGCAAAAAAGAACCAATCGAAGCCACAGGCCTTCGAAGTCGTAAGTCTTCTCTCTACAAGCCAAATCAACAAGAAGATTTTAAAATTAGTAGGGGTCGTTTCACAAATTTTTTGACGTGTCAAAGGTGCTTTTATCTCGATAGGGTAAGAGGTCTTGATCCTCCAGGGACACCAGGTTGGACTCTCAATGAAACCACTGACCTATTACTCAAAAAAGAATTTGACGATTGCAGACAAAAGCAGGTTCCACACAGAATATTTGCATCTAATGGACTATCTCATGTTGTTCCATTTGATCATCCTGAAATAAATAACTGGAGAAACTCACTTCATCGGGGACTAATGCATCGTTACAAGGATACCGGAATAATTTTGACTGGAGGTGTAGACGATATTTGGCAAGACACTATTACAAGACAACTAATAATTGTGGATTACAAATCACAAGCAAAAAACGGACGAGTTGATAAGAAAGATTATTTAGAGGATCCTTTTCACGAGGCCTATAAAATTCAAATGGACTTTTATGCTTACTTACTCTCGGGGATGGGTTTTAGTGTTCATCCAATATCTTATTTTCTAGTTTGCAATGCAAAAAGGGATGAAGATGAATTTAATAAGACCATGCGTTTTGATGAATATCTTGTTCCCTATAAATGGAGCAATGATTGGATAGAGAGTCGACTAGATGAAATGGTCACACTAATGAATCAATCAGAGATTCCAGAATCAAATCCTTCATGCAAGAACTGCGCCTATGCAGATCAATATTCGAATATACTATTTTCAAGAAATTCAAATAAAAAAGAAATTACACAAGGAACTTTGCCATTATTTTAAGAACGCTATTAGTTTTAAAATGATTCTGATCAAAAAGCGTCTAAAGGATTAATTTGATGTGCGGAAGATATCAGCTATTAACTAAATTTATAAATTTACCTGACCTATTAAAAAAAGATTTACCAAGGGGATTGAGTCAAAATTATGAACCACAAATATTAATCAAACCAGGTTCTCCAATTCTTGTTCTTAAGAATGAAGGCAAGACACAAACATCCATAATGCTATGGGGGTTTATATCTGAGTGGAGTAAAGACCCTTTTGACAACACAAGGCCAAAGCCATTTAACGCGAGATCAGAAAGTGTTGAAGAGAAGAAACTTTTTCGGGCAAGCTGGAGGCATAAGAGATGTTTGATACCAGCCAATGGTTTTCTAGAAAAAGGTCACCTAATAGGTAGAAAAGATTCTCAAACTTTCTGGTTTGGAGGACTTTGGAATCGATGGATGTCTAAAGAAGGATGTGAACTAGAGAGCTGTTGTGTGCTAACGACCGAACCAAATGATTTAGTCAAACAATTTCATAACCGTATGCCCGTTATTATTCCAAATGGGCTAGAAGAAGAATGGATCTCTTCAGTTAAAAGTGCTCAAGACCTTAAAGCTTTAAAACCGCTAATGACTAAATGGGACCCAGCAGAATGGACAGCCGAGCCAATAAACAAACCTAATGCCGACCAATTATCCTTCCTATAAAATCAAGACAAAAAAAGGGCTTATACAAGCCCTTTTGTACATTTTATATGATCAGGACTTCAATGATCGTGATGCACTTCTGCCGAGCCAGGCATTTCATGAGCAGAAGACAATTTCTTCAACGATTGAGATCCACAAATAGCAGACAGAGCGATCACAACCAAGGATGCAGTGCTTACCAACTGAAGCACTATCGGGAGATGTGAATTAATTCTTTCTCTAAAGGTAGTCATTTGGGAAGTTAATTAACACTCCATTCAAACAAAAAGAATAAGCACCGTCCATAGCTTGAATATTATGAACTAAATAGCTAAAAGCAAAAAAATAAGCATAAATAAATTTAGTCCTACCGTTAAGAGTGACGTACTTGGTTTAAATTCATTAGCCAAAATTAGGGACTCACTCTCTTATTGATTTCTAATTATGACCTAAATATTTAAAAGTCTCATATGATACATAATGAAAATTAGATATTGAAAGAATGCACATGAATAAATAAATGTACAATTAAGCAATAATTAACTCAAAACTATTCATGGCAGATAAATTAATAAAGCCTAAAACCACTAGACGTCAGATATCTGATTAAAATTACTCAAACAAAATTAACTGTAATGGACGTAAATAAAATGGATCTTCCTTCTCTAGACAAACTTAAAGAATTAGAAAAAAGCGCAAGAGTAGATGGTAGTGGCATTGAATTTGACTCTCTATTAGGACTGTGGAAATTTAATTCAGTTTGGAAGCAGGGATCTGATACAGAAGACACGATTTCAAGCACTTTGCTACAGGTTCTTTCAGCCAGTCTAGAGTTGAAGAAAGATACACAGAATCAAGAAGAAGAGAAATTTACTATCGCCAACGCAATTAAATTTGGATTACTAACCCTGAGATTCAGTGGCTACGCAAATTTAGAAAGGAAGCAGCCATTATTACCCTTTTCTTTTGATTTCATTCAAATAAAACTAGCTTCATTGACTATTTTAAAAAGATCTCTACCGGCAACGGATCAAAAAAAGAGACCTTTTTTTGCATTAATAGCTATCGATCCCAATGGTAAATGGCTATCAGCTAGAGGAAAGGGTGGTGGACTTGCTTTATGGGTACAAGATAAATAAGATACTAGACTAGAATTCCACTTTAAATATTTTAAATAATCATTCAAGAGTAGTTATTTAAATAACCAATATCTCCGGACATATATTGATTATTAGCCAAGTGACATACAAACGAAATGAAATCAAGCGATAACTTTATTTCTAAGAGAAATCCTATCAATAGAATTTGGATGCTCACGAACAAATTTGTTGAACTCAATTGCTAGCTGCCTAGCTTCAAAAGCATCAATAGCATAAAACCCTAACTCATGTCTTTTGTTAGCAAAATCTCGGTAGCTAACAGCATATCTTTTACAGGATGTAATTGGTCTTGAGGACATTTCTAATAAAATTTTTTCAATACTAAAAACAACAAAATAGTTGTGAAAGATATCTACCGAACAATTTTTGGACAGAAAACCGTAACTAAATCCTGTCAATGATTTAGAAACATTAGATAACAGATAAGATCCGAGCCAAATTCATGATAAAAATATGTACTAAAGAATTTAGCTAAACTACTTTTTATAGGTTTAAATTGATTTTAAAAGACTAAAAATAACGAGGTCCATAAATAATCAACTATTAGAAAAACTAATTACATTAATAATTTTTACTTTATATATTTGGTATTACTCCCTACATACAGTCAGTAATTTAAAAGGTAACTTAAAAATGTTATTCGATTTAATTAAAATTATGACATTAGATATTTACAAAGCGATTGTAAAAGCTTCAGAGCAAGGAAATTTATGGGGACTAAAGCGTACTGATTACTAGCTATGTATAAATTTACCAAGTTTAAATTTATTCAGTTACTTATATTGTGGAATCTCCCAATTCTAATTTTATTTATCGGGGTAATATCAATACCCATAGAGTTTTCTAATTCAATTAAATTTTTTTAATAGCTCACCATCTCCATACAAAAAAACTCTTTTAAGTAGATAAATAATTAATCAATATGCCTAATCTTGAAAATTCAGATCTAGATATCTGTTAATGACTAGAAATAATAAAAATCCGGAATATATCTTTTATTGCTTAGGTAAACGGCCCGTATTTTTATTAAGCGGCTTTAAACTGAACACTACGGTTGTCAGTCCAAGTCCAAGAAGACTTCTCCATTGTAGATAAATCAACTCTGTGGCTCGCCATCCAGTCTCCATTGGCTGCTATAAATTTCTCAATATTACCCTCTGGATGCTGATGGATAACAATGATTTTTTGAGGATCTTCATCACTACAACCTCTGTACAAAGGCTGAATATTAAACTCTCTATGTCTTCTGGTAGCTTCACTGCTGTCAAAGATTGCAGCCCACTCGTCAAAGGTGCTTTCAACCTTAAAAGTAAAAACTGAGGTGACAGTAGAAGACATCGATAATCTTTAATATCTCAAATAATACCCAAAGAAAACAAAGCTGACTAACAGTTGTTGTAAAAACTAGATAAAAAAGAAAAGTTTCTGCTAGAAATAGATAATGCAGATAACAAGAAAAAGCCTCAAACGAATCATCAACTTGATTGTTGTTTTAAGCGTTGCCATTGTTGGGTTCATCAAAGTAAAACACCCTTTTAGTTATTTAGTTGGGGTCCCTGTTGTTAGTTGGGTCGTTTATCTTTTATGTAATGCAATGTGCACAGATATTCTCTTTGGCGAAACATTAGGGTGTTCAGAAAAAAGTATTTACAAGGAAAAGTAAGCTTATTACGAATTAAAACTTTCTCAATCAGTGAAAAAGAAACATATGTCCAAAACCTTAAAAGCACTAATTAAGATAAACTAAAGTTAAAATAAAGAAATAATCAATAAAACTACTACTAAATTCTCAGAAAACTAAAATGATATTTGCTTTACTCAGTTGGAAATAATCTTTCTATTAGCTGAATTAATACCATGTCTTTTAATAGGTTATTTACTCGGACGATTTAAAAAAAATTTATCCCTAACGATTTCTCGTCCCCTTATTATCTATGGAATTCCTATCAGCTTGATGGGGATATTACTAAAGTCTGGCCTAGAATTACCATTAATAGAATCTGCTGCATTAGCATTGGTAGCTATAGGCTTCTTAATGACTACATTAAATAGTTTTCCAAGGATAAAAAACCTTATACCAAACAGAACTCTTCAATTAGGTAGCGCATTTGGAAATACTGGCTATTTCGGAATACCAGTTTCACTAGCACTGCTTCCAAATTATGCTTTGATTTACAGCATAGGTTTTGACCTTGGTGCGACATTAGTAATTTGGAGTATCGGACCAATATTGCTAACAGATCCTTCAAAAGTTTTAAATTCTAATACATATTGGAAGAATTTCATAAAAGCAATATTTAGCAGCCCAGCTGTAAAAGGATTAATTGGCGCATTAATTGTTCATACATCTCCATGGGATGAACAAATAACTGCCTTACTATGGATACCTTCAAGGGTTGTAATTGTTTTAGCACTAGTAATCGTTGGAATGAATCTAAGTTGGCTGAGGAAAGCAAATCTCTCAAGAATAAAACTCCAAATAATATCCATAAAAAATGCTTTATTCATGAAACTTGTTGGATTGCCAGTCATTATGTTGATCATTTCCTCAGCAATCAGATTACCCAACGTCATGCAAGAAGCTTTAGTACTTCAATCAGCTGCGCCAACAGCAATATCTGTATTACTAATATCCCAAGCAGCGTCAAGAGATGAAGAGGACGCCACATCTCTTGTTGTCTTAAGTACGATCATCGCAC
This sequence comes from Prochlorococcus sp. AG-402-L09, assembly GCA_003216715.1. Classification (GTDB taxonomy): domain Bacteria; phylum Cyanobacteriota; class Cyanobacteriia; order PCC-6307; family Cyanobiaceae; genus Prochlorococcus_B. Next base: position 15,414 of record QCIK01000002.1, on the reverse strand, counting down.
TCATATCAATCCCTCTTTGGTTGATGATATTAAGATTTTAAAAAGTTAACAAGTATCGCCTTTTACCTCAGTTTGTCTAAGTTGTAAGAAATACAATTTTTTTAATGACCTCAGCTACAGCAACAAGAGCAACAGCAAAGAAAACAGCGGCAGTAAAATCATCAGCAGTAAAATCTCAATCAATTTATTCATCAACTCAATCAAGATTTGCCAGTTCAAAGCTAATTCAAAACCTAGGTTCATCTAATGATGGGGTTCAATTCGAATTTTCAAGTTCGTTAAGAACTGCATTTGGAAGGGACTAAAAGAGTATGGACCTTTTAAAAACACTTTTTACAGTTGTTATATGCCTAGGTATTGGATGGGCAATCTCTAAAGGGATCATGTTTGGTTTAACTCATATTTAATATGCCTGAAGAATGGCAGCCTACAAATGAAGAACTTGAAGTAATAGACAGTGCATGGATGCAAGTTAAGGTCGCATGCGAAAAAATAAAAGAGCAAACAACTGCAACTGAAAAATATATTTCAAAAATGCTTAACAAAATAGCAGATCATTATCAATGAAAATAAATGGCTAATGAATGGGAACCAAAAGAAGAACATCAAGCAGTGATTGCAAGAAGTATAGAGTTTATTTCTGATGAATTAGCTGAGTTACAAGAGGCTTTACACTGTCCAAATTCATTTATTGTTGAAATAGCTAATAGGGTAGTATCTGAATATAAAACAAATCAAATCATCATTAGAAGAGATGAAGAATAAATGGAATTTCTGCAATCACATGATTTAAACCCATTGGGTCTTTGGACCCCTCTTATTGGAGGTATTCTTCTCTACGTTGGCTTAAATCTAAAAATCACTGAAGTTGATCCTAATGAGTAATCAATACATGAAAAATGAGTACAACGATAAGAAAAAGTTCGATTTATTAGAATAGTTTGGGATGAAACAAGGAACTCTTGAACTAATTTTTTTTGCTCTGATTTTCTTGAGTCTTCAATTTTGGTGGATAAGGATGACAATTAAAAATGGTCGGACTGGAGAAGTAGATAAATGGGGGCAAAAAACAAACCAAAAAGAACTAAATGAATTGGAGAAAGTGAAGCAAGATTTAGAAAAACTTTTTCGATCTTAATTTTCAATATTCCTAAAACTCTTTAAATAATGAACTATCAAATTTTGCTTGAAAGCTACGCTGCTGGTGAAAGTATTAGTAAAGACGAATTTTCATTACTAGAATTAGAACTTGATACTCAATTAGAATCTATTAAATTTTCTCGCACTCTAGGTTGCACGAAAAAAGCACCAAAACACATTTGCGAGGCTGCTCAAGTCTGCAAAGGTAGTACTTGGATTACCTGCTTTGCTTCAATACTAGATAAGGCCAATCCCCTTTCTCTTGGGAATAAATCAAGAGGAGCAAAAGTCATTGATGCACTACTAGATAACAATTATTTAATGAATTAAACTAGTAAGAACAATTATCAATTCATTATTAATAGACAACTTATTATTAAGCAAATCCAATGAGCAATAGTAAAAGTCGTGAAAAAAGGAAAAACCGTTTTAAAAGTCTTTCAAGTGCAGAAAGAAAAATGTTGATTAGAAAGAAACTAGAACTACAAGGTTTAACAGAGGGAAGCGGTGTTAGGGAAAAGGATCAATCTTCTTACGACAAAGAAGAAATGATAGATTTAATTCTATTAACAAAGTGTTTTCAAAAGAATAAATTTCAATAACTCATCCAACCAAAATTTGTTTTACTAAGTTAGTCCCTGCAAAATGGGGATATGAATAAACCTATTAAAAAAAAGAAAATTACCTTTGCAAGGTTTGCTGTTCGAACTCTTGCTATTTCTGCAAGCACCCTCGCTCTATTTGATTTTCTAAAAGGAGACTATCAAGCTGGAGGGCTTCTAGCAATTGGATGGTTAACCATCGTGATCGGGGAGAAAAGGATGTTTAATGGGGAAAAGACAAATGAAGGAACCTAAGAAAATTTCCAACTGTTAACTATCAATAAATAGATCTATAAAATTCATACACCTTTTATTAGCTATGCCACCATAAAAGAGGTAACAGTATATAAGACTTTAAATATTGAGGCATTTTATTCCAACCCATTAGTTCTATGAGTGAGACCAAGAAAAATAAGAACTTCAATCTGACAGAAAAGAAGTTCAAGTTTAATGATCTATTTACCGGAATTGCTTTGCTGTTATGTGCATTTTTATGTGCGTTTAGCCTTGCACTAATTGCAATAAGATTAGGGCCAATAGCTAAATGGGCTAATTATCAGACTATTTGTGTTGAACAAGAAAGTTTAAAATCTCCAATCGAATGGGCGGTGCGTAAATGCAATGGAAGGTCAAAAGTTTATCAAGTGAAGTGAAGTGAAGTGAAGTGAAGTCAACTCAATTAAAGTTGAGTTGAGGCTTTTAACTATTCAAATGATTACGTTTTTCTTAAGAAGCAATAAGATCAAATCAATTGTTTGTTTAGAGCCAAAACAGTAGAAATCCTGCCAAAAGTCCAGACATATGACCTAACAAACTAATTCCAGGTAAGAATGACCAAATAATTCCAATACCTGTCAGTACAGAAATAGATTTAAGTAATCTTGTATCTTTCTTTAGGTCGCATCCAATAAAAAAAAATCTTTTCTTTCCATAAATTGTAGTCATTAGAATAAACGCGTCGATACCAAATAAAACGCCACTAAAGCCAATGGCTAGAGACATAGGATTTCTATAAACTAAAATATCTACGCACCAACAAATGAACGCTTGGAGAGGCATTATCAAAACAATAAAAGCCAGAAAGAAATAGTTACTTTGAAGGCCTAAAGATTTAAGAAAATATCTAGCTACGATGATTCCAGAGATATTTGCCAATAAATGATTAAAGTCACCATGAAAAAAATGGGATGTAATAATCCTGTATGGCTCATAAAACAAACGTCCAGACCAATAAGCAATAGAAGTCTTATCAATTATTCCTAAGAAATCTGTTGCAAAGAAGCAAATAGTGCAAGCCAAAAATGGGACAAAATATTGCCAATCATCTTTTGAAATTTTCTCAAGCATTCGTAAATACATTTGCCAATAATCCAATCGTAACTGGTGAATATGATCAATTGAAAAGCGAATAGGGTTAATTCATTAACTAAGTGAATAAGCTAAAATATTTACCTATCAAGAACTTCATCAATAAAGAAAGGGACTAAAGCCTAAGGTGAACAAATCTATCATTTATATAAATGTACATTGGTTTAAAAAAGAAACTAAATCTAAATAGTTATGAATGGTGGAGAAACCACCGAAGGTTTGTAACCCTTGGATTATTTCTGGCATTTTTTGCAGGCTATGTCAGAGGTCCTTCAGCGAAAGACTTCAAAGTGAATGATATTTGCGGACGTCTAAGCGCTGATTTAATTACAGGGGAAAAGGCTGCAAGAGAATTGAAATTAGGAAAGAAAAGAATCGATGGACTAGAAGGAGAGAAAGCTGATATTACTAATCACTACTACCATGCCAAGTACTACTGCCAAGGCTACACAAAAGGCAATGTAGGCTTGGGATACTAATGTCATAGTTACTAAAATAGCCAGAGAAAAGCATTGCACTTTTCAGGCCGCTTTAACGGATCTGGCTTATTGACTAAGCTTTTACAGCTTTAAGACTAACTTTTCTTGCACGCTTAGCAGGTCTTCCCGCTACAGCCTTAGATGCTCTCTTTGAAACTGAGTTAGCGATTGAAGTTGCTTTTTTAGCTTGAGCAGAAGCTACTTTCTTAACTGCTGTTTTAACTTTAGAAGTCTTGACTTTTGCTTTTGCAGCGCTCTTGGCTGGAGCAGCTTTAGTTACTGCTTTCTTTGCAATTACTTTTTTAGCAGCAGTTTTTTTGATGGCGGCCTTTTTAGCAACAGTTTTCTTGACAGCAGCCTTTTTAGCTGAGGGTTTTGCTGATACCTTCTTAGCACTTGAGGACTTACGAGTACGGTGAGAAAGAATCAAAGCCCATTCATCAGCACTAACATTTGCCGGCTTATTACCATGTAACTCAGAAACTTTTGCAGCTTTCTCAATATCCTTTATTAAGTTTTTCCAAGAAGCAGCATAACGCTTATCAGATTGTGACTTAGCCCCGCTCTCTACAAGAGTTTCAACAACTTGTGATGCTGTTACTTTTTTTCTTCTTCGGTTAAAAATTTCCTTTTGAAGAGTAGCGATCATGGCTTCGCCTTTAGCGCTAACTTTGATACTTAATTGAGACATTGAATTAAGAATTACCTATATACAACATCTAGCACATTGTGGGTATCCAAACCGAACAATCTATTTACATGTAGATGTAAATAGCATTTGCATCTTATTAATTTATACAAAAAACTAATCATAAAAAGGAATAAGGAGTACAAAAAACAAGTCATAGGCTTATTTAGAAAAAATTTAGCTAAAGTCTCACTTAAGCCTAAAATGACTATCAAGAAGGAAAAAAAGATTTATTCTTGCTATAAAAAGGTAAGTAATAATCGCCATAAAACACAAAAATTCGACCAATCAACCTAGCTATCTATTGCAAATGATCTTTCTAATTTTGCTTTTATTTGCTTTAAAGACGGTTCTGAGAACTTGAGAATTTTTTTATAGAAGCCAAAAACTTTAAGACATGCCAAGGGAACAAATATTATAAGTAGTAAGGTTTTAGCTGTAATCATATGAATGTTATAAGCCAAATCAATGAGAAACGCTCAAATATTACTTGTTAAGCCTATATATAAACTTAAGGTCTTTAGGAAATATTAGTTAAGGTCAAGGTGTTAAGAACGAATTAACCAATTCAATAAAATGCAAGACAGGAAGGATCTCAAAGCCCTTATTTACCAGGTAGCAGCAGCAACAGATAGAGGTCAAAGGATGAACGCAATGATTGCTCCTATGTACCAGAATAAATTAGTAGAGATGAATAAACTAGTTGAAGATCTACTGCCACTATCAGATGAAATAACTCAGAGTTCTATTGAAGGTGAATGGGAGCTTATTTACTCATCAGTTGAATTATTTAGAAGTTCTCCATTTTTTTTAGCCATTGAAAAAGCTTTAAACGACAAATCAAAAAGCGATTTATTTTTCAAGCTTCATCTTTTACAAGTTGGATCATTTGGTTTATCAACAGTGGGAAGAGTCGGTCAGCACCTCAATTTTATTAAAGGGGAAATGATCTCCACCTTTGATACCACTATCTTTGGACTTACAACCATCCCAATCCTTGGGTGGTTTAAGCTTTTGCCTACCTTTGGTGGTCGAGTCATAACTCTGGCTAAGGGGCTTCAACTAAAAGACAACATTCTTTCAATGGAGTTAGAGAAGACTAAAGTATCAAAGGTGGATGGACTAGGAAAAATTCCTTTTTTAGACAATATTCTCATGGAAAGGTGGTATCCAGTAAAGACCGTATGGAAACTTCTGCCATGGAACAAAGAAAATCCAACTTGTGAGATTAGCGTGATCTATGTTGACGAAGATTTAAGAATCATTAGAGATATGCACGGAGCTTTATTTGTTTACATACGTCCATCAATTCCTCTTCTAGACCAAACAAAAATTTAAGTAAATTACCTCCTTAAATACTGACTTTATTCAAGCAGTTCTGAAGAATTTGTTGTAGAAACACTAAAGAAGAAAAACCCCTTAATAAAAAAGGAATGAAAAATCCAGAAGTAATAGTAATTGGAAGTGGTATTGGTGGATTATGTTGCGGAGGATTACTTGCAAAAGCTGGCAAAAAAGTCCTAATCCTTGAAGCTCACTCAAAACCAGGAGGAGCCGCTCATGGCTTTGAGAAAAATGGTTATAAATTTGAATCTGGTCCCTCTCTTTGGAGTGGAATAGGTACCTGGCCAACGACAAATCCATTAGGTCAAGTCCTCAAGGCTCTTAACCAAAAAATTGAATTAATTAAATATAAGGATTGGAATGTTCAAATTCCTGAGGGTGAATTCACGATTGGAGTTGGAGATAGACGATTCCTTGATCAGATCAAATCAATTAGCGGAAATGATGCCATTAAAGAATGGGAACATTTTATTCAAGTGATTAAACCAATTGGTGCAGCAGCTAATGCAATTCCCCTAATAGCACTAAATCAGAATAAGGAAACTGTTTTTCAGCTCTTAAGACGTAGTAAAACACTCGTCACCCACTTAAAATACTTTAAATACCTAGGAGGTGCTTTTGGGAATTTAGTTGATGAACATCTTGAAGATTCATTTTTACGAAATTGGGTTGAATTACTTTGTTTTCTAATAAGCGGTTTATCCAAAGACGAAACGAATGCTGCTGCGATGGCAACACTTTTTGATGATTGGTTTAAACCAGATGCCTACCTGGAGTATCCAAAGGGAGGAAGTGAATCAATCGTTAAGGCTCTATTAAATGGAATTTACTCATTCGGAGGAAATCTTAGACTTAATTCAAAAGTAAGTCAGATAATTATAAAAAGGAATAAAGCAATCGGAATTGAGCTAAAAAATGGTGAGACAATATTGGCAGATCATATTGTTAGTAATGCAGACATTTGGAACACCCTTGATTTAATACCAAAAGACATATCTCAAAAATGGAGGAATGAAAGGGCCACTACTCCAAAATGCAAGTCATTTCTTCATCTACATCTTGGGTTTAATGCAGAAGGTCTAGAAAATATTCCACTCCACTCAATATGGGTTAATGATTGGTCGAAAGGTATTACTGCTGAAAGAAATGTAGTAGTTCTCTCTATACCATCGGCGTTGGATCCAACAATGTCACCCCACAACAAACACATTCTTCACGGATATACACCTGCTAATGAGCCTTGGGAGATATGGGAAAATCTTAAAATAGGCACTAACGAATATGAAAAAACGAAAGAGGAGCGTTGCTCAGTCTTCTGGGAACCGATAAGAAAACTAATCCCTGATATTCAGGAAAGAATTGAAATAAAAATGCTAGGGACACCACTTACTCATCAAAGATTTTTAAATACAAAACATGGAAGTTATGGTCCAGCCTTATCGGCAGCAAAAGGACTTTTCCCAGGAAATAAAACTCCAATTAAAAATCTTTTAATGTGCGGTTCAAGTACCTTCCCAGGGATAGGGATTCCTCCTGTAGCAGCCAGTGGTGCTATGGCTGCTAATAGCATTCTGGGTTCTAAATTCCAAAAGAATTTAATTGACGAGCTAGGAATATAAATTGCCTATAGTTCATTGAAAATTATTTAAGATCAATCGTCCAACGTCTTTGCCCCATTCGATCTGATTCTGAATAACAATGTGCAATCAAATCCCCATTCCTTCTCCTAACTGAACATTCTAGGCCGTCCTCCGTTTAAAGAAAGCAGAAGTGGCCGGTGAGACGTCGTTTAGAAGAGGAGGATCCAGACTATTTAAAATCAAAGTCCAAATAAAATCGTCATTAGCATCTTTGCTAGCTGTGAATTGAATTTTCTGACGGCTCCTTTGCAGTGGAGATTGAATCTGAATTTAAGATATTAGAGCCAGGAATACCCTTTGCTACGGAACCAATTAGTGTTGTATGAGATTCAGGATCTTTCTTTAAAGTAGTAACTCCAAGATCATTTTTAGATATCAATATAAAAATAATTATCCCAACAAAAGTCAAAATAATTCCTAAAGCCAATGATGAATCCATAATCAAAATTTTTTATGTCATGACAAACTAATATATAAATAAAGATCTATAACCTTAACGGAACAAATATTTGTCAGGATTAATGCAAGTATCGTTTATGGATTGACTATTTCAAAGTAAAAAAAATCACAAAAACTATTGATGTATAAAATGAACTTAAAATTAGTAAAAGTTAAAAGCTGTTTATTTATACATTATTAGATAATCCATCAAGTTTGCATTTGATAAATGTCAAAAAATGGTATGGATTCTAGTAACCCTGAAACAGCACAGCATCATTGGTTCCCATTCTTAAGATACAAAAAAGAATGTGAAACTGCTGGTAAAGAAGTCAGTGTTAATGAATGGATGAGGTCTACAGGAAAGCTTGATGCAAAAATTGCACATGAAAAATCAGTAGCATTAGCAGCAAAAATCGCTGCAGAAAAAGAAGCTGATGCAAAGAAAGCAATCGAGAAAGAGGCCTTAGAAAAAAAGGCTCAACTGAAAGCAGATGAAATGAAAAAAAACGAAAATCTCGAAAGTAAAGTTGAATCAAATAAGACGAAAACTAAATAGTTTAAAGCAAAATAACAACTAAAAAGAATCTAATCTTACAACCTTTTAATAATTTCAGCTTTAAAGAATATTTAAGTAATAATTGTAATAATCGATCATTAATTCAATGACCTTTGCGTTAGCTGCTACAGAACTTGGTGTGAGTTCATCAACCATAATTCTTGTACTCCTAACATCTGTAGTCGTATTACTAGGATTACCAACTTTTTTCCTTTTCAAATCAGCGCAAGGTAAATCAGCATTTTAAAAAACCAATAAAAATAATTTAATTTTTAATACATAAAGGTATTTAATTTTCTACAACCAAAGATGACTATAGAATTTCATTATCTGTAGTAAGTAAAAGTATTGGCCGAGGTTGATAGATTTCGTATTTACATATCAAAGATTTACTACCTTAGGAGGCATGCTAGATAATATATAAAAAACATATCTAATGACTAACTCTCTCAACAAAGCTTTTACAGGAGCAATAGCTCTGGCTCTGATAGTGATAGCTGTAGGTCGTATCCCGTTTTCAAGAGAAAAAGAGCTCTCAAATTTATGCAGAGAATATTACACAATGTACCTTAATCAGAATGACTATTCACTAAAAGAAAAAAACGCGAAGATCAGTCTTATTGCAAAGAAAACAGGTCTTAAGGCTGAGACAAATAATGTTGGTAATTTTTGTAATTCGTTCTATTTCAATCAAAGGTAGATTTTAAATAAGGATAATAACGAGGAAAACCATTAAGAAAGAAACTTCATCAAATCTCCTTGAAAGAATTGATGTCGCTAAAGATAAAATCAAGGAATTAAAAACAATGATTAATCATTGGGAAAGAACCGAAGTTGAAGACTTTTGGGATGCAGAATGTTCCATAAATCCATCATCTCAGGGTTGCCTCCTCTTTAATGATTGACCCTCACTAGATAAATCTTCAAGCCAACTCAAGCGAATCATCTCAGATTAAAAACTCCCTAATAGCCTTATTAGTAATTAAAAATCAATTCAAAGACTTTAAGAATCATTGAATGAGCCTTAAAAGCATTTTTCTTTATCTGATGAAATCTACATTTTTAAACTCATGATTCAAAAAAAAATTTTATAGAGTTAAAAAAACTATTGATAAAAGATGCCGGAGCTTTCAAAAGTCGTCTCATCCAGTGACTTTGATGATTGGTTCTCATTGAACGACACTGTTATGGGAGGTTCAAGCAATGCAGTCTGTAGAACCTCCTCAAAAGGTCTCTCACTAGAAGGTGTTGTGGTAGAGGAAAAAGGGGGTTTTGTTAGTTGCAAATCTCCAATATTTTCACCTCTTCTAAATTTGTCGAATTATCAAGGCTTTGAATTAAAAATTGAAGGTAAAGGCCGAACTTTGAAATTTGGAGTGTCATGTAAATATGGGATTTTTGGCTTAAGGGAATTTTTTTTAGATAAATCACCCGGTGGGCTCAGATGGGTAGCAGAAATAGAAACAAAGAGATTTGGTATAACACTTATCAAAGTTCCTTTCGAAAGCCTTGAACCAACAGTTCTTGCAAAAAAAATTTCTTTACCAATTAAATTTAAATCAGATTCTATAAGTCAATTTCAATTACTACATTCCAAATTCGGTAGACCAGGAGAACTTAATCCTGGCTTTAAGCCTGGAAAAATAAATTTTCTATTGCAATCTATTTGTGTTTATTAGCACAATTTGAAAAACAAACATATTTAGACTGTTCATATCTCTAGGTAATAAAAAACACTTTGAGTAGTAAAAGTACTTCTCCATGAATAGAACCGTAAAACAAATTAAATCTATGAAAAAGATTTTTTATTGTATATACTCCGATTACTTCTGAAAACTTCCTCTCAGAGGGATTATTTTAAATATATAACCTCAATAATATGAAGTCCAAAGACTTACCACCGATATGTGGATTTGAATTAGCAATTAATGAATTGGTAAATAAGGAAAGAGATTGTAGTCAATTAAAAGAAAAGTCAAGGTTAGAAAATGTTAATTCTGGATTTGCATGTGCCCTCCACATGCATCAACCAACAATTCCCGCAGGTAAAAATGGAGAGCTCATTTCACATTTGCAATATATGTTTGAACACACTTCAGAGGGAGATAACCACAATGCCGAACCATTTGCTCAATGTTATAAACGTCTAGCTGAAATCATTCCCAGCCTGATAGATGAGGGATATGATCCCAAAATAATGCTTGATTACTCCGGAAATCTTCTTTGGGGAATCGAACAAATGGGTCGAGAGGATATTCTCGCATCGTTAAAACTCCTAACGACTGATCAAACAGTCCAACCGCATGTTGAATGGCTAGGAACCTTTTGGAGTCATGCCGTAGCCTCTTCGACACCACCTTCTGACTTTAAATTACAGATAACTGCCTGGCAGCATCACTTCGCAGCAATATTCGGAGAAGATGCATTACGTCGGGTAAATGGGTTCTCTCTGCCTGAGATGCATCTTCCAAACCATCCGGATGTTCTTTTTAAATTAATAAAAGCTCTTAAGGAATGTGGATATCGGTGGGTGATGGTTCAAGAACATAGCGTTCAAAATATAGATGGCTCAAATCTAAGAGACGAGCAGAAATATATTCCCAATATGCTCAAAGCTCAAAGTAGTAATGGAGAGACAATATCTATTCTTTCCCTTGTAAAAACTCAAGGATCAGATACTAAACTTGTAGGACAAATGCAACCTTATTACGAGGCAGTAGGGTTATCTAAACAGAGTTTAGGGCAACAGATTATTCCCACGCTTGTTTCCCAAATAGCAGACGGAGAAAATGGCGGGGTAATGATGAACGAATTTCCTCAAGCATTCATTCAGGCATATAAAAAAATTGGTCCAAAAACGAATACAAACCCCACAATTGCCATGAACGGATCTGAATACCTGGACTTCTTAGAAACATCAAATATAGATGAAGATAGTTATCCATTGATACAAGCAATCAATCAACACAAAATATGGGAAAAAATATCAGGGGCTATAACACCAACTTCGTTTAAGAAAGCAATTGAAGAATTAAAAGAGGAAGATCAATCTTTTTCTTTGAGTGGAGCTAGCTGGACTAACGACTTGAGTTGGGAAACTGGATATAAAAATGTTTTAGAACCAATTTCAAAACTTAGTTCCTATTTTCATCAAATATTTGACCATTTAATAGTTCAAAATCCCTCTTTGACAAAAACCCATAGCTATCAAGAAGCGCTCCTATACCTTTTGCTATTAGAAACTAGCTGCTTCCGTTATTGGGGACAGGGGAAGTGGACTCAATACGCTGAAACAATCTTCGAAAAAGGTGTAGAGGCACTTCAAAACATCGAAATTTCAATGGATTAAATTACTCCTATTTTGTAAAGGCATCAATCAAAAAAAGAAATATTTAAGCAAAAAATTTATTTTTGCGTTAAGTTCACAGACAATGCATCAATGTAATGATTAGTACAAGTTTTGATAAAAATGGACTTGATAAAGTAGGTATTCATTGGATGCAATATCTTTCAATGACTTCAATGTCATTGCTTATATTTCTTATAGCATTAAATAAAGCTGTACCTAGCTTTCATCAATTCGTCTTACTTTTAATGGCCAAAGCAGGAATTATTTGTAATGGAATTCCTGGATAATCACTTTGATAAATCCACTGATCTTTCAAAATCTTCCTACAAAAAAAAATATTATTAAATGATGAAAGAAAAAAACAATCCAGACAACGATTCTTTTGATCCATCAGAGGAATACTTCAAAAGGAAAGGTGAAACCTATGAAAATGAAACTGAAGAATATTTCCCTCAAGAAAATTCAATACCTCCTCATTATTAAGGCGACTAAGGAAGGGCTGAAGTTAATTTAAAATCAAATAATCTTTTTTATCTATGTGGAATGAATGTACCTTCTGGGTAAAGCCTTGAGATTGCATTGAATCGCTTTGAGATTTGTCGTTCTTTATCAATGTTGACTTTTCGATTAAGAACTAAAAGGTTATGAACCATCCATAGAAAAAAGCCAACAAGCCAATACCAAGATATGGGATGAGCCAAAATTTTTATTTATGATCTAATTTAAGATGGCAATATTTACAGTTTTTATCATAAGTATTTAAACCTTTTGTTTTTACCCCAACATGAAAAAAGATTTTCAGGAAAGATTATTCAAGTCTGTAACGCTTTTTACTACATCAACAACTTTGCAAAATTAGCTACAAACATAAATTAATTTATTAATCGTGGATAAATTTGGTGTCAATGAAGAGACACTAGACGAAATTGTGCTTATTCCTACTGGATTATTCATAGGCTATTCTAAAATCATTATTAGCAGGATAAAACAGTTTGTCTAATCTACTAAATCTAAGTTAAGGTTGAAACTCCTAGAACAGATTGAAATTACGAAAGAGCTGTATGTTCCTCTAGTTTTATTTTTTGATAAAAAGTCTAAAAATATGAGCTTTTCAAATGTCTTTCCATGCATATAGTTTGGCAGTCGTTCTCTTCGGCACTGCTAGATATTGAACAATATGTAACACACTCTAGATAATCTTCAATTGGATCAACTTGACTTTTAGATATTTTTTTAGAATCAATCGTATTCATAAAGGTCTCCTACAATTAAGATTAATCTATCCTTTCTTTTAATTTTTTTCTATCGGTATTACTTACTAACTTTTAACCATAAGAAATACTAATGTATAACTCAAACATCAAATAAAAACTATTGCGGAACACGGACAACTCATATAATTAATAGCTCAAGATAATAGTTATATAAAAAGACATCACTTTAAACAAGGAAACGTCAGGATAAAATTCAATCAAAATCAAAATCATTTATATTCTACTTTCTCAACTTTATTCTAATTCCTATTCTTTCTCTAATAGCTTTTATCGGAATCATATCTTTCATTTGATCATCAATTTGCTTTCTAATTAAATTTCTAAATAATTGGGAAAGAAAGAGCAAAATCAAAAGTAATACTACAATTATTCCTAATGCAATTAATGAATAAGTATCCATTTTAAAGTTCTCTATATATTGCCCATTCATCACCACCAGCCGTGACTTCAGACAGTAATGCAACAGCTATGTCGGACTGATCAGAGCGTTTAACAATAACCTCTTTACCACCCATATACGGATCATTAAACTCCGATTTAGTACGGCTAGCCTGTAACTGTTCAGATGGTGTCAACACTTCAAGAATTTTTAACCATATCTCATCATCTGTAGCGAAAGGAGGAACAGAAAACTTACTCGGACTAGTTCCGTTTTTTTTATCCATATTATTTAATTTCCAGCATTAATAATCTCTTTGACTTCAATAATTAATCGCTCTTGTCGTTCAGGCGTAATAAATCCAAGCGATCCACACTCATTAATGTCTTGAATTGGATCTGATAGTCCATCGTGTTTCTCTAGCCATCCCTCAGTACATCCTTTACATGCTAATTCATTTAATTCATTAGCCAAAGACTTTGCTTTCAAGCTATCCATCAATAGAAATTTAAATACTTATTTCTATCTACTTTACAGTCATTCAATAACTCAACGAAAAAATTAATACGCTTTATTCAACAAAATTTCAACGTTGTAGACTTTTACCCTATCACTAAATAGGTGGAATAAAGAAAATAAGAACTAAAAAAATTAAGTTAGGAGCTCATGCAGCTTCCTTTTTGAATTCCCTATAAATAGAAATATCTATAGGTCTATTCACGTCAGATTGAAAATCAACAATGTCTTGATAAATCTCGTTAGGTAAAGGTTCCATTTTGCATCTTGAATAACATTTGCTGTTGTCGATCTTTTTCAATGAAAACGTGTTGCTTAAGCGCTTAAAGATAAACAATGTCACAATGCATCTTGAGTTAGTTATATCGTTTGAAGCTTTAGATGCAATACGCAAAACTACCAAGCTTCTATTTTAACTGAGTAAGTAGTTATTACTAATAACATTTTTTTGTAGTAATTGCCACTTCATATCAATTTGAATAAAGAGCACTATTTAATGAGAATATAAAAAAAAAATGACTTTATCACCAAATGATATGACTCCGTATACAAGAAAAATACAACAAAAGTTTAATGAAGCTCAAACGTTTTTATTGAAAAATGGTTTTCACCAAGCCACAAAAGGTCTTTTACAAGACATCGAAAATACTAACGGCATAAATAAAAAATCTATGTAAGATCCTCCCCAGACAATTGAACGAAAACAACAATTGTTAGGAAGAGAAGTAAATTGGTATATCCTCTAATATTCATTACCTCTTCATTGCAACTGAGATCACTGTTTTAGACTTAAATATTAGCAATACTATTTACAGAGTATATTGCTCTCATATAAATGCGCCAGAGCAGCAGGCGATGTTTAAAGAGATTGGTGTTAAAACTTTTTATATCGGCGAATCAATAGGAGACTCAAAAAGAGCAACTGTAATGTTTGAAGGACAACAGAATTTTATATAACATTTTCACTAGTCCTGCAACAAAGCCTATTGTTGAAGCCTCTGGTCATATTTATGAAGGAACAAAAATCACAAGATGGATAAACAATTGTCCAAACTGCAAATTTTCCTGGGTTGAAGTTTCTCAAGAAATCGTATCTGAGATCATAGGTATTGAATGTTTTTTACCGTCTGGGCTTACATAAATTTTCTCCTTCCCATATTCTGTATCAATAATTTTTTCAAAATGAGTACCTTTTGGAAGATGAAGAAAATATTTTTGTGCTCTGTTCATTCTAAAAATACAGCTACCCAAAAATAACTAGTATATTTCTCTACAACAACAAATTGATTGATTTATGAAAGTTTTGGTAGCTAACCATTTAATTTTTCTAAATCAGTCAATAATCTACCAACTCTAGTTCCATTAACTCCAAGATCGCCTCCGCCATACCTTGATGCTGACTTGATTTCAATCTTATTTCCTATTTTTAAAATTTCCAAGTCATCTGGGAATCTGAAAATCAAACTACGACAAACCCCTTTCCAGTAATTTTGATTACTCTCTAAAACTTTGGTTCTAGGAATTTTCTGGGCAATCGTGACAAGTCGCTCAAAGTTCTTGTCAACATCTTCAAATTCTTTTTGAAAGAAAACGCAATTAAGTGGATTTAAACAAGGACTAAGACCTGATTTAGGATCT
>QCIK01000001.1 GCA_003216715.1 Prochlorococcus sp. AG-402-L09 | reverse complement strand
TCCTTTGCCCTCTCAACCATCAAAGGTAGTTGACTAGCTCCATCAAGAAGGCTGTAGTCACTATGGTTATGAATAGGAACAAAAGCCATTAATATCTCACGAAGCTACACTGCATATAGTGTAGCGATGATTATAGTCTCCACATGAAGTGGTTCAACCTTTATAACGTGAAATCTGTTTTTGGCCTATTTTTGTAAACCTCAGCCGCTTTCTCAAATTGACTAGCTACTTGAAGAAGCTTCCCTTCCTCAAAAACATTACCAATTAGCTGTAACCCTATTGGCAAACCAGCTTTATCAAAACCACATGGCAGACTTATAGCAGGTAGTCCAGCTAAATTCGCTGGAATCGTTAATAAATCCGATAAGTACATCGCCATAGGGTTATCAATATTATCTCCAGAACCGAAAGCAGTAGTAGGAGCTGTTGGAGCCAACAAAACATCTACTTTTTTGAAAGCATCATCAAAGTCTCTACGTATCAAAGTTCGAACTTGCTGGGCCTTCTTGTAATAAGCATCAACATAACCAGCGGATAAGGCATAGGTTCCAATAAGAATTCTTCGTTTAACTTCACTTCCAAAACCAAGTGCACGACTTTTGGAGGTCATTTCTATGAGAGATTGTTCGTCCTCAGAGCGGAATCCATATTTGACTCCGTCATATCTCGCTAAATTTGCTGAAGCTTCAGAAGGGGCAATAACGTAATAAGTAGCAATTCCATCATTAAATCGAGGGCAAGAAACATTAATAATTTCGGCACCTAAGTTTTCAAGGAGAGAAGCCGAGCCAAGAACGGATTCTTTAACAACAGTGGCTAAACCTTCATGCTCAAAGCAGTTATCAATTAGACCTATTTTCATTCCCTTAATTGACTTAGAAAGGGTATCTAAATAATTAGGGACAGGAATATCGACAGTAGTTGAATCAAACTCATCTTTGCCTGAGATTACTTGCAAGATTTCTGCTGCATCAGAAACATTATTCGCAAATGGACCAACCTGATCTAAAGAACTGGCAAAAGCAATTAACCCCCATCGACTTACTCGACCATAAGTCGGTTTCATGCCAACAACTCCACAAAATGAAGCTGGTTGACGGATTGAACCGCCAGTATCAGAACCAAGTGAGCCATAACACAATCCAGCAGCAACAGAAGCTGCACTTCCACCTGAGCTACCTCCAGGTACTTTAGTTATGTTCCATGGATTTAATGTTGGACCAAATGCAGAAGTTTCAGTAGAACTCCCCATCGCAAATTCATCCATATTTGTTTTGCCAATCATTATTGCTCCTGCCTTCAAAAGCTTTTTGGTGACTGTTGACTCGTAGGGGGGGACAAAGTTAGCCAAAATTTTGCTTGCGCAAGTTGTCTTAATTCCTTTTGTACATAGGTTGTCTTTGATGGCTAATGGTATCCCTGACAAATTTGGAAGAGAGTCACCGGAGGATATTTTTTCATCTATATCTGCAGCATTAATTAATGCCTGATCAGTAATAACAGTTAAAAAGGAATTAAGAGTTGGATCTAGTTCCTTTATTCGATTAAGTTTTTCTTGAACAAGCTCTTTGGAAGAGACTTCACCACTTTTCAATTTCTGGCGTAAGTCTGCAAAAGTCATTATTAAATTATAAAAAAAATATTTTTAAGCTTATGACGTAAGAGGCTCGTTACGGCGACACCTAATTAAACTATGATTTATTTCTTGGGGTGACTCTGCTGAAAGATCTTTTACAAATCCATTTAATCTGACTTTCAAACTACGACGAGTAAGAAATGGGCCAAACCAATAAGTTACCTCAGGTTGAATTGTCTCCACCTTGGCCCACCAGGCCAAGCCAAAACTATTACCTAAGCTTCGAAGAGCCCTAATGGGACCCATAAGTAAACTGCGTTTAATTCATTATACTTTCTTAAACAGATGTTTATCAAATAAAAAAGGAATATTATGTTCACTTGATGATGAAACATATAATTGAATAAAAAAATTGTTGAGAATAAAAACCTGTGAGTGAAGGAATAAATAATGTAATTTGATTATGAAGTTTTTAAAATACTAAAAAAACTATAAAAAATATACGCTGGTTTTCGAGGGAAACTTTAAAGAGATTAGTTATTATTTTCAGTTGAAATCTGAGGTTTCAATAATCTAGGAGAAGGGTCTTGTCCAGAAATTGAGCGCATCCATCTCGATCTAGCCACTTCATATAAGAAGATGGACGTAGCCACTGATGCATTAAGGCTTGTCGTAACTCCCTTAAGAGGAATCCTTACTAATTGGTCACACAACCTTCTAGTTATTAGAGAGATTCCTTTATCTTCAGAACCAATTACTACTACTAAAGGACCTTGAAATTTGATTTCAGACAAAGTTGCAGGCCCTTCCTCCGCAAGACCAACAACGGTATAACCTTCGTCTTTCAATTTCTCTAAAGACCTATTTAAATTGACAACTCTTGCCACGGGCAAATGTTCCAGAGCTCCAGCAGCTACTTTCGCCACGGATCCTGTTAAGCCTGCACTACGTCTTTGAGGAAGAATTAACCCTTGAGCGCCAAGGGCTTCGGCGGATCGAATTATTGCTCCAAGATTCTGAGGATCTGTTAAGCCATCTAAAGCAAGGAGCAATGATCTATCACCAAAAGCTTTGCAAGCATCTATTAAATTCATCAAGTCATGTGTTTTTGATGCGGCAATTTGTAAAACTATTCCTTGATGAACTGCACCATTAGTGAGCTGGCCAAGCCTGGACCAAGAAACTTCTTCAACCAAGACACCAGAAGCTTTTGAATCTTTGAGAAGTTGATAAAACTTTGGTGTGCTTCGTAATTCAGAGGTACACCAAATCCTATGAATTGCTCTGCCACCCAAAAGAGCTGCTTCAGTTGAATGACGACCCCAAATCAAATCATCACTTAACGTTTTGGTAAAACTTTCCGAGTATGAAAGAGGTTCTTTATTATCTGTTCTTCTGTAATTGTTAGTTTCCTGAGAATTTTGATTTCTGTACCCAGAGTTTGAAGGTTTTCTTTCGAATCGATTAGATCCTCGGTAATTGTTAGTTTCCTGAGAATTTTGATTTCTGTACCCAGAGTTTGACGATTTTCTTTCGAATCGATTAGATCCTCGGTAATTATTAGTTTCCTGAGAATTTTGATTTCTGTACCCAGAGTTAGAAGATTTTTTTTCGAATCGATTAGATCCTCCATAGCTAGAATTTGACTGGTTACTACTTCTTAATCTTCTAGAGGATTCTTTGTCTAATGAATATTGATTTACTTGATCAGATGGAAAACGGTTGATTTTATTATTTGTTCTTCTTCGATCATTAAAATTTGACTTTTTGGAGTCATTATCTTGACGAGAATAATCACTACTTCGTTTATTAAATGAAGAGCTCTTTGAATTCCTTGTGTCTTTATTGAAGCGATAACTCATTTTATAAGAACTATTTTCTAGTTAATAGGTCGATCAAGAAGATCGAATAAATCAGCAAGCCGATTTGGATTTTTTAAAAACAACCATCCAACAATAGTCTCAAATCCGGTAGCAATTGCATATGTGGCTGCATCTACATTTTTAGGACCTCTTCCTGCTTTGTTTCTACCTTTTCTAAGAAAATCTTTTTCAATATCAGTTAAAAATGGTTCTAATTTTCTGATTGCCCTAGCTTGACTAATCGCATTCACTTCATTCACAACAGCATTGTGCAGATCCTTTGAGCGCATTGGACTAGTGCAACATCTCAACCTTTGATGCATTTCCCATACGGAATCACCCAACCAAGCAAGTTGCAAAGGTCCCAACCCATCGGGAGAAATGGTTGATTTGCAAGAGCGAATCCAATCAGTCAAGCTGACAATTTACCAATTGCAGTACTTAGATCTGGTGCCAGATGAAGGTATTCCTCTAAGCGAACAAGTTTAATTGTTTGAACAACTCTAGGATTTCCAACAACATTAAATGCCCTTTTTGACTGAATACATTTTTTAGCAGCTTGAACCATTGCTCCAAGTCCACAAGAATCAATGAAATCGATATTAGATAAATCAATCACAACTGAAAGTTGATTTGAAGCAAAAACTTCATTGATATATGTAGTGAATTGCTTCTCCGAGTAGGCATCCAGTTGACCAGTGAAATTTATCACCAAACAACCATTTTGCTGGTTAAATCCACCTCTAAGAGAAACAGTAAGTCGTTGTAATTCAGCTATGGAATTAGTCCCCTATGACTTCATGATGGAAGTGTAGTGATAGAAACCAAATTAATCCACGATTCTTCTGCGTTCTTCGATTAAGGTTACGAAATGATTAAAATGATGATCAGCATCGTGAGGTCCTGGGCTTGCCTCGGG
This sequence comes from Prochlorococcus sp. AG-402-L09, assembly GCA_003216715.1. Taxonomy (GTDB): domain Bacteria; phylum Cyanobacteriota; class Cyanobacteriia; order PCC-6307; family Cyanobiaceae; genus Prochlorococcus_B. The sequence goes on along the minus strand of QCIK01000001.1, from coordinate 228,528 downwards.
GTGATATTGAACACCAAAGAAAGGCTTATCAATTACTGAAATAGCGGCAACTGTTTGGTCGTTTAAATTAAATCGTGTGATTTTTATTTTTTTGGAATTTAAAGATTCTGAATTCAAAGCGAAACCATGATTTTGACTTGTAATTTCAACTTTTCCATTCAATCCACAGGGATGATTTAATCCTCGATGCCCATAAGAAAGCTTAAAAGTTTTTCCACCTAAAGCCAATCCAAGGATCTGGTGGCCTAAGCAAATTCCAAAAACAGGAAGTTTTTCGTATTCAATTAAATTTTTAGCAAGATTAATACCACTATCAACCGTAGATGGATCACCAGGCCCATTGGAAAGGAAAACACCTTCAGGGGATAAAGCTAAAACATCGGACATTGCTGCATTTGCTGGCAATACAGTTACTTCACAACCGTGAGCAACTAATCGATCTAATATCGATTGCTTTATCCCAAAATCTATAGCGACAACTTTGTATGGAATTGTTTGAATATTTTTAATTCTCTTATCAAATGAAACCGGACAACATGAATTAACTTTAAAAGAGCATTTTGTTGTTACTTTATCGACAAGATTAAGACCACTCATCTTGGGAGATCTTTTTAAAAGTAAAAATAATTCAGATATTGAATAGTTTGACTCTGAAGAAATAATTCCATTCAAAGAACCAGACTCTCTTAAGTGTCTAACAAGAGCTCTTGTATCTATTCCATGAATTCCAACAACATTTTCATCCTTTAACCATTTTTCAAACGAAATTTCATGCCTCCAGCTACTAGAAGTTTTTGATATTTGACGAGTGATCACACCTTTAACTGAAGGATTTAATGATTCATTATCCTCAGAATTGATACCGGTATTGCCAATCTCTGGGTAGGTAAAAGTAATGAGCTGACCATAATAACTAGGATCAGTTATAACTTCCTGATAACCTGTCATGCCAGTATTGAAAACGACTTCTCCAGAAATAGTCCCTACTGCACCAAAAGATATTCCTTCAAAATAGGTCCCATCCTCTAATAACAATATTGCAGAGCTATCAGAATCAAAAAACATAAGAAGTACGGTTGAACAGATTAAAAGAATTAAGTGGCTAAAAAATCTCTTAACTGCTTAAAAAGATGCCATGATTTATCTGTATTCAAACAATCTAATGATCGTTTGATACCTAAAGATAAATCATCTTCAGCGCCTGAAACCCATAAAACAAGTGCGGTATTTAATGCTACGACTTCTTTGTGATATTTATCTCCATCTCCTTTGAGTAAAGACATTAAAATTTGAGAATTAGTTTGCAAATCATCGCCTTTTAAACTTTCATTAGATATTTGATTAAGTCCAATATCACCAGGATTAATAATTTCAGATCTAATAATACCTTTATCTAAAAAACGAAATTGATTAGCCCCAGCTAGTGATGCCTCATCAAGACCACCTGCGCCATGAACCACTACAGCTCTTTTGAGACCCATTCCCTTTAAAGCAATAGATATAGGATCAAGCAAATCAGCTTTTGCCACTCCCAATACTTGAGAAGTTGGTCTAAATGGGTTAACTAATGGACCAAGCAAATTAAAAATAGTTCTAACACCTAAGCTTTTTCTCAGAGGAGCAAGATTTACCAATGAAGGATGCCAAGAGGGAGCAAAAAGAAATGTAATACCTAAATTCTTTAAAGCTTCAACAACTTTTTCGGAAGAAGCATTCAAAGGTAATCCTAAATTTTCTAATACGTCAGCTGATCCAACCTTGCCACTTGCACTACGATTTCCGTGCTTAGCAATTTTCACGCCTAAAGCAGCAGAGACAAAAGCAACCGCCGTAGAAATATTGAATGTGTTAGCACCATCTCCACCAGTTCCACATGTATCAACTAAATCAAAAGAAGGAAGATCTGATGGCGTAGTTGAGGCATCTTGAAGGATTTTTGCCATTGTCGAAAGTTCATTACCAGAAACCCCCTTTGCTCTGAATGCCGCTAAGAATGCTCCAGTTTGAACCGGTTGAATTTTATTTTCTAACCATGAATTCATCAAAAAATTAGATTGCTCTTCAGTTAAATCATTGGATGAAAGAAGTGATTCAAGAATTACTGAAAAAGATATAGGATTTAATGGGGTCATTTATCAGAAAAATGCATGGATGCTAAGCATTCCGGGCAAAATATTTTTTATAACTTAATCATTAATATATCAACTAAAGAAGTTATTTAAATAAAAAAATAATTTCCTAACATTAAGTTGGAGAGGAATCTGACGTGTCAAATCCAGAACCAACGTTATCAGAACTCATATTACTTGTAGGACGAAATCCCTCTGACCAAAGTTTTTTTGTTATTGTCTCTAATTGGTCTCGATTAATCGACCATTTTTTTAATAATTTTTCCATATCAGAATTAAGATCTTCAGCACCTCTGAAATCTTTATAGCGAATTATTAATCTAGCCAGTTCAACAAAGTTGTTAGAAGTCGGGGATTCTACGGCACATAATCGATCAAGATTTTCACGATCTGTTGAATACAGCGGATGATTTTGAGCCTCGTTCATAAATCAATTAAATTGGATTTTGCTCACGTCCATGGGCTTATATTGCCTAGGTTAATGGGCATATTAATAAAAGAATGACTGCATTAAGACTAGATCTAATAAAAAACTATTTGAGACCACATAAAAAAGAACTGATAATTGGTGCTCTCTGTCTGGTTTTTGTCAATATTTTAAGTGTTGCTATTCCAATGGAAGTTAAAGATATCGTTGATGATCTAAAAGAAGGTTTTACATTTTCATATGTCCTCAATAAGTCGACATTGTTAGTACTCTTGGCAACTGTAATGGGGGGAGCAAGGTTGATATCTAGGCAACTTGTATTTGGAGTTGGTAGACAAGTTGAAGTTTCATTAAGACAAAAATTATTTGATCGCATGCTGGAACAAGATCCAGCATGGGTTCAAACGATAGGAACTGGAGAAGTCATAACAAGAGCGACTAGCGATTTAGAAAACATTCGAAGATTGCTTGGATTTACTGTGCTAAGTCTTACAAACACTTTTTTGGCATACACCTTCACATTGCCAGCGATGCTGGCAATAGATCCACTTTTAACTTTTATAGCTATTTCTGTCTATCCAATTTTACTTGGCACCGTTGGATTATTTGGAGGAAGGATGGTTAAACAAAGGAAACGTCAACAAGAAGCATTATCAAAATTAAGTGAATTAATTCAAGAAGATCTTTCTGGCATTAGCGCCATTAAAATTTATGGTCAAGAGCAAGCTGAACAAGACGCTTTTAAGAAATTAAATATTAGATATAGAGATGCTGCTATTAACCTTGCAAGAACTGCAAGTACATTATTCCCACTACTTCAAGGCTTATCCTCAATCTCTTTGCTTCTTCTTATAGCAATCGGAAGTGGAGAATTAAGCAAAGGAAGTCTTACTGTCGGTGGGTTGGTTGCGTTAATTCTTTATGTAGAGCGACTAGTTTTTCCAACAGCATTATTAGGATTTACATTAAATACTTTTCAATTAGGTCAAGTCAGTTTAGAAAGAGTAGAAGAGATATTAAATCATGAGCCTACAATAAAAGATAAAGTTAATACGATCAAAATATCAAAACCAATTTCAGGTAAATTAGAAGCAAAAAATCTATCAATAAAGTATGAAGATTCACCTAGGAAAATACTCGACGAAATTTCTTTTAAAATAAATCCTGGAGAAATAGTTGCATTAGTAGGACCTGTAGGTTGTGGTAAAACAACATTGGCAAGAGCTTTGGGAAGGATGGTAAAAATTGATGAAGGGAAATTATTTTTAGACGACAATGATGTAACTGACTTAAAGCTTAAACAGTTGAGAAGCAATATCGCCATTGTGCCTCAAGAGGGATATCTTTTTACAGAAACTCTTTCGGAAAATATAAAATACGGAAACCCAGAAGCTTCAATAGAGAAAGTACAGGAATCAGCCTATGAAGCAAGAATGACAGATGACATAAAGGGTTTTCCTGATGGCCTTAAAACACTTGTCGGAGAAAGAGGCATAACTCTAAGCGGTGGACAAAGACAACGAACAGCTCTAAGTAGAGCATTATTAGTAGATTCAAAAATAATTGTTCTTGATGATGCCTTAGCAAGTGTGGACAATAAGACCGCCTCAGCAATACTTCAAACAATAAAAAACCAATATAGTAAAACGGTATTAATGATTAGTCATCAGCTATCAGCTGCCGCTTCGTGTGATCGTATTTTAGTAATGAGTGATGGAAAAATTGTGCAAGAGGGAACTCATCAAGGATTAATTAAGGAAAACGGTTTGTATAAAAGGATGTGGGAAAGAGAAAAGGCTAAAGAGCAAATTCACTCAGATGATTAATCAATACTTATTAAAGTTCTTTAATCAATTCAACCTAAATTAGATATCAGCTAGAAAAACAATTAGGTTCATTAATATAATTATGAAATCATGAGCGCATTAACAAAATATAAACTTATTTGCGACCTTGCCTTTGGTGATATATACATTCAAATCCTTGCATGGATGGGTGTAATTTTTGTAAGTCTTGCTGCAGGCCTTGCGCTAATGGGCTCATCAAGACCAATTTTTGCTCTTTTAGGTGTTGGTTTAATTCTTGTATTAAGCCTCCCTTTCTTATTATTTGCATTTGTTACTACACTGATAAACCACATAAAAATAGAAACCATAGATTAAGGCTATGATTAAAAAAATTAGTGAGTATTTAACAATGATAATTAATAAGCTGTATCCTGATAAAAGTACAGAAGAGTTAACTAAAGAAGTGCTCCATACAATATTAAAAACTGATTTATCTGCGAAAATAAAAAATAATGAGCAAGAAATACTTTTTGGATGTGGCTGCTTTTGGGGAGCAGAGAAAGGTTTCTGGAGGCTACCAGGTGTAATCACAACTGCCGTAGGATATGCAGGAGGAGAAAAGAAAAACCCAAATTATAGAGAAGTTTGTTCTGGCTTAACAGGTCATACCGAAGTAGTAAGAGTTGTCTGGAATAATAACAAAATTGATTTAAGCGACTTACTAAAATTATTCTGGGAATGTCATGATCCTACACAAGGAAATCGTCAAGGAAATGATAGTGGAAGTCAATATAGATCATCGATTTATACGTCAAGTAAAGAACAACTAAGCAAGGCAATTGAGAGTAGAAATAGCTATCAAAAAGAACTAGATAAGAATGGATTTGGTAAAATCACAACAGAGATAGATAAAGATATTAATTTCTATTTTGCAGAAGATTATCATCAACAATATTTAGCAAAACCTGGAAGTAGACCATATTGCTCGGCGATGCCAACAAAGGTAAAATTTAAAGATTTTAAAGGGTCAAATTTTAGACTAAATGAAAATATTTGGTCTCACTATAATTGGGATATAAGTCATTGCATTCTTAGAGGAGATAATACACCTATAGAATCAGATTTATAATGAACGACCAATTACCAGATAGAACAGTTTTGCTTATAATATTAGCTACATTGTTGTTAGTTTTCTTTTTAGTATTTAGCTTTAAATCTTCAAAGATTGAACAAGAAAGAACAATTCAATGGATGGACAGTTCATCAAATACTGAATTGGCCTATCCAAGTTAAACAAAATAAATTTTAAAATGAATTATTATTTTTAAAAAAATATGAAAAATAATAAAATAGAAAAGAATTTAGAAAGAGCTCGGATAAATTTATATAATATACTTGCGATTTTAATCGTAATCATTCCTGAATACTTAGCTGAATTAATCTATAACATTGAAGTTTCGCAACATAAAGGCATACTCCCAAATGAGGGTGATGCCTGGAAAAACGATACTGAATTAAAACTCTCCAAGATGAATATTTATGAGTTAAGATTAATGGCTAAAAGACTATCTATTCATGGTTATTCTAACGAGAATAGAAATTCACTCATTAGACGAATAAATAGAAAATCTAAGAAAAGAATTAAATGGAAATCATCAAAAATTGAAAATATCAGTTAGACATTGTGATAATTTAAAATTACGGGACGTAGCGCAGCTTGGTAGCGCACCACTTTGGGGTAGTGGGGGTCGTGGGTTCAAATCCCGCCGTTCCGATTTAATCGAATGTATTACTAATCAGAATCATTTACTAAAGATTGGATTAATTTCGTTGTACTAATCACAACTGCTAAAAAAACGAAGATAGTTAAAAAGATAATTAAAGCAAAGAGTAATGGTGGTATATCAATCTCACCAAAAGAAACAATGAATAAATTAGGGAATAATTTCATCAAAAACAAATCAATATCATAAGCCAATACTAATCGAACAAATATAGAAAACTAATATTTATAAAGTTGAGAATATAAAAACACCAAAAGCTAAACGATAAAAAACAAAAACAAAAGTATTATTTTTAGCTAAGAACTTAATAAACAAGTCAATAGCAAATATTGAAGAAAAGAAGGATGATACAATTCCAATAATTATAGGTAAGATATCTATTGTAGATATTGTTCTTAATAAATTAAACAATTCAACAAGTCCTGAAATTGAAATAGCTGGGATACCAACTAGAAAAGAAAGTCGAGCAGCAGTTTTTCTTTCTATCCCCGAAAACAATGCTGAGGTTAAGGTTATACCAGATCTAGAAACCCCGGGAAATAAAGCTAAAGATTGAGCTAGGCCTAACAAAATAACATCTTTTAAATTAATATCATTAAATAGCTTTTTTCTTTTACCATAAATTTCTGCAAGAGCTAGCAGTAGTGCCATAAGAATAGAAGTAATAGCTATTGAAAACAAACCTCTGAAGCTCGAATCGGCGTACCTGGGCCAATATAATTTAATAAGAAAACCAAAAATACATATTGGGATGCTGGCTACAAAGATATAAGTAGCAAGTCTAGTATTATTGTCTTTGAAAACTTTACGATGCTTAAAAATCAAAAAAAATGAATTAATAATTGAACTAATCTGATTTCGAAAATAAAAAATAATAGCTACTGCGCTTCCTAATTGTATAGAAGCGGAAAAAGAGACACCAGGATCATTCCATCCCAAAAAAAATGGTACAACTTTTAAATGGGCTGTACTACTAATTGGTAGAAACTCAGTAAAACCTTGAATAATGCCTAAAAAAAATGATTTGACGCAAATAAATACATAGTTACTAATTTCTTCAGGCATATTTAGAAAATAATAAAAACACAAGCTCCCTAAATTTATAGAAATTTTCAATTAGTATAGATATATTTTAAAAATAAAAATGAATCATGGGAAAGAAAATTATATTCTCATTAATTATTGTTCTAACCTCCTTAGCAGGTTTACAAGGAAAAGCTAAAGCAGATTACTGGTTAGTGATTGGTAGCTATAGACAAGGACCTGGAGGAAAACCACAAGTAAGTGGTATCACAAGTCCGACATTGTTTGCTATTCCAATTGGGAGCGAAAAAATGTGTATGGAAGCTGGAGAAAAAATTGAAAATGAAATCTATATGCCTGTATGGCAATTTGATAGCAAATGGACATGCATCAGAAATTCTAGTAATTAAAAGATAATAATATGGTTAGCCAAAATCCTAATGGAGAAAATCGTTATCTCTGAACGTCATGAGCACAGCCATCTCCCTCATAGTCATCGCTATTGTAATATCCATTTTTAGTGCCAAAAAAAACAGCAGACAGGACAAAAGGAACTGCTACAAAAATTAAAAAACTAGATAAATTCAAACCAAATTAATTTTATTCTATAGATATAATCTAACAAGGAAATCATATTTTTGGAATACACATTCATTAGAAATCATAAAAATGTTTAATCAAAGAAGAGCAAGGATTAGGTAAACCGACTTATAACAGGATTTATAGCAAACTCTATAATAAAATACGTCAATAAAATCCAAGAAAGCATAAAGAATATAAATAAAGTTGGACCCTTAAGAAAAGGTTGAAAATAATTATTAGATCCGTCGCCCTCTAGAAGATTCCTGCATTCTTGAACTTGTGAATTCGCAAGACGGTAATAATCTGAGCCAGGCAATCTGTTATCAACATATATTTTCCTGAGATTTTTAATCAGTGGTTCAGGCTTATCAGTATTTAAAAAAGCAACCAATTCACCAGGTCTTAAATCAATTCTTGTTCGTTCAAGGTTGTTAGTAAAACCAATATTGAATAAATCACCATTCTGAATCAAATAGACATATGAAGCCATCTTATAGGCATGTGTAAGATTTATATTTAATAATGATAGAGTGTAAATAGAATAAAAGATAAAAGTTTAACAAAAGATAAACTAAATAAAAAATAGTAAATCATATACTATTTAATATTTAATAGGTTTGAAGAGTATCAAAAATTGTAATCAATAGTTTTAAGGGATTTAATCCTACGATCTTGATTAATTTCGACTGTCGTATCTGAATTAATGAATGACAAAGATTTCTGTGGAACAGAGGTTTGAATCATTCGAATAAAATTAGTTAAATTATTGCCTTTCAAACCCGATCCTTTTAATTTAATCATTTCATCTTCTTGTTGTGATTTCCACAGAATTGTATTATTAAATTGAGTAGATTTAAGATGCCAAATCTTATCAAATTTTTTCCAAATTTTACTATATTCAATCAGTGATTCTTGAACCAAAATTCTATAGTCTTTTTCACTTTGACTCAATGACAAATTAAATTCATCTTCAGCCAAGTCGTCTGTTCTATATAAATCTGATGAGGGTTCACAGCCTACAAACCATCCCTCCAAAATTAAAACCTTAGGTTTAGATTCACACCACCCTGATCTATCTCCTTTCCCATCTCTTAAAGACTTATCAAAAGTAGGGCAAGTTAAAATACCAGTTTTCAAGAAAGTATCTAATGAATGATTCAACAAGTCTAAAGAATGACTCCCTGGAAAACCTCTAGGTACATTCCATGGATTACCATCCATTGCAATATCCATTTCTTGACCAGGCAAATAAAAATCATCCAAAGATATAACTCTAATATCTAAAAATAGTTCTCTTGCAACACTATCAATCCAAAAACCTAAAGTAGACTTTCCTGAACCAGGGAGACCTGAAAACCCTATTATTATTGGATTATTAACAGCATTAATATAATTTTCTAAAAGGGAAAAGAATGGAAATGTTAATGACCATTTCCAATCTGATTTAGTATTTGGTTTCCAATATTTATCAATGATAGATTGCGTATTAACATTAGACCATTTGTGAAAAAATAGTGAAGGATTAATTGACAAACCTTTAAGGAATAATCTATAAGAATCAATTGGAAAAAGGAATTCATCCCTTATCTTCTTTGGAAAAAGATCATTAAAATCATAGTTAATATCTTTATACATTATAAATCCTTAAAACTATTAATAATATCTTCAACACTCTTTGACCACCCCTCTGCATGAGGCGCATTGGCTAATTTAAAAGAACCTTTATCGATGCCATTTATTAAATACTTGTTTGGACCATTCTTGCCAGGAATAACAATAGGTATATCAGCATATTCAAGCAAAGGAAGATCATTTTGGGAATCACCAAGTGCAATAATCTTTACATCTTGGTTCTGCAAATGAATTTTTAATTTATTAACTGCTTGACCTTTATGACTTTCATTAGAGAGCAAATGACTCATACGATTTCCCTTGAAAACATGAACATTGTAAGATTTACACACAAGCTTTACATTCTCAAAAATATCATCAGGAGGATTCAAAAATGGAACACTCCAATGCCTATCTAACGCTCTGTTAATAGACTGACCAGATAAACCAGTAAGTTCATATATTTGATTTTGACTTAAATCATTCAAAGGGATTAATTGGTAGTTAACCTCTTTAGATATATTAGTCAAGATAATTCTCAATTCCTTATAACTTTTACCTAAGATCAACTCCCATTCAGAAGAATTATTTTCATGATTCCCATAAATAGCCGCGCCATTCTCTACAATAAATGGATCTGATAATCCATTCTCATTTCTAAAATATCTAACCTCAGAAGCTGTTTTACTTGTACAAGGTATTACAGGAATATCCATCTCGGACAGCTTATTCAATGTTTTCTTTGCAGGCGAAATATCGTATTTCTCGTCCATTAATGTTCCATCAAGATCTGTAACTATCCAATATCTAGAAATATTTTTCATAAGACTAATCAGTTATAGAGAACCACACTACCTGATAGGGATTAAGTTTAAACATATCAGTATTAAAATAAGAACCTGAAATATTATCAAGTAAACGTTTATTTGAACATGCTTCGGATAAATCAAGTTCATTTAATGGTGAGATATCTAAGTATTTATTAGACATATTACAAAAAATATAAATACTTTCCTCGCCCAAACCTCTTTGAATAATTAAACAATTATCAATATTAGTAGAGATACATTTCATACTCGCCTCGGGATGAAAGGCCCTAAGTCTTGATCTAACTTTAACTATATGAGTAAGGTATGAAATATTTTTACTAGCAGGGGAATCAAAGTTCTTAAGCACCTCGAGTAAAGAGCTGGCTTCGAATTTTTCTCGATTTAAATCTCTTCTTTGCCCTGTTTTTCTAAAAGAGTCAAGATCATTAGGAGAAGCTAATATAGATGGAAGATAAAAAGCTGGAACTCCTTTTAAAGATAAAGTGAACACCTGACTGAGCAAAAACCTATCAAATTGAAATAAGGAAGAATCAGATCCATCATCAGACATAGCACTCCACCAACTTATGTTTAATTCATATGGTTGATCTTCCCCATTTGAAAGGCGTCGATGACTAACTAATCCTCCTCGCTTCTCAGATTCAACCAAGAGATTATGGACTCTTTGTTCATCCATAATCCCTTCTAATGCTCTTAATCCGATACCATCATGTGAAGAAGTAAAATTAAGAAGAGATGTATACCTTGGCAAATCATTCCAATTAGATAGCCAATAATTCAATAAATCTGTTTTACCGGTATAAATAGCTTCTAATAATAAAGGAGGTAGAGTAAAGTTGTAAGCAAGATTTGCCTCATCCCCTTCAATCAGATAAGAAAGATTTTCTTTCTCTGGAACATTAGTCTCAGTGATTAATACAGCTGTAGGTTTGATAATCTTTAAGCATTTGTTTAAAAGCTTAACTATTAAATGTACGGGGGCTAAATGTAAACAAGTCGTATTTTGTTCTTTCCAAATAAATGCAATTGCGTCAAGTCGAATCCATTCAGCTCCATTATTTACATAAGTAACCAATAATTTCAAAAACTCTAAAAGTATATGTGGATTCTTCCAATCAACGTCAATCTGATCTGGCCCAAATGTTGTCCAAACGTTCTTAAAGCCTTGGTTAGTATTGATATTAGTGAAAAGAGATGAATTTCTGGGTCTTATAACTTTCTCCCATATATCAGTCTCAGAAGGAGAAACAATGTAAGACTTTCCAGGATCCTCTGATTTTATAAATTGATGAACCCATGGATGAGAAGAAGAGACATGATTTAAAACAAGATCTGCCATTATTTTATGCTTACTAGATAAATCCTTTAAATCATTCCAGTTACCAAATTTATCTTCAATCTTCTCATGATTAGAGACAGCGAATCCTCCATCACTTGTAGAAGGTAGAAATGGTAAAACATGTATGACTGAAGAAAGGCCGCTTAATCTATTTTTTACGAATTCAGTTAATGTTTTTAAAGTTGATTCATCTTTCCTATAAATTGAATCTGGGTAAGTAATCAAAACAACACTTGAAGAATCCCAAATAGATCCTCGATCCACTACGTTTATGTCCTCAACAACACGAAATGGATCGAGAATCTGCAACAATTGTGACCACACTGAATTGATTTCTTGTTCAGAGTGCTCAGGATAAATTTCTCTGAGAGACAATCTCAGCTCATCTAATTCACTATCCAACTCAGACACTCTTTAAAGGAAAACAATCTTCTCTACCTCATCGTAGCTCCCACCTTGAATCTGTAAAACTTTTTTCTTGAATGGACTTTCAGCAGGGCTTAATTACAACTATTCATGAGTACGGACTAGCAAAAGATCCAGTATCTCAATTAAACAAAGACCTCTTAAAACGGCCAACATCAATACTTATTCCATGCCTATTCGATGAGTTCAGTAGGCCCGCCTTAAAACTTATAAGAACTACTTTAAAAGAATTAAAAAATTTAAACCAACTAGTCATAGCACTATCCGCAAGTAATCGCGACGAGGTGGTGAAAGCAAAAGATTTCTTTAAAGAAATGCCATATCCAGTTCACGTCCAATGGACTAATAGTCCAATAGTAATTGAATTACTAAAAGACCAAGAAAAGAATGGATTAGATCTATTAGGTGTTCCTGGAAAAGGATGGGCTGTCTGGCAAGGAGTTGGCGTGGCTACAAAAAGTTCTGAAGTCGTAGCACTTTTCGATGCTGATATCAAAACATTCAACTCTAATTATCCAGCAAGAATGTTGGGACCTTTACTAGAAAAATCAAATGGGATTTCTTATGTAAAAGCTTTTTACAGCCGTCTATCTCTTGAGACAAATGCACTTCAAGGTAGAGCTACTCGATTATTTGTTGGTCCACTCCTTTCAAGTTTGGAACAATTGATGGGGAATGCTCCATTCCTCCAATACTTACAGGATTTTAGGTATCCATTAGCTGGAGAGTTTGCTTTTACTTCAGACTTAGCAATGAATTTAAGAATTCCATGTGACTGGGGATTAGAGATAGGGCTTCTTTCAGAGGTTTATAAGAACGTAAGAATATCAAGAATCGCACAAGTGGATCTGGGGATTTTTGACCATAAGCACAAAGAAATAGGTTCAAAGGCTAATGAAGGCCTCCAAAAAATGTCTACAGAAATTCTTTCCAGTGTCTTAAGAGGATTAATGGAACACGAAGCAAGAACACTTACAAGTTCCCAATTAGCAAACTTAGAGGTTTTATACAGAAGAGCAGGAGAAGACAGAGTTAAACAATTTAGTTTGGATTCCTCCGTTAATCAATTGCCCTACAGTCGACACAAAGAAGAACTAGCAGTTCATACTTTTGGAAAACTATTAAGACCCGCAATAAACAAATTCCTTGAATCACCTGTAAAGCAGCAATTACCATGCTGGGCAAGGGTTTTAGACTGCGAGGGTAAATTGCAAGATGATTTAGAAAAGGCTGGATGCGTATGAAAAACTAATCACAAATAAATACTCAAAAAAATGCTTTGATTAGTAATGAAAATCCAACAGAAAAAGAAACTAATTCAAAAACAACTTTAATAAATTTTGACCCTTTAATTATTGAAAAATAAGCTCCAAAATAGCCACCTAAAAGTGAACCTAAAATCAAGACAGGTATATAACTCCAAATAATATTTCCGGTCAATCCCAAAGAAAGTGCGCCGATACCATTCCAAAAAATCCCAACAAAAATCAAGGTATAAGCAACGGACAAAGAAAAAGATAAATCAAATACTGTTATCATCCAAATCGTCACAAATAGTCCTGTACCAGAAGAAAGATATCCATTAAGGAAACCAATTACAAAAAGACCGAATGAACCAATTAGTATTCTTAACCTACTGATTCGAATTTTTTGATTTGAACTACCAAGATTTCTATGCTTTATGGAGTAAAAGCTAAGAAACAAAGTCAAACAACCTAATAATGTAGTAGAAAAATTATTAGGTAAAATGGATGAAGTATAGGCACCTAATAAAACCCCAGGTATACCCGAAATTAATATCAAAAAAGCGTATTTTAATTGTATGCTATCTTTCTTTAAGTGTGGGACTGAAGCACCAATACCTAGCGCAACACTAGCAACTTTATGAGTTGCCAAAGCTTTTGAAAAAGGTAATCCAAAAAACAATAGAGCTGGAAGTTGTATTAAGCCTGCGCCTCCTCCAGATAAGGCAGAAATGAAATTAGAAAAAAATGATATAAACCCCAAAAGGATTTGATAAATAATATCATTATTTATCATATAAATCTAAATGATATATTTTATACAAAAAACATCTCTAATCAATTGATCTAAATATTCTTAATCATTTCCCTTCTAATAAGGTCAATGCAATTTGGGTGCTCATGAATATATCTATTAAATTCCATTGCAAGTAATCTTGCTTCATATGCATCACATGCATAAAAGCAATTCTCAAGACGTTGATTGTCACAGTTCCTATAATGAACGGTGTAAGGCCTTAAGCTTGAGAGTGGGATTTTAAATTGAGTTTGATTCATTTTTCAATTTATATTCCTATTTCAGTTATGCATCCATTTCAGAAATTTTTCTACGGATGTCTTGTAACCAATATAAATTAAAATTTATTTAGAATCTCAACTTGAATTAAAATTTGTTTTATAAAAGATTAAATAAATTAGTAGAGATTATTAACATGATCAAATTATCTGAAATAGATTTAGGATCTGCGCTCTTATCAACTTTTATATTAATAGGATTTATAGCTACGGCATTTGTATTTGTAAGACTAACGATAATTGGAATAAACTATATAAAAATAAATTATTTAAAAGAAGAAGGAGCGGAAAACGGTAAAAAGGTAGACAAAAGCGAAAGCAAGGGTTTTTAAAGTCATTAAATTAAGAAAAAACAAAAATAGGCTTTCCAACACATAAAGGAATTATTAGTAGGTGGATAGCTAATTCATTGATTCGAAAAATATGTTAATTTAGTAAAATCTAAAGTTAATCATAATGGAAGTAAATCCACTAATACCAATTGGGTCAAAAATAAAAGTTGATAAGTCGAAAATAGAAAATCTACTACCAGACAAATTATTGGATGACTTACCTCAAATGATAAATGGAGAAGTTGTTGATTATAAAATGACAGATGGGATGGGTATTGGATATGTATTAATGACTGAAGATAATCTAAAAATTTGGATTTTCAACACCGAATTAAATGAACAAACGAGAAAAGAATATAGTTTGGAAGAGACGAATAAATATTCTAATCACCAAAATAGTGATCTTATACTAGGAAAATATAAAGTGGGTTACGAGATAAATGGAAATAGGAATATTAAAACGATAGCAAATCCAATGAATCTAATTAACTGGTTAATATTTACAATAAAAGATATTTTTTGAACTACTAATCGACTTGTCGTTTCATTATAAGAAATAACATTTTTCCAATTTTAATTGTTTCTGAAAGTTCCCATCTCTCGAGTCCCTTTTTATTTAGAAACTTACTTAGTTGAATAGCAGGATGCTCGGAACCTTCATTTTCCTGATATTGTTCGGGAAATTGATCTTTAAGAAAATCTGGACTCAGTGAACCTTTGAGTTTTTCACTTGCTGCCTCAGGATTGCTTGCTTCTTCATGTTTACTTGATGAATCATCTACGTTTAGATGTACTACATGATATTCCCACTTCATAAATATATTTTAGATAATATTTATTATACATAATTCACTATAAGCGAATTTGATATATTCAGATTTCAAAAAAGTTAAAATTAAGATATTTAATCAAAAAAATATTAATATGGAGAAAATGAATTAAAATCATCGTGGAAGGATTTGACCCAGCGATAAATTATGGTCCAAATGATGCCGGTATATCAGCAGTAACAATAATTTTAGGTATTTTTGGCCTAATTGCTATTTCATGGTTGTTTGGAAAAATATACGCACAAGTAGCCAATATTTTCGAAAACAATAAAAAAAATGATTAATAGATGAAATCAAATAACAACTAATACATTTATAAAATAAATACATTTAAAATAAAAAAATTTATCAACAAAAGAATGGAGTTGTGAATTATTGCAAACTAAAATATCAAAACAATATTATGTGTAGTAATTTAATATTTATCTATTAATTCTTAATTATGTTGGCTTCCTTGATGGTCCATGAATGGGCTACGCCATTAAATCTATCAGCTCCAATAGCTGGAATAATAACTATAGGTGGCTTTATGGGCTATTACAGTTTATCTAGGAAGTTTTAGAATTCATATCTTAAGAGTAAAGAATAGATATAAATAACCTATAAATGAAAAAATTAAAGTGGATAGATTTTGATGAATGCATAGATTCAATATCTACGCGTTGCAAAAATAAAAAATTTGAAGGAGTTTATGGATTTCCTAGGGGTGGGCTATGTCTTGCCGTTGCACTAAGCCATTCACTTGAACTGCCCTTATTAAGCAAACCTAAAAATAATTCACTCATAGTTGATGATATTTACGATACTGGATATACACTTGAAAAAATAAAGCATATAAAGGGTTCAGAAGCTCATGTATGGATTAGCAAAAAACAACCTACATGGTGGAATACCTATAAATACATCAAAGACAATGAATGGATTATTTTCCCTTGGGAAAAAATAAATATAGCTGAAAAAGATAGAGAAATATATTACCAATCTAGATATTAAGTTTTTACCACATTAATTCATTAATTCTATCTTTTTTAAATGCGTAATTACTAGGCTTGAAACTTAGTAATTCATCTAATTTCATAGCAAAATTATAAGTATCACCTTTTAATCCTATATTAATATAATTATTATTTATTTTATTTATTTTAATTTTTCTTCTAAAGTTCAATAAGCCAATATATTTTTTCCATATGGTTTCATTATTATAATTATATGCCCATAGATCAAAGATATCCTCAATGAGATTAATGGGAATCTCAGAAGAATAAGCTATATTGGAATTGTCTAATTTATATCGATCAAATTTCGAATCGAAAGCAAGAATATCTAATGTTGTATTAATTGCTTCCTTCACTTCAATTGCTCCTTCAAGACCAAATAACTCTTTCCTATAACACTCAAGTAATTTAGTACCAAGAGAATTATAAATATCATCATCCTCAGTAAAATCAACGAGCCAAAAGCCTTTACCTTCACTCACACCTGATGCTAAATATAGATTAACTGATTTAGTCATTGTCAATAGTATATAGAAGCTTGGCAATAAATAGAACTTAGAAAAAGCTAATTTAATAAAAAGATAACTACATGTAAAATAATAATCTTTATGTACTTAAATTGAAAAAATTATATTTATTGCAAAAATGAAAATAACTTCTCAAATATATGGAAAAAGTAGTCCCAAGTAAAGCCAATGGTTATAGAAAAAGTCTTGGCCCTGGAATCCTTTTAGCTGCAGCATGCATAGGAGGATCTCACCTGATGTCATCTACAACAGCAGGAGCCAAATTTGGATTTTCGCTTATTGGACTTATTTTATTAACAAATTTAGTAAAATATCCATTTTTGCTTGTTGGTACAAGATTTACAGCTGTTACAGGACTATCGCTTTTAGAGGGATTTCAAAAGCGCAATAAATTTTATTTACCTATATATTTAATAGTTGGATTAATTACTGGTACATTTACTATTTCCGCTGTTAGTTTTGTTACGGGACTTCTTTTAAAAAATATAGTAATTTTTTCATCCTTTCCTGCTTTAGATCTAGCGATAGGTATATTAATAGTATGCTCATTAATATTATTTATAGGTCAATATAAAGCACTTGATAGGATATCCAAGATTCTTGTTTTTTTGCTTACATTATTAACATTTTTTGCTGTTATATCTTTACTTATAAAAGGACCCGCTGGAGATATCAATCTTTCATTATTAAATAGCAATCCCTCTCCATGGACCCTCTCAAACTTAGGATTTTTAATTCCATTGATGGGTTGGATGCCTGGTCCGGTAGAACTGTGTATATGGCCATCACTATGGATGTTTTCAAGAGCGAAAGAGACAGAACATACCGCTACATTGAAAGAAGCAGAATTTGATTTCAATCTTGGATATTTCATTACTGTTATTACTGCAATTTTCTTTCTAACTCTTGGTGCATACACCATGTATGGCACTGGCGATGAAATGCTAACAGGATCAGGAGTTAGTTTTGCTCAGAATTTAATCCGCTTGTATACAGAATCCATTGGTGGTTGGGCAAAGTGGATCATTGTACCTGCTGCCTTTGCAGCAATGTTTAGCACCACGCTTACATGTCTAGATGCATATCCAAGGAGCATCTCATCAGCTCATGGTTTGATAGCTCGCTCAGACAAAGGAAATAGCTCTACTTTGAGTGAAAAAAAACGTCTAAAAAAATGGATCATTTTTCATGTTTTTGCATCACTTTGTGCACTTCTTATTGCCAAATCTGGAGGAATTGGAGTTAAAGACTATGTCTTCGGTGCTATGACCGGTAGTTTTCTGACAGCTCCTTTATTTGCCTGGATGGCTATGGATACTATGAATAGCTCATTAGTAAAAAGTCAATTTCGTTACGGAATTGTTCTAAAAACAGTTTGCTGGTTTGGGATTTCATTCCTCTCAGTCTTTAGTTTATTATTCATATTCAATTCATTCTTTGGTATTGGACAATAAGCTCATATTTTATAAATATCGATAAAATAAAAATAGTTAATTAAATAATTAACTTGAGGCAGAAGTATAATGTTTAAGAGCAAATTTCCAGAAGAGTCTGCTAAAAATAAAAAATAAACTACTTAATATTAGACCAAAGAATAAAATATTAAATTTAAGTTCCCCAAGAATTGCCTCAGCCGGAAAAGTGGTTAAAAAAGCTACAGGTAAAACCAAAGTAAATATGAATCTCAAAATAACCGGATAAGCCGAAATAGGGTATCTACCTGCAGCTAACAAAGCTCTAAGAACTTCTGTAGCATTCCATGTTTTAACAAACCAAATACTTGATGCAGCAATTAGGAACCAAACAGAATAAAGAATAATAAAACCAATCAATAAGGAAATAATGAATACAAATAATGAGTAAATTGAAAAAGTAGAACCTGATTGGATAGCCGCCCAAAAAACAATTGAAAGTCCTAAAATAATTTCAGGTAATCCTGCAAAAGAAAACTTTTTAACTGATAGCCAAAATTGACTATCAATTGGTTTTAATAAAACATAATCGAGAGTCCCCTCTCTAACGTAATTAACGATTTCTGTTAAATTTGGTCGCAAAAGAGCATTTGTTAAACCATCAAGAAATGTATAAACGCCCTGAATAACTAAGGCTGATTCCCAAGTCCAATCTCCTAATTGCCTTCCTCCAGTAAAAAAAAGGGATAATACAAATACACTTCCCAAAAGAGTTCCCAACATAGCTAGCAACTCAATCAAAAAATTTAATTGATATTCAAGTTGAGAAGCAAATGCTGTAGACCAAAATAATCTAATAGTTTTAAAGTAACGCTGCATATTAGGCTCCCATTGCTGTATATCTTTTTACACCAAGTTTCCAAAGAATATTTACAGAAGGTACCAGTATAGAAATCCACAAAATCTGAGCTAAAAAGCCATTAAAAATATCAACTGGCATCCCTGATAAAATCTTTGCTGGAAAATTAATTAGATAAGGAAATGGTGTCAACATTGCTACTTTTAGAACGTTAGAAGGAAAGGCTGATAAAGGTACTAATAAACCAGAAAGAAAAAGATAAGGAACAAATATTAATCTCTCAAGAGCACTAGATTTTTCAGTCCAAAAGCAAAGTGCAGCGACTAAACTTTGAAGAAGGAAAGCGATAGTAAAAGCAAAGTGAGTTGATAAGTACGCCAAAAACAACTGAGGTAGTGAGGGAAGCCAAAAAGATGATGGATTTAATATAAAAAAAGTAATAGCTATGGCTATTGCGAAAGGAAGTCTTGTTGCCTGCTCTGCTAAGTGAGAAGCTACATATCTAAATAGAGGATGCAAAGGTTGCAGCAAATATGGCGATAGTCGACCAGAAAGAGAATCTTCCTCAAACGAGAATACAACCCAAACAACTGAAAATTGCCTAACTAGAAAAGCACTTAAAAAATATCTTGCCAACCCTATATCATTTAGACCAAATGAATTTCCAACATCATTTTGACTCCAAAGAGAAAACATAATAAATGGTAGTACTCCAGATAAAGCCCACAAAGCTATTTCGATTCGATATTCCAACATATATGCATATTGTGTTGTAAGTAAGGTCTTAATAACCTTGAAAGACAATCCAAATATTCTCAATTGACTTCACCTTTAATAAATAATTCACCTATTAATTGATCAATAGGAGGATCACTAATCTCTAAATCGATAATATCGAAATCAGTTAATAGATTGCTTACTACATCTGTCAATTTATCCCTTGAAACTAATAAACATACAAAACGATCATTTAAATCTTGAATCTCACCATATTTTTTAAATTGTTCACTTGCACATGAATTTTTCAATTCAACTTTTACCTCTCTTGAGGGTGATAACGAATTAGCCAGTGAATCAAGTTCACCATCATAAAAAAGCTTTCCTTTATGAATACAAATAACTCTTGGACATAATGCTGTTATGTCAGTCATGTAATGACTAGTTAGTAAAATTGTCGCACCAGTTCTTTTGTTGTATTCAGATAAAAAACTACGAACTCTAGCTTGAGCATTTACATCTAGACCAAGAGTAGGTTCATCTAGAAAAAGGACAGATGGTTTATGCAATAAGGCAGCAAGAATTTCAGATTTCATTCTTTGTCCTAACGACAACTTTCTTACAGGTCTTGTAAGTTCTTCTCCTAGTTCAAGCATCTCTGCCAATTCATCTATTCTTACTTTTGCTTCGTGGTCAGACAAACCATATACAGCTGCGTTTACATACAAAGAGTCCATGGGAGGAAGGTCCCAAATCAACTGCTGCTTTTGCCCCATAACCAAAGTTATCTCCTTAAGAAAAGCCGTTTGCCTTCTTTGAGGAGAGAAACCACCAACATCAACTAACCCTCTCGATGGATGAATAAGACCACACATCATTTTCAATAATGTGGTCTTACCAGCTCCATTAGCCCCAAGAAATCCGACTACCTCTCCCGGTGAGATTTTAAAACTAATATCAGTAACGGCAGGGACGTCATAAGTCTTACGATCGAAAAAATGCTTAAGAGTACCCTTAAACCCAGGCTGTTTGTTTGCGACTCTATAATATTTACTTAGCTGATCTACAACGATCAAGTCACTAGGATTAGTGTGCAATTAATTTTCAAATGCTTCAACATTAAGATAAAACATTTTTGCCTACATAGTCGATAAAATCAAAGTAGTGAAAAATCTATAGGTTGTTAAAACTAAATGGATGAACAAAAATATGTAATAGCGATAGCTCTTGCAGAGCAAAATAATAAAAGATTAATGCCTCTTGGAGGAAAAACTTTTTCTGGAGTTGATACTTTAAGTCAATCTTCTAAAAAAGAAGTCGAAAAAATAATACTTGATTTATTACTAAGGTTATTTCATAGAACTACTGAAGGTAGTCTTAAAATATCAAACGGTGAAACTGGATTATTAGTAGCAGAAATTAGTTTTGAAAGTATGCATAATAATATTCCAGTAATTAAATCAAATTGGATTAATAGTGGAGATACAGATACGCTGATAGAAAAATTAAAATCAATATGTTCAAATCTTTGGAGTATTAAATTCCAAAAACATGAAGGAATAATGTTTAATGACTTAAAAAATAAGAAACTATCCTGAAATCTTTGATTGAGCTTTCTCAGCCTTACGAATAATCTTCTGAGCCTCATCACGAGACATGCAAGACTCAGCTTTAGTTTGTAACTTTATAAGTTTCGCATGCTGTTTCTCCAACTTCATAAAACAATTTTTAGAATTAAATAATTAATATAAACATAACATACTTCTATAAATTTGTAAATAAAGTAAGTTCTTAAAAACCAATATATACAATAATTCTAGTGATTTATCCTTTTATTTGAGATGTACCTATGAAGAACTGAAACATCTAATTCACCTAAACCATCTTGCATTAATCTTTGCTCAATCTCTTTCACTTTAGAGGCTATGGGTAAATCAATATTTATAGATTTAGCCAGATCAATGGCAATAGATAAATCCTTATGATGCAACTCTAATTTGAATCCTAAGGGGTGTTTATCAATCAACATTGCTTTGGATCTATTTTCTAATGGCCATGAATTCGCTGCTCCAAGTTTTAAAGCAGCAACCACATCATCCATGGGCAAATCAAGCAATTTCCCTAATTCCATTGCCTCGGCTACTGCTGCATATGTTCCTGCGACTAATATTTGATTAAGAGCTTTGACTTGTTGACCTTTACCAACGCCATTAAAGTAATTAATTGATTTGCCGAGGACTTCAAATATATGTTCAAAAGATAAACACTCTTTTTTGCTTGCACCAATAAATAAAGAAAGTGAACCTTTATGAGCTCCCTCTGTCCCCCCTGAAACTGGACAGTCAACATAAAAGATATTTTTTTTGGACAATCTCTTATGTATAGAGATTGATTTATTAGGACTTATTGTAGAGAAATCAATCACAAAAGATTTAGGCTTTAGTGAGTCTGCTACTCCATTATCACCAAATAGAACAGATTCAACCGCATTATCATCAGTAACGCAAATCAAGAGTCCAACGCAGTCAGTAACAGCCTCTATAGGGTCAACAAAATATTTTTTTTGATCATCATTCTTTAGTTTATCTCTCGTATATAAATTCAAATCATATCCATTATCAATAAGACGCTCAGACATAGGCTTACCAATAGCGCCAAGACCAACAAAAGCTAATTTCATTAAAATCAGATTTCTATTCAAAACGAATTAAGAGTAATAAGTTCAACAACGGTTTGAACTATTACTATAAAAAATTAATATGCTGCCAAAAGAAGAAAATATGATGCGATAATTAATTCATTGAATACTTAAGAAATTGACTAATTTTACAGATTCCAAGAATGCAACTCATCATTGGTATCCATTCTTGAAGTATCAAGAGGAATGTGAAGCCGCTGGCAAGGAAGCTAGTGTTAACGATTGGATGAGAGCTTCAGGGCAACTACAAAACAGAATTGACTTTGAAGAAGCTAAGAAAGCAGCAGAAGCTGAGGCTCTAAAAGCAAAAGCTGAGGCACCCAAAAAAGAGGTTTAAATAATTAATTATCAGTTAAGAAAACCTTATATATAGACCTTTTAAATAATTAGGAATATTACTTACAGATAATCAAGAAAATCTTGTGAAGATCTATCAAACTATTTCCGTCTATGTAATTCCTTTTACTAAAGTTGTCTGATTAAGATCCTAGGAAATATCACGCCTAAGATCAAGACCATTTTTGATTCTTAAATAATGTCGGAGACCAAAACACTAAATGTTCTTATAGCCCCAGAAGGTCAATTACAGGGTAATGGACAATTAAGAGAATCCTTTCATGAGAGAAGGAGTCGCAAAGGTGCGGACTATCCTATGTGGTTCTTAAATTCTTTATTAGTTAACAAATTCAAAATCACTGAAGAACAAGGTTATGAAGCAGTTATAGCGGAAGATTCAACAACGATTGCTTGGTTAAAACTTCGATTTGGTGGGGAAAGGTTAACTAAAACATTAGATATTGAAGAGCTTTGGCAACATGCAAGTCAGCCCCCTGAACCTCCAGAAAGAAGAGATATAACACCGCCGAAATAGATATTCAATGAAACCAATTCACCAGATAACTATTCATCATAAACAGGAGGGAAAAACATATACCTTTGATGTCCCTGAAGGTGAGTATATATTGAGAAATTTTGAATCAAAAGATGAAAATGGACAAATTATTGGAGACACATTGCCATTCTCTTGCAGAAATGGATGTTGTTCTGAATGCGCAGTTAAGATAATTTCAGGACAAATGGATCAACAAGCTTGTATTGGTCTATCTAAAGAGATGAGGGAAAAGGGATACGGATTGTTATGCGTTTCAAAAGCTATTGGACCATTGGAATGCGAGACTCAAGATGAGGACGAAGTATATAACGCTCAATTCGGAAAATATTTCAAAGGATTGGACACCCAAGCTGGTAATCCATTTGATATTTGATTTTTCTAAATAGTCTTATTTGTCTGTCCAAAAATTTAAAATATCCTGACCTGTAAAATTAACATCTTTATCATATCTCAATGCATTTGTCTTCTCCATTGGGAGTGCAAATTGCTTAAATATCAAAGTAGCAAATTTCACAAATTTAACTGGCTTTGTTAAACCTTTAGCACCTACAAAAGCTCTGAAAGATTCAATAATTTTGTTTCTCAAATCCCAAAACTTATCGTCATCAAGATTAAAAACCCACGGGAAGGCATTTTTTGATGTGTGGTTTGTTCTTTTTATAACTTCCTCATCAAATTCCTTTGGATCAATACCAAGCAATTCATAAAACTCACCTCTTTCGCAAACTGTCAAAGTATGAGTAAGGAAAACGCTCCACAAGAAGAAACGACTTAATAATTTACCTCTAAATCCTTTGGTAATTCCAGGCCAACATCTCATCATTACTGTAAAACAGTCACCATGTCTGTTCTCGTCTTGACACCATGGCTCAAAGAAATCAAAAAGAGGAGCAAAAGCCTGATCTGGATTAGCCTTAAGGTGCCTATCCATCAAGATATATCTCCAATAACCAATCTTTTCTGAAAGATACACAGAATAAATAACCCAACTAATGGGGAACCAAGTCGCTGCCCTTTTTCCTCCTAAATGAGGGAGATCCACTTCAATACCCTCTGCAACTAATGCTCTGCTTAGAAAGCCTGCATGTCTTGCTTCGTCTCTAGCTAAAAACTGAAATAGTTTTCCAAGATCCCTATTTCCTTCTTTCTTCAAACGGTTGGAAATCTCCTTAAATAGTAGGAATCCAGAGAACTCTGAGATAACTGATCTAACTAAATAACTCTCATATGTCTCTTTAGCCTTCTGAGGCAATTCTTGTAATCTATCTAGACTTGCCTTCCTATCGAAATGAGTACAGTTATAATCTGCTTTCATTTCTGAGAGCATTGCTTCAAACTCTTCGCGCGCATCAGTTAATTCTGTCTTAGCTGCTTTTTTAAATTCAGTTACGTAAAAACGAGGTGTTAAAAGGTTTTCATCTAGATGTGGCGGCAACTCATTTGTTCCGCGTGTATCAACTCTTAGTTTTGGGGAAGAAGAAGCTGTTGCGGTCATTCCAATTTTCAAGCAAGATAATAATTGTATGTCTTAATTTGAAAAAAAGGTGAATTTTTAATCAGTTAGTAATAGAGATTTGCTTAAAACAATAAAAAAGGAGCTAAAAAAAAATAAATAGAAAATTAATATTTAACAAAATAAAGAAGTTAAATTAACAAAATTAATAATATTTACAATCGAAATTTAAAAGAAAATAAATTAAACAATTCGCAAAAAGATAATTAGGAATGAATATCTTGCAAAGCTGAAACTGATATAATTTGATTCTGCAATGCCTCTATCCCCTTTACAGCAGCACTAGCACCCTTCAAGGTTGTCAAAGTTGGGACAGAGTAGTCAAGAGCTGCTTTTCTAAGGTATTTATCATCATAAATTGCTTGACGTCCAATCGGAGTATTTATTACCAACTGAACCTTTCCTGATCGAATCATGTCCTCAATATTTGGTCTTCCTTCGTGAACCTTCAAAACCATTTCTACTTTTAGATCATATTTTTCAAGATACTTGGAAGTACCAGATGTAGCCAGAACAGAAAAGCCTAGTTCAATTAATTTCTTGGCTACTGGTATCAGTGCAGGTTTATCTCGATCATGAGTAGATAAAAAAACAAAACCGGAAGTAGGCAATCCCTCTCCGGCTGCTAGTTCAGATTTGGCATAGGCCATGCCAAATGTACTAGCAGAACCCATCACCTCGCCGGTTGAGCGCATTTCTGGTCCTAAAACGCTGTCTGAGCCAGGAAAACGTCTAAAAGGCATAACAGCCTCTTTAATTGCTTGAAGCGGTGGAGATGGTTCTTTCGTTAATCCTATATCTTTGAGTTTTTTACCTAATATTAATTGAGTTGCAATTTTAGCAAGTGGGATCCCAGTAGCTTTGGAAACGAAAGGAACTGTTCTTGAAGCTCTTGGATTTGCCTCAATAATATAAACAATCTCATTACCCTCATCATCTCTTTTGACAGCAAATTGAAGATTAATAAGGCCTATGACATCTAGCTCAGTAGCTAAAGATTTTGTCCAATGCTTAATTGTTTTAATTGATTCGGCAGATAGCGATATGGAAGGAAGGCAACATGCTGAATCACCAGAGTGAATACCCGCTGGCTCAATATGCTCCATTAGTCCACCAATCACAACCTTTTTACTTACATCGCACAAAGCATCAACATCGACTTCAATTGCATTCTCTAGATATTGATCAATAAGGATTGGATGATCTGGCTCAACGTTTACAGCTTCCTTTATATAGGTTTCCAACTCATCTTGTTCATAAACAATTTCCATAGCTCTACCACCGAGAACATATGAAGGCCTGACAACCAATGGATAACCAACTTTATTGGCTACAGCCAATGATTCTTCAAAAGTTCTAGCAAGACCATTTTTTGGTTGCCTTATATCCAATTTCCTCAAAACCTTGTCAAATTGCTCTCTATCTTCGGCTAAATCGATAGAAATAGGAGATGTACCTAAAACTTTTGTTCGTAACTTTGAGTTTTCCGATTTCTCTAACCAATTGATTATTGGTAAAGATAGTTTTAAAGGAGTTTGCCCTCCAAATTGGACTACAATTCCATAGGGTAGCTCAAATTCAATAACATTTAGAACATCTTCAAGAGTTAGAGGTTCAAAGTAAAGTATGTCGCTTGTGTCATAATCAGTAGAAACCGTTTCGGGGTTACTATTTATCATTATTGTTGTAAAATCTTCCTCTTGAGATTGATAAGAAGCATGACAACAACAATAATCAAATTCAATACCTTGTCCAATACGATTTGGACCTCCACCCAAAATTAAAATTTTATTTTTTTTATAATTTTTAATTTCATTAAGATTAATATTCTTGATTATATTTCCATCTTTATTAATCATATAGGCTGGTCTTTCATATGTAGAATAATGATATGGTGTATTTGAAGAAAATTCAGAAGCACATGTATCTACTGTTTTAAAAACAGGTAATATTTTTAGGGAGGTTCTTCTTGATCTAATTGTTAACTCATCAGTATTTAGTGCAAAGGCAATCTGACGATCAGAGAATCCAAGTTGTTTTAGTTTGAAGAAAAAATTAGGCTCTAATTGATTGATATTTTCATACTTAAGTAATTGATCCTCTGCATTTACTATGTTCCTAAGTTTTGATAAGAACCAAGGGTCAATTTTAGAAAAAGAAAAAATTTCATTATCACTACGTCCATTCTTCATTGCTAATCGAACATGCATTATTCTCTCTGGAGAAGGCGTCCTTAATAGTCTTTCTAATTCAATATTAGATACATTCTGATCAACTCGATCACACCCCCAACCACTTAGTCCTGTTTCTAAAGATCGTATTGCCTTTTGAAAAGATTCTTCAAAAGATCTACCTATTGCCATAGCCTCTCCAACAGATTTCATTGAAGTAGTAAGAATTGAAGAACTACCAGAGAATTTTTCAAATGCAAAACGAGGTATTTTAGTAACTACATAATCAATTGAAGGTTCAAAACATGCAGGAGTCTTACCAGTAATATCATTTATAATCTCATCTAATCTATAACCAATGGCCAAAAGAGCTGCAATTTTGGCGATTGGAAAACCAGTTGCTTTACTTGCTAAAGCAGATGATCTACTAACGCGAGGATTCATCTCAATAACAATAATTTCACCATTTTTTGGGTTAATTGCAAATTGAATATTGCTTCCTCCAGTTGCTACACCAATTTCTCTAATTATGGAAATTGAATAATCTCTTAACCTTTGATATTCTCTATCAGTAAGAGTTTGAGCAGGAGCTACTGTTATAGAATCTCCCGTGTGAACCCCCATAGGATCAACATTTTCAATACTGCATATAATTACTACATTGTCTGATAAATCCCTCATAACTTCCAATTCAAATTCTTTCCAGCCTAAAAGAGACTTTTCTATAAGTATTTGAGAAACAGGACTAGCATCTAGTCCTGTTTTACATAATTCTAAAAATTCATCTTGGTTATAAGCAATACCTCCACCACTTCCGCCTAATGTGAAAGCAGGCCTAATGATTTTTGGGAATGATGAAATTTCATTCCCTACAATTTCGGCTTCTTGAAGATTGGAAGCGATGCCAGACGGACAGACATCTACTCCAATATTATTCATAGCTATTTTAAATAAATTTCTATCCTCAGCTTTTTTGATTGCCTTAAGATCGGCACCAATTAATTCAATATTATGCTTATCTAAAATCCCAGATTCTGCTAATTCTACTGAAATATTCAAAGCAGTTTGCCCTCCCATCGTGGGCAAAAGAGCATCAGGTTTTTCGATCTCAATAATTTGCTTAACAACTGAAGCTGTTAGTGGTTCAACGTAGGTCCTGTTTGCCGTTTCAGGATCTGTCATTATTGAAGCTGGATTAGAATTAACTAAAATGACTTCAAAACCTTCGCTTCTTAGCGCTTTGCATGCCTGGGTACCGGAATAATCGAATTCACAGGCCTGTCCAATAACAATTGGTCCAGACCCTAGTATCAAAATCCGACGTATATCTTTACGCCGTGGCATTTGAATTTCTTGTAAACTTCATTTATGTCACGCATTCTAGGTATCTGTTTATCATCTACTGTCTAGATCGGCAAACTACCATTAAAGTTTAACTAACTTTCAGAACAAGAAACAAAGAGTATGAGCGAACTACAGCGCCTAAAAGGGCTGCTGCCACCAGAAAACCAAAGCTGGGTATTCATTGAAGCCGCAGCAGCAATAGATCCACCTCTTATCACGCTTGAAGAAATTGGGCGAGATGAAGTGGAGATACAAGTTGACCTTGATCAATGGGACTATTTAGCTCAAGATCATAGAAATTTATTGTTTTGGCATGAGGTGGGACGCATTCAAAATGACACCATCCCAAGAGATGGCTGGGAAATGGCTGCTCTTGCAATAGGTTTAGGTGGTGCCATTGGAGAATTATGGGTTCAAGATGGATTGCTACTTTTAATGGCACTTGGATTGTCAGGTTTTGCAGGTTATAGGCTTTACTTAAAAAATAATTCAGAAAAACGATTACAAGATGCAATATCCGCTGATGAGAGAGCTATAGATTTAGCATGTAGATTTGGATATAGCGTCCCAAATGCTTATAAAAGTCTTGGCGGTGCATTAAAAGATTTAGTAGAAAAATCTAGAAAGAAAAAAAAGCGTACATTTTATGAAGATAGATTAGAAGCACTCAGAAAGAGTGCTGAAAGAGCTCGCGCAGAAATGGCATCTCAAGAGGGATCTCAAAAATCAGTTACTAGTGAAAATGTTTATGGATAGTAGGAAGTTAGTTGAACTAGCTGCAGCTTCTTGCGATGATAGAAAGGCTGGAGATATAAAACTTTTAAAAGTTGATAAAGTATCAAGTATAGCCGATTGGATATTAATTGCTGAAGGGCTTTCCGATGTTCAAGTAAGAGCAATAGTTAATAATGTAGAAAAGACAATTAGAGAGGAAGTAGATCTACTTCCTCTTCGAAAAGAAGGCATAAATGAAGCTAAATGGGCATTATTAGATTATGGAGATCTAATAATTAATGTTTTTCAACCCAACGAAAGAAAATTTTATGATTTAGAGTCATTTTGGAGCCATGGCATTATTCATAATTTTATAAATAATAAACTAATTGCATTAAAGGATGAATAAAATAATATGCCCTGTGCCTCCAAACCAAAGGCCATTAAATGAATTTAATAGCATCAGAAATTCATGGATAATTTCCTGGCCTTTTTTAGAAAGAAATGTTTTCTACTTGAAGTTAACATATAGTTGGCTATTTATTATACCAGTTAGTTTAATAATATCTTATGGAAGTGATTACCTAAAAAATAATATTTTTGAACTCATATTTGTAAGCCTTATTGTATCGCTTGCTTTTCCTGTCTTATTACTAATTAGGCAATGGTTAAGCTGGTTATACATATATAAACGACTTAATTCGGAAAATATTGAATATGAAGAATCTGGATGGTACGATGGACAGACTTGGGAAAAACCAATTGATTGGAGAGCAAAAGATTTACTGATAGCTCAACACCAAATCAAACCAATTTTAAATCATTTAGAGGTCATAATAATAATACTAATTTCAGTTATTATATCTTCATTTTTATTTATACTTGCAGGAATGAATTAATACATGAATCTACAAAGCAATTATTCAAATCACGGCAAGAATTCTTTAAAGGTTCTAGTAAAAAGAGGTTCAAGTGTTGAATCTATTCATAGAGCCCACGCATCAATATGTGATACGAAAGGAAGGACATTAATGCAAGCAGGATCATGTGAATATGAAACTTTCATAAGATCAGCATTAAAACCTTTCCAAGCATTGCCTTTCCTTACAAGTGGTGCTTCGGAAAAATACAATTTAGACAACAAGACATTAGCCTTGGCATGTGGTTCTCATAATGGATCATCAGTTCAAGCAAGAACGGCATTCAAGCTCCTTTGGAATGCAGATATAGACATAAAAGAGCTGAAATGCCCAATCCCTCAAAATAGAGAAAGCAAACTTCAACATAATTGCTCAGGAAAGCATTCAGCATTTCTCGCAACCTGTAAAAAAATGAACTGGGATCTCGATAGCTATTTAATGGGTCATCATCCACTGCAGAAAGAAATTTTCAGGAGAGTCTCCGAATTACTAAAAATACCAGCTGAAGAATTAATTGCCGAAAGAGATGACTGTGGTGCGCCAACACTACTTTTGCGTTTATCTCAAATGGCGGTTTTATATGCTCATTTATCTAGATCTAATCAACCTGAATTTGAAAAAATAACTCGTGCAATGACAACCCATCCAGATCTTGTTGCTGGAGAAGGATGTTTTGATTCCGAATTAATAAAAAGAGGTCACAATCAAATTATCAGCAAAGGTGGAAGTGAAGGTATCCAATGTATTGGTCTTTTGGGTGAAGGTATTGGACTCTCAATAAAGGTTGAAGATGGCTCAAAAAGAGCAAAACACGCAGTAGCGATACATCTTCTTCGACAACTAGAATGGATCACTCCTTCAGCAATTGAAGAACTTGATGAAATCATCCTCCAGAAAAAGCCAGGTATCTATATAGAAGTTGAAGGAGAATTAAAGATCCCCTAACCCAAACAAACCAGTATTTTACGTCACATAAAGATGTATGCTTTTAGGACTTCGCGGGGTAGAGCAGTCTGGTAGCTCGTCGGGCTCATAACCCGAAGGTCGGAAGTTCAAATCTTCCCCCCGCCACCAATTACTACGAGGGCCATTAGGCCCTTTTTTATTGTCTATCACTAGCTTTCATTAGCCTTCACTTGGCCTCTTTATTGCGTGTAAGTTCTTATAAGTTGTTAACTTAATATCGTTCCAGGAGGAGTCCCAGGGGGAGTTTGGAACGTCGGGCTCCCAACCCGAAGTTCGGAAGTTCAAATCTTCCCCCCGCCACCAATTTTCAAAGAGCTTATGGTTAAAAGGATTAATTAAGAATAGCCATTTGGATTTTTCCTTTGCCATTTCCACCCATCCAAGCAAATCTGTTCTAATGATCTTTTAGGAGTCCATCCTAAGAATTTTTTTGCTTTAGAAATATCTGCATAACATCTTGCTACGTCACCATCTCTTCTACATTGAATTGAAAATGGAATTTGTGAACCTGTAGATTGCTCAAATTGACTAATTATCTGAAATACTGAGTATCCTTTTCCAGAACCTAGATTTATAATTTCAAAACATGATTTTTTAGAACATAAATAATCTATAGCGTTTATATGACCTTCTGATAAATCCATAATATGGATGTAATCTCTTACTCCTGAACCATCAATAGTGTCCCAATCATCCCCAAAAACATTTAAAAACTTTCTTCTTCCTATTGCTACCTGAGTAATGTAAGGGAAGAGATTATTTGGAATGCCAATTGGGTCTTCCCCAATCAAGCCAGATGGATGAGCACCAACAGGATTAAAGTAACGTAAGGAACAAATTTTCCAAGATTTCATATTTGATCTGTATAAATCATAAAACATATTTTCAATTGCAACCTTTGTTTTGCCGTAGGGGTTTATTGGTGAAATTTTATGATCTTCAGATATGGGCACAGAGTCTGTTAAGCCATAGATAGTTGCACTACTACTAAAAACAATTGAATAACATTCATTTTCATTCATGGTAGCTAAAAGATTTTGTGTCCCACACACATTTACATCCCAGTAATGAAGAGGGTTAACTAAAGAATCGGATACAGATTTTAAGCCAGCTAAATGTAAAACTGCTTGTATCGGATTTGATTTTTTAGCAGCATCGATAAAAATTTTGTCTAAAAGTTTTTTATCTCTAATATCACCACTAATCGTTTGTAAATCATAATTTAAATTTTTATTTTCTAAATATGCCTTAATTGCGTTAATTGCCTTTGATGAACTATTAACGAAAGAATCTAGTATTAATACATCATATCCTTTCTCAAGTAACAACAAAGCAATGTGAGAACCTATGAATCCAGACCCACCAGTTAAAAGCACCCTCATAATAGGTTATGTATAGGATTCAGGAGATAACGTCATTTGACGCTAGTCTAAAAGGAAAAGACTTTTTCTTAATTATTCTAAATTGCAGATTAGCATCCGATAAAACAAATTTGAAAATAATAAGTACTTTTTATGAAAATCATCTTCAAATTAATTTGAAGGTATTACATAGTTAACTGCCAATAATATCAACTAAAAAAAATCACTATTTCATTGCACATTAAACTTTAAACTTTTTTATCAAAGAATGAGTATGTATGGAATCTAATATTATAAATAAATAAAGTGAAACAATAAATTATAGAATTTACTGATTACAATAAAAAAGAAAATCTATTTAAAAACAACTTATATATGAAAAAAGACAATTTAAAGAGAATCATCAAACAATTCGAAACTTTGCTAGAAGAGTTAAAAAGTGAAGTTTATTCCGACAAAGCGTCATATGTTCATCCATGGGACGAGCATATGAAAAACACTCCTCGAATTATCGAATCAGATGACGATGATGGTTATGCAGATTAGTTAAACGAATAAGGCTTTCAGAAGATAAAGAGAAACGAAAGACATAGTCATCTAAGCTGTTTTAGCAAATATACCTATTGCAATTTATTGACATAAAAAGCACATTGTAAAAAAGTAAATTATTAATGGCTGCTTTACCTCAACTTGTAAAATCCACTCCATATGGAGGCACTATTCATAAATACCAACTAACAGGAGGCAAAACCTCCTTCATGAGATATCTTGGCTGCTATCTTGGAACCTGTAAATTCTGCAATGATATGAAGGAAGCATCAGAATTTGTATCGAGCAT
This sequence comes from Prochlorococcus sp. AG-402-L09, assembly GCA_003216715.1. Classification (GTDB taxonomy): domain Bacteria; phylum Cyanobacteriota; class Cyanobacteriia; order PCC-6307; family Cyanobiaceae; genus Prochlorococcus_B. Next base: position 195,183 of record QCIK01000001.1, on the reverse strand, counting down.
AGAGATTTCCCCAAAAAGCCTTTAAATATAAGATTTCTTGAACACAATAAATAATTAAAATTATATAGAGGCTCAGCTAATCAGGATACAAGTTTTTTTATGTAAATTTAATCGAAACTCGAAGGCTTTAGGTGCTATTTTTTTTGAGACTTTAAACATATCAGGAGAATACTCTTTAAATGAGCTAATCACCTCAACAAAAGAGCTGCTCGCCTATGAAAGAAGAAAAAGGAAAAGAAAAGAAATCATTTGAATATGGGACTAATAATCTCATTAGTTCTGCTTTTAATGAAAAAAAGGCTGTAAATGAGATAGATAATATTGCTTCAAAGCCTTCTAATCAATTAACTAATGGACTATTAGGATGGTATTCAGTTTCAAGCAGTGAGACGATCAAAGAGGGTAAATTAAATCATTTTACTATATATAATGAGCCACTTGTTTTGTATCGCGATCGGGAAGGAATTGTTAGATGTGTAAAAGACGTATGCCCACACAGAGGAGCTTCTTTTTTGGGTGGTGAAGTTATAAATGGACAACTTGTTTGTCCTTATCATGGGGCAAGGTTCTCTTCTCAAGGAAGTTGTACAAATTTAGATAGAATAACTTGCCAGCATATTATAGATTCTAATTATGATAATTACGCTAAAAGTATAAAGCTTTTTCAATACCCCTGTATAGAAAAAGAAGGTTATATATATATTTATTATACTGGCACACCACTTGCAAATATTGAAGATTTTGAAATCAAGTCTTCAATCAATAGTCTTCTTCCTGATTCCTACGGATTTCCATCATTAGAATATGAATATGAAGAAGTATACGTTGATTTCAAAGCAGACTGGGCAAGAATTATTGAAAACCATCTAGATATATTACATGTATTCTGGATGCACGGAGATACTATCCCAGACAAAAATGTTAACAGAGAAACCATTACTAGTTTTAACCAAAAAATAAAACGTGATAATAGACAAATAGAAAGTATATATTCATATAAAACAAATGGTCAAGAAGAGTTTATCAGAATAAAATTCGTACCGCCTGGTAGAATTTTTATATATAAAGGATCACCTGAAAGTACAAGATATATTCAAGTTCTTGATCATATTCCACTAGGAAATAACAAAGCAAGAGTCATAGTAAGACATTACAGAAAATTCCTAAAAAATAAATTATTTACAAACTTAGTTTTATTTAGCCATCTACAACGAAGAACATTTTATAAGATTTTTACAGAAGATTATTTAGTCTTAAAGACCCAAACATTTAATGAACAAATGGGTTATATACAAAAAGATAATGTTAAATTATTAGGCGAAGATAAAATGGTTCAATATTACTGGGATTGGCTACAAAACGCATTAAATAAAGAAAAGCCATGGGACTTACATCCTACTGATTCATTAACCAACTCAGTTCATGAGGATAGAGGAATGCAATATCCGCCAGAAAATCCTAATATGGCAATAAAGAATAATAGAAAAATAATTATTAAGCTTTTGACTAGATTATTGTTCCCAATAAGTTTTATTTTGCTATTAATATAATTAAGATTTTAAATAATTCTATTAATGAGAATTAAATCTCAAAAGGATTTTGAAAGCTGGGCAGATTTTAAAAATATAAATGTTTATATTGATCAAAAAAAAATTTTGTCAAATATAAATATTAATTTAAATTATGGAGAAAATACAGTAATATTAGGTCCTAATGGATCTGGTAAATCAACTTTTCTAAAGTTATTAAATAGATCAATTTATCCAATTGCTTCAAGATATAGTTCATTGAAGCTATTTAATATGGAAAACATAAATATTTGGGATTTAAGGAAAAACATTGGATTTTTATTTAAAGAAATGGAGCAAAGGGTAAATAAGGGAGTCAAACTATATGATTTAATCACATCTGGTTTTTCAGGGACATTCAATTCTAGATATTCTAAATTACTTTCAAAAATAGAAAAAATAAAAATAGATAAGCTAATACATGAATGGGAATTAAGTAATATTATTAATGAAGAATTTATAACATTATCTGATGGTCAAAAAAGGAGAGCATTACTTGCTAGGGCTCTTGTTTTTGAACCTAATATACTAGTCCTAGATGAGCCATTTTGTAATCTAGATATCAAATCTAATTATATTTTGAATAAAAACATAAATAAATTAATTGACCAATCAGTAAATATACTTTATGTAACACATAATTTAGAATCAATTTTATCTATGACTAATAGAGTTCTTTTAATAAAAGAAGGTAAAATAATAAATGATGGGAAGCCAAGTGAATTAATAAAGTCAAAAACACTTAGTGATCTTTTTGAAATACCGCTTACTGTAAGAAAAGAAGATGAATACTGGAGAGGAATACCAAGAATAACTAAATAATCACAAGAATAAAAGCAATAAAAAATATACAAAGAAGGAAAATATATTTGTTGTTCAATGAAAAACTATTGAAATTATTAATTTTATTTTTTCCTGCTCCTCTAGCTCCAAAAGGTGTTCCACATGAATTACATACTAATCTTCCAGATAATGCACGATCTGCTCTAAGATTAGAGCTTCCACATGATAAGCATTTATTTGCAATCATAACAATGAAATTAATTCAAAATATCATCTAGGAATGATAATGGATCACTCATTTTACTTGAATAACCTAGAAGACTTTCTGAAAAAAATTCATACAAGACTTCGCCTTTTTCATTTAATAATATTGTTGCCCCTCTCTGCGTAAGAAATGATGAATCAGGGACATATATATTCCAATTAGATAATATTTCAATCATATTAGAAAGTCGCTTAGTAGCCAATTCAAAAGGACGTAAAATCTGTTTTTTAGAAAAAATATCAAACATTTTTCCTTTAAATATAAAGAAAGGGCCAATTTTTATATTCTCATCAAAACCAAACAAACTTTTTGCGTTTTCATCTCCCGAATAACCTCTTAAAACCTCTTTAATTGTACCTCTTGAATTTATACCCGCGCACATAATTAATAAATTAAAGATTGCCGGCAGTGGTGAAACAAACCCTGCATTCAGGTTAAGTTTTTCGTGAAGGTCAGCATTCCTTACTGCTATTACTTTTTGAATATCAATTTTATTAAATCTACAAAAAGATTCTTTAGACTTTTCACTACCAATACCTATCAATATCAAGTCAACTGCGTGCTTGGAAAGCTTATTTGATTGGGCAGATAATTGTTGTGCGTATTCAAAACTATCAAAATCAGCAAAAGAACCAAGTAAAACTATTAAGCTCTTTCTTTCTTTGAGAAAAACTCTTTCTCCTCCAAGAAACTCAATAATGATATTTTTATAATCCATTCAAATATTTTACTTTGTTTTCAAAATAACAAAGTTTCAACCTCGAACATGACCTTTGGCTATGTATGCAGGTAAATATCTTAGTGATACTAGTGCCTTAGAGCACTAAATGCAGCCATAACACGAAGATCATAATTGGTAGCAGATGTTCTTGAAATATGTACAAAACCTACAATTTCAATAAGCAATGTGAAGGGATATGGAACTTACAGACCTATAAATATATCCTCTTACTGTTCTTTGTTTATTTCTCGTGCAGACCTACGGGAATCCTAGCGTTACCTATGACTGGTACGCGGGTAATTCAGGGACGGCCAATCGCTCCGGAAAATTCATCGCTGCGCATGCTGCCCATGCTGGTTTGATGATGTTCTGGGCAGGTGCGTTCACTTTATTTGAGCTAGCTCGTTATGACTCATCCGTTGCGATGGGTAATCAAAACTTGATCTGCTTGCCTCACCTTGCTCAACTTGGAATAGGTGGAATTGAAAACGGAGTAATAACTGAGCCTTATGGTTGCACAGTTATTGCTGTACTTCACCTGATTTTCTCTGGTGTTCTTGGTGCTGGTGGAATTCTTCACTCCACAAGATATGACGGTGATTTAGGAAATTACCCAGAAGGAAGTCGTCCTAAAAAGTTTGACTTCGAGTGGGATGATCCAGACAAACTTACATTTATTCTTGGTCATCATCTTATTTTCCTAGGCTTGGCAAACATTCAATTCGTTGAATGGGCTCAATATCATGGTATTTGGGATACTGCTCTAGGAGCTACTCGTACAGTTTCTTACAACCTAGATCTAGGAATGATTTGGAATCATCAAGCTGATTTCCTTCAAATTACTAGCTTAGAAGATGTAATGGGTGGCCATGCTTTCCTAGCATTTTTCCAAATAATTGGTGGTGCATTCCACATCATCACTAAGCAATTTGGTGAGTACACAGAATTCAAAGGTAAAGGACTTCTTTCAGCTGAAGCTGTTCTTTCATACTCACTTGCTGGTGTTGGCTATTGTGCTCTTGTTGCAGCTTTCTGGAGTTCAACAAACACAACTGTTTATTCAACAGAATTCTTTGGAGATGTACTTCAACTGAAGTTTGATTTCGCTCCTTATTTTGTTGATACCGACGCATCTCTTGCTACTGGTGCTCACACTGCTAGAGCATGGTTAGCAAATGTTCACTTCTATCTTGGTTTCTTCTTCATACAGGGTCACCTCTGGCATGCTTTAAGAGCTATGGGATTTGACTTCAGACGTGTAGGTAAAGCGTTCGACAATATGGAAAACGCAAAAATCACTAACGGTTAATTAACAACCTACATTAATTAAAATTAGTGATAAGAAGGCCCCTTGAGGGCCTTTTTTCTTGAAATCTTTTAGTAGAAATAATTTCAATACAGATATCACTAATGTCAAAAATAGTTCACTCAAAAAATCTTGACATAAACAAAAAAGATACTATCTATGTGATTTTTTATACCGTCATAAGTAAAAACTAGTAAAAAAATCTCAAGAGCTTCTTGCTATTGAGAATCGGTTGCAAAAAGCTTTCTTTTTTGTGTAAATTAGTGATCTAATCGAGCTCCTTACTTTCCAAATGAGCTTTAGACGCTTCACAGAGACACCTCCTTCAGCAGTTAGGATGACTACTGGTCAATCGGTGCTAATAGACCCTTCTTCACGAAGAGGAGATACTTGTTTAGAAGTATTGGATGGTATTGCTCGAGTTTATTGTCCTTGCGAAGAGACAGAGGGAATGACATTGGCCTTCTTGCAGTCTGGCGATCAATTAAGAACAGACAGATTGTGCAGTGAGGGTGTATGTGTAGAAGCTTTGACACCTCTTTGCTTTGTAAGTGATGCTGAAACATCAGTTGAGGCTGGAGGTTATGACGCTGTCAACGAGTGGACTCTTCAGCTTCTTAGGATTAGACATTTGGGAAATGCAGAACAAAGACTTCAAGCTTTGTTCGCTTTGTTAGTTAACCGACTTGGAAAAAGATGCGGTGATTGGTGCCAATTACCATTCAGACTTACACATGAAAGGATTGGAGAATTAATTGGATCAACTAGGGTTACTTCAACTCGTTTAATTTCGAGACTGAGAACAGCAGATTTACTTAAAGCACCATCGGGTGATCCAACTCTAAGCCTTTCGCCTGAGTTCATTGAATCATCACCATTAACAGCATAAAAATAATGAGACAAAATATATTATCCTATTCAGATTCTATTGTTTTATCACTCTGCAAAGAAATAGAATATATAAAGATTAGATCAAAGAATATAAATACATCACTAAAGACTTGTCATAATAAAAATCTAACAAAAAGGCTGAGGATAGAACTTGATAAACTAAATATAAAAAGATTAAAAATACTAACTATTTCTGAGAATATGTTAAAAATAAATTCTCAAGATTTATCTTTTGAGTTTCTATTAGAATTAACTAAAAGATCTAATTCATTTCAACAAATATAACTTATACAAAAAATATTTTTAATTAATATTTAATTCATTGTCAATAATCAACAAAGCAGAGGGGTCATTATTGGCGAATTTGACTTTACCAAGGAGATAAGCCATTTCATCTTCTGATTTAATTTGCTCGTCTATAACGGGGTCAAGAAATACTGTTGTACGAGTATCATTTGATCTCTCTGCTAATGAATAAAGTTGTTGAACAGAGGTTGTTACGTCAGCCTCCATTTGGAAAGAAAGAGCAACTAATTCCTGGACTGTCTTCCATTCTTGTATTGGTTTAGTTACTTCTTCAAGTTCAACAGTTTGACCACGCGCAATAATATATTTTGCAAAGTTAAATCCATGCTCCTGTTCAGACAAAGACTCTTTCTTGAAAAAAGAGGAAAAACCTCTAAGTTCTCTTTCTAGGAACCAAAGGGACATAGCTAGATATTGCGCACTTGAAACTCTTTCAAGAGATGTATGTTGATAAAGAGCCTCAAGGAGATCAACATCCATAGGCTGTGCAATAGCACGACCTGAAGGACCCAAGTTAAGACCAATTGAACTGGATGTGACTGATTGCATAACAAAAAAAAGCTAGGTCAGAGAACGCAAAAACTAATTTTTTGTTCAATTAAAATGATAGCTCTTTTTGTATCATTTTGTTGTTATGGAGATAAAGATTTAAAATAAATTTATTTGATAATGAATCTCAATTGCGTTAAAAAAGTTTAACTATAGCTCTTTATAAACTTTAACTATTTAGAACTTTGATTTAATATTTTCTGGTAGAACTAAAAAGTTATTATTATGAATTATTTCAACTGTACATTTATCTCCAATAGATAAATGTGTATCCAAGCTCATCTCTGATCTTAACTTTAGATTATCACTAATCACAGTATAGACATAATGATCGATACAAAATTCTTTTGATATGACTGTGAAGAGATCACTTGAACTAGGTTGGATACGGATTGCATTTTTATCGAACATACAAACTGATTTTGATGAGATAGATATATCGGCAGGTAAATTTAATTTGCCAATACATGTAGAATAGGAACCCTCTATATATTGAATTGGCAAAATATTTTTTTGCAATACAAATTGACCTACAAAATCATTTGATGGATTTGTAACAATATCAAAAGGAGTTGAGTATTGCTGAATTTCACCACTTTTTAATACAGCTATTCGATCACAAATAGCTAATGCTTCATGAGGATCGTGAGTTACTAAAATTGCAGATGCTGAGCAGGATTTTAGAACTGAAGAGAGTTCTGACCTTAATCTAGATCTCACTTCAACATCTAAAGAGCAAAAAGGTTCGTCAAGCAAAACCAAAGAAGTGCCAGGAGCCAAAGCTCGGGCTAATGCAACTCTTTGACTCTGTCCGCCTGAAAGTTCGTGAGGATATCTATTTTTAAACTCATATATATCCAATAAATTTAATAGCCACTTTGCTCTTTTAATAGATTGTTCTTTCTTATTTGTACCAAAGCAAACATTCTCCCAAACATTTAAATGAGGGAAAAGAGCATAGTCTTGAAAAACCATCCCTAATTTTCTTCGCTCAGGGGAGAGAAGAAAATTATTATCTGAGATTAAATGTCCATTTTTTTTTATCAGTCCACGTTTAGGCTTTTCAAAACCTGCTATCAATCTTAAAAAGGTGGTTTTTCCACAACCTGAAGGACCAAGCAAACCTACTAATTCTCCAGCTCTTAGAGAAAAATTAATATCTTTTAGAACCCAATTATTATTTTTATTAGGCTTGAATTCATGCCATAAATTTTGGACTTCTAGTTCAGTACTCACTAAAACGATTTTTACTTATTCTATTCACTAAAAATCCATAAAAAATATTCAAGCTACAAAAGAAAAAGTGTACGAACAAAAAGCACAGGTATGAGTATAAAATTATACTCATTAGCTAACGGTAAAGTCTCTGGCTTAGTTCAAAGGGTTTTAATTAAGTAATTTTAAAAACACATATAAATTCTGTAATGAAAAAGAATGAAAGGGTAAAAATAATAATTAAAAGACTTGAAGAAATATATCCTGAGACTCCTATCCCCTTAGATCATCAAAATGGATTCACTCTGCTTGTAGCAGTTGTGTTAAGCGCACAATCAACGGACAAGAAGGTCAATGAATTAACTAAAGAACTTTTCAAGGTTGCTCCTACCGCTGAGAAAATGTATAAATTAGGTGAAAATAATATATATAATTATATAAAACAACTGGGACTTGCAAAAACTAAAGCAAAAAACACTTATAAATTATCAAAAATAATTCTTGAAAAATTTAATAATATAGTTCCAAGTACTTTTCAGGAACTCGAGTCACTTCCTGGAGTTGGTCATAAGACAGCAAGTGTTGTTATGTCTCAGGTATTTAGTGTACCTTCATTTCCTGTAGATACTCACATACATAGACTAGCTCAGCGATGGGGACTAACTTCAGGAAAAAATGTAATCCAAACTGAAAAAGATCTAAAAAGATTATTTCCAAGGAATCTTTGGAATAAGTTACATCTACAAATTATTTTTTACGGGAGAGAATATTGCTCAGCGAGAGGATGTAACGGGACAATCTGTATATTGTGTAAGGAACTTTACCCTAATAGAAAGAAAGCAATTATTTGTTCTAAGGCTTAATAATAATCTATTAATTTTATTATCTCAACAAAATGGACTTTTTCTTGCTAGAAAGCATACAAAAATAATTTAACCACAATGAAACTAGCCATAACAGGGGCTTCGGGGAAAACAGGTTTTAGAGTAGCAGAAGAAGCAATATCATCTGGATACGAGGTGAGATTGATAGTTAGATCACAATCTGAGATTCCTGAATCGATAAAAGGTTGTGAAAGATACGTCTTGTCAGATACTAATGGAGTCACCCTTGATTATGCCTTAAAAGGTTGTGAAAGCCTAGTTATAGCAACAGGCGCGAGGCCATCTATCGATTTAACAGGTCCAGCAAAAGTAGATTATTTAAATATCAAAAAACAAGTTGAAAGCTGTAAAAGACAAAAGTTAAAAAGGGTTGTTCTTGTTAGTTCACTTTGTGCAGGTAAATTTATTCACCCTCTAAATTTATTTGGTCTAATACTTATATGGAAAAGATTAGGTGAGAGGTCTCTGCAAAACAGTTGTCTAGATTGGACTGTCATACGTCCTGGAGGTTTGAATGAGAATGAAACTAATGTAAAAAATCAGAATGTTTTGTATTCTGGTGAACGCACTCAAGAAGAAGGCTCAATTCCCAGAAGACTGGTTGCAAAAGCCTGTATAGAAGCTTTAAAAACAAAAGATTCGATCGAAAAAATAATAGAGATTACTAGTAGCGAAGAGAATCCGAAAACAAATATGAGTAAGGCAATAAAGACGTTTAGTATTTGACTATAAAAACTTAAATTTGCCATGAACACCAACGCTAAAATTGACGCGTTGCAGCTAATGCTTACTGATCTAAGAACAAGGAACGAATCAATAAGACATAAAGCTGCCTTCAGAGGATGTCAACCAGAATTTCAATCATTAGTTACTTCACTTATTGATCAATTAGAAACTCAATTGAGTGAAGAAAAACAAGTTCACAGAAAAAAATCAAAATCTAATACATGAAAAAGAAATTCTTACCCCAACTCCAAGCAAGCCAAACCATACACATCATTCATAGAAACAGGAGGTTGAGAACCTCTATACATCCTGAAAGTTTCAGATTCCGATTTGAAACCTAGTTTTTCAAAGACTTCGGGAGCTGACTTGTTGAGGCCAGGAGCGTCGATAATTATCAATCCAGGATGGCTCTCAATTAATTTCCTCAATAAAATTTTTAAAAGCTTAGGTGTATCAGCCATTAAAGGACCAATTCTCCATCCATCTCCGTTCTGTAAAAGACATGGTCTTATTCGACCAAAACCATGACATCGGTTTTCTTTATCAATAATTGCTATTACCTTTCCTGCTGAATGATTCAGCCAATTCGATAAAAAATGAGGTCTAGGCGTTGTTTCTCTTTTTTCGTCAAATTTTTCTACGGCATCTTGAGGTATTGAGGTGCCTTCAACAAAGCTGAAATCATCTAAACAATCATTCATAGCGTTTTCCTCAAGTAATTTCCCATCGCCCATCCACTGCCATCTAGTTGTTTTCGAAGAAATCACAAAGCCCCATTTGGAGTAATCAGAAATCCTCTCTGGAGCTGCCTCTAAACCAACACATGGTAAATCTTTTAAATGACTTAGAGCCTTTTTCCAAAGCTGAAGGCCAAAACCTCTACCTCTATACCTCTCAATTACTAAAAACAATCCAAGAAATCCGTAATATTGATTATATCTAACACCTGCAATACACCCAATAGGATTTCCATTCAACCAACCAACCCAAAGTCCCTGTTTATCAGTATTTTGATATATACCTAAATCACCAACTCCTGGAGCAAAACCTTCTTTTCTAGATATTTCAGTAACAAAATCGATATCTGCATCACATAAAGGTTTAATAGATAAAAGATCATCCATAAATTATATTTTTCTATAATAATTAAATCTAATAAAAACAAATAATAAATCTATAAATATGAGCAAAAAAAAACATCTAAAAAAAGAATAGATATAATATATATTAATTTAAAAAATTTCTTTGATATATTATTTGTATATAGAAAAAGGATTCGAAGAAGAATTATTTATATTACAAAAGACTAGAAAATATCGATGATACTTATTTCAAAGTAACAATTAATAAACAAGGTCACTCAAACCGCCTCTATTAGATAGCTTTGAAAGCTCGGAATAACCACCAATAAATTGATTATTTATAAATATTTGTGGGAAAGTTGAAATAGAAGTTTTATTACTAATTTTTTTAAAATCTTCATCATTAGTAATTATATAAGAATTATATTTTATGTGAAAGGAATTAAGAAGTTCAAGAGCTCTTTTGGACCAAGGACAATTAGGAAGAACATAAATATCAACGCTTGCAGGATTGTGTTTTGTAGTGCCAATTAATTTCTTATTAAGATGAGGAATCACCCCAATCAAGACATCCAATGATTTGAGAACAATAGTGCCAGAAAGAAGATGACCGCCGAATACACTGCAATGTTCATCAGAGACACTTATGTGAAGATGAGACTGACTTAATCTTAAATAACCACTTAAAGTTATTATCTCTAGTTTCTTTTCAAAAACTACCGGTTTGTCATTTACAGGACATTTGAATGAAACTTTTGAAAGATCACCAACAGCGCTTATCAAAAATGATGTAGAGTTATGATGTCTATGCAACTCATTTAATGAATTATATACATCTACTCCTGAAGAAAAATTATAAAAATAATGTTCCATAATATTAATGTTATTTATAATTAAGACTTTTAAGTTATTCTTGATCCAATTTACGTACAATAAAAAACATTATGCCTAATGATAAGAAAAACATAAAGATGAGAAATGTAGTCATAGTTTTACTCTATTAATTCTCAGTATAATATAATAGGTTCTATATAGGCTATGCTTAAGAAATTTTAAACAAATTTACTACATAATATTAAAAACCAAATGAACAAGAACATTATCAATTCAAAAAGCTTTATTACTTGGCCGAGGATAATAAATGGATTGACAATTTCAAGGATAGTACTTGGGTTACCAATAATTTTCTCACTGGTGAATGGTAACAATGATGTTTTTATTTTTCTAATCCTGATAGCGGGTCTTACTGATTTTCTTGACGGTTATTTTGCACGTAAATATAATCATAAATCTGTTTTTGGCGCGAAGTTAGATCCCCTAGCAGATAAAATCCTTCTTATTGGTCCAATGATTTGGTTGGTCCATGAGAACCTAGTACCTTTATGGGCTATATGGTTAATAATATCCAGAGAACTCTTAATAACTATTTGGCGATCTAATAAAACCACTGGTGGACCAGCTTCAATTCATGGTAAATATAAGACTACCTTGCAATTTACCAGTATAATTTTATTATTATGGCCCAAAACTTGGGGTGCAAATCATACCATATATGTTATTAATAAAATAGGTTATATCTCATTCTGGATAGCATTATTTCTTACTTTAAGTTCAGCTATAAAATATGTATTCAATCAAAAAGAGTCTCATCAGAAGTAAAATCAACTTCTCCATGATTGGCTAATAGATAATCATTCTTATAGCTATCAATTAAACCATTTAACAAATCGAATTTGGGCTCCCAAGATAAATCTTTTTCTATTTTAGAAGTATCCGTAAAGAAATTAGTTAATCTCAAAGGAAAAAGTTTTCTTGCCTTTGGATCAAGTTTTGATGGATTAAAAGAACGTAAATTAAAATCATTGACTTTATTTCCAGTCGCTAAAATTGCTGTTTCAATTAAACCTTTAAAAGTTACTGCTTTGCTTCCTGAACAATTATAAATTTGATTAATCGCTTTATCTGTTTCAAGAGATTTTGAAATAGCATCGGCCAAATCAGAAACATGTCCTAATTGCGTAATAGCTTGACCATCAAGGGGAACAGGAATACTTCGGCCATTAGTTATGCGATCAAAAAACCATTTTTCAATGGGGTTGTAGTTACCTGGGCCATAAATATATGTCGGACGAAAACTCGTAAAAGGAATGCCCTCAGCCTTGAGCCAAGACTCTGTTTTTGCTTTACCTATATGACGGCTTTCAATATCTATTGGACTCTCTTCACTAACTGGAAATAATTGAGTGTTTTCATATACACCAGCAGAACTTATATATATGAATCTAAAATTAGGAAGACCTGCAAATTTCAGAAGTCTTTGAGAATCTTCCAATTTACGACCAGAGCTATCAATAATAAGATCAAATGAATGATTAGATACCTTTTTTAGATCCTCATCATTTAACCTATCTCCTTTAATATGAGTTATATTTTTTGGTACGGGTAAATTTCCACGTGTAAAAACAAATATTTCATGTTCCTTTGAAAGCAACTTCGAGACAAGAGCTTTTCCTACAAACCTTGTTCCACCATAAAAAAGAACTTTCAAGATCCTTTATTAAAAAAATTATATTAAAGCCTATAGATAAGCTCCCAGAGCTACTTAAATGATGTTAGATGAATAGTAATATTTTTTTTCTTGATGGAAATCATACCTGCAATTGATCTACTGAACGGCAAATGTGTTCGACTAAATCAAGGGAATTACAATGAAGTTACTAAATTCAATAGTGATCCAGTAAAACAAGCTCAGATTTGGGAAAGTCAGGGAGCAAAACGACTACATCTTGTGGATCTTGATGGTGCTAAAACTGGTGAACCCATAAATGATCTAATAATAAAAGAAATAAAAAAATCCATTACAATCCCCATTCAACTTGGTGGTGGAATTAGAAGCATTGATCGTGCTAAAGAATTATTCGGCATAGGAATAGACAGAATAATTTTAGGGACAATCGCGATAGAAAATCCAGAGTTAGTTAAAGTTCTATCACGAGAATATCCAAAAAGAGTTGCAGTAGGAATTGATGCCAAGGAAGGAATGGTAGCCACTCGAGGGTGGTTAAAACAAAGCGAAATAACTTCTCTTGACTTAGCAAAACAACTTAACGATCTTGAATTAGCCGCAATAATATCAACTGACATTACAACTGATGGAACTCTAAAAGGACCAAATATTCAAGCTTTAAGAGAGATAGCTGATATAAGCATTAATCCAGTAATTGCATCAGGAGGAATAGGTTCAATAGCTGATTTAATTTCCCTAGCAGATTTCGAGAAAGAAGGTATTGAAGGAATAATCGTAGGGAGAGCACTTTATGACGGCTCAATAGATCTAAAAGAGGCTAGTACAATACTAAAAAATCTTCTTATTCAAGATTCATTTAATGATCATGATAAATTTCTTGTCTAACATTTAGAAATAAGATTGGTATTATGGATTTTTTGGATAGGGCTGGAAGTATTTTTAAATCAAGTTATCTTAAAAAGGATAGCTACTAAAATTAAACTTGATCGAAGAAAGACCAAAACAAATTTTAATGTTAGCGCCTTCACTGTTGGGCGAGTCATTAGCTTTGCAGCTAACATCTCAGGATAATAATTTAGAAATAATCCTAGACAAAAAAGATATAAATGGTTTACCTAAACTTATCTTATTTTGCCTTGAAGAAGTAGAACTCTCAAACTCAATCAAAATTGAAATACTTAGGTTAAAAGAAAGATGGGATCAACCTCCAATCTTAATTGTAATTCCTAAAAGCATTAAATTGTCTACTGCCGATTTGATGAGTTTTGGTAGTGAAGGAGTTATCCAAGATCCTAGTGTTGATCTATTAAGAGATACAATCAATATTTTACTTAGGGGTGGCAGAGTATTTAAAATTAATAATGAAACAAATTATAATTCTGACTCAATTAATAATTCATATGGATTAGGACATTGGTTATTAACTAGTGGTTTATCACAAATAAATAAAGATCTACACACAATAGATCACATGATAAATAATAAATCAATAAATACATTATATCTTTTTATATTAATAGGGCGCAAAAGAGAACTATTAATAGCAAAGAGATTGATTATCTGGCTATGGGGTCCGTTAGAGGTATTAATAGAGTCTCCAATTAAAAATATCAGCCAACAAAATGTAAATTTAGTTAATAAATATAGTACTGATATAACAATAAAAAACTCATCTAGCAATGAGTTATGGCAAGTAGTTTATAAACGAGTAAGGGATCGACTTCAAGATGATCTTATAAACTCTACGGACGATCTACTGGCTCTTTATTCATTAAAAAAAAGCAAAAGAATTAATCTCTTAAAAACTCTTTTGCAAGAATTTTCAATTATTATAAAGAAACTAGATTCAAAAAATGATCGCGAAAAAGGATTAGAGGATATTTTACAATCAATTACTACTGAATTACGTGCAAATACATTGCGTAATTTTATAGATTCTTATGATCATCTAACAAAGAATGGAGTGGATATTTCTATTTCAGACTTCCTCGTAAATAATGCCGAGTTTGGGATACTTGATGATGAGCTACCTTCAATTACTTTAATAATGGATCCAATATTAAATAATAAACCGATTCTCATCGATGGAGAGTATTTAACAAGAGAAGAACCTCGATCTATAATTCAACTAGAAACACTTATTCTAAATTGGGTATTCAGAACGGCCGAAATAGTTAGTGAAGATATAATATCATCATGTTCTGAATGGCCAGAGTTACGTAAATACTTTCTAAATAAAGAATTAGTTTCAACAAGGGAACTAGAACGAAAAAGAAATCATATTAATACAAATAATCAACTCCAAAATCTATTCAAAAAGCCAGTAAGATTGTACGAAAGCAAAAGATTATATTATACCGTGAAAAACAATAAAATTGAAAAGATTATTATCCTTGAACCTAGAGATGATGAATTAAAGAAATTAGACTGGGCCCAGAGACAAATAGCATTTATAATTGAATTAAGAGATGCATTGGCTCCACAATTTCAGGCAATAATTCAATACTTGGGTGATCTTGTAGTTCTAATTCTTACAAAAGTTGTTGGAAGATCTATAGGATTAATTGGGAGAGGTATCGCTCAAGGCATGGGAAGAAGCCTATCCAAGTGAAAATTTATTTATTAATATACATAGCAAGATTAGCTTTAAGACTTTAGAATTAAAAAAATTACTATTTTACATTGATTTTATTAAAAATATTCTCCTCACTACTTATAACTTTTATTCTTTTCGTTAATCCAGTATATTCTGCTAGGGATACCAATAGTTATGATGGAAATATATTCCCAATTTATGCTGGTAACGGATCATTAGTTCCACCACAGAGCACATTAACCGAATCATTAAAAAACGAAAGAACAAGTATTTTAGTATTCTATTTAGATGATAGTGCTACGAGTAAAGAATTTGCACCAGTAGTTTCAGGGATTAAGTTATTGTGGAGCTCATCTGTTGATTTAATACCTCTATCAATTGATGAATTAGATAATGATAAAAAGACCACTTTTAAGGATCCAGGCTATTACTGGCATGGGAAAATACCTCAGACAGTGATTATTGACGGGAAAGGTAATGTTCTCCTAGACAAAGAAGGTCAGGTATCTTTTGATCAAATTAATAATGCAATAACCAAAGCGACTGGTCTTAAGAAACCTGATTTTGATCTAACAGTAAAAAGCTTTAACGAATATAATAGTGAGCCCTCTAAAGATGGTTATAATAGACCTAGAGGCAGCTAAAAATGTTAAAAAAGAACTGAATAAATTTTAATTAAATTATCAAATATTTTTTAAAAATGTTGTTAAACCATTTTATTCTCATAATAATTACTTTTATTTTGATTGAAGTAATTCATTATTTCAGAAAGGATTCGCCATTAATTCTCAAACCCAAAGAATTTAAAAAAATCACATTAGATTCTAAGCAGAAATATATTACTTTCGTTGAAATTAAAAATTTACATAAAAGAATGGAAGTTATGATTCCTTCATTTGATGTTAATCCTAGGTTGATTGGTATATCTAAAGATGAAATAATAAAGATTCGTACAAAAATTAAACCACTTCATCCAGAAGAAGAAGAACAACAACAAAATGACTATTGGTCGGCATATATATTAAAGGGGAAGAAATCAACAGTTGTCGAAATTGAAGTTGAATTTGAGATTAGAAGTTCAGCACTAGATAAGATTAAATGTTTATGGTTAGATATAGAATGGGTAAATTATGGACCATTCGGTTTTTTCAAAAAATATAATGGTTTTGTATTACCAAATTCCTCAGATATACCTAAAGAAAATTCCTTTAAAAATAATTTAGTAAATCCAATTAAAACTCATATTCTTGGTACTTTAGATGATCCTATTAGTATATTGAAATCCTATATACCAAAAAATTACTTGCCTACAGATATCCTTACAATTGGAGAATCACCTTTGGCTATTATGCAGGGGAAATATATAGATTATAGATCCGTAAATCCAAGTCTAATTTCAAGGTTAATTTGCAAAGCTTTTCATCCGACAAGTAGTTTAGCTAGTGCTTGCGGAATGCAAACACTAATAAATATTTCTGGTCCAACACGAGTAATAATTTCATGGTTAATTGGAGGGATATTTAAATGTTTTGGTTTTAGAGGTATGTTTTATCGTTTAGCAGGAGAACAAGCAAGGCTGATTGACGACATTACTGGTACAACCCCTCCTTATGATAAAAGTATAGTTTTGGGACCTAAAGATACTCAAATTTTTTGCATGAAAGCCTCAAAAGAATTAAACGTTAATGTAGCTGTTGTAGATGTAAATGATCTAGGAAGAGTTAAAATTCTATCCACAAATAATGCTAATAATTCTGAAATAATTAAAAGAGCTTTAGCCTCAAATCCAGCAGGTAATGCTAATCAACAAACGCCATTAGTACTCATCAGATCAGATGAACTAAGTTAGAAGTCGCATGAAAGTTAAAAATATAATAAAATAACTTAATGAAAAATGACGAAACATTACCTTCAGATTTAATAATTGAGCCACTTAAGCTCAAGCATTTGTCTATGCTTAGAGCTGAGTATAATTCTAAATACCTTGGGATATTTCAAATTCTATTATGCAAAAAATGGTTTGCTTCATTAGAGTCCAGTTTTACTACTTTAATTCCTACTAGGAACTCAACATGTTTAGTAGCAGTAGAAAGAGAAAATATAATTGCATATATTTTAGCGACCCCAATTAATCGGAGAGGAACTTGTTGGTCAATATCAGAACCATACTTTATAGGAGAATCAATATCCTTTAGTCGTTATAACTTATTGCAGAATTTATTAAGAAAAGTTCTTTATGAAAGCAATATTAATACACAAAGTTTTTTAATTTCTATAAATACAAATGACAATCAAAACTTATCAGTTATAAGACAATCCGGGTTTCAACCCCTAAGAATAATTAAATATTGGGATAGGAAAGAAGTTACTAAAAATAAAAATAAAGAAAATAAAGATAATTTTGCCTGGGAAAAACTAAATGAAGAAAATAGCCAACAGATATGGAGACTCGAACAAGCTAGGGAGTCAATTAACTTTAGATCTATTTTTGATAGGCAGTGGCATGATATTTATGAAAAAAGAAATACATTAACTGGTATTATCAAATCAAAAGAAAATAATATTATCGCAGGGTTAATTCCCTCTATTTGCCCGCAATACAGCTATTCATTAGAGTTAATAAGAGGATTAGCATGGGATGAAAGACTAAATAAATCCATTCCAAAAAGAATTAATAATATGAAAACAGGCAAAAACAAATGTTACATAGAAACCACAAGTGAGGATAAAATGTTGAATGACATTTTAAATAAAAGTAATTGGGAAATAACAGAAGAGAGAGTTCTACTAGGAAGAAGTGTATGGAAAAGACAAAATGGATATAAATTAAAATCTATCGAAGCTGAACTATTAACTAATCTTGTAGGAAATTTACAACAACAACCGGAATTACCTTCAACTATTCATATTGAAAAAAACAAATGATTCAGCCTAAACCCTGCTCAGTTTTAAGTCTTGATATTGGAGATAAAAGAATTGGTATTGCAGGTTGTGATCCACTTGGAATATCCATAACTCATCTCCCCGCAATTTTTAGAATTAGCTTTGAACAAGATCTAAAAGAATTCAGGACAATATGTTTTGAAAGAAAAGTTGAAGGGCTTATTGTTGGGAATCCTCTTGATATGCACGGAAAGGAGACCAATCAATCTATTCGATGTAAACAATATGGTTTTAAATTAGCGAGACATTTAAAACTTCCTTTGGCTTTTATCAATGAACATTGTTCAACCGTCGAGGCTAAAGAAAAATTCTCTTTAAAAAATGACAAGACCGGAAAAATAGATAGTGCGGCTGCCGCTATACTTTTACAACAATGGCTCATTGAGGGACCTCATCTGGATGACTCAAATTAAATTTTGAATATGATGTAAAAACATAATCAACTAAAACAAGATACAGACAAGTAAAACCCAACTATGTCATCAACAAATAAAAACGACGAAGTACCTACTCTTTTAGTTAAAGATTCTCAAGGCTCAGACCTCCTATGTTTTCTTGAACAAGTAGTACCTCTAGAAGGTAATGAATATGCCCTTTTAACACCAGTTGATACTCCTGTATCTCTGTTTCAATTAATTGATGATCAAGATCCTAAGCTAATAGAAACAATTGAAAAGAATGAGCCAATACTTGAAGTAGCTGATGTCGTCCTTCAAGAACATGATCTTAGACTTGTTCGCTCAGCTATAACCCTTACAGTTTCAGGCGAATTGGATGAGCCCGAACCAGAAGAAATTGAAGAAGAAGACATTGATGACGAGTCAGAGACTTATGAACTTCTTGTCAATTTCAGAGTTGATAATAATGAGTATGGTCTATACATTCCACTTGACCCTTTCTTCATAGTTGGGAAACTAGAGGATGGTGAAGTTAAGCTTGTTGAAGGTGAAGAGTTTGACAAGATACAATCAGGAATTGAAGCTGAACTTGAGGAAAGAGGCTTATCAGAATAAATATAAAAGAATTACTTATTCCACGTTGGAAGGTAAACGATAAAATCTCAAAGATTTCGATAAATGATTTATTATCGAAAAATGTCAAAGCATTAATACTTGATGTAGATGGAACATTAATTTCTGGGAACAAACCAAAAGTATCAACTGATATAAAAAATTGGATTGCTAATTCAAAAAAACATTTTTATACTTATTTATTAAGCAACAATCCATCTAAAAATAGAATAAAATTAATTGCAGAAGAATTAGATTTAGAATTTACATACTCTGGTGGTAAACCAAGCAAAAAAAAGTTACAGAAGATCCTAGATAAAATTCCTTATTCATCAAATGAAGTAGCAATAATTGGAGATAGAGTTTTTACAGATATTCTTGTAGGCAATAGATTAGGAATGTATACAATATTGGTAGATTCAGTAGATTATTATGGAAACAAAATTGAAAAGAATTGCCTTCAATCCATAGAGAGATACTTGGCAAGAATTATAACTGGAGAATTTTTATGACAACCTGGGTAATCAAGATTGGTACAAGCCTATTGAGAGGAAATGATAAATATACAACTTTTGACATCATTAATAATTATTGTTCATACATATCAAAAGCTCAAAGAAATGGCGATAAATTTATTTTGGTATCTAGTGGTGCTGTTGGACTTGGATCTCATAAAATGGGCTTCAAGTCAAGACCTAAAGAAATAATCTCTCTTCAAGCATCTGCCGCAATAGGCCAACTTCATTTAATGGCATTGTATGAAAAGGCTATGAGTAGTTTTGGATATAACGTTGCACAAATATTATTAACCAGGTCAGAATTGGGCTCAAGAAATAGTTATAAATCTGCTTCTCAAACATTAAAAAGATTGATCGAATGGGATGTTATACCAATAGTAAATGAAAATGATATAACCTCAGACGAAGAACTAAAGTATGGTGATAATGATACTTTATCAGCATTAGTTGCAACAGCTATATCTGCTGATCAATTAATATTGTTAACTGATATCGACCATCTCTACTCTTCTAATCCCAAAACCAACAGTAAAGCCAAGCCAATCAAAGATATTAATAATTCAAAAGAATTAAATAATTTAGAACTAGCAAATGAACAAACTTCATGGGGGACTGGAGGAATACAAACCAAATTAACTGCTGCAAAGATCGCCACTGAAAGCGGGATTAAAGTTCAATTAGCAGATGGTAGAGATCCTAAAATATTAGGAGAATTACTTGATGGAAAAAAAATAGGAACTGTTTTCCATCCTCATCCAAATCCTATAGGGAATAGAAAAAGTTGGTTGGCACATGCAATTAAACCAGTTGGAGAAATACAGTTAGACGATGGTGCAAGTGAAGCTATCAAAAATAAAGGAGCTTCACTATTATTAGTTGGCGTAAAAAAAGTTAGTGGGAATTTTATTGCTAATCAACCCGTAAAAATTATCAACCCTGAAGGAGAGGAAATTGCTAAAGGAATTTGCTCAATGAGCAGTGATGCTATAAAGATAGGAATTAATTCAAGATCTTACACAATAGGATCTCCCCTAGTTATTCATCGAGATGTTCTGGTCCTAACAAGTGAATAACTCAGATAACAATAGTAATTTTCATTTCCCCAATTAAATCAAATCATGCAATTCAATGAAATTGTCGAAAAACTCAAGCAAGGTCAATCTGGTGTTGTTGACCTTAAGATAAAAAATAATCCAGTTATTTTAACCGCAGCTTCTTTAGAAAAAGCCAAGGAGAATGACATAAGTTTTCTTGATAATAATAGTCCATTAGATCTTAGGAATCTCATCAAAACCTCAAAAGCATCTGCTCTATTATTACCAGCAAATGATAATTATATTGTTGAAATGGTAAAGAAGATTTCAATTGATTGGATACTACTTAAAGAGCCCAAGATTGCTTTTGCTGAAACATTAGAGTTTCTTTATCCTCCTGAGATAGAGAGTGAAGGTATTCATAAAAGTGCTGTTATAGGAGAGAATGTAAAAATTGGGCTTGGGGTATCTATTGGAGCTAATGCTTATATTGGAGATAATACAGAAATAGGAGCTGAGACAATTGTTCATGCAGGAGTTGTTGTCTATAAAAATGTAAACATTGGTGCCAAGAATTTAATTCACGCAAACAGTGTTATTCATTCTGGATCTAGACTTGGAGACGAATGTGTAATTAATGCTAATGCCGTAATTGGTGGTGAAGGTTTTGGATTCGTGCCCACATCACATGGATGGAGGAAAATGCCTCAAGTGGGAATAGTTGTTTTAAAAAACAAAGTAGAAGTTGGTAGTGGATCTACAATTGACAGGCCTTCAGTAGGAGAGACAATAATTGGCGAAGATACAAAAATTGATAACCTAGTTCAAATTGGTCATGGAGTAACCACCGGTAAAGGTTGCGCTATGGCTGCTCAAGTTGGCATCGCTGGAGGAGCACAGATTGGAGACGCAGTTATTCTTGCTGGACAGGTAGGTGTTAGTAATAAAGTCAAAATTGGCGATAGAGTGATAGCTAGTTCCAAAACAGGAATCGTATCTAATATTGAGGCGGGTAAGGTGGTTAGCGGCTTCCCTGCTATTCCAAATAAACTGTGGTTGAGATGCTCTGCTAATTTCAAAAAACTACCTGAGATAGCAAAAGCCATTCGTCAATTAGATCGCAGTAACTCCAGGTAAGTTATTCCCTCAATTAATAAGAACAAATGAAGTCTTACAAAATAACATTATTGCCAGGTGATGGAATTGGTCCAGAGATAACAAAAGTCACACATAAAATCCTTGACCTCGTCTCAAGGAAATTTGGCTTTGAACTCAAATTCAAAGAAATGCCATTTGGTGGATCAGCTATAGATTCAGATGGTATCCCCTTCCCAGAGAGAACACTTCAAGAATGTAAGAACTCTGATGCTGTTTTGTTAGCGGCAATAGGAGACCCAAAGTATGATGAATTACCTAGAGATAAAAGGCCTGAGACTGGTTTACTGAATCTCAGATCTTCTTTGGATCTTTTCGCAAATATAAGACCAGTAAAAATAATTCCATCCTTAACTAATGCAAGTAGCTTGAAAGCAGACTGTGTTAAAGAAGTAGATTTAGTAGTAGTTAGAGAACTTACTAGCGGTATTTACTTTGGAGAACCTAAAGGGAGGATAAAAACAGAAAAGGGAGAAAGAGCATTTAATACGATGACATACACATCCGAGGAAGTTAAACGAATAGCAGAAATTGCTTTTAAATTAGCCAAACAAAGAAATCACAAAGTTTGCTCAGTTGATAAAGCTAACGTTCTAGATGTAAGTCAATTATGGAGAGAAAAAACAATATTGGTGTCTAAAAAATACACAGAAATAGAACTTACTCATCAATATGTAGATAACGCAGCAATGCAACTTGTTAGAAATCCAAGTCAATTTGATGTGATTCTTACAGGTAATTTATTTGGAGATATTCTTAGTGACATTGCAGCCATGCTGACAGGCTCAATTGGTATGCTTCCTTCTGCTTCGTTAACCACTAATGGTCCAGGTGTCTTTGAACCAGTTCATGGCTCAGCTCCTGACATAGCAGGAAAAGACATAGCTAATCCAATAGCAATGCTTTTATCTGCTGCAATGATGTTAAAAATCGCCTTTAATGAAACCCAAGCGGGAAATTATTTAGAAAATGCAATCAACGAGATCCTTACTGAGGGTTATAGAACTTCCGACTTGATGAGCAGTGGGACAACTAAACAGGTTGGTTGCTCCCAAATGGGAGGACTTTTAGCAGAAAAATTAAAATAATTAATTCACAAATTAAAAAACTCTTTGAATAGATTCCCTTTGATGGTCATTCGACCTGTAAAAATAAATAGTCAATACATAAGCGTCGATGTCAAAGCTTCACCCAGTAGTAGCTGTAACAGGTTCATCAGGAGCAGGAACAAGCACAGTTAAAAGAGCTTTTGAGCATATATTTGCTCGTGAAAAAATAGTTCCTGCAGTTGTTGAAGGAGATAGTTATCACCGTTTTGAAAGAATGCCTATGAAGAAGGCAATGTCTGAGGCACTTTCAAGAGGTGAAAACTTTTCTCATTTTGGACCAGAGGCAAATTTATTCGATAAATTAGAAGACCTATTTAATCAATATGGCAAAACTGGTGGGGGACAGAAAAGATATTATTTGCATAGCACTGAAGAAGCAGAGGAACACAATACTCGTTTAGGCACAACATTAGAGCCAGGTCAATTCACTCCCTGGGAAGATATTCCAACAGGAACAGACCTTTTGTTTTATGAGGGGCTTCACGGTGGCGTAGTAGGAAAAGATTATGATGTAGCTTCGTTTGCTGATTTACTTGTTGGAGTAGTGCCAATTACGAATTTAGAGTGGATACAAAAAATCCATCGAGATAATGCAGAAAGAGGATATTCAGCCGAAACGATCGTTGATACAATTCTGAGAAGAATGCCTGATTACATTAATCACATATGTCCCCAATTTAGTCGAACAGATATTAACTTCCAGAGAGTACCGACAATTGATACTTCAAACCCATTTATTTGCAGAAACATTCCAACACCTGACGAAAGTTTTGTAATTATCCATTTCAGAAAAGGTTCAAGAGAAAAATGGGGAATTGATTTCCAATACTTATTAGGAATGATACACGATTCATTCATGTCAAGTCCTACAAGTATTGTTGTTAACGGAGGGAAAATGGGATTTGCTATGGAACTTATTCTTACTCCTATTATTCACAAAATGATAGAAGAGAAAAAAGCTGCAGGATAATAAATCAGTCAAAAAATAGAAGCCATTAAATATATTATTCATAGGAAAAGTTAATAAATAATGTCGCTCATTATATTCTTTACTTTTATACTTTTGTATATTTTATATTCTGTATCTATAGAAGATATAAAAACCTTACTAATAAGTGAAATCAAATTAATAATATTCGCCATCTCAGGTTTAATGTACTTGGTATGTTTAGGTTTGGTAAACGAGAAAGTAAATAGTATTGATTTAATAATAGTTAATTCTTTTTCTATGCTTATTATTTTTGTTATAATGTATTTAATAAGTCATATAAGTTATAGATTTTTTAAAATAAATTCATTAGGAATAGGCGACGTAAAACTCTTTTCTATCAGTACAATTTGGCTTGGTATTGAATTGTGTTTTATATCATTATGTATTTCATTTTTCATATCAGCTATATATAGTATACACGGAAAACTTTTTAAAAGATTAAAACCATTTGAACAGTATCCATTTGCACCATTTATATCAATTGGGATATTTTGTTCTTGGATTATAGATAAGATTTAAACTTTCTAAACCCTTTAGAGGTACTCAAGGTATTAAATTATATTCAATCACTAAATAGCTGTGTCATTATTCGACTGGTTTGCTGATAGAAGGAAAGGCCAATTTGTTGGCAAAGTCACTCAGGAATCCGAAGAAAGTGATGGACTATGGGAAAAATGCCCAGAATGCGGACAAGTAGTTTATAGAAAAGATTTAATAGATAATTGCAGTGTTTGTAGTAATTGTGGGCATCACAATCGAATAGATAGCCAAGAGAGAATAAGGTTAATTACTGATCCAAATACATTTAAATCGATCAATAATCATTTAACGCCAGTTGACCCTCTTGGTTTTAAAGATCGACGAGCTTACGCAGACAGGCTAAGAGAAAGTCAAGCAAGCACTGGTCTTAAAGACGGAGTAATAACTGGAACATGCGAAGTAAATTCTATTCCTATGGCACTAGCCGTGATGGATTTCAGATTCATGGGTGGCTCAATGGGATCTGTCGTAGGAGAAAAGATTACACGGCTTATCGAACACTCAACTAAAGAAAAGTTGCCATTGCTAATTGTTTGCGCATCCGGTGGAGCTCGAATGCAAGAAGGGATGTTAAGCCTCATGCAAATGGCAAAGATTTCAGGAGCACTTGAACGGCACAGAGATGCTCAGTTGCTCTATATGCCTTTGCTTACCCATCCCACCACTGGAGGAGTTACTGCTAGTTTTGCCATGCTTGGAGATTTAATACTTGCAGAGCCCAAAGCACTTATTGGATTTGCAGGGAGAAGAGTAATTGAACAAACACTGAGAGAAAAACTACCTGAAAATTTCCAAACAGCAGAATATCTACAAGATCATGGTTTCGTAGATACCATTGTCCCTAGAACAGAACTTAAAGAAACTCTGACAAAGATACTTCGATTACATAAGACACAAGAAGTAAAGCTACAAATTAATGCATAAAAAAAATCAACAGATAAAAAATATACTTGAACAACTCTTTAACATATTAGTCCTAATATTAATAATTTTATTCTATAGGATAAATATAGTATATGCCGGCAATAACAATTGGGTTGAAGTTAGTAAAATGCCTGAAGGAATTCAATATTTAGATAGAAATAGTATTGAAATTAAAGGAGAAGGAATAATAGAACTAACCACAAAATACATAAGAACTAACTCGAAAACTTCAAAGAAATTAGAGGAGAATATTTATATAATGAAAATCAATTGTTTGACTAATAAATTCAAAGATATTTCAGTTAATGGTAAAAAGAATTTAAACGCAAAATGGGAAGACCCCAATGGGGATAAACTATTAGATGATGTGATTTCAGATAGCTGCGAAAATGTTTAAACTCATCAGTTATTTAAAATAATGATCAATAAAGATCATCCGCTCCGTATAGCAATTGCAGGGCTAGGTTTCGGTGAAAATGTTCATATTCCTGCATCATTGTCTAATAAGAATATTGAGCTTGTGGGCTTGTGGCATCCTCGGCCAGAAAGGCTTAAAGAAGCCTGCAATAAGCATAATCTTCGTGCCTACGAGACCTGGGAGGATTTAGTCAATGATTCCAAAATAGAAGGAATAATCATAGCCACTCCACCAGCACCGAGATACGAGCTTGCACTAGAGGCGATTAAAAAAGGAAAACATCTTTTACTAGAAAAGCCAACTTGCTTAAACGCTGAAGAGGTAATGGAGCTTCAAAGAAAGTCCCTAAAAAGAAATTTAAAAATAGCTGTCGATTACGAATATCGAGCGGTTCCTCTGTTCATGCAAGCAAAGAGAATAATTAACGAGAACAAAATAGATGAGCCATATTTTGTAAAACTAGATTGGCTAATGAGTAGCAGAGCTAATCCAGATAGGCCATGGAATTGGTATTCAGATGAAGGTTCTGGTGGAGGGGTATTGGGTGCGCTAGGTACCCATGCTTTTGACATGATTCATTGGCTAATTGGTCCAACTCATTCTTTAAGCGCAATAAATTCAACTTCAATCAAAAAAAGAGTTTGTACAAAATCAAAAACTACTAAAGATGTGACAAGTGAAGATGTAAGCATTTCTCAACTACATATAAAAAGCATCAATAACAATTTGATTCCAGTCCAAGTAAATCTCTCTGCAGTAACAAAACAAAGCAGAGGCTTTAGTCTAGAAATCTATGGAAGCAATGGAACTCTTATTCTTAGCAGCGACAATCAGAAAGATTATGTCCACGGGTTTGGGCTGTGGTACTCAACTAAAGAAGAAGTTCTTAAAAATATTCAACCAGATTCAGATCTTTCTTTTTCAAAAATTTGGACAGATGGACGAATTGCCCCAGTAGCAAGAATACAAAGCTGGTGGGCTCAAAGCATAAAAGACGGTACACCTGTTATTCCAGGCTTAGCCGAGGGATTAGCCAGCCAAAAAGTTTGCGACAAGGTCAAAGAATCAAACTCACTAGGAATGAAGCTTGAAATCAATTAAAGAAATTCACCAAAAAACAAAAAAATAATTTTATAGGTGTAATAAGCCACAAAAGGGGCCTTTGATATGGAATAATCTTAATGAAATTTTTGTTGCATAAATGGCACTCTCGTACTACGCAGAAGAACTAAAGAAGACCGCAAGTGCCATAGCCCAGCCAGGCAAAGGGATTCTTGCTGTTGACGAGTCAACGAAAACAGTAGGTAAAAGGCTTGCTTCAATTGGTGTTGAGAACTCTGAAGACAACAGAAAAGCTTATAGAGGTATGCTTTTCACAACAGAAGGTCTTGGAAACTTTATAAGTGGTGCAATTCTTTTTGAAGAAACTCTTTTCCAAAACCATCCTGATGGTGAGCCAATGGTTAAGAAGCTTGAAAAGCTGGGAATTATTCCAGGAATTAAGGTTGATAAAGGTCTGAGACCATTAGCAGGTGGTCATGATGTTGAAACCTTCTGCTCAGGTTTAGATGGACTTGTTGAAAGAGCTGCTGATTACTACGAGCAAGGTGCAAGATTCGCTAAGTGGAGAGCGGTACTTCAAATAACTGATGATGGTTGTCCTTCTAAACTTTCTATCAGGGAAAATGCTTGGGGATTAGCTAGATACGCTAGGTCTGTTCAAGAATCTGGTTTAGTTCCAATTATTGAACCAGAAATCCTAATGGATGGTTCACATTCAATTGAAAAGACAGCAGCAGTTCAAGAAGAGGTGATTAAAGAAGTTTATCTAGCTTGCCAGGTAAACGGAGTACTTCTAGAGGGAACTCTTCTAAAGCCATCCATGACAGTGCAAGGTGCTGACAGTTCAACAAAAGCTGATCCACAGCAAGTTGCTGAGATGACAATCCGCACAATGGAACGCTGTGTTCCAGCTAGCGTCCCAGGTATTACTTTCCTTTCAGGTGGTTTGAGCGAGGAAGCAGCATCAGTTTATTTGAATCTGATGAATAAAATCGAAAGAAAGGCCAAGTGGAATGTTTCATTCTCATATGGTCGTGCTTTACAACATTCATGTCTAAAAGCATGGAAAGGCTCCAACACTGCTGAAGGTCAAAAAGCACTAATTGCAAGAGCTCAGGCAAACTCTGAGGCATCAAAAGGGTTGTATGTTGCTGGTTCTCAGCCATCTTCTGACGAACAATTATTTGTAGCTGGCTACAAGTATTGAACTAAAAAAACAAGAAAAGCTGCTATCTATCTTTTTGATAGCAGCTTTTTTAATGCCTAGTTTTTAAATTCAAGAAAGAAGAGAACTAAGGATTGATTTGCCATCAATATTACCTAAAGCTTCATCACAAGCTCTTTCAGGATGTGGCATCATTCCCAAAACATTTCCCTCTTTATTGGTAATTCCAGCAATATCATGGATTGAACCATTGGGATTATCTGCGTATCTAAGAGCAATCGAATCATCATCCTGTAATTTTTTCAAGACTTCAGTACTACATTGATATCTCCCCTCTCCATGAGCGATAGGTAGGGAAATAGAATTATTTTTTTTACAGTTTTTCATCCAAGATGATTTTGTACTTTCAACAGATAAGTTGGCTCTATCACAAATAAAATGAAGGTTCTTATTTCTTGTCAAAGCTCCTTCCAAAAGACCAAGTTCAGTAAGTATTTGAAACCCATTGCAAATACCAAGAACTTTTCCACCTTTATCAACAAAAGAGACTAAAGAATTCAAAACAGGTGCAAACCTTGCTATGGCTCCACAGCGTAAATAATCGCCATAACTAAACCCCCCAGGAATGACAATCGCGTCATAACCGTCTAAATCAGTAGTTTCATGCCAAAGAAATTTTGTTGGGATACCAAGGCATCCTTCAGTAGCCCATCTGACATCCCTGTCACAATTTGATCCAGGAAAAACAATAATTCCGATATTCATTTTTTTAGTTTTTAAGTGCTTTCTGCTCGTTCTTGAATTCCAAAGTCCAATCTTCAATAACGGGATTTGCCAGCAATTGATCGCTCATCAACTCAATCTTCGCACGAGCATCCTCCTTATTTAAAGCTTCGATCTCAAGCTCAATAGATTTACCAATTCTTAATTGAGTAACTCCATCTATTCCTAATCGCTTTGTCGCTGCCCTAGTAGCTTCTCCTGCCGGATCCAGAACAGAAGGTCTTAGATGAACGAAAACTCTTGCTTTAAATAAAGACACTTTTAAAAATCAATTGGATTTCCTACTCCCTTCCCTTAGTTAACCCAAGAAAGAAGGTTACAAAGTTATTGTAGATAATATTTGATAAATTTCTAATTGATACTTTCTCATTGTTCACTTATTAATCCTTTACCTAGGCATGTCAGACAAGTGTGATAACAATTTGGGCTAGATTTCATATAACCATTACCACCACATTTATTGCAGGTCTTAAGATTCAAAGCATTGGCAACACTCTGAATTTCATTTTTCTCGGTAGTGGAAACTGCTTGACTCACGACAAAAAGTCCGGTTAGAAACTATTAGAAAATTGGCCTAAGAGAATTATCTCCTAACACACAAAGAATCGCGGATAAAAATAAAAATACAACCTATTTTTAATATAAATATAATAATTTGAACCTATTAATTAAAAGGAAGATTCAAAAGCTTTTTCAACGCCGCCTTTCAGACTCAAAGAGACTAAATCAATCCCAGCCTTAGAAGGTTTCCAAGAATCATCATTCGCGCTCTCAAACCATGAATTAAATCTAGATCCAACCATTTGGATCTGAAGAGGCAAAGCCTTACCCTCTATCCAGCATCTCCCTTTCATACGAAGAATTTGATATTCCGGAACAAGTTTTAAAAGTATTTCTTTCAATAAATCTTGATCAATTGGCAATTCAAATCTTAAATGCTCACTTATTACATCAACATGGTCATGGTCATGGTCATGGTCATGGTCATGGTCATGGTCATGGTCATTTTGATCTGATCGAGAAATATTGTTTTGTTCTTTGCACAGGCCAAGAATTACTGAAGGTTCAATTTTCCCATTAGATATTGGCAGAATATTAGTAATGCAATTCCCTTGCTTTTTTACCTCATCCCTAACCAATGAAAAACTTTTTGCAGAAAGCAAATCAGACCTACTAATCAAAACGAGATCAGCAGAAATCAATTGATCTCTAAAAAGATCATTTATTGGAGTTAAATGATCAATACTATTATCATTTGTTATTTGTTCATTAATACTTTTTAAATTACCCACTGGACTTCCGTTTGAGAGAGCATATCCATCAACCAAAGTAACGACACCATTAATGAAAACCTTACTTCTTATTGCAGGCCAATTAAGAGCTTTCAGTAAAGGCTTCGGCAAAGCAAGACCACTGGTTTCAATAATGATTCCATCAAGCTGGTTTGATCTAAGGAGCAAGGCTTCCATTGCCGGAAGGAAGTCCTCTTGAACAGTGCAACATAAACAGCCATTATTCAATTCAACTATTCTTTCATCTACTTCATCATCAGGGCAAAAGCCACAGGTTTTAAGAAGGTCTCCATCTAAGCCCACTGTTCCAAATTCATTAACGACTACAGCTAGACGTTGATGAGCTTCACTTAAAAGATGTCTTAAGAGTGTTGTTTTGCCAGAGCCCAAAAACCCAGTAACCACAGTAACTGGTAGACGACTATCACTCATCTTTATTTTTGTTCAACAAGTTAGCAACCAAGACTATAGCTTGTATCCTCTTCGGTCTTTGAATTTGTTCCAGAAGCCATAGAACATAGTTCTTTTTGTTGTATTCGACTTATTACCGCATCTGTAAAGTCAGCTCCTTCAATAAGAGCATCTGTGAAGGTACTTTCCATCAATAATGCACCATTGAAGTCGACATCCCTTAAATCAGCTCCTTCGAAATCAGTTGCATATGCCAAAGCGTCATTCAGCTGCGCACCATGCAAATCTGCTCCATTCAATTTACTATTATTAAAAACTGCTCCTGTCAGGTTTGATTCGCTGAAATTTATGCCCTTAAGATCTAGTTTTACGAAATCATTTCCACTTAAATCCTGACTAGACATATCCTGTGAAATATTTAGTTCTTCTTGATTGCGAATCTCAGCAGGCGTTCTAGCGAAAACACTTTGAGCAGGAAATATCAAAACAAAAACAAGTAATACAGCAAAAACAATTGCTTTAAAATCAGAGATGAAAGAAGTTTTTTTGTTCATTGGAGCTTAAAAGGACTTTTAACAGGTAATTTAATTATTCACGTTATGGCAAATAGGGCCAAGAATGAATCATGTCAATGAGCTTAAGAGTAATAGTTCCTCCGCACCCACTCATATCACATTGGTTAACTATTTTAAGGAACCCTACTACCCCAGAAATCCTCTATGCAACAGGCCTAGAACAACTTGGTACCTGGCTCACTTATGAAGCTCTAAGAGATTGGATCCCAAGTAAAAAAGAACAGATCACTACTTCAGCAGGAACAACTGAATGTTCAATTATTGATCCAAATATTCCTATTTTGGCAATTCCTTATTTGCCTGCAGGGCTTGAGCTCTTTAGAGGTGCTAGAAATTTAATTCCTAATTCAAATTTGTGTATTGGCGGGCTACCTAAAGAAATTGAGGAAAATGCAGGAATTATTTTTTACATAGATCAAATAACAACTGGTAAACAACTTTTAGAAGATTTAAATCATCTTAAAGATAAAAAAATTGATGCAAGAAGGATAAGAGTGATTACAGCATTAGCCGCTAATCAAGGACTTAAAGAAATCGGTGAAAATATTCAAGATTTGAATATTTATTGTGCTTGTATAGATCCTGAATTAATATCAGAAAGTGAACTATCACCAGGAATTGGTGATCCATCATTACGTATCAAAACCAGAGTCACCTCATCGGACTAGCATTTAAAGAAGTTATTCAAAGCTATGAGCCAATACCGAGATTCAAATTCAGGAAGTTTGGCATCATTAATTAGTGGTGCCGTACTTGGAGCTGCTGGTCTAGCTTGGTGGTTACTTTCTGAAGCAGAGAAAAGGCAAGAAACCAGAAAGCAAAAGGCAATGCTTTATGCACCAAGGATTCAAGATGGCTCTGAGGCAACTGAATTAGAATCAAATACTCTAGGGAATCAAAGCAACGAGCACCTTGAGCAACGTGTTGAACAGCTTAATTCGGCAATAGCAGACGTACGAAAACAATTAGAGGATCTGGGATCTTCTAATTAATTCTAATTTTTAAACAATTAAATAAAAATCAAATGCTTAGATCAAATGCGATAACACAGGGTATTCAACGGTCACCGAATAGAGCAATGCTTAGGGCTGTTGGCTTTGATGATAATGACTTTAATAAGCCAATTATTGGAATCGCTAATGGTCACAGCACAATAACCCCATGCAATATGGGATTAATGGATCTGGCTAATAGAGCAGAGGCCGCTTTAAAAGAAGCTGGTGCAATGCCTCAAACATTCGGGACCATAACTGTTAGTGACGGCATCTCTATGGGAACAGAAGGGATGAAATATTCATTAGTTTCAAGAGAAGTTATTGCTGACGCAATTGAGACAGCTTGCAATGCTCAAAGCATGGATGGTGTATTAGCAATAGGAGGATGCGACAAAAATATGCCCGGCGCAATGTTATCAATGGCAAGAATGAATATACCTTCAATTTTTGTTTACGGAGGAACAATTAAGCCTGGGAAATTAGACGGTTGCGACCTAACCGTAGTTAGTTCTTTTGAAGCTGTAGGTCAATTAACAAGTGGAAAAATCGACGAAGAACGTTTAATAGCGGTAGAAAAAAATGCTATCCCTGGTCCTGGGAGTTGTGGTGGCATGTTCACTGCAAACACCATGTCTGCGGCAATTGAAACGATGGGTTTTAGTTTGCCATTTAGTTCAACAATGGCAGCTGTAGATGATGAAAAAGCAGAGAGCGCTGCCAAGAGTGCTCAGGTGCTTGTCAATGCAGTTAAAAACAATATCAGACCATTAGATTTACTCACAAAAAAAGCCTTTGAGAATGCGATCAGTGTCATCATGGCTGTTGGTGGCTCAACAAATTCTGTCCTTCACCTACTTGCAATAGCGAGGACTGCAGGAGTTGACTTAACAATCGATGACTTTGAACGTATAAGACAAACTGTTCCTGTAATTTGCGACCTCAAGCCAAGCGGTAAATACGTAACGGTAGACTTACATCAAGCCGGGGGAATTCCTCAAGTAATGAAATTACTCCTCGATGCAGGAATGCTTCATGGAGAATGCAAAACTATTGAAGGTAAAACAATTAAAGAAGTTCTTAGAGATATCCCCTCAAAGCCCAAAGAAAATCAAGATGTTATCAGAGCAATATCAAATCCTATTTATAAGAAAGGACATCTAGCTATTCTCAAAGGAAATTTAGCTAGTGAAGGAAGTGTCGCAAAAATTAGTGGGGTCAAAACTCCTGTTTTAACAGGGCCTGCAAGGGTTTTTGAGAGTGAAGAAGAATGCTTAGCTGCAATTCTAGACAATAAAGTCAAAGCAGGAGATGTAGTAGTCGTTAGATATGAAGGGCCTGTAGGAGGACCCGGGATGAGAGAAATGCTCTCTCCAACTTCAGCAATTGTAGGTCAAGGGTTGGGAGAGAAAGTTGCTCTAATTACAGACGGCCGATTTAGTGGGGGATCATATGGATTAGTTGTCGGCCACGTTGCTCCAGAAGCAGCAGTTGGAGGAACAATTGGGTTAGTAGAGGAAGGAGACAGTATTACTGTTGACGCTAATAAATTGTTAATTCAGTTAAATGTTGAAGACCGAGAACTAGCTATAAGGAAAGAGAAATGGAAGAAGCCAAAGCCTAGATATAAAACAGGCATTCTTGGAAAGTATTCCAGACTAGTAAGCTCATCAAGCCAAGGAGCTACAACCGATCAAATATAGTTCAGTTTAACGAAGCCTTAAAAACTGTCCTGAGTCTTCTCGCGAGGGACTCAAAAAGTTTTCCATATGAAGGCGTTTCGCATTGGACACCAGAAGAGCTATTCATCCAAACAGCATGCTTCCCTTGCCATAATATCGGCCTATCAATTAATGATTTCCAAGATATAGTCATATTTACATCATTCCCACTTTTATACACTTCAAGTTCAATATCCATAGATTCTTCTCTTTCGCCGTCTATATTTCTAGATTGAATTTTAAAAATCAAGTCATCAAACTCTTTCTCATCATCTAATTGATTTTCTAAAAAAACAGAATGAACATATGGCTTCATACAAAGGTCTGCTGCTTTGGCAACTTCAGCTATCAAGCTATCTTTCGAATCAGGAGTATGCACTAATTGACTTAATTAAAACTTTGATAGGACCAGCAAAAAATCCTGAGTTCATTTTGCCTGGTTGACCAAATTTTGAATGGAGTACTTGAAATCTATTAATACAAGTGGGATCAAAACTAAGAGGTAACCGAACAGGCTTTGCTCGACGAGCCGGTTCCAAATCTTTGAAGGGTATTTTTATACTACTAACTCCATTTTTCTTTGTGGGTATTGATGCCACCCAACGAATATCACCTTTTAGAAGATTTGATAGTGATAAAGGTTTCTTTTCACAAGCAATTGCAAATTTCAATGTTCTCCCTTCTCCTTCAACTTCAAGAATTAATCCGGAAAATTTGGAAAGATTAAAAGGGTTATCAAAAATTGGAGAGCGGCAACTAACAAAGCCACCGCCTTCTTCTACTAAGTTACCCTCAAGAAATAAGCCTTTTTCTGAAGAACGACAAGTTGCAAGACTTGATCCACCCATAATTGTGTCATTCAGAGATTTCCAATCTGAAAATTCTGAACCATGTATGAGAGGAGTTATTGAAACTTCTGTCGGTGGTGAATCAGGAATCAATGAAGAAGTACTGCTCTACTCATACAATAATCTAACTAGGAAGATGAGTAAGCATCTTTATCAGCCAAGATAATAATTTTAGAGTTTGGTGAAACTAATTTTGCGGGTGTTCGCTCCCATGATTCTGATTGATCAAGGAGACGTTTAAGAGCTGTTTGTTTAGCAGATCCACTGATTAGGAAGACCACATTATCTGCTGAGCTGAGCAATTTACTGGTAAAGGTAATTCTTTTATGACCTTTACCTTCGCCAACCGTTATTAGGCTGTCTCTTTCAAATAATGCATCCGAGCCAGGGAAGAGGGAGGCTGTATGCCCATCATCTCCCAAGCCCAATAAAATTAAATCAAATTTTGGTGGATCCCCATCTAAATTATTTTTCAAAATTTTTTCATAATCTTTAGCACTATCCTCTGGCGATGCTAATTCAACAGTTGAAACACTAAAAAATGATGCTTCTAGAGAAGGGTTACCTTCTTTAAACAAAGAATTGTTCAATAAAAAGCAATTACTATCTTGCGATTCATTGTCAACCCATCTTTCATCTCCAAGGAAAAAATCGACGTTAGTCCATTCAAGATTTTTTTTACCCAATAAAGAATAAGCAGCCTTAGGAGTCGAACCACCGCAAAGGGCAATTTTTGCTTTACTTTTATTTTTTAAAGTTGACTCAACAATTTGAGCAATTAAATCAGAGGCAGCTTGAGCAAGAGAGTTTTTGTCTTCTGAAACTTGAATTTCATATTTAGTCATTAGTCAATCAATCCATTCAGTATGAAATGATCCAGCTTTGTCTACGCGCTCATAAGTATGAGAGCCAAAACAATCTCTCATTGCCTGAACCAGGTTTTGAGGAAGTCTAGAGGTTCTAAAGCTATTTAAATAATCAAGAGTGCTACTTAAACACGGAACTGGAATTCCAGCATTAGCAGCAGCAGAAACAACCTGAGTTAGACCAGAAAGACGATTATTTACCTGTTCAGTAAACCAACTATCTAGAATAAGATTGCTTAACTTCGGATCTTTTTTAAATGCATCCTGTATACGACTCAAAAGAGTAGACCTTATTATGCAGCCACCCTTCCATATTTGAGCGATGGAGGGCATGTCAAGATCGTAAGTATATTCATCAGAAGCAAGTCGTAAAATGTCCATACCCTGGGCATAGCTAGCTATTGTAGCCAATACAACTGCATCCATAAGCAAGGGCATTCCATCAGAAGGCTTTCCAAAATCAACAAACGAAGGCTTATTGCCGTTCAAAATTGTTTCTGCATAATTTCTTTGATCTTTCATCGAACTCATAACCCTTCCATTCAAAGATGCATAGATAGTTGGGACAGAAGCTCCAAGTTCAAGCGCGCTGACAACAGTCCACAAGCCAGTACCTTTTTGACCCGCCTTATCCATTATCTTTTCGACAAGATCGGAACTATCATCAGGATCCTTAACTCGTAAACATGCCTCAGTAATTTCAACAAGATAGGAGGAAAGTTCTTCAGTTTTATTCCAATAGCCCATAACAGATGCCATCTCATCACCACTCATTCCACAAACTCTCTTCATCAAGTCATAGGCCTCAGCCAATATCTGTTCAATGCCATATTCAATTCCGTTGTGAACGGTCTTAACAAAATGTCCTGACCCCCCTGGGCCGATATAAGTCACACAAGGTCCATCTTCAACCTGCGCTGCCATTTTATTTAACAAACTCTCTATGGCGTCGTAAGAAGTCTTTGTGCCACCAGGCATCATACTAGGTCCTTCCAATGCACCCTTCGCTCCACCCGATACACCCATCCCTATGTATCCAAAACTCTTGCTCTCAAGTTCTTTTACTCTTCTTTCTGTATCCATAAATTGGGCATTTCCACCATCGATGAGCAAGTCACCTTCCTCTAGAAAAGGTGAAATCTGATTAATAACAGCATCAGTAGCTGCTCCAGCCTTAACCATCATTAATACTCTTCTTGGACGTTCCAGCTTTGAAACAAATTCTTGAAGATCCTTCGCTCCTTCAATTGATTTATTTAATCCTCTACCTAAAAGAAAATCTTCAGTTTTTTGATAAGTACGGTTATAGACCACACTTGAAAAACCATTTCGCTCTGCATTAAGAACAAGGTTCTCTCCCATCACTCCAAGACCGACTAATCCAAAATGTGCCTTGGTCATTAAGTTAATAAGTTTCTACTTGAGGTAGTGTGACGACTGTGGAATCATTTCGCTGCATTAAGGAGCTCAATGTCAGGGATGAAGAATTCTTTCAATAAATATTTGATAATAAATTCTTGCAAAAACTAGGCTTATTAAATTTCTAGAACATTAAATAAAAATCAAATAATAGTTCCATCGGGAATTGTGGCATTTTTGACGACGACAACTATTCCATTACGAATATAAAAGCCTTGATCTGCCCGATCAGCTTCTTCAACATTGTCTTTATTCACTATCGTGACATTGTCACCTATTCGAGCATTTTTATCAAGAATTGCCCTTTTAACAGTTGTTCCCTGTCCAACTCCCAATGGGATACCTCCTCCATTTCTTAGAGCTATTCTCTCCTCATAAGATTCGTAAAAATCAGATCCCATAACCAAGGTTTCATTAAGAACGACGTCACTTTCAATTCGACTCCTTACTCCCAATACACAATGGTGAATGCTGCAAGATTTCAGGATTGATCCCTCGGAAACTATTGAATCAGTTATTTGGGTATCTACAATTTTTGAAGGTGGCAAATATCTAGGCCTAGTGTAAATAGGAAACTTCTCATCATAAAAACTAAACGGTGGTGTCGGTTGCTGCGTTAAGGCTAAATTTGATTCAAAGAATGCACCAATGGTTCCGATATCTTCCCAATAATCATTAAAAACATAACTTTTAAGTTTGTCACCTCTCCCTAAAGCCTCAGGAATAATTTCTTTTCCAAAATCTGTATAGGAAGGAAATTTATTTAATAAGTCAAAAAGAGTGGAACGACTAAAAACATATATTCCCATAGAAGCCAAATAAGGTTTTTCTTTTGCCTCATCTGCTTCCAATCCAAACCTTGAAGTATCTACAGCCATCGCTTTCAATGAATCACCAGTTGGTTTTTCACGAAATTCCTTAATATTGCCTGATTCATCAGTACGCATCAAACCAAACGCTTCGGCTTGTGCTGAGTCAACTGGCAAAGCTGCAACCGTTAAATCAGCTCCAGTTTTTCTATGCTGCTCAACAAATAAGCTGTAATCCATTCGATAAAGCTGATCTCCAGAGAGAATCAAATATTCATCAACATCCCACTCTTGGAAAAGCCATTGATATTTTCTTACAGCATCCGCAGTACCCTCAAACCAAGATGGTGTTTCGGGTGTTTGCTGAGCGGCTAAAACCTCAACAAAACCCTGGCCAAAAGGTCCGCTCAAATTATATGTCTGTCCGATATGTCTGTTAAGAGAAGCGCTATTGAATTGCGTAAGAACATACATCTTACTAATGTCCGAGTTTATGCAATTACTTATGGGAATATCTATTAGTCGATATTTACCCGCTAATGGCACAGCGGGTTTTGCTCTCATTTTTGTTAATGGATATAGGCGTGATCCTTTTCCACCGCCAAGAATTATGGCAAGTACTCTCTTCATGAAGGCACTATTAATCGGCTATTCGGAGCAAACCTACTGGATAGAGTGCTCTTTAATCCAGTAAGAAGTGATCTGTAGTAAGAATTTCTAAAGTAAATGATAATTTCAGCTGTCTTTTGGCTTGTTTAATGAACTAGAAACATCAAGATTAAAAAGTTTTTCAATCACATCAAGAGCATCTCTACGATCATTCCTTGATTGAGGTGCCCTTAATTTTGTTACTGGAGTATGAAGTATTTTGTTAATTATGCCTTTGCTTAATGCTTCTACAACTTTTCTTTCTCTAGCAGAGAAATCAGGTCCCATTCTGCTTAATGCCTTCTGAAGTTCTTCTTTTCTAATTGACTCCAAACCAGATCGAAGACAATTAATAGTTGGAACAGCCGCTAAACTATCCCACCATTCTAGAAAAATACGACACTCCTCCTCTATCAAACCTTCCGCTTCTAATGCGAGCTTTTGTCTTGCTTCTTGATTTCTTGAAACTACTTCTTGAAGGTCATCAACATCATGAGATTCAATACCAGCAACTGATTTTGCATCAGAAGAAATATTTCTTGGTACTCCAATATCAATAAGTCTTAGTAAAGGTTTTCTATCAATATTTATCAATTTTTTTGCATCTATGATTGGTTCATTAGCAGCTGTACTTGTAAAGACAAGAGTACTAAGTGATAGACAACTATCAAGCTCATCAATTAATTGGCAGTCAATTTTAATATCGGGGAACGCGGCTGAAAGGTCCTCAGCCCTTTTTTTCGTTCTATTTAGAAGAGTCAGTGAACAGCATCCTTTTGATTGAAGATGCTGAAGCAACAAACGACTCATTCGTCCAGCGCCAACAACAGCAACCTTCTCCGTTTCTAAAGTCATCAATTGGTCTCTTCCGTGAGCTTGACCAAGTTTTAATTGTGCTAGTTCTACAGCGGCAGAACTTATAGAAACTGCTCCAGTTCCAAGATTTGTCTCGCTTCTTACCCGTTTACCAGTACTAACTGCCTGAGTTAATAATCTATTTAAAATAGGACCTAAACTTTGATGGTCTTGGCCAAGACGGACCATCTTCTTTACTTGAGAAAGAATCTGTCCCTCTCCCAAAACCAAACTATCCAAACCGGCAGAAACCCTCATTACATGAGAAACTGCTTTTTCCTGGACAAAATTAAATAAGTGTGGAAATAAAATTTCATCTTCAAGTCCCGAAAATTCTAAAAGGAAAGATTTAATTGCTTCTATTCCTAATTTTGGATCCTTAACCAAGCTATAAATTTCAAGTCGGTTACATGTACTTAATATTGAAACTTCTAATATTTGATCGATTTTCTTTAAATTATTAAATGATCTTTCAACCACCTCTTCCGGGATACTTAGCTTTTCACGCACTTCTACCGGGGCCGTGCGATGGCTAAGACCGACGACAGCAATATGCATAAATTGCCCCTTACTTCATTTAATTAAAAATCACTTCAAAGAGATGCTTTTAGCACCATCTTTGATGTGAACAGTATTGGTAAATCTTGCTGTTTGATCAAGCGTACTAATCACAAGACTACTAGTTCTGATGCAATCTTTTTCAAATTTAACTCCATCAAAAAGTAATCCATCTGTAATTCCGCCACCAGCAAAAACAACATTTTCCCCGGAGGCAAGTTCATTTGCTTCATAGATCTTATCAATATCAGTAATGCCCATTTCATTCAATCTTTTAATATTGCCTTCTTTTGTATAATCTGCCCATTCAGACGTCTGAGCTATTGCTGGATCATAAACAAGTTGTCCCTGAAAATGACCTCCAAGCGCCCTCATTGCCGCCGCTGAGATAACGCCCTCCGGAGCAGCGCCAATACCCATCAAGCAATGTGTTCCAGTCCCCTCAAACCCACATGCTATTGCAGCTTGAACATCTCCATCTGAAATAGGCTGAATCCTGGCACCCGTAGATCTGATTTCAGAAACTAAGTTTTTGTGTCTAGCCCTATCCATAACAACAATAGTTAAATCACTTATTGCGATACCAAGGCAATCACTCAAGATTTTTATATTTTCTGTAGGTGTTTTTCTGATATCAACTTTGCCCTTAGCTGCTGGTGGAGCAGCTAATTTATTCATATAAAAATCTGGAGCATTGAACAAGCCACCTCTATCAGATGCTGCTAAA
The DNA here is from genome assembly GCA_003216715.1 of Prochlorococcus sp. AG-402-L09. Classification (GTDB taxonomy): domain Bacteria; phylum Cyanobacteriota; class Cyanobacteriia; order PCC-6307; family Cyanobiaceae; genus Prochlorococcus_B. The sequence continues at coordinate 154,391 of QCIK01000001.1, read as the reverse complement.
ACTGCCATCGATCCACGCTGGCTATTAGCACATAAATTTGTACCTTCACAAGGATCTACAGCAAAATCGACTCCAGGTCCTGTTCCTGATCCAACTTCTTCTCCTATATAAAGCATTGGAGCTTCGTCTCTTTCTCCTTCTCCAATAACTATCCTTCCCTGCATCTGAATAGTTCCCATTCTTTTTCGCATTGCCTCTACGGCAGCGGCATCAGCCTCATCTTTTTGACCCAAACCAGTCAATTGAGCAGAAGCAATTGCAGCTTGCTCAACTACTTCAAGAATTTCTTGGACGAGAGTACGATCCACTTTTTGCAGCTAGGTAAAGAAATTTACGCCTTAAGGCAGATAATATTGTAAGTAATTGAGGGCATTGAAAAATGCTCAGAAAAAAGTACTCACAAAAAACTTATTATCTGTTGATAAGCGCTAATTACTGTATCAGTGCAAGGTCACACTAGAACTTATGACCATGAATTAATAGAATCTTTGCCATAAGACAAAAAACAATGATCCAATCCATTTCATCCGCAATTTTTTCTGAGCACCGTCCAGTTCAAATAATCCCATCTGTCCTACCTGCTGACTGGGCAAATATGGGCAAGTGCGTAAAAGACCTCGAATTAGCTGGAGTGGACAGAATTCAATTTGATGTAATGGACGGGAATTTTGTTCCAAATCTAACTTTTGGTCCGGAAATGATATCCGCATGCCGAAAGTACTGCAACGTTCCATTTGAAACTCAATTAATGGTAAGTCAATACAACTGTGAAACCATGCTTGAGGGATACGTAGAAGCAAGTAAAGGTGCTAATGGAGAACCGGGGGTAGTAATTGCTCATGCTGAAGCAAATATTCACCTTCATCGAATCCTTGGGAAGATTCGTCAATTAGGGGGGTCACCATCAGTGGCTCTGAATCCTCATACTCCCATGGATATGGTTAGAGATGTCCTAGATATGGTTGATCATGTTCTAGTAATGACTGTTAATCCTGGATTTGGTGGGCAAGCTTATATACCAACAATGCTCAACAAGATTACTCAACTAAGAAAACTAATATTAAAAAATGGATACAACGTAGATATAGAGGTTGATGGAGGAATCAAGGCAGATTGGTCATTATCTCAGTGTTGTGCAGCAGGAGCAAACTGCTTCATAGCAGGAAGTGGTATGTTTGCTTATCCAACGCTTAAAGAAGGTTGTGATGCACTGAGAAAAGTTGCTAATGATGCACAGAATGGAAAAATTATAGAAAAATAGTTGATAAATTATTTCTTACTACGTATCAAAGAACCAACCATAACTGTGTAAACCAACACCAAGAAGGTTAACTCCAATATAGCAAACAATAATAACAAAAAAGCCTGCTATAGCAAGGATTGCAGGCTTTTTACCTTGCCATCCTCTTGTTATCCTAGTATGTAAATAAGCCGCATAAACCAACCAACATATTAAAGCCCAAGTTTCTTTAGGATCCCAACTCCACCAACTACCCCAAGCTTCATTAGCCCAAACAGCACCACTAATTAGACCAATTGTAAGCAACAAAAAACCAGCAGTTATTGATCTATAACTTAAAGAATCAAGTTGCTCAGCGTTTGTAAATTCAATAGGTTGTATTGAATTTGTTTTCTCATTTCTTCCATCAAGATATAGCTCAGAAAGTTGCCTAAAAGAACCAGATCCAAAGGAGCTATTACGGATATTAAATTGCTTTTTTCCATCAACAAGAAAGACACCAAAAGAAAGAATTGAACCTATTAGTAATGCAGCGTAAGAACACATAATTACACTCACATGCATTACCAACCAACTGGAACGAAGAGCTGGAACTAAAGGAGCAGAAGTTTGCAAATTCTCTGGTAACACAAAACTAGCAAAGCCTATTGAAAGCAATGAAATGGGAGTCGCAACTGCTGAAACAATTGGAGATCGCCATGCTCTTTCAACAAAAAGTTGAGTTAACGTACAACACCAAGTCAAGAAGCAAAGTGACTCATAGAGATTACTAATTGGGAAATGTCCCGATTGCCACCATCTCAGAATTAATTGACTAGTTAGAAAAAGGTTGGATATTGCGACTAAAAACCTAGCTTTGGAGGAATCACTGCCACCCGCAACTGACCAAAAGGAAATTGGTAATGCAATTAGTAAGGATAGAAAAGCAAGGAACCCAAGGGAAACGACAGGGTCAGAAGAAAAATTATTTAACTGAAAATCAACCATTGATAAAAACTACTAGAGATTATTTAAAAAGACCAGATCATTTACTTGCCTGTCTTAACAAGAAACTTCCCCCTAACATAGACAAAAGAACAGGAGACCAAGCAGCAAAGAAAGGATTTATTATTCCTTTGACTCCAAGAGAGCTAAAACTAAAACTCAAGATGTAATAGATAAGTATCAAAATAATACTTAATCCGAAACTTTGACTTCTACCTCCTCCTTTTTTTTGCATCACTCCAAAACTACAACCAATTAAAGCAAAAACTGAACAAGCGATTGGTAAAGTAAATTTTTCTTGAATTCTTACTTTCATTCTTCTTGCTTCTTTAATATTGCCACTATTTTGGTACAACTTCATAGCCGTATTCGCTTCTCCAAGGTTCATATCATTTGCATCTTTTGGAAGTTGTGCAATATTCGTAAGATCAGTACCTAATGGATATAAAAAACTCAAGAATTTAGTTCTTGTATTACTTCCATCAGGACTGAGTGTCAAAACATCACCATCAAAAAACTCCCAATTGTTTTTGTCACTATTCCAAACACCTTTTTTCGCCTTAAGCATTTGAGTAAAACCTAAATTTGAGAAATCAATTACGGTGACATCCAGCATCTGGCCGTCAACAAATTTCCATGCATAAAAAAGATGAGTAACTCCACTTTTTTTATAGCTTGAATATGGATCTAAAATTTCTCCTTTCTTTGAAAAAATAATATCTTCTCCCTGTTCATTTGCAAAAGACCTACCCAAAGAATTAGCTAAGACAATTTCAGCATTTTTGTTTGTACTAGGAACAATATTATTATTAAAAATGAAGGTCATATATGACATAAATATTGACAATATTAATCCTGGTAAAATAAGTCTGTAAATTGATATACCAATACTTTTTAATGCCTTAATTTCACTATTATCATTAAGACTTCCATAGGCTAACAAAGTTGAAAGTAACATTGCCATAGGGAAAGAAATAACAATAAAACTTGGTAGCTTTAACAATAGGATCTGAATAGCTACAGAGAAAGGAAGTCCAATCTCAACTATTTTCCTAATCAGATCAAAAATAACTCCTACTGAAAGAGAAACGACGGTAAAAGCCGCTATTGAAAAAAATAAAGGTGGCAGTAATTCAAAAAGTATCCATCGATCTAACAATGGAATTATTTTCCATTTCCTTTCAACCAGTTTTTGAAATCCAGACAATAAAAATAGATTATTAAACATAGCACTTAATCGAATGAATTCCCAAGATAACTCTCTTTAACAACTTCATTTCTTGTTAGTTGATCCGAAGAGCCCTCTGCTAGGATTTCGCCTTGATTAAGAATATAAGAACGTTCGGTGATAGCCAATGTTGCTCTAACATTGTGATCAGTAATTAATATACCAATATTCTTATTTTTTAATTTGCTGATTAAATTCTGTAGATCATTAATAGCTATAGGATCAATCCCAGCAAAAGGCTCATCTAAAAGTAAAAATTTCGGACCTAAACGTCCCACAGCTAAAGCTCTGGCTACTTCACATCGGCGTCTTTCTCCACCGGAAAGTTGGTGACCAAAACGATCAAGGAAAGAGACCAAATTAAATTCCTCAATCAATTCTTCACGTTTTTTCCTAAATAAAGAAATGGATAAGTTAGCTTGAGAAAGGGCAATATCCAGATTCTCAATAACTGTAAGATTTCTAAAAACACTTGGTTCTTGAGGTAAATAACCTATTCCTAATTGAACTCTTTTTGTCATAGAAAAATTTTTTATATTATTTCCATCCAAGTAAATATTGCCTTTGTTTGGCTTAATCAAACCCACGATCATATTAAAAGTACTAGTCTTACCCGCACCATTTGGTCCCAAAAGGCCAACAACCTCCCCAGGTTTAACATTTATATTGACGTTTTTTACAATAATTTTATTGGATAATGTTAAGTCCAAACTCTCAATAAGTAGAGTCATTTCAATAGAAGCTATAAGGGGTAATCTTATACATAAGAATTATCAGATAATAAACAATAGCTAACATATATAAGGTTAATCGACAATCCTCTCAACCCAATATAAATAGAACATCTCTGAATCATGAAAGGAATTCTCAAATTTAGAATCTGCAATTACTCTAAATTTATCAAAGGAAAGAGATTCACCTGGCTCCAAATTCTTAATAGATGATCGATTACTCAAGAGTAGTAATAATTTATTTACTTTAGAGAATTTATTTAAATAAACTTCTACTTCATCGAGTGTTTTAGTTCTGTCTAATACAACCCGATTAGCCCATTGAGCATAACTCCCAAATCCACTCAATTCAGGCAAGTAAAATTCTCTATCAAGGTATCCAGAAACTGTTGCTACTTCAACATCTCTAGTAGCAAATATTGGAAAATCTTCCCATCCATTAGTCTGGATATATTTAGCAGTTTCCCTTCCACTTGAATACGGTAACCGAAAATCATTGATGACCATATGAATCCCCGCAACCATATGTATAGTGAGACAAATGGTAAGTAAACTAGGAAAATATAATAAATTACCTTTAGTAAATAAATTTTGGCGATTGGGAGACTTAAGCTGCTGATCTTGATTAGAAAGTGCCAACCATAGTGAGGAGATGATCAATAGAAAATAATATCCATAATGCCTAGATCCATCACCCAAAAATAAAAAATAATTAAAAAGAAATAAAAATATAATACCGCTAAAAAAATAAATTAATGCTAGACGATAAGATTTAATAAATGTGATTGTACTGATAAGCAAAATTAAAGTAATTAAGGCGCATAAAAGTAAATCAAAAAATCTACTTGAATTAGGAATAATAAGCATATATCCTCCAAAAATCTGTCCTATTACTCTAAGAAAGTGACGTATATCTATAAAAGATGATAATAACTTAACTGAATCTCTTACTTGAAAAAGACTAAAAGCACCAAAACATAATAATGAGAAAGAGATAGTAATACTTGAAATCAAGTCAAAAATCCAATTTTTATTTTTCATATAATTTCTTCTTTGATAAGGATTTAAGAACCAATCCAAGAGAAGTGTTACTCCAATAGCAAATGCTAATGACCAGGACAAAGCTTGTGTGTTGGCCAAAAGTCCAATACATAGAGCAAAAGGTATGTACGTTTGATGTCTTAAATGAAAAATAGAACAAAAAATAAATATAATTAATTCTGCTATTACGTAATGACGACACACAAAGAAATATTCCCAAAAAGGGAAATATCCAAAGGTAAATAAGGCTTTAGTTAATAAATTAAAAGGACTAAATCTCCAAAAAATAAAAATAGCTGAACTACCTAAAAACCAATGCATCAATTGCATACTTAAAGGTGTTCCAGTTATATTTTTTGAAAAATAAATTAACAGTGACCAGAGAATAGGATGTCCAGATGGTGCATTATTTTTCCATAAATCTATTAAGTCATCACTTTGCCAGGCTACAAGCCATCCTTGCATCTCATCTCTCCAAAGAGCATGATTAAAAGCACCAAATAGACCTATAATTATAAATAAGGTAGGTAAAAATATCTCATAGAAAGACTGCTCAGGTAATTGTATTTGTTGGATTCTTTTCAATTCCATTTTTATTTTTGTAGAATATTGGTCTATATAATTTGAATTAATCAAAATTGAAGCAAAGCAAAAAGAACATAACAATATAAATAATATGAAACTATCTCGCTTTTAATAGGAAACTGTAAAAGGCTTAACAAAGTTTTTAAAGGAAACTGAGAACGGGTAAACTGCAACCAGCAAGGTCCTTGCCAATTTGTAGAAATTCCAATCTTTTTGAAACACATTTAGATAGTCCTACAATATCTAATCCTAAATTAGATAATTGAAATTTTTTCAACCTACCCAATGCTTCTCCATAAAGTATTGTCGCTCCATTTATATTATTATTTTCTAAATGAACTTGTGCAACAGCTACTTGCAATATGCCCTGTAATAATTGCCTTTCAGATCCTCCAGTCTCATGCCATATCTCTTCAAAAACATCATGCGATTTATACCACTGACAAGAATTAAATAATTTCATTCCTATTTTAAAACGAGAGTCATTAATAAATAAATCATCTTGTTTATCTATAAGAGTCATTATTTTTTCAAATTTTTCTTTGCATTAATTTTTCTTAGCCTTATTGATTCAGGAGTAACTTCCAACATCTCTCCTGGTCCAATATATTCAAGTGCTCTTTCTAATGTCATTTCGATTGGGGATTGCAATTGATCTAGCTCATCTGCACCAGCTGATCGCATGTTTGTAAGTTGTTTAGCCTTGCAAATATTCAATTCAAGATCTTGTGGGCGATTATTCTCCCCAATGATCATTCCTTTATAAACTTTGGCTCCAGGGGTAATAAAAAATTGTCCACGATCTTCAGCATTTTTTAAGGAATAAAAAGTAGCGACACCCTCTTCAAATGAAATAAGGACTCCATTTCTCCTTTGTTCAAAATCTCCTACAGATGGCCTGTATTCAAAAAAGGAATGACTCATAATCCCTTCACCTCTTGTTGCACGAATAAACTCACCCCTAAATCCAATTAAGCCTCTTGATGGGATAACAAATTCAAGTTGAGTTCGATGATCAGCTCCCGTTTCCATATTTTGCATTTCACCTTTTCTTACCCCAAGGCTCTCAATACAAGAACCAATAGATGCCTCGGGTACATCAAGGACTAAGGTCTCAACCGGTTCACATTTTATTTCATCAATGGTTCTAAAAATAACTTGTGGTTGAGAAACTTGAAATTCATACCCCTCTCTTCTCATTGTCTCTATGAGAATTCCTAGATGTAACTCTCCTCTTCCACTTACAGAAAAGCGATCAGGTGAATCTGTATCCTCGACTCTTAATGCAACATTTGTGAGAAGTTCTTTGTTTAAACGATCCTTCAACTGACGACTAGTTACAAACTTGCCCTCTTTCCCTGCAAATGGAGAATCATTTACAACAAAAGTCATCTGCAATGTTGGCTCATCTACCTTTATAAGAGGTAAAGGTTTCGGTTCATCAGGACAGGCTACGGTTTCTCCAATAGAAACATCTTCAAATCCAGCCAAGGCAACGATATCTCCAGCATTTGCCTCATCTATTTCAATTCTTTTTAATCCCTTAAATCCTAATAATTTATTAATCCTTCCTTTTTTTAAACTCCCATCTTCCTTTATCAAACAAGTCCTTTGGCCATTTTTAATTACACCATTATGTACTCTTCCAATAATAATCGTTCCTAAAAAATCCGAATAATCAAGGGTTGTGACTTGCAATTGCAAAGGCTTATTTTGATCTCCAACCGGAGGAGGAACTTGTCTAATAATTGCTTCAAATAAAGGTTTCATATTATCACTTTCACTTTTCACTTCATTTTTTGCAAAACCACCTAATCCACTACCAAATAAATAAGGAAAATCACATTGATCATCATCAGCTCCTAATTCCAAAAACAGATCTAAAACTTTATCTACCGCGGTTTCAGGTTCCACTCTTGCACGATCAATTTTATTCACAAAAACGATAGGTCTTAAACCCTGCTCTAAAGCTTTTTTTAGAACGAATCGAGTTTGTGGCATTGGTCCCTCGTTGGCATCAACAACAAGAAGACAGCCATCTACCATACCTAAAACCCTCTCAACTTCTCCTCCAAAATCAGCGTGACCTGGAGTATCAACTATGTTTATACGGGTGTCGTTATACGTAACAGCTGTGTTTTTCGAAAGGATTGTTATTCCTCTTTCACGTTCCAAATCATTTGAATCCATTGCACAAGTCGGGACTTCCTCGTTATCTCGAAAAGTCCCAGATTGATTTAAAAGTGCATCAACCAAAGTTGTCTTACCATGATCAACGTGAGCAATTATTGCGATATTCCTTATGGCTTGGATATCAAAACTCATAATTTAAAAAAATTAAAACTTCTTAAGTTAATTGAATCTTAAAGAATATCTCACCATGACTTCATTTAGCTGTTTTAAATGCCAATTAAAACATCGAATAAAAAATTAGAAATAAAAAAAATTAAGTCAAAATTATTTGAATTTTGTAATTTTATTAGCAGCTTCAAATTTCCTCAAAGCATTAACCGTACCTTCAAATCTCCAATGCCAAGGCTCATAAGTTACTCCTTGCTTGTTGTTATCTGGAAAAGATAGAACGAAATGATATTTCGGGGCAAACCTCTTCATCCATTTAAAAGCAGGCGTTTGTTCAAATTCAACCTCAAAATGAGTCTCAGGATAATTCCCATCACCAACATCAATTGCATATCCTGTGCTGTGTTCAGAATAACCAGGAGGTGCTGAGACCATCGAACGTTCAACAGCAGTTTGATTTCTAATAGATTTATTTTCATAAAAAATATCTCTTTGCAAATCAATTGATCTATAACCACTTAATAGTTTTAAAGAGACCCCTCTTTGCGCCGCCATAAATTGCATTTCCTTAAAATTTTCATAAATGTCTTTATGAACGTAAATACCCGGAGAGAAAAGAATTAACTCATTTTTTGAAGCCTCAGGGTAAGGTAAATGACCCAACAAACTTTTATTTTGATTTGTCTCAGTGGAATTAATCGAATCATCTAAAGATTTTGTTTGGAGAAATAATGATTTATTAGCTAAGAACGTTAAACACATACCAAGTCCAAAGAATAGAAGTCCTAAACGCAAAAAAGACTTATTAGTAAGGGTTTTGAGGGATCTAATCCTTTTGGCAGGAGGGATGTCATCTTGATAATTCATATGATCTACTTATGGTCAAAACAATTGGAATTCACAGAAATGATGTTTCGATAGTAACGAGTATCTCCAATCTTTATACTTTCTATGAGATAACGATGTAAGTTTTATATATAGAGAACTAAATTTTTCATCCAAAGATGTTAAGAGTTGCTGTTATTGGTGGTGGTCCAAGTGGATCATGCGCTGCAGAAATTTTGGCTAAAGCGGGAATTAAAACTTGGATTTTCGAGAGAAAGCTTGATAATGCAAAACCATGTGGAGGAGCGATTCCATTGTGTATGGTTTCTGAATTTGAACTTCCTGAATCAATAATTGACAGGAAAGTCAGGAACATGAAAATGATATCCCCATCAAATAGAGAAGTAGATATTATTTTGGATGATATTTATCCAGGAAGCGACAAAGAATATATAGGCATGTTAAGGCGCGAAGTAATGGATTCATTTATGAGAAATCGCGCCGCAGAACTTGGTGCAACATTAGTAAATGGATTGGTATCAAAAATAGAAACTGGTACTAATAAACAAGGTCCTTACACACTCCACTATACCGAAATCCTTAAAGACCAATCTGAGGAGAAAGGCAAGCAACTTGAAGTCGATTTAATTGTTGGAGCAGATGGCGCAACAAGCAGAGTTGCAAAAGCAATGGATGCTGGTGATTACAACTACGCAGTAGCAATTCAAGAAAGAATAAAACTTCCTAAAGAGGAAATGAAATATTACGAAGACAGGGCCGAAATGTATGTAGGCACTGATGTATCACCAGATTTCTATGGTTGGGTCTTTCCAAAATACGACCATGTAGCAGCTGGAACAGGAACAATGAAACAAAATGGTGGCTTGATAAAAAGCCTCCAGATAGGTGTCAGAGAAAGAGCGAAGAAGAGACTAGTAAATGGAGAAGTAATCAAAGTAGAAGCCCATCCAATTCCAGAACATCCCAGGCCAAGAAGAGTAGTTGGGAGAATGGCTCTAGTTGGAGATGCCGCAGGTTATGTAACCAAAAGTTCAGGAGAGGGGATTTATTTTGCTGCCAAAAGTGGAAGGATGTGTGCAGAGCAGATTGTCGAATCAAGTCAAAATGGAAAAACAATACCTACGGAAAATGATCTCAAAAAATATTTAAAAAAATGGGATAAAAAGTATGGAACAACTTATACAGTTTTAGATATTCTCCAAAGAATTTTTTATACCAGTGATGGAGCAAGAGAAGCTTTTGTAGAGATGTGTGGTGACATGGATGTTCAAAGACTTACGTTTGACAGTTATCTCTACAAAACTGTAGTTGCAATGAAGCCGCTTCAACAATTAAAACTAACCCTATTAACAATTGGGTCTGTTTTAAGAGGTAAGGCATTAGCACCAAGCACATACAAGCCAGTACCAAGTGCAGTTAGAGATGATAAAGAAGTTAATAAAATGTTAGCGGTGAGTTCAATTAAAGGAGGTATAAAATCCAGTAAAAAATAATACCAATATAAATAATTAATTAAGCTTGCTGAAATCAGCAAGCTTCAAAGACTGATTTCTAAGAATTGTCAATAGATTAAGTCTATTATTTCTTAGATTAATGTCATCCGTCATAACCATTACACTGCCTTCACCATCAAAAAAGTTGGCTAAAGTTTCAGCACTTGAGACTAGACCATCAGCTAACAATTTATATTTATCACGATCACCATTTATTGCTAGAGGTTTTAATTTCTCCAAAACATTAAACATTTCGTTTTCACAACTCTTTTCAAATAGTGACTTATCTACAAAATCCAAAGGATCTGTCACATCTTTTGGGATAGAACTTTTAGCTGCCAGCTTAGAGGCCCTAGTAACTACAGCTTGCAACAAATTAAGTGTATTATTTTTCCTCATATCCATTAATAATGAAGTACGAAAATCAATGTCTGTTGGGTCATCTAATAATTTTGATGTTGAAGTTGTATCTCCCGCAATTGCCTGAATAATATCTAAATCGATATCTTTCTCTTCTAATAAACTAATAATTCTTTGACGAAAGAACTCTCTTAACTCGCACGAAAGGGTACTTATATCAAAAGAGAGAGAAGGGAAAAGTTTCTCCCAAAAAATTAATGAATCATTTATTATTTCATTGATATTTAGTTGCCAATCTTTATTCCATAAAATCATCAAAATACCATTAGCTGCCCTCCTCAAAGCATATGGATCAGATGAGCCAGAAGGTCTTTCACCCTTAGCGTAAATACTAAAAAGCAATTCAAAACGTTCAGCTAATGAAACTGCCTTTCCGAGGTTATTTGATGGAAGTGAGTCCGAAGTTCCTTTAGGTTTGTAATGCTCCAAAACACCAAGGCATATATCTCTAGATTCACCCTCATGAAGTAAGTATTTAGATCCAATAATTCCCTGCAATTCAGGAAATTCGTCAACCATATTGCTAACTAAATCGTGTTTAGAAAAATGTGCAACTCTAACAGATTTATCAATATCCTCTTTTTCAAATCTAAATTTTAAGGTCAATAATTTAACAAGCCATTCAATACGATTTACACGGTCATATAGAGAACCTAACCCTTCTGCAAAAGTTACATCTTTTAATTTATTAATACGTGAAGAGCTATCGATTGATAAATCTGACTTTATAAAAAAAGAAGCATCAGAAAACCTTGCCTTTAATACTTTTTCATTACCTAAAATAATATTTTCTTTTGCTAAAGATAATCCATTACTAATACACAAAAAACTAGGAAGTAAAATATCTCTAGAGTCAAGTGATAAGGGATCAAAATCAACATTTACTTTGTATAAAGGTATGTACCTTTGATGAACCTTCATCACTGTGGACAAAACCTCAGGGGGTAAATCGAGGAAAGATTCATCAAACCTCCCAGTAACAAGTAAAGGAGACTCAACTAAATCGGTCAGCTCATTTAAAAGGGGTTCAGTCAGATCTGACTTAACTTTTTTATTTATTTCGTGATTAAGAACTAAATCATATATATGTGAACGGCGACTATTCCTCTCAACTGTTACTCCTTCATCCTGCAATTGGTCAACATAAGTTTTCGCATTCTTTATTTCTAATGTTGATCCATACAACCTATGGGGTCTAGAAATATTACCAATTTGAATTTCAGGGTCGCCCCCTGAAATTCTAAAAGGTAACACTTCTGAATCAATCAAAGAAACAATCCAACGGATAGGTCGAGAAAAGCGAAAATCACCGTTGCCCCACCTCATGAATCTTCTTCCTTGAATTCTGCTGATCCATCTAGGTAAATAGTCAGCCAACAACGTCTCAACGGGCTTTCCTTTCTCAATTAATTTTGCGAAAACAAATTTACCCTTTGGCGTTTCTCGAATCTCTAATTTTTCAGGAGAAATGTTATATCTTCTGGCAAAACCAATTGCTGCTTTTGTAGGTTCTCCATCATGAAAAGCTTGAGAAACAGGAGGTCCTTTTCGTTCTGCAATATTATCTTCAGAAAATGGAGCAATACCTTCAATCGTTAAAGCAATTCTTCTGGGGGTAGTAGTAACTCTTATTTCTATAAATTTGATTTGAGAAGAATTCAAGTCATTATTTACATTCATCTCAAGCTGGGAAATAACAGATTCAGCCAAATCAGCTGGTAATTCCTCAGTGCCAATTTCTAAAAGGTAAGTAGACAAAAAAATTTCCTTATGTTCTTAACAAGATTAGATCTAAATTTGAATTACTTCTACATTCTGTGTCCTAGAAAAAATTTAATATATAAATTGGATTGATATTTAATCACTCATGGCTTGATTTGAACAATTAGGCACCAACCAACACGAAAAATGATACAGTGTAGGTACCGGTGTAGGTACCATTGCCCAAGATCATAGAAATACCTGGAAGATCGGGTTTTTACCTCAGGGTTGCTGTACCAAGAGGTAAATTAAGGGATGCTTTTGGAACATGTGATGTAGTAAAAAAAATAGGTAACACCAAAGAAGAAGCCGAAAAGAACATAAGCTCAGCAGAAATAGCTATTCAACAAAAATTCGAAGAAAAGCTCAGAGAAGAAGAAGCAAAATATATCAACAAATCATTGCCTAAAGGAATAAGACTCGAGGCAATTAAAAATAGTAATGCAAAAGAATCATCAAAAAACATAGAAAAAGACTTAAAAGATGCTGGGTTTAGTAACGCAGCTATTGAAGCTTTGATGAATTTTGAAGAGAATGGCAATAAAAATGTTGGAGAAATAAAAGAGACTGTTCCTTCACCTTGCATAGCTAATAATTCCCCTCGAGCGAAATTTGAACAATTTAAAGCCGATAGCAAGTACTTGAACGAACCTCTACAAAGTGAATTAAGAAACGACAGTGATCACTTTACGAACGACGCAGTACAACTACTAAAATTTCATGGTAGTTACCAACAAGATGATAGAGAACATAGAAAAAGAGGCGGCACAGGTAAAGACTGGCAAATGATGCTGAGGCTAAGAAATCCAGCTGGTTTAGTCCCAGGGCCACTGTTTGTTGCATTAGATGATCTATCTGATCGACTAGGAAATAAAACGCTTAGAGCCACCACCCGTCAATGCTTCCAAATGCATGGAATTAAAAAAGATAATATTAAAGAAGTAATAGGAACAATAGTGAAGTCAATGGGATCTACCCTTGCGGCTTGTGGAGACGTCAACAGAAATGTAATGGCTCCAGCGGCACCCTACGAGAAAGGATCTTATCCTGCCGCGAGAAAATTAGCTAACGATATTGCCGATGTTTTATCACCCCAAAAAGCTGAGAAAACATATATTGATTTGTGGGTTGATGGCGAGATGAAATACGCTATTAAGCCATCGTCAGAAGTCAAAAGAAACAGAAAGCTGCAACGAAATCCTGGGGTTTTTAGTGGGGACAAAAATGAACCTTTGTATGGTGCAACCTACTTGCCAAGAAAATTCAAATGTGCCACTACAGTGCCAGGAGATAACTCTGTAGATATTCTTACTCATGACATAGGTCTAGTAACCTTCACTAATGCAAAAGGGGGTCTAGAAGGATGTAATGTCTACGTTGGAGGAGGTATGGGTCGGACACACAACCTAGATACGACATTCGCTAGAGTTGCAGACCCCATTGGTTTTGTAGAAGGAAAATACATTTTAGAGCTTGTTCAATCTATTCTCGCTCTTCAAAGAGATTATGGAGATAGAAAAACTAGAAGGCACTCAAGACTTAAATATGTTTTGCATGACATGGGTATTGATTGGTTTAAGAAACAGTTAACAACCAAATATTTTTCAAAACAGATTGGTACCTTAAGGGACGAAGGGAAGACAATACTTGAAGATTATTTAGGCTGGCATCAACAATCTGAGAAGCTATGGTTTGTTGGTCTTCCACTATTATCAGGTAGGCTTACAGGTAAGGTTAAGAAACAGCTTAGATTTATAGTCGAGAAATATGCATTAGATGTGCGTTTAACTCCCAACCAAGATCTTTTATTGTGCAATATCGGCAATTATCAAAAAGGCAGTGTAAAGAATGCTCTAATTAATATAGGTTTCACAGATCCAGGGAGTCCTGACCCATTAGCCAGGCATGCAATGGCTTGTCCAGCTCTACCATTATGTGGACTCGCGATGACAGAAGCCGAAAGATTTTTACCAGAGCTCTTAGAGAGAATAAACGATCAATTAAAAAGACTAAAGATCAATAAATCAATATTAGTAAGAGTAACAGGCTGTCCAAATGGATGTGCTCGCCCATACATGGCAGAATTAGCTCTCGTTGGTAGTGGTCTAAATCAATACCAACTATGGCTTGGTGGTAGCACTAATTTACAAAGACTGGCGACTCCATATTTACAAAAAATGTCTATCAATGAATTAGAGAAGACATTAGAGCCTTTATTCCTTAATTGGAGAGACACTGGAAACTCTTCAAGTCTTGGAGATCATGTGACTAAACTTGGTCCTGAAAGTGTAATGTCTTTACTTTCCTCAAGTGCAGCCCCATAAATAGCATTACCCTTCTTACTTAACCAAGACCATAACTGATCTCCATAGCTAAAATGCCACCATTCGTTTGGGTGTTGAGCAAATCCAACTTGTTCCATAACTGAAAACAAAAGAGATCTTCTATTCTGGAAGACCTGCTGTTTTGAATAAGGCATCTTAATAGAATCTTGCTTATAAAAGTCAGGACTAGATTCAGGCCCAATAAAATCTATTTCTCCCCCTAGATCTAATGGTTTACCAGTCATATCAGCAAGAGTCAAATCAATGGCAGCTCCTGTACTATGCGGAGGTGGCGTAAGAGGATCATATGAAGGTTTTGCCCAAAAACGGCCAACCTCCTCAATTACATCATTGATACCTCCATTAACAGAAAGATCATTTAAATCAATCCCCTTCGACTTACAAGTTTCTTGAATAGTATAATTAAACATGAATTTTTGGACAGAGATAGGTCTCCAAGCATCGAACAAAGCCAACTGTAATTGGGGATTAATCTCGAAAAGGTAATGTTGCGCACGTATCAATCTTTTTAAAACGCTTCTACGTAAAATCCAAGGATCTGCTCCAGTTATATATGGAGCACCTAACGACATATAAGGATGAGGTGTTAATCGATATATAGATTTTGGAATAGCGATTAAAGGCTCATTACATTCATTTATTTTTATATTATTCCAAGGTCTCATCATTATCATTTGTAGAAAATGTAAGTATTAAAATTTAACCTCAAAAAAATTATTTATTTAAGTCTACCCATAAAAACAAATCAGTTCAATACAAAGATCTTTTCAAAAAGTTAATTCAATTTATTCCCAATCTTTAGTTTCTCCCATTGTTCATTTATTAGAGAACGAAGCATTGAGTTTTTTGTAAGCATGGGATCAAAATCTAAAATATTTCGAGCCTCATTCCGCGCAAGTTCAAGTACATCGGCATCATCAGCTAATGATGCCAGTGCAAAATCAGGCAATCCAGATTGTTTTGTTCCTAAGACTTGTCCTGGTCCACGAAAACGCAAATCAATTTCAGAAATTTCAAATCCGTCATTGGAGTTAACCAAAACTTCCAATCTTTGTCGAGATAATTTGTTTTTATTTTGATGGCTTAACAGACAGTATGACTTAGAGGCCCCTCTCCCAACACGGCCCCTTAATTGATGTAATTGAGCAAGGCCAAAACGATCAGAATCCTCTATTAGCATCACACTGGCATTTGGAACATCAACACCTACTTCTATAACGGTAGTAGAAACTAGTATGTCACTTTTTTGGTTGAGAAAATTACGAATAACCTTTTGCTTTTCTACACTCTTCATTTTGCCATGAAGTAATTCAACAGTAAAATCCGAAAAAGTTTCAGTAGACAATTGATGATGTACGTCAATAGCTGAGCTGAGTTGAAGTTTTTCAGATTCTTCAATTAAAGGTAGAACAACATAAATTTGATGTCCTTTATTGATTTCACTCCTTATTAAATCAAATGCGTACTTTTTATCATTAGGTGATATTAGCTGAGTATTGATAGGAGTTCGACCAGGGGGAAGTTCATCTAATTGACTAACATCAAGATCACCATGCAGAGTAAGTGCCAAGGTCCTAGGGATGGGGGTGGCAGTCATCGTTAGCAAATGAGGTTGCAAGCCTTTATTCAACAGTTTGTTCCTCTGCTTTACACCAAACCGATGTTGCTCATCTACAACTACAAGACCAAGTCGATCAAAGACAACCGGATCTTCAAATAATGCATGAGTTCCTACAAGGATTTTTGTAGATCCATTTACTAAATTAGTCAGAATTTCTTTACGACGAGACTTAGGTGTAGAACCAGTCAATAAATCAACGTTTAATTCAAGTTGAGGAATCCATTTGCTTAATGTTTGATAGTGTTGTGAAGCAAGTACCTCAGTTGGTGCCATAAAAGCAGCCTGCCATCCTGATTGAACTGCAGTGAGGAGTGCAGAAATAGCGATAACAGTTTTTCCACTGCCAACATCCCCTTGCAAGAGTCGAGACATTGGTTCGGTTTTGACTATATCTGATTCAATTTCCTTTAAAACCCTTTTTTGAGCATCTGTGAGGGAGAAAGGGAGAATACTCAAAAACTTCCTAACTAGGCTATTACTACTTAACTCAATATTTAATTGAGGGGAATTACATTTCTTATGTGATTCACGTCTTAAAAGAAGACTAAGCTGCAACAATAAAAACTCTTCGAAAACAATTCTTCTTTTTGCTTTTGCTAAAATCTTAGAACTTCCAGGATTATGAATATTGAAAAAAGCTTCTTTCTTTGTAGGTAGGTCTAATCTTTTTAATGTATCTTTAGGGAGTGGCTCCTTTATTTCAGATGTCAAACAAAGAATTGATCGAACTAGATCTCTGAATTTATCAGCGGTAATTCCTTCAGTTAGAGAATAAACAGGAAATATCTGACCAATTGATTTAGATTTCAAATAACTATTAGGACTATCTATAATTTCTATTAAAGGGTCATTCAATGATTTGCCATATCTACTTTCCTTAACTAGCCCGCTTACCGCAACAGTCGCGCCAACAGGATACAAACTTTGCTGAGATTTTACATAGGAAATACTACTATTACGACGACCTGCAAAAAATCTAGTAACTTTCATTCCTCCTGTCTTATCTTTTATAAACAACTCAAGAATTGAAAGATTTGGGTTCTTAGGACTTTTAAATGAACTACATCGTCTAACTTTTGCAACGATAGTTACATTCTGACCTGCTTGACTTTTATCTATAGTTTTCAATGAAGTGTAATCAACATAATCACGAGGAAAATAATTTATGAGATCTCGAATTAAAATAAGACCCAATGAAGACAATCTCTCAGCTTGCTTGGAGCCAACACCTTTAATAGCTGAAATCGTGCTTCCTAATCTTAATGAATCTGTCGCTGAACTTCTCTTATAGACAGATGAGTTATGCGATGTATTTATCTTTAGTTTTTTTAACTCTATTTTCTCTGCACCTTCTTGATATTTGTATAGATTATGAAGAGTCTGTCTTGTCTGAACTATTAATCTACGTCTCTCATCTATAGACATACTTGAATATCTTTCAAAAACTAAAGCTAATTTCTTTAGTTTAGAGACATCAGACTCAGCAACAGCTATGGAAGGGATGCTTAATAAATATCCACTTACAAAACAAGAAAATTTACTTATTCTCCCTTGAATATTAGTAAAACCGTGATCAACTTCAACTGTTAATGCTTGTTGTAAAGATCGAATCCAAGTTATTAGTTCTCCTGATTTGCTATCAGGAATAGCTTTAAAATCATTACTGCTTATATTTTTGTTGTGTCCTTCCACCATTTTTTGTTCATCTCTTCGGCTAAGGAGCGACCTTGCCAGTAACGATGTTGTTTAATCATACCCAAAAGTACATTTTGATAATGTTTAATGTTATTTCGATTTTTCCTGAGTCTTGGATTATCAAATTCCATATCCGAAGGGGTGATTAGCAAGCAATCAATATCTAATCCTCCAGAACCTAACTGATTGGTCATTGGTAATTTAAAAGTAAGAATATTGGATATAGATTTAGAAGAAATTAATTGGCCTGATAAAGCCGCATCTAAGATATTAATTGGGACAAGTGTATTTACCAAGCCAGATTTTAAAAGCTCAGTATTAATGGAATGTGAAAGGTCACGCAATCTTCGAACTAAAGCTGTATCTATAGAAATCATCCATTCGTATAATCCAATTGGCGATTGAGGTAAAAATCGATTATTCTTAGAATCTTCATAAGAGTATGAGTCATTAGTTAAAGCTTCTATTTTTGGATCTAAGTCGTTTGAATCAGATTCATCTTTCAAAGCAAATATTGACTGTAAAATTTCAATTTCATTCCTTTTTAAATTAAAAGTATCAGAATTGTCATCCTCATGTTTTCTTGACTGATAATCCTTACTTGTATTATTAATTAGATGCTCACTATCTGATATTTTACTTTTCACATGAATTTCTTTATCATCTAGTGAATATGGAGCTTTTATTTCTCCATTCCATCCTTCAGTAATAGATAAGTTCTCTAAGGGAGGAATTAAACTTATATTAATTGAATTAACATCATTATATGATTCTGATTTCTCAGAATCATTTCTCATAACTGAGGCATTCGAGATTTCATCTTTAGTATTATTGAACTGACGAATATTTTCTTCATCAATTTTCTTAGCAAATTCATATAAATGTTCAATTGTTATTAGAGAGATATTATCTGAAACCAATTTATCAATTTTCAACTGAAAAGTTTTTCTTGAACTTACTGTTGAGAAGCCAAAATCATCTACAAGCCTATCATTAATAAGTGAAAATAATGAAGTTCTTATTGTTTGAGGCAGCAAATTTCTCAACTCCTCAAGATAAAAAGAAATAACCCTATATAAATAAGGAGATATATTATTAGATTTTTCTTTTAGTAAACTTATTTGATCTAAAGGATCAAAATTAGAATCAAATAAATGCTTGTTTTCAGACAAGATCAACCTGAGGTCATAGATGCAACTTCTTCGGCAAAGTCAGGTCCTTGAACCTCAATCCCCTCACCAAGAGTATATCTAGTAAACCTACGAACCTTTATATTTTCTCCTGTTTTTCCAGCAACTTGTTTTACCAACTCTTCAATATTTATTGAACTATCTTTTATGAAAGGCTGTTCCAGTAGAGCCATTTCTTTTAATCTCTTTCCAATTCTTCCATCAACAATTTTAGCTTTTATTTGATCAGGCTTGCCTGAGAGATCATCTCTACCCATCTCAATTTCTTTCTCCTTATTTGCAATCGATTCTGGGATTTGATCAACGCTTACATATTCAACATTTGGGCAGGCGGCGACTTGCATGGACAGGTCTCTCAAAAGGCCTTGGAATAAATCTCCTCTAGCAACAAAGTCAGTCTCGCAGTTCAATTCTAGAAGAACACCTACACGGGAACCTGTGTGTATATAGCTACCTACAGCACCCTCAGCAGCAACTCTACCTGATTTTTTTTCAGCACTGGCAATGCCTTTTTGTCTTAACCACTCAATAGACTTTTCCATATCACCCTTATTTTCAATTAGGGCTTTTTTGCAATCCATCATTCCTGCGGATGTCTTATCTCGCAGTTGTTTGACAAGTTTGGCTGTTATATCCGGCATTTTTTTTTAAGGTAGAGAGGAATTAAGGTAAAAAAAGAATCTATCAAATAAATTTGTTATCTACTCATTAGGGCCATGCCTCCCTTCATTAATAGCATCAGCTAATCTACCCAAAACCAGTTGAACAGATCGGACAGCATCATCATTACATGGTATTGGAATTTCACAAAGATCTGGGTCGCAATTGGTATCAAGCATTGATACTAATGGTATATCTAGTTTTCTAGCCTCTAAAACAGCGTTTGTTTCTCGCCTTTGATCAACTAAAACGACAACATCAGGCAGACGTCTCATTCCTTTAAGTCCACCTAAATATTTTTGCAATCGTTCTAATTCTCTACGTAATACTGCTCCCTCCTTTTTGGGGCGCATTGCAATCGCACCACTCGATTCCATTCTTTCAAGATCTTTTAGTCGATCAATTCTTGCTTTCATTGTTGTCCAATTTGTAAGCATCCCTCCTAACCATCTTTGATTAACGTAGGACGCTCCACATCTAATAGCTTCTTGAGCAACGACTTCGGAAGCTTGTTTTTTAGTACCAACAAAAAGAAATCTTTTACCGCTTCTTGCTGCTCCTCGTGTCCATTTGTAGGCACTATTCATACAAACAGCAGTTTTGACTAAATCAATAATATGAACCCCATTACGAGCAGAATAGATGTAACGGGACATCTTGGGATTCCATCTTCTTGTCTGATGCCCAAAGTGAGCACCAGCTTCCATCATCTCTGAGAGAGAAACTACAGCCATGTTTTTTGTGGGTTCCGGGTTCGCCTCCACCCAACAGGGATAACTTAAATCTTGATTAAACAGTCAAGATTTATTTATCACCCGAAACAGTCAGGTGTGCGGTTTTAAATTGCGATCCTAATCTACCAAATCATGGCTCACCGAAGTCCAATTAATGATGCTTCTCTAAAAATTTGTCTCACTCCAATCAAATTAAGAGGAAGTCTTAACAATTCCATAGCCAAACGAGATTGACCATTCTTGATTAAAACAGCCAAGAGAGGTCTCATAGTTTTTGTATTAATAAGTCCACCAAGAGTTAAAAATTCCCAAAGAAAACGATGAATAAAAGTGTATTGAATAATAAATTTTACTCTCAAAGTTGGGTGCTTACGATAAAAAACCAAACCCATCTTTGCTCTCTCTTTTTCAATTCGGATCAAATCAGGAATTTGATCAAGAGATAATGCTGGATGCCAATGATATCCAATAGCTTTTGGACATTTAATAAGCTTGACTCCCATATTTCTTAGCCTTTCTCCTAATTCCAAATCTTCCCAACCATACAATTGAAAAGAAGTATCAAAAAGGCCTGATATTTCTAAAACCCTTTTATCAATAGCAACATTTCCAGTAGCAAAGTAAGCCCATGACAAGTCTTGGAGTTTAAAAGGTTCAGAGTTTGGATTATTAAAATTAGAGGTATTTATTACAGACCCATAGGTAAAACATTTTCTATTACCATTTTTTTTCCATGCTTTTAGTAATGAATCAACATGGTTCCTGAGAAAAAACTTATCAACAACTAGATCACTATCAATAAAAACAATCAAATCACCTTTTGAATTTTTTACTCCAAGATTTCTTCCTAAAGCTGGGCCACCATGGTTTTGTTCAAAAAGTCTTAAGTGAGGATAAGTCTCAATATTATTTCTTAACCAATCAATAGTCCCATCAGTTGATCCGTCATCGACAATTACAATCTCGTAATTGTATATTTCATTATTCCAAATTTGATTTTCTAATGCAATTAGACACTTTCTTAGTATTGGAAGCCTATTGTAAGTTGGTATGACAACGCTAATTAACATCCTAAATTAAAAATAAGGCCAAAGTTCTTTGTTCAAACACATAAATTAAATAATTTAAAAAAAATATTTTTTCTCATTTGAAAAAAATATTAATCAGCGGCTCCGCCGTTATTTGCAGTACCGGTAACACCATTACCTGCTCCTTCCCCCCTACCGTCATTGCGAAGCTTACGCTTCTTGAATTTCCTCGCATAAGCCCTATTTCTCTCTTGCTTCTCTTTTTTAAGATTTCGTCTTTTGGACATGTTCAATTCCTACAAATTTTATATCTAACTAATTTACTAAACAGAGGGCAATAATTGGCCATCTTCCATTCGCAAGAGACGATCTGCTACATCCAATATTCTAGGATCATGAGTAACCATCAAGACTGAACAGGATTGTTCTAAAGCTAGTTTTTTTAACAAATCAACAATTTCTCTACCAGTTGAACTATCTAATGCAGATGTTGGTTCATCTGCTAAAAGTAATTTTGGTCTGGCAGCAAGAGCTCTGGCAATGGCAACTCGCTGCTTTTGGCCACCTGACAAATCATGCGGCAGCTTAGATAAGTGATCTTCTAATCCAACAGCTCTAAGCCATTCTCTAGACTGCGCCCTTCGAGCCTTATATGAAAATCCATTTAAAAGGTCAGCACCCATTTGGACATTTTGTTCAGCAGTAAGACATCTCAAAAGATTATGACCCTGAAAAATCATGCCAATATTCTTTCTAAGATTCTGTCTAGTTTTTCTGCTGGCCCCAAAAAGTTGTTTACCAAAAACTTTAAGGTCACCATCTTGAACTTTACGAAGAGCTCCAATCAAAGTTAGAAGAGTGGTTTTTCCACATCCGGAGGGTCCCGTCAGTAAAACAACTTCGCCAGGTAAAATTTCCATTGAGATAGATTGAAGAACATGCCTTCTCATTTCTCCATTCCCATACCAATGATTCAAAGAAGCAATATTTAAAGTATTAGTATTATTGTTTATATTTTTCATAAATTATGTAAATTTGAAACATTCGATTTAATCATCAAAATATCTCAGCAGGATCCGCATCTGCCAATTTTTTCATAGCTGCTATTGCTGATCCCATACACATAAAAAGTATCAAGCAAAATATAATCGATGCTCTACCAAAACTCATTTCAACTGGTAATTTAGTTGATGATCTAACCAAAGCATACAAAGCTTGTCCAGAAACATAAGCAGGAATATATCCCATTATTGATAGAATGAATCCTTCTCTGGCTACAACTCCCAAAAGGGTTCTTAAGTTGTACCCCATAGCCATTAAGGTTGCATATTCAGGTAAATGATCACTGACATCACTATAGAGAATTTGATAAACAATTACACAACCTACGATAAATCCCATTGCAGCACCTAATGTAAAAATAAATCCAATCGATGTACTACTTTTCCAATAATTCTTTTCAAAATCTATAAATGATTTCAAAGACAAAACTTTAACGTCACTAGGCAAACTTATATTTAAAGAGCGAACAACTTTTTCAATATCAGATCCCTTTTCTAACCTTACTAAACCAATTTCAATACTTCCTTTAGGATTACCCGGAGATAATTCTAAGTATGTCTCACTACTAGTTATTAAATTTCCATCTGCGCCAAAGGAAGGACCTAAACTAACTATCCCAGAAACTCTAACTCTTTTACCTGCGACTTCAGTTTCAACTAAACGGCCTGATTTAAACCATGACGATATAGGTCCAAATTCATCTCTGGAAAGATCATCAAATAAAACCCTTCCTTTATTTTTTAAAGTTTTAGCCTTTCTCTCAAAATCAGAATCAATCAACAAAGGATTACTTGGTTCAAAGCCTAAAGCAAGAATCGATCTTGTTGATAAATTTTCAGGGTTTCGCCAGAGCAGAAAATTCCAATTAACCGCCGTTGTTCCAATTACATCCTTATGTGCCATTGCTTGAACTAATCTTCTTCGAGGAAACCCACTCATACTTATTGAACTTTTTGAGCGAGGACTAATCAATACCAGATCTGCGTCAAATAACTTATGAACAGTAACACTTGCGTCAAATAAACCATCTCTGAAACCTAATTGCATAAACATCAATATCCCAGCAAATGCTATTCCTGCAATAGCGACAAAAATTCTTAAGGGTTGTCTTGTCAGCAAAAGCCAAGCAAGAGGAATTTTTCTTTTTTTAAAGAAATTATTAAATTTCACTTCGGCTGAAAACGAGCAATGACTTTCATTCCAGTTAGGTGTGAAACCTTTTTAGCTGATGACTTATCAAGCTTGACTCTAACCTCAACAACCCTTGAATCAGCATCGCCCGTTGGATCGGTTGAAAGCACTCTTCTTTGCCTGACTTGTGGGCTGATTAAACTCACTTGACCGCTTAAAGACCCATTAAACCCTCCATTCTCACTAATCAAATCAACAGATTGACCGATTTGAACTCTATCTATATCGGATTCATAAACTTCAATAAGAGCTTCCATTAATTTGTTAGCGCCAACATTAATTACGCCAGAAGAATTTGGTCTCTCTCCCTCACGAACTAAGACTTGCAGAACAATCCCATCAAGTGGACTTTTTAATTGTGATTGTTCTAAATCAACCTTAATTGCATCAATAGCAAATTGAAGCTTTGAAATACTGGTCTCAGAAATAAACAAATCGTCTTTCATCTGGTCTAAAACAATTTCCGCCACTGCTCCTTTATCAACAAGAGTTTGATATCTATTAATTTCCCTTTTTTTTATCTTGATTTCACTCATTAATAAATTTAAATTAGCTTTCGCAGATTTCAAATTAGCTTCAAGCTTAGGGCGATTATCAAAAACAGCTAAGATTTGGCCCTTAATAATAGAGTCACCTTCCCGAATTAATAATTTAGATAATCTTGGTGTCCCACCCTTTCCACTAGTTGGAGCTGCTAATTGTCTTACTTCGCCAAGAGGATTTAATTGGCCCAAAGCAGCTACAGCTTCAATCCTATCAACAACTTCAATATCATTGAGAGTTTGATTTACTTCTAAATCTTTGTTATTACATCCACTAATCAAGAGCACGCTTAGAGGTGTGATACCTAGAAGAAATAAAAATTTTAAAGATAAATATTTAAACATAACTAACATTCAAAAAGGATTTTATTTATATATTCATCTGCCCAAGACGAACCAAAAAATTTAGTTAAGATCCCTCTGGTTTTATCATTAAGTTTTTGATTTAGGCAATATCGTTTTTGATAATTAAGTCTATCCATTGTATCTAACGAATTAATTTCGTCTTCACCTACCCTAACTAATAAGGACAATAGTAGTGACAAATATTGATCAATGAGTTCTAAAAATAATTTTTCTTCAAGAAAATCAACTGGACGAATAAAGCATACATATGGAGAAAAGATAAAACCCCATTCTGGTAGTTTTCCAGGTTCATTGAATTTAGGGACATTTAATGATCTCATTTGAGAAATCAGGGGATCAGGCAAATGGTTCCCAACAGGTGACAAATCGACAATGGCGGCGGAAATATTATTTGAATTAGCTACCAAATCAGCACCAAATATGGGAAGTTCATAGCAAGGGTCAGGGAAAAAGACACAATGGAGTATTTGCAATGATTTTCCAAGCGTTGCAACTTCCAAATGAATTTTTCTAAATCCTTTTGCTTGATAAAACTCGTTGAGAATAAATAATTCCTCTTTATTTATGTTGCTATAAATCTTGCTCAGATTAGGGTCAATGTATAGAGGCTCTAAATCAGTCAACGAATTGATTCTATTCTTGATAAGTTCGAAAGCCTCAATTAAAAGAGGATTCAATTTACTTTGAGTGCAAAAATCTGACTCCAAAACTAAGAACTCAAGCTAAAAGGGATTGGCTAAGATTCATAGAAAGTGTTTATTAATAACAATGCTTACACAATATTATATGATTATTTAGGCTCAAAAGAACTAAATAAGAAATTTTTATTTAAAGACAAGTGAATAAGAAAGAAGTGATCAAAGGTTGATATTAGAAATAGAATAAGTTACTAAGAAAAAAGCAAGTCAATAGGATAATTTAAAAATGCTATAAAAAATTGGCATAAAGATCATATAAATATGAGATTAATCTTTTATAATTTAAGAAATCTAAACTCAATTGAGTTTAGATTTCTTAATCTTATTATCTCAAATTAATATAGCATAAAAATATAGCGTGCTTTAAGATATTTAGAATGAAAGTGAATCATTGGTCATTACCTAATGGTGCTACATGTGTTGTAGCTGATATAGAACAATCAACGTTGACTTGTATTGACTTTTGGTGCAAAGGAGGAAGCCTTTATGAAATGAAAGATGAAGAAGGGATGGCACATTTCTTAGAGCATATGATATTTAAAGGAAGTAAAAACCTTAAAGAAGGTGAATTCGATTTAAAAATTGAATCTCTTGGTGGAAGCAGTAATGCAGCCACTGGACTAGACGATGTTCACTATCACGTTCTAGTACCCCCAGAAAAAATAGAAGAAGGTCTAAAATTGATATTAGAATTATTATTATTTCCTAAAATTGAACAAGCTGCCTTTGAAATGGAGAAAGAAGTAGTTTTAGAAGAAATTGCTCAAAATATTGAGCAACCAGATGAAATTATTTATATGACATTGTTAAATGAATGTTTGACACCTCATAGATATTCAAAACCAATACTGGGTAATGAAAAAACTGTTAAAAGCTTAAATCATAAACAAATGAAACTATTCCACAAAAATCATTATGTAGGTAAAAACTGTACACTATGTATAGCAGGTGATTTACCAAACGAAATTTATTCAATAATTAACAATAGTAAACTTAAGGAATTAAAAACTATCTCAAAAGAGAAAGCTATAATTAACAAAACCACCTTTAATAAAGGTTACAAAAAAGAAACTATTCCAAGGCTTGAGGGAGGAAGAATATTGAAAGCCTGGAAACTGCCACCTGCAAAAGAGCAGATCATAATTTTAGGAGCAGAAATAGTTGCCACAATTTTATGCGAAGGTAAAAGTAGTCTTATTGTTAAGGCATTAAGAGAAGAAAAACGTATTATTGAATCAATAGATATAGATTTACAAATCCTTGAAGAGGGAGGATTAATTCTTTTAGATGTAAGTTGTCCCCAGGAAAATCTTAAAATTGCCGAAAGTGAAATTAATAATATACTTAAAGAATTAACTAGAGATTTAGTTACTAATAAAGATTTGGAACGTGCCAAAAAATTAGTTATAAATAATATTTATTTTAGTCTTGAGTTGAGTACTCAAATTGCATCAACATTAGGGAATCAGGCTCTATGGGGGCGTCACCAATCAATATTAAAATCAATAGATGACATTTCATATTGGACAACTTCACGCCTAAATAAACTAATTTTTCCATTATTTAATCCGGAAAATGCATTTACATTAATTGCTGAACCTGAGGAGTAAATATGAACATAGTTCTAGACAAACTTAATAGCAAAAATATAATGTCCGCAAAACTATGGATAGAAGATGGTAGTAGAAATGATCCAAAAGATAAAAAAGGAATCCATCAACTCTTAAGCTCAACAATGCTAAGAGGTTGTGGACCCTACAATAATAGACAAATTTCTGAAATAGTAGAAAGTTCCGGAGCAAATTTAAACTGTGATACATATGAAGATGGAATGCTAATAAGTCTTAAATGTGTCGAAAGTGATGCTTATAAACTTCTTCCTTTAATTGGTTGGATGATTACCAAACCCATACTTCAACTAGATCAGATTGAATTAGAAAAAGATCTAACTATAAAAGCCATTAAAAGGCAAAAAGAGAGTTCATATCAACTTGCTTTTGATGGCTGGAGAAAGATGGTATATGGTGATGGACCATATGGGCATGATCCACTTGGATCAATAGACGCTATAAATAAAATCAATCGAGAAGATATATTGCCATTTGCAGGTTCATTAATTTATAGAAAAAAGAACTTAGTAATTTCAGGGAAGTTACCAATTAATGTAGAAAGTAACATAAAAAATTCGGTTGCATTTAATGGGATTAATAAAATTTTTAATGATCAAGAAGAAACATCAAATAAAAATATAATTGAACTAGCAAATACACCAAAAACCAGTATCTGCACAACATCATTAAATACAAACCAAGTCATTCTGCTACTAGGTAAATCAACGATTAGATATGATAATAAATCTGATATTTTGCTTAGATTATTATCATGTTATTTAGGATATGGAATGTCAAGTTTATTATTTAAGATTCTCAGAGAAAAGTATGGAGTAGTTTATGAAGCAGGAGTTTATCATCCTATTAGAGAGAATCAAACACCATTTATTATGCACGCTTCTACAACTAAAGACAAAGCAATCCTTACTCTAAAATTACTAAAAGAGTGTTGGGAAAAAATTATTAATAGTGAAATCTCTACTGAAGAATTAGATCTTGTAAAGATAAAATTTCGTGGTCAAATGGCATATTCTTTGCAGAGTATTAGTCAAAGAGCTGAGCATAAAGCTCATCTTTTAGGAATTGGTCTAAAAAAGGATTACGATAAAGAAATTCTTCTAAGACTCGAAAATATAACCAGTAAAGAAATCAAGGATGCTGCTAATAAATATTTAAAGAACCCATTGCTAAGCGTTTGCAGTAACAAGGAAGTTATTAGTAAAATCATTAAAAGCTGGAAAACCTAATCAAGTCTCATTTAATTTCAGTTGTCTTTACTTAAAATCTTAAGTCTTTCAGAAGGAATCAAGAAATTGCCCCTTCTAAATTTCACTTCTAATAAATCATTTGCTCTTATTCCAATAATCATGCCAACCTCATCGAGAGAGACTAGATCTGGCGGTCTCAGCATTGATATAGAATCAGCTGTCTTTAAGTATGGCAAAGGAACTTGTAAGGATACTTTTTCTCCAATTGAAAATTTCATTATGACAAGGAAGCTTGAAATGATCTTATTGACATATCAATCAATTTGTAAATAATAATGTATAAGATATTTTAATTAAAATCATTGCATAAATTTAGTAGTGGAGTAAAAGCAATAACAGGCGTAATGTTAATCATAATATTCGCAATGATACCCTCATCAATAATTTTCCCTCAAGAAGAGCTGGCTCTCTCAATTATCCCACTACATAGCAATTGGCAAATCCAGGGACTACTTTTGACTTCATTGCTTTGTGGACCTCAAATAGGAACAATTTCTGCGGTTTCGTATTTGATTATAGGTTTATTCTATTTACCTGTTTTTCATGGAGGAGGAAGTGTAGGTTATATCTTAACTCATGAATTTGGGTACTTATTAGGATTTATTCCTGCTGCTTGGACATGTGGTTTTTTAGCCAAAAATACTTCAAAACCAAATTTAATCAATTATTCATTTTATACGACCCTATCATTATGCATTGTACATATTATAGGTATTAGTTATCTAATTTTTGGTAAAATATTTGGAAATTGGTTAAATTCTTTATCCGATCTTATTTTGATAAATACTATTATACCATTTCCAACTCAATTATTACTATGCATATCTATAAGTCTATTATCAATATTATTAAAACGTATATTAATAATAAAATGATTTCATTTAAGAGTAGAAAAATAAAAATCATTACTTACTCTCTTTCTATTATTATATTAGATCAAGTAACTAAGTTCTTGGTTTTAAGTACATTAGGCTTTGAAAGATCTAAAAATATTATTCCTAATTTATTAAATTTCACCCTAGTAAAAAATAAAGGAGCCGCATTTAGTCTTTTTAGTAACTCAACAAACTTTCTTACTGTTACAAGTGTAATTGTCTCAATATTATTAATTATTATTATTTTAAAATCCCCGCCAAAATCTAACTGGAATTCTATTGGACTTGCATATCTTTTAGGCGGGACTATAGGTAATGGAATTGATAGATTATTCAAAGGTTATGTTCTAGATTTTTTTGAGCTAGTTCCTATTAATTTTCCTATTTTTAATATAGCTGATATATCAATTAACATTGCTTTAATATATTTTATAATTGATATAAATAAAGATAAATTAAGAATAAAGTATTAAATAAATGCTTATTATCATATGAAAATCTATCATTCAAAAAAAATAATATTTTATATATTAATAATTTTCATTAGCTTGATATTTGTAGGATTAGTTGGTGCAATAATTAGATTAATAAATATACCTGCGATATTAATTACATTGCTATTAATAGGCGCTTTAAGTTATACAAAGAGAATAGAATGGTTACAAAACAGTCTAAAATCAATATTTAAAATTAAGAGTGAGAAGAAATTAATAGATCTATCGTTAAAAACTAAAAAGCAAGCTGCAGGTAAATCATTAAAAAGTATTGATCAGTTAATTAGATTAATTAATGATAAAGTCAAGGCAAAGGCCCTAAAGGATGAAAAGGATAGAGTTTCCTTAGAGTTAGATAGAGGGGATATTATTTTAGTAGTTTTTGGAATTGGTTCTAGTGGTAAAACATCACTAATAAGAGCTCTTTTAAAAAGAATTGTAGGTAAAGTTAGTCCTGAAATGGGATCAACAAGAGAGAAAGAAACCTTCCGTCTCAAACTTAAAGGGCTTCCGAGAGGAATAAGAATTATTGATACACCTGGAATATTAGAAGCGGGTAAAGGAGGTAGAGAAAGGGAAAAGAGCGCCTTAATAGAAGCACGTAAAGCTGATTTAATGTTAGTAGTAATAGAAGGAGATTTACGTTCTGAAGAGACAATAACAATCAGAAGTTTATCTAAATTAGGAAAAAGACTTTTACTTGTACTTAATAAAATAGATTTAAGAGGTGAAAATGAAGAAAAAAGATTAATCGAAATTCTAAATTCTAGATGTAGTGATTTCATTGAACCAAAAGATATTATTTGTACATCCGCATCCCCTCAGACAATCGCAATCCCTGGCAAAAAACCCTATCAACCAGAGCCTGAAATAGATAGTTTAATTAGAAGGTTAGCAAATATCCTACATGAAGAAGGAGAAGAGCTAATCGCAGATAATATATTGCTTCAATGCAGCAATCTTGGGAAAGAAGGTAAAAAATTATTAGTTATGCAAAGAAGTAAATCAGCCAAAAAATGTGTTGACAAATATGGTTGGATCAGTAGCGGAGCATTAATACTTACTCCATTACCTGTTATCGATATGATCGCTGCGGCGGCTGTAAATACACAAATGGTAATTGAAATAGCAAAAATCTATGGTGTTGAAATTACAAAAGAAAGAGCAAAGACTTTAGCAATTTCGGTAGGAAAAACACTTGCAACTATGGGTTTAGTTCAAGGTGGAGTTACACTAATAAGCTCAACATTAAGTCTTTCACTTCCAACATTAGTTGTTAGCAAAGTCATTCAAGGTGTAAGTGTATCCTGGCTTACTAGAATTGCAGGAGCAAGTTTTATAACTTATTTCCAAAAAGACCAAAATTGGGGAGATGGTGGAATCCAAGAAGTTGTTGAATATCATTACAACTTAAATAAAAGAGATGAGTATTTCAAAAGTTTTATTCGTAGGGCTTATGAGAGGGTTATTGATCCTTTAGTTGAAAAAAAATTTAAAAAACTACCGCCGAGATCAAAGCCTCAGAGGAGGGAGGGATCATTGGACCTCTAAAATCTAAAATAAAAACTAATGCCAAATAAATTAGGCCAATCAAAATTGATATTGAAGCTGTTATAAAAGCTAATATATTTTTTTTATTAAAAAAATCCTTATTCATTTTCAAATCAAATAATTGAATTATTAATGAGATTAGCTAAAATTTTTAAATCTTCAAATTTAGTATTAGGGTTGCCCAAAACAACTTTTAAATAATATCTATCTCCATACATTGGTCTTGAGAGCATAAACTTATTAACTAACAAAGAGCTTCTAGTTTTTATAGACCAATCAGAAGCTTGAGAAGAAGTATAATTGATCGGTGTTAAAGCCAAAAGATGAAGAGGTCCAGATATTATTTTAAACTTTGATGAATCAATTATTGATTCTAAATAACATCTTCTTCTAATAGACTCCAAAAGTATTTTTTCAATACCTTCTTCACCTAATTGTCTTAAACCAATCCACAATTTTAATGACTCGGCGGATCTAGTACCTTGAATTCCAAGTTCTCCTCCATGAAAGTCATTTCCTGTAATTGGTTCGGCATAAGGTAATCCAGTTGAGAAGGTAGAAGAAAGATGATTTTTATTAGCTACCAATAACAAAGAGGAAGTTTTTGCGATACCCAATAATTTCTGTGGATTAACAGTTATGGAGTCTGCGGAACATAAGCCTTGAACAATTTCTGAGGTTATTGTTGATAGACCATAAATTCCACCAATTGCGCCATCAACATGAAGCCAAACTTTCTCTTTTTTGCAAAATTGAGCGATTTCAGAGAGAGGATCAATAGCTCCTCTTACAGTAGTTCCAGCTGTAGCTACGACAGCAAAACATTTCTTACCCTGAGATTTAATTTTTTTTAAATTTGAAGACAAGTAAGAAATATCTAATTTACCTTTTTCATCAATAGGAACTTTTTGCAAAGATTCTTGCTTAAGTCCCATAATCCTCGGAGATTTAGAAAATGAGACATGACAATCATCACTGGCAAAAAATACTGCACTGGGATCATTTTCTAGACCGGCAATATTTCTTGCCATTACTAATGCCATTAAATTACTTAAACTTCCCCCGCTAGCAGCTACCCCTCCAGATAAAGCACCAAGACCTAATTTCCGACAAAACCATTTACACAGATTTCTTTCAAGGGATGTCAAGCTAGGTGATAATTCTTCAGCCAAAAGATTATTATTTAAACCTGCACAAATAAGCTCTCCTACAATTGATGCTGACAGAGGAGGAGGATCTAAATGAGCGAGGGCCCTTGGATGAGATGGTCGGTAAGAACCATTCATTAATAATTGAAGATCATTCAATAAAACTTTATTGGACACACCTTTTTTATTGGGAAAGGCCTCAGGCAAATCAAATGAGTCAGGTATTGGACCTTGACTGCCTGCTTCGGCAAACCAATTACAAAGATTACTTGAGGCTTCAGCAAGAAAAGAATGAAGTTCTCTATCTAAATTGTGAGGTGATGCAAAAGGGTCCAAAGAAAATAAGTCTCTATTTGTAGTATTTGATGATCCAGTTCAAACCAAAAAAATGATTAATCTCTAGATAAACATTTTATTTGATAATTCTCCAAACATCTAAAAAATTGTCAAAACCAATCGCACTGAGTCAGGAAGAAAAAATAAAGTGGATGACAAGATTGTTATCTAAAGCGAAGCTTATAGGCGAGAGAGGGGAAGTCCCTATTGCTTCAGTAATTCTCGACAAAAGGGGTAGATGTATTGGCTATGGGGGGAATAGAAGGGAAGCAATGAAAGATCCTTTAGGTCATGCCGAGTTAGTAGCACTACGACAAGCTTCTTTGATAAATAATGATTGGAGATTTAATAACTGTACTTTGATTGTAAATCTGGAGCCATGTCCAATGTGTGCAGGCGCTTTAATACAAGCAAGGATGGGGAAGATTATCTATGGATCTGAAGACCCCAAAAGAGGTGCACTAGGTGGAACGATTAATCTTGCAGAACATAAAAGCGCACATCATAAAATGCTAATTGAAAGAGGAATAATGGAAGAAGAATCTAGAAAGATAATCGTAGATTGGTTCAAAGACAAAAGAGCTTTATCTAGAGAAGGTTTATTATCTAAACTTAGGTAATTCAGTTTCAAAAATATTTATTATCTTATCTACATTATCAGAGGTTGAGTTATAACCCATCAAACCAATTCGCCATACTTTCCCTGCTAGATCACCAAGTCCACCTCCAATCTCAACACCAAAATTATTTAATAAATGCTTAGCAAAAGCCTTTCCATCAACGCCATCAGGTATCTTTACTGTTGTTAGCGTTGGCAATCTCAATTCTTCTTTAACGTGTAATTCCAAACCAATATTTTCTAAAGAATTCCAAAGTGATTGCGCATTTTTTTTATGTCTATCCCATGAAACTTCCAATCCTTCTTCTGCTAACAATCTAAGCGCTTCTCTAATGCCAAAATTCATGTTTACAGGAGCCGTATGGTGATATACCCGATCACTACCCCAATATTTATTTAATAAAGAAACGTCTAGATACCAGTTAGGGACCTTATCCTTTCTATTAGACATTTTATTTTCAGCTCTCTCATTCATTGAAAAAGGACCTAATCCAGGCGGGCAACTTAATCCTTTTTGACTACAGCTATAAGCTAAATCAATTTTCCACTCATCCAAATAAAGAGGAACGCCTCCCAAAGAAGTCACTGTGTCTACAAGTAGTAAACAATTATGTTTTCTGCACAAATCACCTATTCCATCCATAGGTTGACAAACACCTGTTGAGGTTTCTGCATGAACAATTGCTAATACGGCTGGGTTGTGTTCCTTCAGCGCATCTTCTATTTCATCTAGAGAGAATGCATCCCCCCAATCTTTCTGAATGGTTTCAACATTTGCTTTATATCTTCCTGCCATATCAGCAAGTCGATGTCCAAAATATCCTTTGATAGCAACTAAAACTGTATCTTTTGGCTCAACAACATTTGCTAACGTTGCCTCCATTGCGGCACTTCCTGTCCCACTCATTGGAAGTGTTAATCGATTACTAGTTTGCCATGCATATCTAAGCAATTCTTGAACCTCACTCATCAAGTCCACATAAAAGGGATCCAAGTGACCAATGGGAGGCCGAGAGAGCGCTTTCAAGACAGCAGGATCTGCGTTTGATGGGCCTGGCCCAAGCAATAACCTTTCAGGAGAAACAGTTGGACCAAAATCTTTACGATGTTGATTATCAACAGAAGGAAGAATTTGAGTGGCCAAGAAAACAGATCGTTTTGAATATTATTGAGCCTAAAAGGCAATAGGCAAAGTCGGGGTGTTTTTTTTAGGTATTGCAATAGGAATTAGCTAGATTTCCCAAATAAGACAAAAAAATAAAGAAAGTTTTCTGTAAAAAGTCTAAAAAAAGTGCTTGTCGATACAAAAAGAGATTCAAACGCTTATTACGTTCATAATTAAGTATCTCTGTTGCAAATCAAATTCATCATGAGCAAGACCTCTCAAGATGTTCTTCGTCAAATCAAGGATGAGAACATTGAGCTAATAGATCTAAAATTCGCTGACCTACATGGTAAGTGGCAACATCTAACTGTAGCTTCAGATCTCATTGAAGAAAGCTCTTTCACAGAAGGACTTGCTTTTGATGGCTCTTCTATTCGCGGTTGGAAAGCCATAAACGAATCGGATATGGCTATGGTTCCGGATCCATCAACAAGCTGGATAGATCCTTTTTACCATCACAAAACTCTTAGCTTGATTTGTTCAATCCAGGAGCCTAGAAGCGGAGAGCCATATGCAAGATGTCCAAGAGCTTTGGCACAAAAAGCATTGGATTATTTAGGAAGCACGAGTGTTGCAGATGCTGCATTCTTTGGCCCTGAACCAGAATTCTTTATTTTTGACGATGTCCGATATAACTCAGGGGAAGGCGGAAGTTTTTATAGCGTCGATACCATAGAAGCTCCCTGGAATACTGGGAGAGTAGAGGAAGGAGGAAACCTTGGATACAAAATTCAACTAAAAGAAGGGTATTTTCCTGTATCCCCTAATGACACAGCTCAAGATATGAGGTCTGAGATGCTTCTACTGATGAGCGAATTGGGGATACCAATTGAGAAACATCACCATGAAGTAGCAGGAGCTGGTCAACATGAATTAGGGATGAAATTTGCGCCCCTAATCAACGCAGCCGACAATGTAATGATTTACAAATACATTGTCAGGAATGTAGCCAGAAAATATGGAAAGACTGCGACTTTTATGCCCAAACCAGTCTTCAATGACAATGGGACAGGAATGCATGTTCACCAAAGTTTGTGGAAAAGTGGCCAGCCACTGTTTTATGGAGAAGGCACTTATGCGAACTTATCTCAAACAGCTAAATGGTATATAGGTGGAATCCTCAAGCATGCCCCGTCTTTCCTCGCATTTACAAATCCAACCACAAACAGTTACAAAAGATTAGTACCAGGTTTCGAAGCACCAGTTAATTTAGTTTATTCACAAGGAAATAGATCAGCAGCTGTAAGAATTCCTTTAACTGGCCCAAGCCCAAAAGCAAAGAGACTTGAATTCCGATCTGGTGATGCATTAGCCAATCCATATATTGCTTTTTCAGCAATGATGATGGCAGGTATTGATGGAATCAAAAATCAAGTTGATCCTGGAGATGGAGTTGATGTTGACCTTTTTGAACTTCCTGCAGAGGAATTATCAAAAATCGAAACAGTTCCATCCTCTTTGAATGACGCATTAGAAGCTTTGAAAAGTGACAACAAATATTTAACTGAGGGAGGAGTATTTACCGATGATTTCATTGATAACTGGATAGATCTTAAATACGAAGAAGTTCAACAGCTAAGACAAAGGCCTCATCCACATGAATTCACTATGTACTATGACGCCTAACCCAAATTTCTTGGATTAATTATTGAAGTCTAAAAAATCAAGGTCTATGCACAATTTGGACATAGACCTTAATTTTTCTTTGTCAATTCGTCACTAACCAATTAAATCTGTTAGATAATAAAGAAATCAATCAATGGTTCATGGCAGCGCCAAGCCTTAAAAAAATTGCATATCACACTCTTCAACAAGGAAAAACGCTTGCTGGCCTAGCTCACAAAGAGTTAAGTACAAAGTTAATGGAAGTTTTTGCACCTGAAGCAGCTCCAGGAAAATTCCCAATCGATAAAGATCTAATAACAGAAGTTAGACGCTCAATGGAAAAACTGGAGAGGATTGATTGGCAAGAAGCAGAGTCAGGCATTTATCCAAAATCTCAACTATTCGAAGCTCCATGGTTGGAATGGGCAAAAAAATATCCTTTAGTTTGGCTGGATATGCCCCAAATCTGGGAAAGACGCAAAAAAAATAAAACCAGAGAAATTCCCAGAAATGTCAATGAGAAAGATTATCCTGATTACTATTTACAAAATTTTCATCACCAAACTGATGGTTACCTTAGTGAGCATTCCGCTGAAATCTATGATCTTCAAGTTGAGATTCTTTTCAATGGAACAGCCGATTCCATGAGAAGAAGAGTTTTATCTCCGTTAAGAACAGGTCTAAAAAAATATTTGTCTGAAGACTCAAAAAGAGTGAAAATTTTAGATATAGCAACAGGAACTGGAAGAACACTCCAGCAAATACAAAGTGCATTACCTGAAGTAGAACTTTATGGTATTGATTTATCTGGTTCATACTTAAAGCAGGCAAGTAAATATCTAAGTTCCAGAAGTGGGGATCTTGTTCAATTAACCAAAGGAAATGCAGAAAATATGCCCTTTTCATCAGCGAGTTTTCAAGCATTAACTTGTGTTTTTCTATTTCACGAACTTCCTAGAAATGCACGACAAAATGTTTTAAATGAATGCTTTAGATTGTTAGAACCTGGCGGGACCCTTGTCCTTGCGGACTCTATTCAGATAGAGGATTCTCCAAAATTTACTCCAATAATGGAAAACTTTCATAAAATCTTTCATGAGCCATATTACAAAGACTATATAATCGATGATATAAATTTAAGACTAGAAGATAGTGGATTTGTAGCAATAACTTCTGAATCTCACTTTATGACTAAAGTATGGAAAGCAAACAAACCAATTTGATTCAAAAAAAATAAAACAACTTTATAATTATGGCAAGCAAAAAAAAAAGGATTTGGTCAGAAAGAACAATTTTACTTACAAAAAATCTTCACGATGAACTAAGTCTGAATAATCTCAACTGGCATCAATTTAGGGGGAATAAACAAAGAAGAAGCGCTGAATTAATTATTTCCGCAATCTCTCAATTAATTCATGATGGAGATGAAAAAGAAATAGAAGAGCTACTTAATCAAGCAATTTTGTGGGTAAGAGATGAAATAAAAGATGATGGATGCAAGAGTCATTAAAGACTTATTTCTTTATTGATAACTGAAGTCTATTCCCTTTCCTACTCCATCTTACATCATCAAAACACTTATGAATTAAATATATTCCTCTTCCACTATTAGCATCAATTTCGAGAGGTAAAGTGCTTAATCTTTTATTTTCAACTATGCCTATACCTTCATCCTGTATTTGCCATACAAACCACTTTGGAGTAAGAATTCGTCTAACACGAATAACTTTATTAGGGTTAGATAAGTTCCCATGGACTACAGCGTTAACAAGAGCCTCATGAAGACCCAATTCTATTCTTTTTGCAGTTTCAATACAGATAACTGGCTCCAAAAGAGTTTCAATAAATGTTGCTAGTTTTAAAGTAGAGGGATGAATAAAAACAGCCCAATTTTTAGAAATCTCCACAATTAAAACTTTCTTTGTAAATTAATCTTTTGATCAGTGAATTAATCTGGAAATATCGACATATTTAACTTAAGCCATAAATAGTATCCTTTGAGAGAAAATTAAAAATTAATCATTAAATTGTTAGCTTTTAGCTGTTAATGCTTGGTGGTTTAGCAAAGCATCCATTAATCGAACTCCTCTAAGCTGGTTAACCAATGGCATATGACCATTTGGTGCTTCAATTGACCAATTAAATGCTTTTGGATATCTAGTCCATATCCCATCTTTTTTCCAACCGATTCGAGGCCAAAGTTTGTCATATCTTCCACCTACTGAATCTAATATTTTTGCTTGAACTGTGAAGCCAAATTTGCCTCTAGAATAAACAATCCATAGTTTATTCAAAGTGGACAAATCAACTGAAGGTATTTTTTCAACCTCAGAAAAATAAACATATCCTCTCTTTACAGCCTTAGCCCCAGCCAGTTCTCTAAGTTTCGAGCTAGTAAAACGATCAGCATCCTCAAAACTTTCATTTAATAAATATTGCTGAAGAGGTGAATAATCAAAACCAACCTCTGATGGAGCATTAAACCAACAAAGGTCATCACATTTCAGATTATTTTTTATGAAATTATCATCATTTTTATGAATGAGTTGCAAAATGAAACCAGGAGGCCAGTCATAAACACTAGGATCAAATCCAGACATTAAAGAAGAACCAAGGGCAAGAAGCTCCTCAACTCGATCTTCTAAGGCATTTAATAAACCAAGTCGTTTCCTTTCTGAAGCCATGACAAAAGAATCCAATGACTCCTTTAGGCTCTCTTTATTTGAATGTGGTTTTTCTTCAGTCATGAACTATTCCGGCCTAAAATGACCTGATCACTAATACTATGTCAGAGAAACCTACCAATTCATCCTATCCCGTAACGGATTTTCGGAATTCAACTAGCCAAATTGTTGACGTAAGAAGTCCTAGCGAATTTTGCAAAGGTCATTGGCCTGGTGCTATTAATATTCCTTTATTTTCTGATACTGAAAGAGAGCTAATAGGGAAAAGCTATAAAAAGGAAAGTCGCTTAAAAGCAATATTTAATGGTTTAAAAATCATACTTCCTAACACTAAAAAACTATTGGAAATTATCTTAAAAACGGTTAAAGAAAAAGGGAAAGGGAATAGATCATTGAGAATATATTGCTGGAGAGGAGGCATGAGATCTAGTGCTTTTGCATGGCTTGCAAGGACAATTGGAATTAATACTTATTTGTTAAAAGGGGGATATAAAAACTATAGAAAATGGGTTTTAAATCAATTCGAGGCTGATCTACCCATAAGACTAATAGGAGGTAAAACAGGTACAAGAAAAACAGATCTACTTAATTACATAAATAAAGAAAATATATTCGTTATTGATTTAGAGGGAATTGCTAATCACAGAGGAAGCAGTTTTGGTTCATTAGGTATGGCGGAGCAACCCTCAAGTCAACAATTTGAAAATATTCTCGCAGAATCACTTGATGAGTTTCAAGAAAGCAACTCTAGTGAGATATGGATAGAAGCTGAAAGTTCTAATCTAGGAAAATGTCGCATACCAAATAGTTTGTATACAAAAATGAAAAAAGCCCCGGTTATTGAAGTAATTAAACAAAAGAATGAGCGTGTGAAAAATTTAGTCACCCTGTATAGTCATAACTCTCAAAATGAATTAAAAGATGCTGTAAATAGAATAAGCAAAAGATTAGGGCCACAAAGAACAAAAGATGCATTGGATGCGATTAAAAAAAAAGAATGGTCTAAAGCCTGTGAAGCAATGCTCGATTATTACGATAGATGCTATGAATACGAACTAAAAAAAACAAAAAATATAACTTCAATTGATCTAAGTGGTCTAAGTCTAGAATTATCTTTAATTAAAATATTAAATGAGAAGCTTGATCCCTTATAGTTTCATATAAGGATATATCTATTAATGAAAGCTAAGGGAGAGATGACTAAAATCAGTGAGAATGGATCAATTCAATTTATTAAAGGGGAAATCGAAAAAAATCAACCTGAAATTCATATATTTAGAAATGTCGATGGCAAAAAAGGTTATGTAGTATATAAATTCAGAAAACCCACAACAATAACACTAGAGAATTTCAACTCAATACAAAAAATGTATCTAATTGACCAAGAAGGTGAGTTAGAAACAAGAAGAATTGATTTATCTATTTCAGAAAACTATATTAAGGAAGTAAAGTCTACTTATAATTGGAATTCAGAAAAAGAATTTGAAAGATTCATGCGTTTTTCTACAAGGTATGCAAATTCTCTGAATAATAATTAAATAATCTAATTGAAACCAACAAGCTTGCTATCAATTACAGCATTAATTATTTCTATATTGATCTTATGGGGTTTAAAAGAAATAATAATACTTTTTTTTGCATCAATAATTATAGCAATGGCTCTTTGCACAATCACCGGAAAAATACGAGATTTTTTTCATATCCCCAGGTGGATTTCATTAGGAATAACAATAATATCTATAATAATAATTTCAAGTCTTTCAATAGTAATAATAATACCACAATTTACCAGTGAGTTTCAAGAACTAATCAATCAAATACCATCAGCAGTAAGCAAGCTATGGGAGCTCTCAATAAATACATTTTTTAATTTTGCAGAGATTATATATAAAGATAATATTCCCAACTTGGCAGATAGAACGATATTGACAAATATGATTAGCATTATTCCAGATGGTACTACTCTAGCTAGTGGTGTAACAGATAGCATCACTAAGTTGATTAGCCTAGCAAGTAATGTAGGAATTGGAATTATTCAATTATTTTTCATTATCTCTGTTGCTTTAATGATAGCTTTACAACCAAACTCATATAGAGAAGTAGCAATATTATTAATTCCATCATTTTATAGAAGGCGAGCACGAACCATTTTATTAATATGCGGTAACGCTCTAAGTAGTTGGATGTCTGGAGTTGTACTAAGCTCTGTATGTGTAGCACTACTAGCTTCAATTGGTCTATATTTATTAGGAATAAAATTAGTAATTGCTAATGCTCTAATAGCAGGC
This sequence comes from Prochlorococcus sp. AG-402-L09, assembly GCA_003216715.1. Classification (GTDB taxonomy): domain Bacteria; phylum Cyanobacteriota; class Cyanobacteriia; order PCC-6307; family Cyanobiaceae; genus Prochlorococcus_B. The sequence goes on along the minus strand of QCIK01000001.1, from coordinate 112,986 downwards.
ATTTTAAATGTTATACCAAATGTAGGTCCAACAATAAGCACAATTTTTCCTCTTTCTGTTGCATTACTAGATACACCTTGGAAATCACTTGCCGTACTAGGCTTATACATAGTAATTCAAAACATTGAGAGCTACGTAATAACTCCTTCAATAATGCAAAAACAAGTCAAATTATTGCCAGGATTAACAATTACTGCTCAATTTATATTCACAATTCTTTTTGGGCCACTTGGTTTATTATTAGCAATTCCAATGGCTGTAGTTATTCAAGTATTTGTTAAAGAAATAATTGTTTATGACATATTAGAAAAAAATTATTTTTCTAATGAAAATTAAATAACAATCACCAGGCAAAAGCCACTACGTTTCCCAAGGATCAGTCCAAGAAGAGATTTCATTTGTAGAATTTTGTAAGACATTTTTTCTTTTCAAATCAATCCATTCACACCACATAGAGTTAAACAACCAAGCCTGTGATTGGCTTTTTGGACCATCATCAATCAATTTGATTTCATAAGGTTTTAAATTTTTCCATTGCTTATACTGAGTTTTCCAAGTTTCTTCAATCATTTTTTAAATAATTACCTTATATGTATAATGTAATTATTTTTTTTCTTCGCAAGTCCTAAAAAATATTGATCAACAAAAATTTTTAAATTAAATAATTCGTCCCAAGGTTTTAAAATTTTGTTCAGATATTAATTAAGGATATCAATCATCAAACTCGGGCTTAGGTTTCTTTTTAACTTTACCTGAAAGTAATTGATGTAGAGCATCTAATGAATTGTAGACCTCTTTCAGCTCAGACAACTCAGGTAATAAACCATATTGGCCAAGCATTTGATCAAGGTCTCGAAGTTCCTGCCTGATATAACGCAAATGCGAACTAACTTCCTCTCTCTTACTTGTCGACATTATAAAATAGATTGATTGCTGCTAAGCATTAACTTTAACCTAAGATAAGTATATTAAGCATCTTCAGATTTACAAAGTTTATAAACCCACAAGTTATTAGCAAACTTTTAAGCTATTTAATTTCTTAAATTATATGAATCTAATAATTACAAAAAATAGTAGAGAGATTTTTAGCTTAAAAAATAAGAGCAAACAATTCAAGAGCTAATCTCAAAAAGCTTGTTGTTTTGTAAAAAAATAAGAAATATAGTGTGCTATATCAAAGATATGGATGAAAATATATATATGGATAAACAAAAAAGAAAAGACCTAAACCTGAGGCTAGGCAATTTAATACTCGCAATATTCCTTGCTACTGTTCCAACAGCGATAACATATGGAACTCTAAGTATTCATGGACTTAATATTTGCAGGAGTCTTAGCAGTAAAGTAACTGACTCTAATCAAATCAAATCACAGTGCGATGAAGCAGCATGGAACACAACAAAAAGTTATATCTTTCTTATAGGTTTTTTTATTACTTTACCAACTTGGATGTGGTTCTACTTATCAATGAAGAAAAAAGAAATTAGCAAAAAGTGATTTTTTGGATGATCAAGAAGACAAAAAGCTAGAAAAAGGAAAGTCTAGGGATTTCTTTCGCTTTTTAGTTTTTGATATTTCTCGTTTAATAAATTCTGAAGATCTGGATTTTGATCTTTGACTAAAAATGGAAATAATCAAATCAGGATTCGAATTGAAAATTTGTTTTATGAGATAATCGGCAGAGAACATACCAGGACCTAACAAAATTATTGAAAATGCAGAAGCAAAATAAAGAGCTAAAAGCTCTAACAAATAAATATTAAAACCTGAAGTAACAACTGCATGATAAATCGCTACGCTCATGGTTCCTAGTATTGCAGTTGCTCCTAATCTTGTACCAAGACCTAAAATCAACAACCAACTGCCTCCAATTTCAGAACCAGCCGCAAGATACGAGAGAGTAATGGGGAAAGGTAAATGCAAAGGACGAACAAAAGCATCAGCAAAATTGTTAATGTCATTTAGCTTTTCAAAGCCATGATGGATTAAAAGTGCTCCAGTAAAAACTCTTATAACTAGGAAAGCTAAATCTTTAAATATTGATTTGTAGAAGATCGAATCTAGCAATTTGGTTCACTATAATTTGAGTGAACTTTAGATATATCAGGGCCTAAAGCGTGGAAACGATAAGGCAAACTCTCTTTGATGAGTATTAATACCTATCATAGGGAGTCTGCCCTTTTATTCCTAAGTGAGTCTCTAAAAAGCTTTGCGAGGGCTAAGTCTAGAGATCTAATGTTTGAAAAAGTAATCCCAAATGAATTGATCGATTAATTTGGGAGATTTTTGAATAAATAAACAATTAGTCACTGTTAATAGTATTAATACTCACAAAAGATATTTGAATGGATATGTAAGATATATTTAATAATGAAAAAAACGTGAGCACTTCTTTACTTGCTGCAACCGCTGCTGCGGGTCTTATCGTAGTTGCTATACCTGCATTAATTGCATCACTCAGTTAAAATCCATAACCTCAATTTCTCCATAGTGTCTCAGTTATATTGATTAGTAAAAAATCATAAAAAATAAATTAAAATTAAGCTTTCAATGGAACCATTGAATTCCCTGCAACCCAGCCACTTGTCCAACAGTGTTGAAAATTAAAACCACCCGTTATACCATCAATATCTATTACTTCTCCTGCGAAAAATAAACCTTTGCAAATCCTACTTTCCATTGTTTTAAAATTAATTTCCTTAAGTGATATCCCACCAGCAGTTACAAATTCTTCACCAAAAGGACCGCGACTGTTTATTGAATAACTTTTCATTATTAAACATTTTACTAAAGACTCCTTGTCTTTCTTAGATAAATCAGCCCATTTTAACTGACTATCAATTTTAGCGCTTAAAAGAAGTGCATTCCATAGGCTTTTTGGCAACTGTTTAAAAGGTTTATTATTTAATAAAAACTTCTTACCATTCACTAATTTATATAAATCAATCTCTGAACGTACCTTTTTCTCACTCATGCAAAGCCAATTTATTATTAACTTACCTATATATTTATTAGCGTGTAAGTTTCTAGCACTAAAAGCAGATAAACGTAATATAAGTGGTCCACTAAAACCTTTATGTGTTATCAAAATAGGTCCAGTTCCAGAATATTTTTTTTTGTCTACCGTAAGTTTAACCTGAACATCTAAAGTTATACCTGAACAAGATTTTAACGAATTTTCAGAAATAGTAAAAGAGAAAAGAGATGGAACGGGTTGAATAATTGAATGACCAAGCGTCTTTGCTAATCTCCTTCCACTTGGATGGCCACCAGTACAAATCAAAATATTATTTGCTTCAAAGTGAATACCCCCTTTAACTAATACATCAAATCCTTTTCTTTTTGGGCTTATATTTTTTACATGAGAATTAGTGAAAACCTTAACACCAGAGTTTTTCGCAACAGAAGTTAAACATTTTATTACTTCATCAGAAGAATCTGAACGAGGAAAGACACGTCCATCTTTTTCTATTTTAAGGCTAAGACCTTTCTTCTGAAACCAATCAAAAGCTTCAGTTGTAGAAAATCTATTAAACAAGCTTATTAGTTGCTTTTCTCCTCTAGGATAATTATCTACTAAATTAGGGATATCCCAACATGAATTCGTTAAATTACATCTACCTCCACCACTAATCCTTACTTTTTCTAGTACTTTTGACGTGCTTTCTAGTATCACAACAGATCTAAGTCCACTACTGATTGCAGTGATTGCACCCATAAAGCCGGAGGCACCTCCACCAATAATGACAAGATCTGAAATCATCAAATACTAAAATTCTAATAATTTTTATTTTAATAAAATAATATATAATTTATTTATCTATTAATTAAATTTATTAAGTTAAAAATAAATCTAGAAGAGTCATAGAAGGATTAATTTAATTTTAAATAAACTAAAATATATTTTATCTAAGAACACATTGTCTTGATACGCAGTTGAAAACTTAATGTAGTTGATTTTTGTTGTATCTTTTTAAAAAATAAGAATAAATATGGCTGGACCAAAAAGAGATGAAGCGAAATCTATTCTTTCCTACGTTAGGCAAGAGCTTAGATACATGGATGAAGATCTCAGAAACGATGGTTTACTTCCAGAATTATCATCACTAAGATCAGTGTATGAGCAACTCTCAACTTTACTAGAGCTCTCAGACGGTAGGAGAAAAAAGAAAGATAAACCTGAATTCCCTGAAGACAAAAAACATTAAAATCGTTAACCTTGGGTGCATATAAAAAAACTGTTTCGAATACTAAATCCAAGCAACATCTATTTAACTGAATTTTTTTATAATAGAGAGTCCATAGTCTATTCTGGAATTGAATATAACAAACCAATTCAAATTAAGTAATACCTGTTTTTATAACCATATGACTAAAAACCTTACAAACAAAAATGGTGAATCTAATCTTCTAAACCCAATAAATCAAATTCTTTTTTGGGAAAAAGGAGAGATGGCATACTCAGCTCTAAAAAAAATAAATGAGCTTAAGGCTAATAATGAAATGGAAAAAGCAAAAATGATGTTAGCAGAATGGATTTTTTAGTAAAACTAACGTCAAGAAATAAATAAGATTTTATGAATTAAAGCTAAGAGTAAAGTAAATTAAATTAAATTTCCAACAAATAAGTATATATGCCCTCCACAAGGAAAAGGATTGGCTATCTTCCTTCGGTTAATGCTAAAGAGATTATAACCAAAATTGCAAATAAAGAAAAACTAAGCCAATCAAAAGTTGTAGGAATATTAGTTGAAGAAGCGTTGATAGCGAGAGGGGAACTTGCTCTACAAAATACAAATAAATTAATAAGAGAAAGGCATCATAGAAAAAACAATATGGATAATTCAACTATCTCATACAATGAAATTGATGAATTAATTTCTGATAAAGGGATAATCTACAACACCAAAAAGTACAATTATAAAACTGAGGATAATTTATCTGAACCCAGAGAAATATATAATGCAGAATTATTTGAGCAATTTAAAGAATTTATTCTATTTCAAAAGATAACTCAAGAAAAATCATAAGAATATCTTTAAATAGAATTAATAAAAAATTTTTCCTTTTAAAAACAACTTATATAATTGAGTATTCAAAAGAATGCAGAGATCAACAAAAATCACACATAAAACAAACCAATGTACTAGAAAGTATTGTATTAATTCTTTTAAGGATCACTAAAATTTTTTTTATAAGAAATTTTAAATATAAACATGACATCAACAACAAGTCGTCCAAGATCAAACTCATCTAATCTTCTTGAAGAAGCCTTGAATCAGCCTCTAATTGGAGAAACAGATAATTTCGCATGGAACGCTACACCATTAGGTATTGCTGCAATTTACAAAGGAATTTCTCCATCAAAGCCTCCTTATGAGCAAGCAATCAAAGAAGGTGAGGAATTATCAATGGATTTAAGTCGAGAAGAAAAAGAATTTTATTTAACTCAAAAAGGTCTAGCACTTATTTTCTACTCATAAACCAAAAATAAAAATTTTAATCAATTTAATCAAAAAAACCAAGACTAGGGTTTAATCATTTGTCTTCAACAGACGAGTCTATGACCCACTCATCACAAATTCCTAGAAGGATAAGAGCTTTATCTTCCCAGTCTGTATCAATTGACCAATCGTAAGGCACGTCAAAAGACAATAAAATTTCATTTCTATTCTTTATATAAGTTTTACTTTTTGAAAGGGTTTTATCAGAAATATTGTTATCCAGTAGAAACACATCATCAGAAAAAACCAATTCAACATAGCCCAGGCTTTTTATTTCCTCCTCAAACTTCAGTTCCAATCTTACATTGAAACAATGCGCATCATCCCAGTCTGAATAGTGAGAAAAATATTTATCCCAGGAGTTAGACATCTAAAATTTGGTATTTTTTTACTTTAGGTATAAAGAGATCATTTTCCAATATAAAAACTTAAAAAAAGTATTTATTAAATAAATTAAGGTATAAAAATATTACGGTGCATTATTGCTAATAAAATACAAAATTTTTTAATTTGTAAAAGTAAGAAAGTTAAAATCATTAAGAACCCAAGTTCCTAAAGTTAGAAGGCCAAAGCCGGCAACAAACATCATCACTGAAACCACCTTGTACCTAGTAGCTTCAGATCCTCTTCTAAGCAAGAGGGTTTCAGCAGCAAAAGAATTTGTTTGAGGAATGCTTTTTGGAGCTGATTTTTTCCTAGATGAAAACATTTAAATTAAAAAAATGTATATTCAAATTAATGGAAATTTCTACCGACCGCGAAGAACAAAAAAAATTCTACAAAGCCAAGAAAGATCAAAAAGTAGAGATGTGTGACACATGGAGTGACACTTTCATAGCCAATCCCGCCTAAACGCCATCTTCAAATAAAAAAGGAAGACTTATTACATGGATAAATAGTCAATGAAAGAATCAGGCAAGAACTGCTCTTTAAAACAAAAAATTAGTCATACTTGCGAGTAGGAATAAGAGGCAAACAAAAATGGTCGAATAAACAAAGAAGATGGCTTTACAAAAATTCATATAAGCTTTACAGTGCTTAATGCTTGAGCTTGTTCCTGTTTCGATGTCAATTAGCTCAACTTTTAGCTGTTTAATTAACAGTTAGAAAATTCGCTCCCAACCAAAACCACCAAACTTTTTAACAATAAAATGGAAATGAATCCTTTTAAACCGTTAGTTCAGTTTTGCGAGGATCTTTATGAGAAAAAAATAACTACTAGATTTTCAATTAACAAAATTTCTTTAAAACTTAGCTTAGCTAAATTAAATTCATGAACTTTTGATATCTAAACATCAGTAAATTAAATTTTTTAAAATAAACTCTTCATAGCTTGGCAAAATGAGTTAAACAGACTTAGTGTCTCAAAATATTTTTTAAAGATGTTAAATTAGCTTTGCTTGACGAATTAGTTTCAATTATTGGGTAAATTTTATATTGTTTATATGTCTTTAATAGTTTTATAACCACTTTATTAGCATTTTCCACAGATCCTAAAAATTCTTTAGAACAATAAACTCCTTTCCATGGTCTAAACATAAATCTCGTTAAAAACTGTTTAGAAGGAATTAAAATACTACCAAATAACCTAATATTTTTTTTTGTAGAATTGTGTTTCATTGTGGATAATATTATACTTTTCAAAATTTGAATTCTATTTTCGAGAAGTTGGTAATCTGTACCAAATTGAATCCAAATAGAACTCACGACTCCTGATTGAAGTTTCTTTTCTAACCTTAAAATCTCCTCATCAAACAATAAGCTAGGCAGATAAGGATTAAATGCTACTCCAATCGAAATATCATTATTGTGAAATAATAGATTATCTTTGAGCAGAGATAAAGATGATACGGAATCTAATGTTGATCTTCTTTTAGAACCTGAGACAAGAAGAACTTCCTTGCAGCCAAGATGTTTTACAATCTTAATAAAATTAACAAATGAATCCTGAGTATTATTTCTATTTCTCTTGAATTCATGGAGGATACTAAAATGTGGAATAATCTCTATATCTGGAAACTCTTCTCTTGAAATTTTTATCGAATTTAATAAAAAATCTTTTTTTATTAAATTTTTACAAGGTATATTAATTTTATAAAGATCATTTCGCTGGTAAAAATCTAGAATTAAACGAAGTTCATCAAATGATTTAAAAGATATTTCTATTCTTATATCATTCAAGTCAAATAAAATATCCTTCATTTTATATATGATAAGTTTAAACTATATGAAGTAGTTAAATTAAATTTAATTGAATTTAATTTTTCAACCATTTATAAATGGCTTTGTTTTTGCTACTAATCTCATCTAGAGAACGATAGTAGTAATCACTCCATGAATCAGCAGGGAGACCCAAAAAAATCATTAGGTTAAGGGGATATTCATCAGAATCAGTGCATTTACGAAAATCATCTCTAAATAAAAAAATAGGCTTCTCTAAAGCAATAGCCACTCCAAGCTCAATCATCACGCCCTCATCAGGAGGGGCTCCATTGACTATTGCAAATAAGCCATCCGATTGCCTCAAGTCATTTAGGTTTAAACAAGCTACTTTATTAGCCCATCCAGGAATAGAAGTGTCGATATTGCTATTGCGTGCAAAAGGTTCCCTAACCTTCGCTCCCAAAAACTCTAGCTTAGTAATAAAATCAGGTAAAAGTTTCAATCTCGAATGCTCAGAAAAGCCATAAGGTGAGGCAAGATAAAGAGTTTTATTTAACATTGTTTTTGAACTCCAGATTAATTATTCAAATTAGTATTAATAAACATAGCTATTAATTCCTAAGCAAAATATTAAGGTACATTTTTTTAATCAGATGTTTTGCTTTTTTTATTCAATAATACCTTGACTGTTATCAGAAAAACGCTGATTAGCATCTTTTACCAATAAAAATGATAAGTCCTTTACATTAAAAATAAATCGCTTTTGGTTTAAATACATTTTTGCGATGATTTCCCTAATCTCCAAATTAGAATTTGTATTAGACAATAAAACAATTGAGGTCCATCCAGTTAATACAGCAGTGAATATAAGTAATAACTTAAAAAGTTTTTTCATGGTTTTTAGCATTCACTAAGTCATAAATAATAAAGATAATGTTAGGTAGTAAAGTAGAAATGTACAATCAGACTAAACATTAATTTTATTGTAATAAAGTTGCAAATCAAAATATAAGTTATAAGTGCTTTTTAAGCAGTCTTTAACTTTTCAATATCAAATTCAACCCAATTTGATGTTACCAATTGATTCCATGTGTTAAGCGATTCTTGTTTTGTGACTTTTCTTCTACTTTTAAATTCCATGGGTTTGCCGCTTGAGACAACCCCCCACATATCAATAGTGAAATCTGTAGCGTTCTGGTCATCGGATTTATGTTTAAAGTCAAAATGAATAACCCATTTATTATGAGGATCTACAAGCCAACCGATAGGGCTATCTAATTTTTTTATGTTTGCCATAAAGGAACAAAGTCTTAATTTTGTTTTTAAATACAAAACAGTGTTTCGTCAAGTATAAAAATCTAAAGTGAAGTTAAAGAAATAAATGATTAAACGAAAAAGATAAAGCTGCTAAGCCAAATCTCTGATATGAGGATAATAACTCTGCCAAGAATATTCTAATTTTACAAAAACGTTATTTTAACTTAAAGAAGAAGAAATTTTAAGGTCTACTTTCTGAATTCAGAAAGATAAGTGCTATGGCTAGAAATGATAAATAATTTTTAGATAAGTCTAATGGTTAAAAGATAAATTTACTGTTAATAATTACAATGATAAAATTGTAAGCCTGAGGTTTAGCTTTTCTAGTAGCAACAATAATTATTTAAAAAGTTGAAAGAAAATTAATCATTTATGAAGAATAGATATAATAATACTATACCCATAACCAAATAAAGATGTCCTCTGAAGCTGGTAGTACTCAATGTAGAGGGTTGATAGAAGCAAAAGAAAATCTTTTACAAGCAATCAATTCTCTGGGAGTAATCGAGAATTCAGACCATATAAAGAAAACATTACGAGAGGTCTACAACGAATTGGAACAACTCCATGATTCCAGGAGAATTAAAGAATCGAATAATCTTAATTAACTAGTATCTCAATGAAATATTAGATTAGAATTAAAAATGAACCTTAAAAATAATCTAGTATCTATATTGAATAGAAAAAATTTTTATTTTCTCTATTATTAATACTATATATATATGTATATTTTAGTTGTATATTTATTATAATAACTAAATAGTAAGAAATCAATATCTAAAATAGGCTTTTAAACTATCAATCAGGTAATCCTCTATCGAGAAAATAAATTTTTAAAAATATTTATCTATAAGAAACAACTCCCAAAAATAGCTCGATCTGATAACATAAAGAAATTTATAATTCATATGTCATTAAAAGATAATAACATATCAGAATTAAAGGATCTTGAAAGATTTAGATCTGCTCCTAAACTAAATGGGGAACAGTCTAAAGAACTTTTCAATGAACTTAAAAGTATTATAAATAATTCAGATTGGATTACGATAGGAGTAATGTCTCCTTCATTAAAAATAGGAATCAATGCTGTTAGAAAAATAGAAGAAAAGTTCGAATATAAAAAGATGAGATTTGTCACTTTGCCAAATTCTGAAGGTCCCATATTCTTAAAAGCTAATCAAAAAACTGGAGAAGTACACGCTCGAATTGAATACGGTTTAGGTGAAGGAATATTAATCAGTTGTCAAAATTATAATGATTCATTAACTTCTAAAACTATTGGTCCATTTCCATTAGATTTCTTTGATTAAACATAATAATTTGGCACTATAATATAATATAGATATTTCCTGAAAAATAAAGATTAAATCTAAAAATATTCAGAATAATAGAATTTTGTCAAAAGAAATGCTATTCTAATATTGAAAAAATCAACCAAAGTTTTGATAAATTATTAAAATTCAAAATTAGTGAACAATAGAGCGAATCAGATGACTTACCACAGTAAACAGGATAGAGAGAATTTAATACATTTCTCTTTTAATATAAATGGATAAAGAAAGAGCCAAATTTTATCAATCAGGAGATGGCTCATACTTTTATTCAGCCGATGATGCATCCAATTGGGATCTTCTAGATAGAATAGGACAACTAAATCTGCTGCATGTATTAAAAAAAGAATGGGAACCAGAAGAATCAAGTCAAAGTAAATTGAGAAAAGTCCTTCAAGAAATAAATATTGATGAATTTGAGGATTTCATGGCAGACATACTTGGAATATGCGAGTCATTCGAGGAAATGGTTTATGAATTTGAAGGTAATATAAATTTAAGCCCTGAATACTTAGAAAGGGTTTACCCCGAAGAGAAAGAAAGTCTTGAAAAGTTGAAAAAACAAATAAAGGAACACAAAGAATGGAAGGAAAAACATCAAGCTTCATATTCTTTTCTAACTAGAAAGCTCATGGAAAAAAATGAACAAGATAATAACGAAAACAAATAAGGAGTAATTATTGGGCCTTTAAAAATTTATTTTCACTGAACTGTTTCTATATAGATGAAAAGAAATTTTTATTAAATCTTTGATTTTATTGTATCTTTTTAATTACTAAAATCCTGAGAAATAGCAAAATGAATACTAGCTTATAAACTTGTAATCTGTTTCTAAGAGGGATTTGTAAGAGATAATATTCTTAAATTATAAATTTATAGTAAACCCATCTTAAACGTTGATAAGATTACTGAGTAAGTAATGAAGATATAAACAGATGAGAGTTAAACCTCACTAAATTATCTAGCTGTTAGCAAGCATCGAATAAATTTGAAAATTTAGACTCTTATGGTCCATCAAAAGATATTGCCAAAACGTCCCAAATCAAAGCTTAGAGATTCGAAACTCCCACAAAAAACAAATTAAAGTGATTTTACCTACACAACTCCCAAAATAATCCATTATAGTCTTAACAAATATTTACAAAAAGCTTTATCTCTGTTTTCACGTCCTCTATTTGTTTTGATCAAAGATCACTAATAAATATGGCATCATCTGCTTTCTTAAGCAAATTCAATTCAAACCGATTTTGTTCTACTAGAGATTTACTTACACAATCTCAAAGCATAAAATTCACATTACACAAATGACTTCTACCAATCCTAAATCAACAAATCTGATCAATAGAGATGATGTAAATGAAATGATTGAGAATGCAATTAGAAGGCACAACAGAAGGTCAACAATAATTTCAGCAATTCTTGGATGGATCCTGATCGGCGGATATTCGTTTGGATTGTTTCACGTAGTTCAGAACATCTGATATCATCTAATAAATTGTTCATGTAAGCTAACTAACTATTATATGAACTAAAGAAGTTTGAAAAAAATATTAAAACTATGAACCTATATTCTTTTATAATTGTATTAATGTATATCAAAAAATCCTAATTATATCTAAAGCTTTTAAGATTTCCTAACTCTTAACTAGATATTTCTTAACTAATACGACTCCATTTATCTTGATATGGAAGTTGATAATCCTCTTTATTCATTGGAATCCAACTCCAATCCAAGCAAATAGAAAGTTGATAGCCGATAACATATAATGCAAGGATAGCATTGAATAGATTTATATGGTTGATAGGTGTATCCATAATTAATATAGTTATTTTTTAATTATAGCTAATTTAATACTTGATTAGAACTTCCAATCAATAAAGTGGCCATTAATACATAGAAGATTGATTTTAAAATCAAATGTAAAATTATTAAATATTTCTAATCTAATTATATTCAAGATTAATCTATTTAATTAAGAAAAATATTTTGCTATTTAAAAACTCAAATATTACTTATTTCTCATAATTGGAACAGTAGGATGATCAGAAGGGTCATCATTTAAAATAGGTGCACATACCTGGCGACAAGATTTTCCCTGCTCATCTTCAATACAAACTTCTAAACATTCAAAATATCTGTCTTGTGCTGTTTTCATATTTTTAAAATTAGTAGTATCTAAACATACTATTAAACAATTATATTTCTAGATAAATTAACAAAACTTCTTTAGGTAAATCCACTTATTATCGATCTTTTAAAAGAAATAGTATCTCAGAAGATTTTTTTTTTGCATCACAAGCTAACACACATTGCGTTAATTCCTTATGTGCTAGAAGTTCAAGAATCCTAGCCATATCAATTGAAGATAGTTCGCCATTGGAACTCCATTTTAAAGTAGTTTTTCGTTGAATGGGTTTGTTCATTTCCCTCCAATAAAACTAAGTTACAATTAGCATGATTTTTATCAAAAAAGATATTATTTATAATCTTTTTATTATTCAAGCAAGTGTAGGTATAAATTACTTTGTTTTTTTAAATAGGAATATAAATCACTTTTTTAATCTCATTATGGGATTAAGTAAGCAGCTTGACAATTCACTAAAACTTTAATCATAATCGTATTAAATTGATATTGAAACTAATATTAAAAATTTGAGAAAGAAAAATTCTATTCTAAGATGGATTTAATTTCTCGAATCTGATTTTTCATTGTGATATTTTGGTGATTTTGATTTAAGATCCTTTAAATAAAATTTAGCAAATTGCTGAGTTTTTTGTTTTTGCATTAGAAGGGGAATGAATTTGAAATATTTGAAGCTACTTAAAAAATCAGAGGATTTTAAGTTAGTGAGTATAAATTAGCGGAAAGTAATGTTTACCGTGAGTGAAAACCGAACAATAATTTGTTGAAGAATTAATTTTCATGGTCAATCTAACTTTTTATGATTAGATAAGTATTCGAATACAAATAAAAAGATAATCAAAATAAAATTTGATTAAGTCTTGATAATCCTTAATTTTTAAAACCGTAAAGTAAAAAAGTTTTTATTACAAATAGCTTTAGGTCAATTCATAAAAAATATATAAAAATAATATTTTTGAATTCTAGTTAGTCGATCTGGTCCAGTTTTTTGTATTCTTAGATTTCTTCTCACCCTTCAATACAAAAAGCATTAGCAGCGGGGCAATTCCCATTAGTGGAACCACAAGATTCATAGCATAGTTATGCGTCTCTTCCATTTCAAAATAAAATAATAACTTTATTTTAATAAATTTTATTTATGTGTTAATGCGTAAAAATTCTCATTCACAGACTAGAAGCACTTAGTTTGAAAGCTTGGTTTTCAGATTTACATAAAATAAAGCTATTCATTCATTTTCTATTAATTATAGATAGGATAGAAGAATAGATTTTTCATATAACAAAAATGAGGAATAGTTCTTTCAACTTTGATTACTTATCTCCTACAGGCTTTATTGGATTTTGGGTGCTATTCATAGGATTAATCTTCACAGGAATTATGTTCTTTTTTGTCTTTTTTAGACTTAATGATGATGAAGATTCCTACAAAGATCGAAAACGAAAAAAGCTAGAAAAAGAAACTCAAAAAAACAGAATAGCGAGACTTTATCCTAAAGGAAAATATTTTTAATATAATCAAATCACGTCAGACAACTTATATAGATCTTATCAAAATATATAAAAAGAATTTAGAAGTCTGAATTACCTAATTAATTAGGTAATTTCATAAACTGATAAATGGCCTTAACTCAAAATAAAAAAAGGGCGTCAGAGTTCAAATGAAGGAAAATGAGCTTTTCAATTAAAAGGCTCTTATTTTCTATTACATCTCGTTTTCCTTCATAAGGTTTTTATTTATTGGGCTAATAAAAAAGAGATAATAGAAATATCAAGAAAGTGGCTTCTCTTAAAAAAGCCTATTTTAATCAAACCTATGGCTTCGAATCAAGCAAACACTGGTAATTATCTTAATGAAAAGTCCCCTTTTACAGCTTCTGGGAAGCAAGTTCCAGCAGCATTATCAATGATGGTTGACTCAATGGCGAGCATGGTAGAAAGAGCAAAGATCGATTTAGAGAATGTCGATCAACGAGCTAGAGCCGACCTTGAGAACATCGATCAAAGAGCAAGAAAAGATGTTGCACTGCTTGACCAGAGAGCAAGAGAAGATATTCAAAAAGTTGATCAAAAAGCAAGAAAAGACCTAGCAATCCTTGATCAAAGGGCAAGAGAAGATCACGAGCTACTACGAAAAGTCCGCAAAGCTAAAAGACTAACCTCTTAATTCCAGTCGTTTATAAAGTCCACAAATCAACGATCTAGATAAACAAAAAATATAGAAATAAAAAATAGAAAACTAGTATTTTAGTAAATTTTATTCAGTTAGAACTAAGTACCACTTTGCCGTAAGGATCAAGAAGCATCGCCTAGTAGTGGCTAGTGGCAGTGTCACATCAGCATCCTTAAATTTTTATGACTGAATTCTCTGGGTAAAAATAGTATTATCGCAAGAACCGAAAGAGAGAATAGAGAAAATGGATAGATCTAGTAAAGAAGTAGAAGGAAAGCAGAAAATTACTGAGGTAAAAACATTCTCAGTTCCATTTACTTTAGGAGAAATCAAAAAAAACATCGCTATTACTACTAATACTCCTTCTAAAGAACAAATAATTAATCAAGCATTTAAGTTTCATTCACAAGGAAACATACAAGAAGCAGCAAAGTATTACCAATATTTTATTGATCAAGGTTTTTCTGATCCTAGAGTTTTTTCTAATTTTGGAACAATCTTAAAAGGTCTTGGTAAATTAAAAGAAGCTGAATTATTGCAACGTAAAGCTATTGAACTTCATCCTAATTCTGCAATAGCACATTATAATTTGGGAAACACATTGAATGATCTTGGTGAATCACAAGGAGCCGAAATATTAATACGTAAAGCAATTGAATTTAATCCTAATTACATAGAAGCCCATTACAACTTGGGAAATACTTTAAAGAAACTTGGTAAATTAAAAGAAGCTCAAATATCACTGCGTAAAGCAATTAAATTGAAACCTGAATTCGTAAAAGCTTATTGTAATCTTGGAGTCATATTGAATGACCTTGGCAAATTTCAAGAAGCAGAATTAGCGATTCGCAAAGCAATTGAACTTAAACCTAGTCTCGCAGATGCTCATTTAAATCTGGGAAACATATTGAGAAATATTGGCAAATTTCAAGAAGCAGAATTAGCTATTCGCAAAGCAATTGAACTTAAACCTAATTATGCAGAAGCTCATTCCAATCTGGGAAACATATTGAATGATATGGGCGAATCAAAAGAAGCAGAAGCATCTCTGTGCAAAGCTATTGAACTTAAACCTGATTTTGCTGAAGCATATTCTAATCTGGGAAGCATATTGATCGATCTTGGAAGATTTTCAGATGCATATAAATACTTATCATCTGCATCAAGGCATGCTCCCAATAATATTTTTTATTTTATAAACTCGAATCTAATATTATCTCCAATTGTGGAGAATAATTCACAAATTGACAATGAAAGAAGTCAATTTAAAAAAGAAATTAATAATTTAAAAAATAAGGACAATATGATTTATGAATATCCGAAGAGTTTCACTTCAAGTATTTTCTATCTAGCCTACCAAAATAGGCTAGATGATAGAGAGATTCTTGAGGATTTTTCTAACGCAATCTCAAAATCAAAGGGGATGATATTGAATGGATTCTCTCATGATAAATATTTGGTTGACTCAAGTAAAAGAAAAAATTTAAAAATAGGTGTTTGCTCAATGTTTCTTAGAGCAAATCATAGTGTTGGTAAGTGTTTCATCAATGTCTTGAAAGATTTATCAGAAACTGATATTGATATAACAATATATATCATTCCAGACGAAAAAAATCATTCAACTATAAAAGAAATAAATGACTCTTTTAAAAAAGTAATTAATTTACCTAATTGCCCACAAATGGCAGCAAAAGAAATACTTTCAAACCAACTTGATGTAATGTTTTATCCAGATATTGGTATGAATAGCTTTTCATATATTCTGGCTTTATCAAGATTAGCATTAGTGCAAGTTACTGGTTTGGGACATGGATCTACATCGGGTATTAGAAATATTGATTATTATATTACTCATGGAATAGAACCTCGCAAGTGCGATTTAGACTACACAGAAACCTTGATAAGATTTAAAAGATTACCTTTCAATTTTGCTGCTCCTAAAATAAATGAGAGCAAGGTTACACTGAAAAATATAATAAATTCACCAAGTAATTTTTATATTGGTTTAATTCAGTCATTAGTCAAACTTCATCCAAGTTATGACGAGATACTTGAATCAATATTATTAAACATCAAGAAAGCCTATTTAGTTCTAATAACAGATAAAAGCAACTATAAATTCAAATTAATCCAAGATCGATGGAGAAAAAAGAATAATTTGTTGATAGAAAGATCAATTTTTCTTGATCGGATGGGAACAGATGATTTCCTCCACATAACAAGAAGCTGCGATATAATGTTAGATCCTTTTTACTTTGGTGGTGGCGTCACTTTTTATGAAGCGATGGCATATGGAATCCCATTTATTACCTATCCTCACAATCAAAAAGTAAGAATTGTCTCTGCAGGCTATAAACAAATGAAGATAGAGAATCCACCGATAGCAAAATCTCCAGAGGATTATATAAATTGGTGCAAATTATATTCTAAAGATAAAATATTATTAGATTCAACAAAGAAAGAGTTAAAGCAAAAAGCAGAAAAATATTTGTTCAATGATAATGAAATATATAAAGAGTACTATAAATTCTTTAAAGAAGCTGTTAAAAGCTCAAGAGAAGAGTAATCGTGATGATTCCATAAGTCCAAAATGTTTCAGATAAAATCTATCCGAATGCAATTCCAGCAATGCCTTAGGGATATAAATTTTATTTCAGTTAATTTGGCAAGGCCAAAGGTAGACCTCTTGGTAGGAGGACCGGAGCAAAAATAGGGATTATTATCACTTTTCAAGCCAGTGAGAGCAATGACTTAAAGAGTTAGTACCGCTTTGCCGTAAGGCCCAAGAAGCATCGACCTGGTAGAACCAGAGGGGGATTCAAAGTGAAGCTTCGTTTCCAGAGCAAAGCTGGTATACGTTACTTTCACGACAGCCTCCCCATATCGAAAGAGAGTCAGATCAGAGCACTTGAAAAGGCCTTTACCAACAAAGTAGTACTTGTACAATCTAAACAAAATACCATCAAGAGGCAGGCCAAATTGAACGTATAGTTTTCAACACATCTAATGCTTCTTTTTTTCTAGACAAAGCATCTGTATTTTTCAAAAGGTAAGTAACGTGACCAAGCTTCCTTCCTTTTTTTTCTTCTTCTTTTTCATACCAATGAATCTTCAAGCCAGGAATATCCCTTAAACGATTCAACCTCTGAGTAAGTGAAATTGGATAATTGATTTCTAAGCCAAGCAAATTTGCCATTAAAGCCCCATTAACAAGCATTTCAGGCATAGGAACATCAATACCAGATGTGATACAAATTTGCTGATCAAACTGACTGCTACTACATGCATCTATAGAGAAATGACCTGAGTTATGAGTTCTTGGAGCTATTTCATTTACAAGTAATCCTTCAGACCCATAGAAAAATTCAATAGCAATTACTCCAACATAATCCAACTCAGTAAGCAAAGAAGATAGGATATTTTTCACCATTAAATCAACGTCATAATTAATGTCAGCTGGAGCAAGGACCCAGTCACATACTTGATTAGATTGGTAAGTCTCTACGATAGGTAAGCTGCGAACTATACCTTTTGAATCCCGACTTGCAACAATAGATAATTCTTTATCAAAAGAAATCCATTTCTCTAGCATCCATTGTTCATCTCTCTCAACTTCAAGAAATTGTTCAAGTTCTTTTGAATTTTTAATAATTTTTGTCCCTTTCCCGTCATATCCACCTGTGGCAGCTTTTGCCATCAATGGGAATCCCCAATCAAAAGAAAGATCGATTTCTGATGATTTTTCTAGAGGGACAGGCAACCATTTAGGGCAGGGAATATCAAGCCTATTTAATAACTCTCTTTGAGTTATTTTATTAATCAAAGGTCTTATAGATTGAAGTCTTGGAACAAAAGAAACTCCATTATTTTGTAGCGACAGTAAACTTGGAATATCAACCCACTCATTCTCAAAAGTAATAACACTGGACTTTTCGGCAAGAAGTTTTGTACCACCTACATTTGTAGGATCATGCAAAATCATCTGCTGAGTTTTTTTAGCAGCAGGATCCGTTTTAGCTGTCGTCTGAACGACAACATCAATATTTCTTTTTTTTCCAGCTTCAACAAGAAGCATTGCAAGCTGACCTCCACCCACAACACCAACCATTAGTTCAAATCCTCATTTTTAGAGCTTTGCTCATTAGAAGGCAAACAACAAAAAATTCGTAAATCAAATAAATATATTGTATAAAGTTTGATTTTAATAGTACATCCTTCATTCACAAACTAAAGAATATTCCACTATTAGATTATTTTGATCCCGTAATAAATACTGATCGTATACGAACACATATCATTGGTTTATTAAAAGTGTTAGTCAACCATATAATTACTTTAATGCTTTCATGATTTAATCAAATAACTCATGAAAAATCTAATACCTCACAACTGTGAATAAAGACAACCTCCATATTAAAGTTTCTTTAACTACTAACCCGTACGAAATAGTTATAGGGAAAAGTAGTCTTGAATGCATAGGAGATGAGCTATGTAAAATTGGTTTCAAAGAAGGACTAAAAGTATTAGTTGTATCCAACAAAGAAGTCTCAGATCATTATGGTGATTGCATAATTAAAAGTCTGATTGAAAGTAAGTACAAACCAAAACTTTTAATATTAAAAGCAGGAGAAGAACAGAAAAATCAATCTTCTATAGATTTAATTCACGATGCAGCTTATGAAGCCAGGCTAGAGAGAGGCTCTTTAATGATTGCTCTAGGAGGTGGCGTGATTGGAGATATGACTGGTTTTGCAGCTGCCACTTGGTTGCGTGGAATTCATGTAGTCCAAATTCCTACAACGTTACTCGCAATGGTTGATGCTTCTATAGGAGGTAAAACAGGTATAAATCATTCGAAAGGGAAAAATCTTATTGGTGCTTTTCATCAACCTAAATTAGTTTTGATAGACCCTAAAACCTTAGCGACTCTTCCAGCTAGAGAGTTCAAAGCAGGTATGGCTGAAATAATAAAATATGGAGTCATATCAGACTTCGAGCTATTCGAACTTTTGGAGAGTCAAGATAATATTTCTGATTTATCAAGAATAAAAGAGAAACTTTTAATTGAAATAATCCATCGCTCTGCTATATCAAAAGCAGAAATTGTTATGAAAGATGAGAAGGAAAGTGGAGTAAGAGCATTTTTAAATTATGGACACACATTTGGCCACGTAATAGAAAATCTTTGTGGGTATGGAAAATGGCTACATGGTGAGGCAGTTGCAATGGGAATGGTTGCAGTTGGTCAGCTAGCAGTTCAAAGGGGGCTCTGGAAAGAGATTGATGCAAAAAGGCAGAAACAATTAATAAAGAAAGCAGGTTTACCCTCTAAGTGGCCAGAGCTTGAACTAAGGAGTGTTCTAAGCTCACTTCAAGGAGACAAGAAAGTTAAGAATGGCAAAGTAAGTTTTGTTATGCCCTTAAAAATTGGTGCTGTAAAATTATTCAATGATGTCTCTGATAAAGAGATATATGAATGCTTGCAAAAACTTAGTTAATTGGTTCTTCAAGGAAACGGCTACTTAAAATCAAATCATCATTATTTTCCTTCTGAAAAGCCAACCACCTAAATTCCCCAAGTCCCATTGGATCAACTAGCCTCAATAATGACTCTCTTTGATTTAATGCGGCTGATAAATCATTACTATTTTTATTTTGAAGAGAATAAAGAAATTTTGAAAGTCCTAATGCCAAGAGAGCTTGTCCTTGCCTAGTTTCACCTATAAACTTCCATCCGTTAGACAGGGCATAATTAACTGTTGATTCAATACATAAATGTGCTGTCAAATCACACAAGCCAGCATCGTGCAAAACGTTAGATTTTGCTTCTTGATTTTTATAGGCAATAAGAGTACCGTCATTTCTCATTGCGCTGTAATAACGTTTCGATTCCATCGCGTAGTCGACAACTAATAATGATCCATTAAGTAAAATCTTAGACAAGTTCTCAAACCAACTCGGGATATCACAATGCCACTCTGTGACCCATCTATTACAAATATCCTTTGGTGGAAACTCGATTTTCAAAAGACTACTAGCATCTTCCAAAAATTTCATAATCTTATAAGTAGGCTTAAGGTCAACAAACTCCAAAAGATATTCATCATTTATTTTTTTTAAAGAAAGTCCCTGCCTAAAAACATTATTATCGCTAAAAACCAATCTCTCTACAGGAAATGCATCCAGAACTTCATTAGCAATAACGACACCTGTTACTGGCCTAGAAATAAGATCTTCGATGTTGCTCCAGCGATAATTAATCCCCAGCAGGTTATTAACTACTTTTTCTTGTCGTTTTCTCATCCCTAGATTTAATTCAACTAAAACAAGCTCTATTTTACTTATTAAAGCAGGTGCAATTTCATGAATAGCCATTATCAAATCCCTTGATAAAGTTCCTTCTCCTGGCCCAATCTCAACAAGAGAAAACCGTTCTGATTCAATTTCTGATGTTTCTAGATCGAGAAGCCAATCAACAATTTGAATAGCTAATAAACTTGCAAAATCATTACCCAAAGATGGTGAGGTACAAAAGTCCCCGTCCTTACCAATATTTAATCTTCCAGTTGAATAAAACCCATTTTTAGGATCATTTAAAACTAAATCCATATATCTGTAGAAGCTTATTGAACCACCACTTTCAATCATGCGATCGATCAACCATTTAGGACATCTCGCAGTCGGGTCAATCATGATGGAGAATAAGTTCAGAGAACATCAGGCACATGCTGGAAAAATCATTCAAGAACGTCATAACTTTTTGCATGGTATTGGTGATAATGTTTTCGATGGTAGGGCGTACATTTGCTTACGATAATCCTGAACTATTACCAAAAGAACAAACACCAATAATCGATCTTGCAAAAGCCCTTAGTGAGAAACAAAGATCAGAGTTGGAGAACTCGCTAAATTCTTATGAACAAGAAACGGGTTGGAAAATAAGGGTTCTGTCGCAATATGAAAAAACCCCTGGTTTAGCAGTCAAAGACTATTGGAATCTTGATGAAACAAGTTTACTTATAATTGCTGATCCAAGAGGTGGGAATTTACTGAGTTTTAATGTTGGAGATGCATATTTTGCTCTAATGCCCAGAATATTTTGGGTGGAATTACAAACCAGGTTTGGCAACCAATTTTACGTAAGAGATAATGGAGAGGACGGTGCAATCTTAGCTTCAATACAAGCGGTTGAGACCTGTTTAGACCGTGGTGGTTGTGAAGTTGTCCCTGGCTTACCCCAGGAACAATGGCAATGGACTTTATTGACCTCTTTGTTGGGAGGGATTATTGCAGGTTTCGCAGCCTCGCCAAGGAAAGAAACTGAATCATTTTCAATCGGATGGCTTTTGCTCCTTTCTCCTCTTTGGATAATGCTATTTGGAATTTTTGGCATTGCTCCTGTTGTAACGAGAACTAATGATATTTTGCCTTTAATGAGAAATATTTTGGGATTTATAGGCTCTGCAATTGGTGCTTATTTGATTGCAGAAAGAAAATTTAAGGATCCTGATTTAAATAAGCAAAGTTAAAGTCAATTAGGTATTAGGAATACAAAAATATAGTGAAAATTATTTTTCTTGGTTTAATAAAATCTCTTTATATGCCATTGATGCATCATTCCTAAACCATCTGTGGGATACATGAACAAGCTTGTTATTAGAGAACTCAACCCAAGAGAAATGACACAAATTCTCACCTGCAGAATCAATACCTCTTCTTGGAACACACGCTGCATTTAAATATGAAGTCCCCCATAGATCTTGAGCAAAAGTTTTTCTAGTTCGATTACCCCCAATTCTTAATTGATGATGAGTGTGACCAAAAACGACTAATTCTGGAACCCTAAATTTACGAATTTGATCAATTGCGACACCAAGATCTTTATCCCCCCAATCCATTGATGGCAATTTCCAATCTCTGCCACAAAGGCTAGAGGCCTCTGATCCAAGGCCAACTGGTCCCGAATGAGCAAGTATTAATAGAGGGAAATCTAATGGTGCTGACTTAGCTGCAGAAACAATCCTAAAGACAGATTCATCAAGGCTGACATCCCCGAATACAGACTTAACTTCTGGTGTTAAGAAAAACCCACCACCACCACTGCAAGGTCTAGCTCCAACGACAGAAAGTTCATTTAATGCCCATTTCGATAAATTCCATGCACAATTCTTTTCACCTAACAAATCCAACTGGGCTTTTAAAACATTGCCAGAACCGTCTCTACCTCTATCATGATTTCCCAGTATTACTGAAGTGGGTATAGGAATTTTATTTATTCCCCGAACAATTCTTAAATCACCATCGGACAAGTCACCAACAAATAAAACACCATCAGGATTCAGTTCCAAAAGCAGATCTAGATCATCCTGATTCCATGACCCATGTAAATCCCCAGCGATAGCAATTCGGATATCTGTCAGATTTTTTTGGAAATTACCCTCTATACTGCCCCAACACATTGAATTGGAAACTAATTACTACTGTTTCCTATTACGAGACTGATATATCAGTCTCAAATACAAGCAAAAATCTCATTGATGAGATCAATTTTTTGCGTAAAAAAAGAAACGCAGTAATTCTTGCTCATTACTATCAAGAGCCTGCAATTCAGGATATTGCAGATTTCATTGGAGATTCACTTGAATTATCAAGAAAAGCCTCTGAGACAAATGCAGACGTCATTGTTTTTTGTGGCGTTCATTTCATGGCTGAAACAGCAAAGATACTATGTCCCGATAAAACTGTGCTTCTTCCTGATTTTGATGCTGGGTGCACACTTGCAGACGACTGCCAACCTGATGACTTTCAAAAATTCTTAGATAAACATCCCAATCATTTTGCTATCAGCTACATAAATTGCAGCGCAGCGGTAAAGGCAAAAAGCGACCTGATTTGTACAAGCAGTAATGCTGTTGATCTTGTAAAACAATTACCAAAAGATTTACCAATTTTATTTTCACCAGACAGAAATCTTGGTCGATGGGTTGAACGTCAGAGTGGACGCAAATTAACCTTATGGCCAGGGAGATGTCTCGTACATGAAACTTTTAATGAAGAATCTCTTATAAAGTTAAAAATAAAGAACCCAACCGCTGAAGTACTTGCCCACCCAGAATGTCAAGAAAATCTTTTAGATTTAGCAGATTTCATAGGTTCAACAAGCAAATTGCTGAATTACTCACAAAATAGTGAGAATGATAAATTTATCGTTCTAACTGAGCCAGGAATAATTCATCAAATGAGGTTAACTGATCCTTTAAAGACATATATCGAAGTTCCTGGAATGGATGGTTGTAGCTGTAATGAATGTCCATACATGAGAATGAATACTTTAGAAAAAGTATTAAATTGTCTAAAAGAAATGAATCCAGAGTTACACATGGACGAACAAATTAGATCAATGGCCTACAAGCCACTGAAAAAGATGCTGGATATGAGCAATTAATTTAAACTTGTGAATTTATCTCTTTTTATTGTTGTTTTAGGGGGAAGAAGTTTAAAAAGTAATATAGAAATACATGATGTAAGATGGGTTTTAGGGGAAACAATAGAGGCTACATTCCCTGAGCTTAGGAAACAATGGATAGGTAAAAAAAGCGGACTTCATATTGATAGTTATAAGTGTATTAAATATGTTGATGGATATGAAATAGTCTTATCTAAATCTAATAAAGATAGTTTGCTTAGTTCACGAATAGAACATTTTTCACTTTGGTTTGTTAATTTGGGCGGGTACAATCCAAAAAAGATGTACGAAGAGCATGAATTCAATCTAATTGTCGCAAAAAAGGGTATTGAAGCAAAGAAAAAAGCCAAAAAAAATTGGGAGTCAAATTTAAAAAACAAACATAATGATGACTACTCAGGTATAAATTATTTGGAACAAGTTGACGATTTGCATCCAATAAAAATAAAGAATTGGGAAATAAATTTAATACCAGATCCCAAAAAAAGAAGCGAAAAACTTATCCCTGACTGGTATGGATATAGGAGAATTGATAAGTTTTAATTATTTTTTTAGAGCGTAGCCTAAATTAGATTTTAAGGGGTTATAAGAATTTTTATTACCTTCAACTTTAAACTTTTTAAGCAATATATTTTCAGCCACAACATATTGACTATCTTTTAAAGTTCCTAGATCTGAATTTGTTAATCTATTTTCATCATTTAATAAAAGATCTACTTCAATATCAGGTTTTATTCCATTTTTATTAATATCTTTACCACTTGGTGTTAAATATTTAGCGACTGTAACTGTTAGACCTGAGCCATCAGAAAGAGACCTGACAGACTGGACTAATCCTTTACCAAAAGTCTTTTTCCCAACCAATACTCCTCTTTTATTATCTTTAATTGCTCCAGAGAGAATCTCGCTAGCACTCGCAGATCCTTCATCGATTAAAACTACAACTGGTCTGTTGGTTAAAGCTCTGCTTTTTGCTTTCCTAATATCAGTAATACCATCTTTTGTTTTAGTACTGACAATTATTCCTTTATTTATCCATTGTCTAGCTATTTCAATGCTTGCCTCAAGCAAACCACCTGGGTTACTTCTAAGATCTAATACATAACCAATAGGTTGTTGTTTTTCTAATTTATTAATCGATAAACTCATTTCATTTGGAGATTTTGCATTGAATTGTTTCAACCTTAGATAACCAATTTTCGCACCTAAAACTGTATTATTTATTCGACTATCAACCACATTAATTTCAATTCTATCTCGTATCAATGAGACATTTAATAACTCATCTTCTCTAAGAATACCTAATTCAACCTTAGTTCCTTTTTTGCCTCGAATAAGTTTAACGGTACTATCTATACTCAGACCTTCGATAGACTTGCCATCTATTGAGACAATTATATCCTTAGGTTTTATTCCTGCAAGAAAAGCTGGTGTTCCTTCTATTGGTGAAACAACTACAATTTGATTAGTAACTTGATCAAGTGATATTTGAATACCTACTCCCATTAATTCACCCGTTGTATCTATTCTCATTTCATTTAATTCTTTAGGATCTAAAAATCTTGTATAAGGATCATCTAATCCTGTCAACATATCTTTTATTGCAACGTATGCATCTTCATTATCAAAATATTTTGTTGATAGAATTTCCTTTCTTAATTTAATCCAATCTTTTGCCTTATATTTTCCTGAATAGTCCAAAAAATCGCGATAAATAATTTGCCATACTTGATCAATAATCTCTTTTGGATTATTAGTAATCAAAGTAGAAGAGTTTGCCTGGAAGGAAAAAGATGGCGCAGGGAAAACAACTGATAATAAACATATTTTTAAAAATATCTTCAACATAATTATCAAATAATTTTTTTAATAATAAAACAATTAAAATGTATATTCTATTTTTAAGGATCTACCCATTTACCATCTTCTTTAATTAAATCAACTAAAGCCTGAACTCCTTCATCCTCAGGTACCCTCTTGATTTCATCTCTATTTCTATAAAGCGCAATGGTTCCAACACCTTTACCTACATAACCATAGTCAGCATCTGCCATCTCTCCAGGTCCATTAACGATGCAACCCATTACAGCGATATCCAAACCCGTTAAATGTTGAGTAGCGTCCCTAACTCTTGCTACAACTTCCTCTAAATTAAATAATGTTCTACCACAACTAGGACAACTAATATATTCAACCATAGTTTTTCTCAAACCAACCGCTTGTAAAATTGAATATGCAACTGGTATTTCTTTTTCAGGCGCCTCTGTTAAAGAAACTCTAATGGTATCTCCAATACCTTCGGATAACAATGTACCTATCCCTACCGTACTTTTAATTCTTCCATAATCCCCATCTCCCGCTTCGGTTACACCTAAATGAAGAGGATAATTAAATCCCTCTTTATCCATTGTGTCCGCCATCATTCTATAAGCAGCAAGCATCACTGGTGCTCGAGAAGCCTTCATCGAAATTACAATATTATGAAAATCCAATGAATGACATATTCGAATAAATTCCATAGCTGATTCAACCATTCCAAAGGGAGTATCTCCATAAGCAAATAACATTCTTTCAGACAAAGAGCCATGGTTGACGCCTATTCTTAAGGCCTTATTTTGCTCTTTTAGAGTATTAACAATTGGTTCGAATTTTTGTATAATTTTCTCTTTTATTACGTCAATTTCATCTTGAGTAAATTCAGTTCTATTGGGATCAGGTTTTTCAAAAACGAATAATCCCGGGTTGATACGAACTTTATCTACATGCTTAGCTACTTCTAAAGCTATTTTCATTCCATTGTGGTGAACATCCGCTACCAATGGAACTGGTTGATAAGTGCTAGCTAGAAGTTTCTTGATTTCCCCCACAGCTTTTGCACTTGCAAGAGTTGGAACTGTTAATCTGACAATCTCACATCCAACTTCATGCAATCTCCTTATTGCGGCAGTTGAGCCCTCAATATCCATCGTATCTTCATTAATCATTGACTGAACCCGAACTGGATTATCGCCGCCAATACCAATATCTCCCACCATTACAGTCCTAGTATCTCTACGGATAATTCTGGTGCTATATCGCTGTGAGAGATTATTTTCTTCCATATTCTTTTCCAGGGTCGCAATCATGAGTTAACAATTGAGCCTCTTTAATTAGTAAGAATGACATATTTAAGGGCTATTATAAAAAATCAATTTTTTCTTTGATTTTTAGGAAATCAGAATTAGTCAGACTCATCGGTTTACCTTCCTCTTTTGATGGATTCCTAAGTAAATAAGATGGATGGAAAACAGGCATAACAAGTCTGTCCTCCCAATCGATCCATTTCCCCCTGAGAATACTAATACGAGACTTGATTTTCAAAATCGCTTCTAGTGCTGTTGCTCCAACTAGAACTATTACTCTGGGATTTACAAGTTTTATTTGTTGATACAACCAGGGAAGGTTTTCTTGGATTTCAGCCTTTGTTGGGCGTCTATTTTGGGGTGGTCTACATTTGACCACGTTGCAAAAATAAACATCTTGGTTGATATCAATTCCTACATTTTGAAGCAATTTATCAAGTAATTTTCCAGACCTTCCTACAAAAGGTTCTCCCAGTTCCTCCTCCTTTGCTCCTGGGGCCTCTCCAATAATCATCAACTTAGCGAAAGGGTTACCCCTAGATACAACAATTTTGTTTTTGGAATTGCAGAAATTACAAACTTCAGAAAAGTCTTTATCAGGGGCGCTATTTTTTTTCACATCAGAGCATCCAAATCTGATCCTTTTGAAAGGTACGGCACTAAAATCAAGAATTTATTACCTTCTGGATCAAGAATCCATTGCTCAGCTCCAAAGTTTGCCAATTTTGTTACGCCCATAACACTACCTCCTATTTTTAATATCTCAGAAATCCACGTTTCAATCATTTTTGATGGATCTTCAGAAGGTTCACCTTGAAAACATAATGAGGTTGAATTTCCTTTCCTTTGCCATTCATGATTCTCATTAGGTCGATAAAAATGTATTTTGGATCGATTATTTATTGAAATAAAATAATGAGTTGCATTAAAACCTTTATTTGCCTTGTCAGAGTTGACCTTGGCATAAAAATCAGACAATTCTTTAGGGTTTTCAGAAGCAATTACAAAGTTTATGTTCATCAAAGGCATGCAAGTATCTGATTAAGTAGTAAGTTTGTAATTAGATCAATTCACTTTAAAAGTGAATCTAAGAAAAACATTTTGAAGTTATGCTTCGAAGATGACTGAAAAATCACAGATATCTAAAAGAGCTCTCTCAATAAAACCTTCTCTAACTCTTGAGATCAGCGCAAAAGCTAAGGCTTTAAAAGCTGAAGGAAAAAACATTTGTAGTTTAAGCGCTGGAGAACCTGATTTCGATACCCCAGAATTTATTATCGATGCCACTCTAAAAGCATTAAAAGATGGAAAAACTCGATATGGACCTGCTGCTGGAGATCCAGAATTAAGAGAAGCCATTGCCCAAAAGCAATCAAATATTAATAAAGTTCCCACAAAAACAGACAATGTTTTGGTAACAAATGGAGGGAAACAAGCAATATACAATTTATTTCAAGTAGTTTTAAATCCTGGAGATGAAGTCCTCATACCTGCACCATATTGGCTTAGTTATCCAGAGATAACCCTTTTAGCTGGTGCCAAGCCAATTAAAATTAAATCTTCAACTAAAGATAATTTCAAAATAGATATCAATTCTCTAGAAGAAAACGTAACTGAAAAAACAAGGTTATTAATTATCAACTCTCCAAGTAATCCAACAGGCTGCGTTTTAACCGAGCAAGAAATGAATACTATTGCTGAGTTTTTAAGAAGACATCCAAGAATTTTTTTAATGAGTGATGAAATTTATGAATTTCTTATTTCTCCAAATCAAGTTCATCACAGTTTTGCAAAAATAGCACCAGATTTAAAAAATAGAATTTTCACAGTCAACGGTTTTGCCAAGGCTTGGGCAATGACTGGCTGGAGGATTGGATATCTAACAGGAAATACAGAGGTAATAAAGAAAGCCATTGCTTTACAAAGTCAAAGTACAAGCAATGTATGCAGTTTTGCTCAAAAAGGAGCTATTGCCGCACTTCAGGGCCCAAAAGATTGCGTTCATGAAATGGCAGAAATTTATAACAAAAGGAGGTTATTGATAACAGAAAGACTAAAAAAAATAAAAAATATTTCTTTTGTCCCTCCCACTGGAGCTTTCTATGTTTTCCCAGAAATTAATCTAGAGAATATCGATTCAATAAATTTCTGTAAATTAGCACTAGAAAAGGTTGGCCTAGCAATAGTTCCAGGGATTGCTTTTGGAGATGACAAATGCATAAGAATCTCATATGCATCTTCAAATGAAATGATCAAGGATGGAGTTGATAGGTTAGAAAGACTATTAAATCAATTTTAAATAAAAAAATAAAAAAATAAAAAATGAATCAATCGCCGAGATCAATCAAGTTCACGAAACTAACTATTGCTCTTTTCTCAATATTTAATTTATCTAATCTAGGTTCATTAAAAGCAGAGGAAATACTTCGCATTGGGGCGATACCAGATCAAAACCCAGAGCACCTGAATCGTCTATATAAAGTATTATCCTCTGAATTAAGCGAGCAGCTCAATGTTCAAGTCCGTTATAAACCAGTTACTAATTATGCTGCAGCCGTAACAGCTTTTAGGACTGGGAATTTAGATTTAGTATGGTTCGGTGCTTTAACGGGTGTACAAGCAAGACTTCAAAGCAAAGGATCCAAGGTAATAGCACAAAGAGATATTGATGAAAAATTCCATAGTATTTTTATTGCAAACAAAAAAAGTTCAATCCAAAAAATAAATAACATAAATGACTTAAAAACACTAAAAGGCAAGCGTTTTACTTTTGGCTCTGAAAGTTCAACATCAGGAAGATTGATGCCACAATATTTTTTAAACAAAGCAGGTGTTCAACTTAAAGATTTCAAAGGCGCAAGTCCAGGCTTTAGTGGTAGCCACGATTCAACATTAATGCTTGTGCAAAGTGGTTCATATGAGGCAGGTGCTCTTAGCGAAGAAGTATGGAAGAGAAATCTTGAGAGAGGACGCGTGGACCCCTCAAAAGTCTTTGTGATTTGGAAGACTCCTTCTTATCATAATTATCATTGGCTTGCTCAAGAAAACCTAGATAAAAAGTTCAAAAAAGGTTTTACGAAAGAGCTTACAAATGTATTTTTACGTTTCAATGAAAAGTCAAAAAAACAAAAACAAATTCTCGAATTATTTAGCGCAAAGAAATTTATTATATCAAAAAACGAAAATTATAATAAAATAGAAAAGATAGGTAGAAAAATTGGAAAGATTAAGTGACTAAGTTACTAGAATTAAAGAATATAAGCCATGGCAGTAAAGAAAGTATTAGACTAAAAGATATTAATTTAACAATACATCAAGGTGAGAAAATAGCGCTTATTGGCAAGAGCGGATCTGGCAAAAGTACATTAATCTCGATCGCGAATGGATCACTAATCCCAAACGAAGGGGATGTAATATGGAAAGGTTCTCACATTAAAAAAATTTCAAATATTGAGTCGTCAAAAATTGGAACTATATGGCAGGATTTATCTTTGATAGAAGAGCTAAATGTCGCTCAGAATATAAACTGCGGTGCACTAGGTAAACACAATTTCATATGGGCTTTAAAAAATCTACTCGGAGTCTTAGATAAAGGTTTATGCCAAGAATGCCTAGCAGCAGTCTCTCTGCCTAAAAAAACTATTTATTCCTATATAAATAAACTTTCTGGTGGGCAAAAAAAAAGAATAGCAATTGCACGTCTTTTAAGACAAGAACCAGAGATTCTTCTTGGAGACGAACCTTTCTCAAATTTAGACCCTCTATTATCAAAAAATATCTTAAATTTATTTATTAATCAAAAAAATTATCTTAGAATTAAAATCCCTGAGACCATACTTATAAGTCTTCACCAAATTAATTTAGTAAATAATTTTAATAGAGTTATTGGGTTAAAAAATGGAGAGATTGTAATAGATAGAGAAATACATAACATAAATCAATCAGAGTTTGATTGGCTATTTTAATTCATAATGAAATTAATAAAACCAGTATCAACTTTATTAACATTAATCCCATCAATAGCCTACATTCCCATTCTAATAGAAGTCATCAAAGGATTTCATATTGGGGGTCTAAATATCATATTTCTATTCATAAGCTCAGCAATAAAACCATCGTTCAATCAAGAAGTAGTTAAAAGCGCATGGGAAGGACTTCAAATAACAGTTGCTACTGCTTTAACTAGCTGGGTTATAAGTATGCTTATTGGAATTCTTTTAGGTGTACTATCTACAGATTTATTTTGGAAAAGTATTCCTAAATTTTCTTATTTAGGTAAATTAATAAAATACTCATTAGCAATTCCAAGATCAATACATGAAGTAATCTGGGGCCTGTTATTTATACAAATTTTAGGTTTGAATATTTGGGTGGCAATTATATCTATAGCCATTCCCTATTCAGCCTTAACAGCAAGAGTAATTTCAGAGCAACTAGATAGTTTTGACATACAACCTCTAATAGCAATTAAGAAAACTGGATCTAATGTTATAAGCTCATTTATAACTATTCTACTACCAAAGTTAATACCTATCGTATCTACATATGGAAGTTACAGATTTGAATGTGCAATTAGAGGTGTAACATTACTTGGAATATTTGGATTAGGAGGTATAGGAACAGAACTATATTTAACTTTAAAATCCTTTGAGTTCAATGAAATGTGGACTTCTTTGTGGATGCTTTGGTTAGTTATGATTTTATTAGAGAAATTTATAAGATATTTAAGAAGTTATTTATCTGAAAATATTAGTTTGAAAAATTCTCTCTTAATTTCAATCTCAATATTTTCACTATCTCTACCGTTAGGTATTAGTTGGCTTTATAATCTAAATTTTGAGATATTTACTCCATTAAGCTTTTCGTATTTAAATTTACCTTCATTCGTAGAGATAAGAAATGGATTTAATACCTTACCTCTTTTTAAACTAATCATTACAACAATTTTAATAACTTTTTTCGCGTCTGGGATTGCAATAGGCACACCTTCTCTTTTACTAGTATTATTCCCAGGTAAATTCCCTCTAAAAGTTCAAAATCTTATTTGGATCTTCCTTAGATTGATACCTCCTCCATTGACCACTATACTTATTCTTCTTTTTACTAATCCTAATATATCTGTAGCCGCATTATCACTAGGAATCACACATATGGGTGTCATGGGAAGATTACTTACAGATAATATACTAAATCAAGAAAAAAATATTTATCGAGCAATTAAAAGCAATGGTTCAAGCAAGAAATCAGCAACACTTTATGGAATATTAGCCCCCCAAAGTAATAGTTACTTAGCTTATGGAGCATATAGATGTGACGTAATTCTAAAGGAAACAGCAATTATAGGTGCAGTCGGAGGAGTAGGATTAGGATGGCAATTACAGGAATCACTAAGCTCATTCGATTGGGCACAAGTCATTATAATAACTGCTACTTTCTCTTTATTAACAATGTCAGGAGAATTTTTATTTAACACTTCTCAAAATTATTGGTTAAAGAATTCAACCAACAATTTCATTAGTTAGTTATTTTATTCAACATATCGACTTATGAATAAATATCAGAAAAAATTAATCATAATTGGAGATAGTGGGGTTTACGGATGGGGAGATCTAGAGGGAGGGGGATGGTCTGAGAGATTAAGACAAAACTGGTTAAATTTAGATGGTGCACCTATCATTTATTCTCTTGGAATAAGAGGAGATGGATTAGAGAAAGTTGCTATAAGATATAAGAATGAGTGGGCATCAAGGGGAGAGTTAAGGAGAAAAGTTCCTGAAGGTATTTTGCTATCAATTGGATTAAATGATACAGCTAGAATTGGAAGAAAAGATGGCAGGCCCCAACTTTCCGAAGATGCTTTTAAATTTGGCTTAAAACAATTAGTAAACGAAATTAAGAATGAAGTAGATATAATGGTTCTTGGATTAACACCTGTTAATGAAGACTCAATGCCTTTTGCAGAATGTCTTTGGTATTCAAATCAAGCTTGTTCTAAATATGAAAATAAAATTGAAGAAGCTTGCTTAGAATTAAATGTTCCGTTTTTATCTATCCATGAGAAAATGTTCAATCTATTATCATTTAAAGAATTACTCTCATCAGATGGAATACATCTAAATACTAAGGGTCATAAATGGATTTATGACCAAATTAGCGAATGGCCAGCACTGAAGAATTGGGCTGATTTAAAATAAACATTTTAAACAAAATTCAAATATAAAAAAATAGAAATAATAGCGGCTATAGATGTCTGGATAGAATTAACTAATTCATTAGTCATCCAATCAATCTTATTTTGAACTACTGCTCCAATATAACTTTCCAAAAATGTTGCTAAATAACCAGAGAAGAAGACTATAAAAGAAACAGATAGTCCAGAAATAATCGATAGATTAAGCATAAAAACAGTCATAATAAAACTTCCTAACAAACCAGCTATTGAACCTTCGATACTTATTGCCCCCTCTGTTCCTGGTGATACTGACTTTAAAGTCGTAATTAGAAAAGTTCTTTTACCAAATCTTTTGCCAATTTCACTTGAAAAGGTATCGGAAAGTTTTGCACTGAAACTAGAAGCAAAACCTACCATGAATAAATTTAAAAAATTTGGCCAAAGACAACTTAATAAGGCGAGTGAGCAACCTGTTGCTGCAGACCCCCATACATTTTCAGGGCCACGTTGACCACCTCTTGCTTCAGCAATCCCTCGGGAAGCCTTATTTTTGTATCCAATTTTTGTAACTAAAGTTCCCAACAAGAGATAGACACAAACTGATATCCAACCATTCCAACCAATAGACCCTAATAAAAGTGTTCCAAGTATTCCAGCATGAATCCATCCTTTTTTAGTTAAAAATGGAAGCCTATGTCCTACAAATATCAACAAGAAATTAATCAAAAAAGCATTAATCCAAATACCGCTTATAGAAGAGAAGTTAGCCATCGTTCCTAACCAGCATGCCTATTTCTAAACAATAGACGGTTTTATGATCAAAAATATTCAATCTTAAAAGGATGATTTAAGTCTTCTCCATGAAGTCATTAACTGGCAGGCACTTACGGCAGCTGTTGACGTCCTCAAAATAGTTTCTCCCATAGTCACCGCAAAGCAGCCAGCGTCAAAAGCTAATGCCTCTTCATCTCTATTCCATCCTCCTTCTGGGCCAATTACAACCCAAACTTGATTGACTTTATCTGATGTCTCTTTTAACCAATTCATGCAATCTTGTAAGTCCTTAATGCGTGTTGTAGCAAATCCAATTTGAGCCTCGGAAGGCAAATCATTCATCCAATTGATAAAAGTCAATGTCTGCATTAATTCTGGACTCCAAAGTCTTTCAGATTGCTCAACGGCTTCATGAATAATTTTATGATATCTAATAATTTTTTCGATATGGCATTCTTTAACTACTGAGCGTTTTGAAATTAATGGTTGAATGATGTCAACTCCTATCTCACAACTCATTTGCAAAAAGTTTTCAAACCCTTTTTTAGGAATAACTACAGCAATGCATATTAATGGTCTCTCTCTAGAAACTACTTTGAGAGGTTTATCGAAACCATTGGTAAGTTTTATGGTTTTTTTTTCAACAATTTTTGCATTCCAAAGACGACCTTTTCCATCAATAACTTCTAAAAGATCTTCCGATCTCATCCTCATCACCCTAGATAAATAATGTGATTCATCAGAGGTCAAAATCAGCTCTCCATTTGAATCGATTTCAGAACTTAATCGATTTGGATTTATAAATAATCTTCTTTTCTCAGCCATAGAAAATTACTCTGTTGAAGAAAAAATTGCATCTGGATGTTCTTCTACTGGCCAATCTTGATTTACCCCTCCAATAATTAGTTCCTCTATTTTCACAACATCAACATCCATTTGTTTTAGTACATTTATCAAAATATCAATTGAAATGAGGTCAGAAGTGCCTAAATCGACCCAACATCTAGCCCAGCGTTCATTAAACTCAAATTCACCTAGGTTATGCATCAATGATGGAAGACTAGAAGAGGTATCGTCATTTTCATAGCTCATCCAACTGACATCAGAACCCATTTCATGAGTTTGCAAATTTTCAGAATTAAATCCTCCAAGTCGACCTAGGACATACCAAGAATCAAAAATACCATCAATATAATCTTTTTCTCCTTTACTAAGGACATCAGAAAATCTAAGCCATATCCAACAATTGAAAGGATCAACTTCACGAAATCGAACTTCCATAAACAATAGGTCTTGAAAAAGAAAAACTAAAAGATATCAAATATAATCTAATGTAAATTGATTAAAGAAAATAGAAAAATTTTTATTTAGTTGATCAAAGCCTTAATGAAAAAGAATGCTTAGTTTAAAAAATATTTATTACCATCCCTCAACAGCAGAGAAGCCAATCCTTAGGAATTTGTGTTTAAAATCTAAGGCTGGAAAAATCACAATAGTTCGAGGTCCCAGTGGAAGTGGAAAAACTACATTGGTAGAAATCATTAGCGGTCTATCGGGATTTCAGAAAGGAGAAATAACATGGTTCAACAAAACTTTAAATGCGCGACAGCGCAGATGGTTATGTGGATTAGTTTTTCAATTTCCAGAAAGATATTTTCTTGGGTTATCAGTAGCTCAAGAATTACGCCTTGGACACAAGAAGTTATCTACCGAGGAACTAATTTCAACTCTCAGAAAGGTTGGGTTAATCAACATAGATTTAAAGAAGCCGCCAGAATCTCTTAGTGGAGGGCAACAACGACGATTAGCTATTGCTGTTCAATTAATAAGGAGTCCAAAAGTACTTATATTGGACGAGCCAACCGCAGGTTTAGATTGGTCAGTGAGGAAAGGAATCATAGAATTACTAGCAAAGCTTAAAAGCAAGCAAACGATTCTAATAGTTACTCATGAACCCGAACTTTTTAAAAATTTGAATACCGACAGTTTTCAGTTGCACGATGGTCAACTTATCCCCAACTCAAACGATTCAACTAATCAATGACAGATAAACTAGTTAGAGCCACTGCTGCAAAAGGAGGGATTAGGCTAGTCGCAGTATCAACAACTGAATCAAGCAAAGAAGCAAAAAAAAGACATTCCCTTTCATATTTAACTTCTGCCGTTGTAGGCAGAGGCATGAGTGCAAGCCTCTTGCTTGCGAGTTCAATGAAGGTAAACCATGGAAGGGTGACTTTGAGGGTAAGCTCAAACGGCCCACTCAAAGGATTAACCATTGATGCGGGTCGAGATGGAAGCGTGAGAGGATACGTTGGTGATCCAAGTCTTGAATTAGACCTAATTAAAAATAAAAATAATAACTACACATTTGATTTTAAAAAGGCTACGGGTATTGGATATCTTCACGTTATTAGAGATGATGGCAAAGGCGAACCACACAACAGCACAGTTGAATTAATCAATGGAGGTATAGGTGAAGATATAGCTTCTTATTTATTACATTCTGAACAAACCCCATCAGCTGTGTTTGTTGGAGAAAAAATCAATCAGAATGGAATAATTTGTAGTGGAGGACTATTAGCACAAATACTACCTAAAGCAGAACGAGACTACTCATTGATAGCCTTACTTGAAGAAAGGTGTAAAGAGATTAACTCTTTTAGTGAGTTATTAAACAAAAAAGGAAATAACCTTATTTCTCTTATTGAAGAGATTTTTCCTGATCTTGATCAATCACCTTCAGATATTATTAGCACATCTCAAGAAGTACGATTTAAATGTAGATGCTCAAGAGAAAGAAGCCTATCAGCATTAAAAATCCTTGGAAAAAATGAACTTAAGGAAATGATCAAGGAAGATGGGAAAGCAGAATTAACCTGTCAATTCTGCAAAAATGTTTATATTGTTAACGAGGAAGAATTGATATCTTTAATCGATTAAAGATTTAATCAAGGAAAACCACCCCCAACCAAATCAAAAATACTGCTGGTATCGCTTCAAATTTGTCTGAAGACAACGATCCAGCGTTATCAATAATTGATTGAGCACCACCTAAAAGTAATGCCCCAGATAAAAGTCCAATA
Organism: Prochlorococcus sp. AG-402-L09; assembly: GCA_003216715.1. Lineage (GTDB taxonomy): Bacteria > Cyanobacteriota > Cyanobacteriia > PCC-6307 > Cyanobiaceae > Prochlorococcus_B. The sequence continues at coordinate 75,740 of QCIK01000001.1, read as the reverse complement.
ATCAGAAGAAGAATGCACCAGAGGATCGAGGAAAAGAAAGGCCTGCCTCGACGAGACTGACTGATGAATAAACCTATTGTTGAGAATGAAAGGATTAGTTCAACACTCTCAGAAGGCACAATTAAAACAAGTAAAAAAGCCAATATTCCAAGAGAAAGTCTTATATTTAATTCTTGTCCAGATGGCAGTTCTAATCTTGGAAAAAAAATAGAATTTGAGGCCTCGGATTTAGGAAGATTTAGATTTTTCAACCTAGTGAGAAGCGAACCAGGTCCTATCTCACCAACTTTCTTAGCTTCATTTTCTTTCTTTGATGCATTTATTGCCTCATTACTTGCATTACCAAGTTGTCTTGACTTAAGACTTACCATTAACAAAGAATCATAAGCTGCTTCTATTTTTGCTTTAGTAATTTGGTCATCTACTGCTTCTACTAACTTTTTGTCCCTTGCTTCTTGAATAGCATCAAAACTTGCACCCTCATTTACTCCAAGAATTAAATACGGATCTTGTGAGTTTGAATTTGATTGTGAATTAGTACCAGGATCCATAGATTTTTCAAAAAAGAAGTATGAATTCTCTTTATTAATTAGATATTAATCTAATTTAAAGGGAAACAGGATCAACTCCACTGACAACCGGAGCGACTGAATTTAATACCATTTCAGGATGATCTTCTTTTAACTGATTTAGATTCCATTCATTTTTAAAAAGCAGTACTGGTCTAAGCCAAGCATCCTGAACAGTTTTGCAATTAAAAATTCTTCCAACCTCCTCCAAAGCCGGCCATCCCCCTTTTACCCATCTAGCGACTTGAAAACCCATTGGTTCAAGCCTAGTTTCCACTCCATATTCACTAGCAAGTCGGTGTTGTACCACCTCAAGCTGAAGCTGACCAACTGCGGCCAAAATTGGATCTCTTTTACTTTGATCTTTATCGTAAAGAATTTGGACTGCTCCCTCCTCTCTTAATTCATTGACACCTTTTCTAAAGTTCTTAAAAGCTGAAGGATTTGGATTTCTTAACCAGCTAAATATCTCGGGGCTAAAACAAGGAATCCCCTCAAATTCAACTCTAGGCCCAATAAATAATGTATCTCCAATCGAAAACATCCCAGGATTATTCAAACCAATAACATCCCCAGGGTAAGCATCATCAACAACGGCCCTATCTTGGCCAAAAATCTTTTGGGGCCTTGAGAGCCTGATTTGTTTACCCGTCCTAGCATGTTGAACTGTCATATCTTTTTTAAACCTCCCACTACATACCCGCACGAAGGCAACTCTATCTCTATGTTTTGGATCCATGTTTGCTTGTAATTTAAAGACAAATCCACTAAATGATTCTCTTGTAGGAACGATTGGTCCATCAAAGCTATTTCTAGCAACGGGGCCCTGAGATAGCTCAAGAAAATTATCTAAAAATGGCCTAACACCGAAGTTGGTCATTGCAGATCCAAAAAACACAGGAGTTAATTCACCAGATAATATTAATTCTTGATTTAAGTCACAACCCGCCTCATCAAGGATCTCAATCTCTTCAAGTGCTTTTGTCAATAGTTCTTCTTCAACTAAATCTTTAAGTTCTGGATCATTAATTTTCAACCTTATTTCACTAGATTGCTTTCCTCTTTCCGCTCTAGAAAATAAAACAACTTCTTTGGTTGCACGCTCAACAACACCTCTAAAAAGTTCACCACTTCCTATTGGCCAATTGACCGCAAAGGTTGATAATCCTAATTCAGACTCAATCTCATCTAATAATTCAAGCGGTTCTTGACCTGGCCTATCCATCTTATTGATGAACGTAAAAATTGGTATTTGACGCATTCTACAAACCTCAAAAAGCTTTCTTGTTTGAGGCTCAAGTCCTTTCGCTGCATCCTCAAGCATCACGGCATTATCAGCAGCGGCAAGTGTCCTATACGTATCTTCCGAAAAATCTTGGTGACCAGGAGTATCTAATAAATTAATAGTCTTATCTTTATAAACAAATTGTAAAACAGTTGATGTAATTGATATGCCTCTTTGTTTTTCAAGCTCCATCCAGTCAGAAGTAACTTTTCTCTGCTCTCCTCTTGCTTTTACTGCTCCTGCTTGTTGAATAGCTCCGCCATAAAGTAAAAGTTTTTCTGTCAAAGTGGTTTTCCCTGCATCAGGGTGGGAAATAATCGCAAAATTTCTTCTCTTACCAACCTCCTTACTTAAAGAGATAGTTAGTTCTTCTTCTAAATTTGAATCTAAATTAGTTTTGTCTTGTGGAGTTGATTTCATTATTGTTTTTGGTTGTTCAATTGTTCAGGAAAAAGATTAAATACACCCAATAATCTCAAAATAAAGCTCATCAACTTGAAAAACCTCTAATTGAGATAACTCCGCATCTACTAGCTGTTGAGATACTTCCTCAACTGTAAATGATGCCTTGAGAGATGCATAAAAATCCTTTTTTAGAATTTCTGGAGAATTTGAAAGATGTTTTTCTTTTAACTCAAATGCTTTTTCAACAGAAGAAGGCCTTATTAAATCACGATGAATATGAATACACTTTGTTTTACCAAGTTTTTTTAATGCACCCCAAAAACAATAAGGATCGTGAAAATGATGCAAGGCACTATTACTGACTAAGACATCAGCTTTAAAAAGAAAATGTCTATCACCTGAGGCTATTGAATTAATGTCAATCAATTCATAAGAGAGATTTTTCGTAAGATTGTAGGAAAGTCTTTTTTCTGCTTCATTCAACATTTCCTTTGAGCCATCAATTCCTACAACATTTACAAAAGGCCAATTCAAAGCAATTCTCTCTGCAATATTTCCTGGTCCACATGCCATATCAAAAATTAAATCATTTTTATTAAGAGTTCTTCCTGCTCTTTTTAAATATTTTTCAAGCGATTTAACAACCCTAGAATCACTCCTAGAGAAATCCGCATCCGCATAAGCCCTTACCTGCGAAGGGATTTGCATAAGTTCTGGTTCCGGGGTTCTATTCATTACTAAAAGGAAAAATTTGTTTTTTTCTTAGAGCCCTGTAGATGGTGTTAAAAAAACTTGCTAACGCTATACATGGCGTTACCGTGGTACTTACTAAGGGATACAAAGATTTTGACAATCGCAACAAGCCAGCCCGAAACCAATAAATCAGCATCGGGTAAAAAAAATGTTTCGTCCGATTTTCCAATAACTGCACCTGCAGCTAATCCTGTTTTTTACAGAACATATAGTAGAAAACTTCCAGCAGGTCGTGAAAGCTGGGAACAAGTAAATAAAAGAAACCTTAATGGTCTAAAAGAGCTAGGTGGATTAAACGAAGCAGAAATAAATTTAATGCAAAAAATGCAACAGGAGAAAAAAGCTCTTCCTTCAGGCAGATGGCTTTGGATAGGAGGAACAGAATGGATTGAGAAAGAAAAAAATTTTTCTGGAGCCTACAATTGCACCTCAACAAATCTTGTTGATTGGCAAGCCTTTGGACTCATGATGGATTTAGCCATGATGGGTTGCGGAACAGGCGCAATAATCGAACCTCACTTGATTGATCAACTACCAGAAGTTATCAATACAATAAATATTCAAAGTGTTTCCGATATTGGATTAACACCCTCTAAAGAAAGAAATGAAAAAACTACATTCTCTATTCAAGGAAATAATGTACTCATAAAAGTTGGAGATAGTAGACGTGGATGGGTTGATAGCTATCAAAAAATCCTGGAATTAAGTAGTGACAATAGTTTCACTTCTAATGTAATTAATGTATCCATTAATTTAAAAGATGTAAGGCCGGCGGGTGAATCACTCAAAGGGTTTGGAGGAATGGCAAACCCAGTCAAACTCAAAGATTTATATCCTCGTGTGACAAAACTTTTAAATAAAGCAATTGGAAGAAAACTAACATCTATTGAATGTTGTCTCCTAATAGACGAGGCAGCCGTCACAATCGTTGCTGGCAATATCAGAAGAAGTGCTGGTATGCGTCAATTTTCTTCGGAAGATTTAGAAGCTGCTGGCGCTAAAGAAAATCTATGGAAGCAAGACTCAGATGGGAATTGGAGTATTGACCCAGAAAAGGATGCATTAAGAATGGCCAACCATACTCGTGTTTACCACACCAAACCTGAATTAAAAGTTCTTGTCGAAGCCGTTACTAAGCAATTTCATTCAGGAGAAGGAGCAATTCAATTTGCACCAGAAGCGATTGCTCGCTCTAATGCAGACATACTTTCAACAGTAGAACTAAGAAATGAATTTATAGATATCTATTGCGATCAAGGGAAAGAGGAGGCCTCCAAATGGATTCAATCAAATTACGGTCCATTTGATGATGATGAACTTTTTCACAGACTCAGTAGATATGGTCTTAATCCTTGCGGTGAAATTTTAGGCTCAGATTTTCACTGTAATCTTGCAGAAATCCATCTCAATCAAATTGATCCCTTAGACATAAGTCAACAAGACGATGCCTTTAAAGCAGCAGCTTTGTCAGTTGCTTGTCTACTTAACCATAGATTTGAAGTAGAGCGGTACAGAAGAAGTAGGGAATGGGATCCTATTGTTGGGGTTAGCTTCACAGGACTTTTTGACTTTTTTGTTCATGCATTTGGGACACCATGGTTAAAATGGTGGGAAGCCGGACGACCTGAGACCAAAGAAGGAAAGGATTTCAAACTCAAAGAAGCTACTTTTTTGAGTCGATGGAGGAAGATAGTCAACGATACAGTATTTGATTATTGTGATAGACATAATATTCGCCGTCCAAGTCGTTGTACAACAGTTCAACCTGCAGGGACAAAAAGTCTTCTAACAGGTGCTTCACCAGGTTGGCATCCACCAAAAGCTCAGCGTTTTATTAGAAGAATTACTTTTAGGAAGAACGATCCAGTCGCTTTAGCTTGCATGGATTATGGATACACAATCGTTCCTTCTCAATCAGATAAAGATGAAAATGGAAAATTACTAGACAATCCATTTGATCCCAAATGTACTGAGTGGCTAGTTGAAATACCGACTGAGGTGAGTTGGGCAAACATACCTGGTGCTGATGAAATAGATATCAATAATTTCTCAGCTCTTGCACAATTTGATTTTTATATGCAAGTTCAAACGAACTACACAGACCACAACACCTCTGCCACAATTGAATTCAGAGAGAATGAGATAGAAAGTTTAGCCAAAGCTCTTCATAGCTCAATCAACGAAAATAAAGGTTATATTTCAGCTGCCTTGCTGGCAAGGTTTGATGCAAATGCAACCTTCCCCAGACTTCCTTTTGAACCTATTGACGAAGAAAGTTACACAAAATTGCAATCAGAGGTCATAGAAAGAAGAGAGGATTGTGACTTCTTCGATGCTCTTAGTCGATATGATCAAGGGGAGCTTACTGAAGCAGGCCCAGCAGGTTGCGATTCTGATAAATGTTTACTCCCCCTAGCCAAACCATCATAAGAGCAATCATTCAATCTTGAGTACGAGTATTTTCATACCAACTGATAGAAGTTACCGAAAGAATCAAAAAAGTATACTTTTTCAAAGAAGTTTTAAAGATAATTGTCCAAATTAGAAAATTTGGCTAACTATTAAATATGTCTTGTGTCCTTAAAATTTAAATGACTACGACGAATAAACCATTAAAGATAAGTGGGACAAGTACTAATGATGCACTTATCGATCAACTGAGAGCTTGTAAAAGCCCAGATGAAATTCTGAAATTCGAAAAATGGTTCAATTCCAATATTGAATCAGACAAACTTTATAAAAGAATTTGTGAACTAATAAAAAACAGAAGTATATCTAGAGCATTAGGATCTAAATGGCTCCTAACACTTATTGAAGATAGAGAAAACACTATAAATCAGTTATCGGTTAAATAATTTTTTATTTAAGTCTACTAATCCAAAATCAATTTTATATTCCTCCTAATTTTAGAAAGGAAATGGTCCTGAGGCCCCGCTTGAAGCATTAAAGCCGGAGAGAGCCCAAATCCCAAAGGAAAATAGTGCACATCCAATGAAAAACATTAAATGAGCTACGTAGCGATATTTTTCTTTTTGACTAATACCACCCTCCATTGGAAGGTCTCCAAGGAAACGAGATTGTGGGCTCTTGTTGCTTGCCATGAATGTGATTTACCAATGTCTGAAATTATTGCACAAATAATCTCATTGACATTTATGCATACAGAGAATCTATAGGTTCTGAAATTTTTAAAAGATCTACAAGGATCTTTTTTGAAACTGAGTTAATAGCAAATAGGGATGAAATTGTTGTTTGCGCAATTTTTTTCAGATTTCAGAACCTAAATAAGGTAAAATTTCGATGGAGAGTTGGTCGAGTGGTTTATGGCTCTAGTCTTGAAAACTAGCATGGGGGCAACTCCATCGGGGGTTCGAATCCCCCACTCTCCGTTCCTTTTCGGGGAGTTTGGAGATATTTAATTAAATACTTGTCCCTACTATTTAAAAAACAAGCACTATATTAGGAGAATTAAACGAAGAATCATAATAAAATCAAGTAATCTTGTGCCTAATATGATAAGCAAATCTAATATTTAATACCTATAAGAATCCCATAATTCTCATGCTTCTTTAATTTTTTCGTTATGGTATTTCGAAATGTAGGTTTTTAAAATTTTTAAGATACTGATCTGATATCAATCAAAGCAACCTAGAAAATCATAGAGATTTTTTAGGTTGCTTTTCTTAAAAAGCTCATGAACCCATACCTTACATAATTAAATCAAAATGAAAGAAGAGCGTTACTTAAAAGACAGAGAAGCAATTGTAAGAGCTGACATTTGGAAAGAGATTACCTCTTCATGCAAAGGGCTTAGAACTGAGCTTGGATATACAAATATCCAAATAGTTGAATTTCTAAAAGAAATAACAAAAACCTTTGAAAGAGACCAACTCTGAATCCTCTGCAGGTCTAGATTGAGATTGTATCTTTAACTTCTTATTTTTCTATTGGTTTTAAAGCTTCATCAATACTTTTTATTGCATTCGGAACACTATTTGAAGCTGACTTCAAGCGCCAAAAGGCTCCACGAAATAGTGCACTCATATCACCCAAACCTTTTAGAAAGTAATTTGGATTTCTCTTGTAAGCTCTATCAGCTATTAATGATGCCTTCCAAGGATTCCAAGAGGCAAAGTTAACGATAGTTCTGTAAGCACTTGGCCAAGGATTATTAGGCAACAAAATTTCTAAATTTCTTAGATAAATATCTGCTTCAGATGGTCGATTCGATAATATCTTTAGAAGAGATAGGGACCATAAAGATTCAACATTTTCAGGGTCTGAACTTATTTTGGATAACGCCTTATCTCTAACTATACTTTGATATTTAAAATGCCCATCAAGCATATGTTCTATTTCTATTTCATCAAAAATCAATTTAATCCCTAATGGCCCCAGCTCCATTCCATTTGCTAGTTCAATAAATCTATTATGAAATTCATTTTTCTTAAGTGAACTTGAACTTCGCTTCCATAAAGAATAGCTTCCTTCTTTTTTTCTAGGAAATTCTCGAACTTTTATAAAAATAGAACTATCTCTAATAGCTTTATCTAAAGCTATTGAATTACTTGAAACGGAACCCTGATCACCCTCAGCCAAAATAATCCAATTTGAATATTTAATAACAGGTTCTATATGCAAAAGAGATTGCCCAAGTTGTCTACCTAAAATATTTCCACCTTGCATTCTCCCAAAATAACTTACATTGTGCTGATTAATATCAGGAGTGCTTGGAACAACAATAACTGTTTCTTTTTCATCGAATGTCTGATCTGATTTGATTATTGATATAATGTCTTTAACAGGATAATATTTACTCGAGATATTTTCTATATTTTTAAACCTATTAATAGAATTGGATAGTAAAAAGCTTATAGGAGGAATCAATAATAAAACATAATATTTGAATTTAAAATAAGTATCTAGCCAATCACTCCACTTACAGAATCCAAGAGCTAACAGCAAAATAATTAAAGGGATCGTACATGCAATATATCTTTCATCCTTATTAGGAATGAAAGTTGTAAAAGTCCAGCAAGTAATCAAATTATAATAAATCCATATCCATTTATAATTATTTTCATCAAAAATATAGGGTAACTTTGATGAAGCTTTAAAAGATCTTAAATCAGTTAAAAAGGCAAATATTATTCCTGACAAGCCAGAAAAGAAAATGATACTTCCAAACTGATTATCTAAATATGGAAAGTACCAGAAAATACTTTTAAAGCCCAAAACGAATGGATCTCCTTCTATCGCAGCCGATTCAAAAACAGCTCTATAAGTTCCACTTAATATCATTATCCAATTATGATAAAACCAAGGTAAGATCGCTAAAAGATTGATAAGAAATAAACATAAAAATTGTATTCGAAATTTTTTATCTCTTTTGAAAGAAAGAAGAAAAATAAATAATAAAGAAGGTATTATGACTAATAAAGAGCTTTGCTTAATCAATAGAGAAAAGGCGCATGCAAAAGTAGCGATTATCAATTGAATCCATTTACCACCAATTGATTTATCACTCCACCTTCCTAGATGAAACAAATAAAATGTAATGGCGGAGATTAAAGGTAACTCCAAGACATAATCAGTTCTTAAATGAAATAAGAAAGGAGAAAATGCACTAATAAGTACACAAAAAAGCGCAAATCTTTTTCCTCTCAAATAAAGTCCCCATGAAGCAATATTAAAGATCAAAAATCCATTCCAAAAACTTAAAGACCAGGCAGCTTGATGAGGGGAATCACCAGCAAAAGCAATAAAAGCTCCATTTATTATTGAGGCCAAAGGAGGAATCTTTGGAGATTTATCTAATAAAGAACTAAAGTCAGAAGCTCCATTTCCCTCTAAAAAAGAAAGTGCTCGAGCATGCTCAAGAGCACTGTTCAGATAATCAGCCTGATCCCATGAAGGAGTATTGCTATAAAAATTCCACCAAATCCGGTCTGCGAAGGTGGCTATAATCCATATAAATAAAACTGAAATCCAAAAAATATATTTTGAGTGATTAATATTTTTCTTAATAAGCATACTATTTCCTAACAATCTAATGTCTCACTTGTTTTTTTATTAGTGACGCTGTTTATGCCATCTGCGATAATACACAGCTTGTTTTTAACATCATTCGCGATTAATACATCAGTAAAATCGGCACCTTCAATAACAACGTTTTCAAATTTAGCATTATAAGCAAAAGCACCTTCTAATATGCTATTTGAAAGGTTGGCACCGTTAAGTATGGCCGCATCCATTGTTACATCTCTCATATTTGTATTACTTAAATTAGCGTTTTCAAGCTTTGCATCAAAAAAACTAGCTCCTTGAAGATCACTACCTGAAAAATCAGCATCTTGGAGATCACTTAAATAGAAAGTCGCACCTTGCAAATCGGTGTTAGAAAAATCAGCGCCTATCAAGGTTTGCTTTCCATAGTCCAAAGCTGCATAAGCTGGCAGAGAATAAAAGAAAAATAGAACCGAGCTTACAAAAAAAAGAAGACGTTTAAACATAACTTTCTAATAGCTAACAATTATTATATTTTAATTCAAAAAGGGGCTAACAGTTAAATATTGAATTTAACATATATTAGAACAATAAAAATAGTAATATAATCCCTGCTAAATCATAATGAATAAATCAACATATAGATATTAATATTTACAAAAAATGATTTAAAAATTATCATATAAAAATTTTCCAAGTTAAATCTTTAATAGAAAAAATATAAACGAAATTAATTAATCAAATTTTCTAACTACCTAAAAGCTATGCCTATGATTTAATATATATCTTAAATATCATAAAATAATTATCTAAATCATCCAAATTTAAAATATACAAGTTCTTAAAAATGATTAACAAGCCATATGAAGTCATAATTATCGGTTCTGGAGCAACAGGAGGAATGGCAGCTCTCACAATGGCCAAGGCAGGTGTTAGAGCATTAGTAATTGAAAGAGGTCCTGAATTAAGTATCAAGCAGGCAAACGGAACAGAGCCTTGCAATATGATTCGGAGACTGATAGGAGTAACAACTGGAAATTATCAAAAGCAACCTCAGCATCCAGGTTTCTGGAAATCAAATCCGTTACTGTACGCAAACAAGAACGCAAATCCTTACACCCACCCACCAAAAGCTCCATTCATGTGGACGCAAGGCAATCAAGTTGGTGGAAGAAGCCTAACTTGGGGAGGAATAACCTTAAGATTAGCCCACGAAGATTTTGAAGCTTCAAAAGGTAAAGAATACGACCTTGAATGGCCTATTGGTTATAAAGATCTTGAGTCACATTATTCAGAAATAGAGAATTTTCTAAAAATATATGGCAACAAAGATGATCTGAATCAACTACCTAATGGTGAATATATTGGCAAACTTCCCTTCACAGAAAGCGAAGCAATATTCGCCTCCAATATAAAAGAAAAATTAAATCTTCCATTTATTCACTCTAGAGGCTTTGGAACCAATAAAAATAAAGCAATTTGGCCCAGATATAGCAGTTTAGGCAGTACATTAAAAGAAGCTGATAGGTTAGGTAAAGTAGAAGTACTTTCAGATCATATAGTAGAGAAATTAGTATTGAATAAGGATAGAAAGTCAGCTAAAAGTGTTGTTATAGTAAATCAAAAAAATGGAGAGAGAAGTGAATTAGAAAGTAAATTAATCATATTATGTTCGTCAACAATCCAAACAATTAGAATTCTATTAAGTTCAGAAGAAAGTAATAATTCAAATGGTCTAATTGAGCCCTCCAATTTATTGGGGAAAAACTTAATGGATCATATATCAACCTGCAGGTTTTTTACTGTCCCAATCGATAAGAGTTTGACTAATTATTCAAAGAAAACTAATCATCATCTTTTAACAGGAGCTGGCAGCTTCTTTATTCCCATGGGTAGAAACCAATCTACTAAAAATAACTTTGTTGGAGGATATGGAATCTGGGGAGGAATTGATAGATTCGAACCACCAGATGTTTTAAAAAAATTTAAAGATACAAAAACAGGATTCCTTATTGGTCATGGAGAAGTACTCCCGAATCATAAAAATACTGTTTCTCTCTCAAAAAGCAAAGATCTATATGACATTTCTATCCCACACATATCAATAGTTTGGCGCGAAAATGAAAAACGAATGGTCAAAGAAATGAACAGAATGATCGAACTTATTATCAATTCTGGAAATGGGACTATTACCCCAGTTAATGAAATAGTAAATATTCCATTTACCAAACAAATTCTAAAAAAATCTGTTGCGATTAAAAACGATGCTCCACCCCCTGGTTATTACATACATGAGGTAGGAGGGGCACCAATGGGAACCAATAAAGAAACGAGCGTTTTAGACAATTGGAATCGTCTATGGGAATGCAGAAATGTATTGGTAGTTGATGGAGCTTGCTGGCCAACTTCATCTTGGCAAAGCCCAACCTTAACAATGATGGCTATAACTAAAAGAGCTTGCGAGAAGGCAATAATGGACTTTAAAGGTTGAAAATATCATTTAAGTATTTCTCTGTTATTGACCTATCATCAGAACCATTTTGAAAAAGAAAATTTGCGATAGCTGAGCTAATAAGTTTGGATTGATCCCAATTATCGTTTCCACTTATAAAATCCTTCATACCTACATAAAGAGCTTCAGGCACCTCAGTTTCAAGCATTATGGACATAAGGTCCAAGTTATTTTCACAACATCTGTCATCTTCAATTTTTATCTCATTAACACGAGTTTCAATTTGATTAAACTCCATTTCCTTTTTAAAAATTTGGTTTCTATGAGATAAGGATCTTAAATTTTCCATTAAACGTCAAAGATAAAGAAAAGCTATACCAAAAATCCGAGACAAAACTAGACTCATTTTGTACCAGCACATCTCAAGAAATCGTCTCGAACAAAACAAGCTTAATCTTCTAAAGTGTATAAGTGTAAATTACTATTAAAAAATCTATTGAATCCCACAAGCCCTTCATAAGAACTAGGTTTTTAGTTCTTTATAGTGGAAAACTCTTCACTAGCTGTGGAAATCACCTGGGGAAAACACCCGAAACTAAACATTAAAAAAATGTATAAATAACGAGTCCATTGCGACGCATGCAAGAAAGAGACAAATGATTCTTTAATTTAAAGCTATTTTTTTTATATTTGGCTTTTATTTAAAGAGAGAAGCGTGACAGGTCCTAAAGGATGCTCAGCATGTGGATATGGAAAATGTTCATGAGAGTGTTCATGAGCTTTATTCTCTACGCAAATATCTAGACAACCTTCAACATGATGATGGTGACTGATCTGTTCATGTCCTACCTCACTTTCAAAACCTAATAAATTAGAGCGATATTTACATAAAGCACAATTCATAAAATTCTCTCCATTAAAAACTTCTTGAATTCTTTCCATAAAAGTATCAATAACTAAATCTTGGTCTGATAAGTAACCTGCGTTTAAAAATTTCACATCAGAATTATCATTTGCAACTCTCAACGAATGATCTCTAACACGACTTACCAAAACTCCAGAGAAAAGGAAATAAGGTAAGAGAATTACTCTTTTAAAACCTAATTTAAGAGCATTTCTCAGGCCAGGATCAACGAGAGGGAATGTTACACCTGAAAAAACAGTTTCTCCCCATCCAAAACCAAAACCCTCAACAAGCATCCTTGTAATCTTACAAACATTTGAATTAGCATCTGGATCTGACGATCCCCTGCCTGCCACAACAAGTAATGTTTCAGAAATAGGAAATATTGGATTACTATCAATTATTTCTTTAATTCTTGCACCTGCGGCACCAATCATTAAAGAATTTAGGCCAAGCTCCCTTCCGTATTGAATCGGAATTCCATTTTCAGCAGAGTATTTATTTAAAACCGCAGGGATGTCATTTTTAGTATGCCCCGCAGCAAACAACATAGCGGGTAATGCAATTACTCTCTCTACCCCCTTATTTTTAAGTTGATCTAAGGCCTCAGTGATTATTGGTCGGTTAAATTCTAGGAATCCGAATGTAACTGGAATATTGGGTATTCTAGATTTTATTTTATTGACTACATTAATAAACTCCTCTACTGCTTTAGGATCTCTACTCCCGTGTCCGCATAAAACAATTCCAATATTAGATGGATATTGGTAATTGATTGATGCAGAGGAAATCAAAACACTTTTAGCCGCTAATACACTTTAATTGAATATTGTTTTATAAAATATCAACTTAAGAAATTCATTATAGAAAAAGGAGCAGATTATTAAAAATTCAATGTCGCTAATAAATCAAAATTCCAATGATAGTGATGTCCTTGGGGTTTTTGAAACTGTCAACACAGAATTATTCCAATCACTAAAATTAACCCAACTAACTTCTAAACCATTTTTAGTATCTAGTGGAGGAACTACAAGTAGAGCCGCCGCAGATAAACATTTGATTTTAAACCTAAGAAAAAACTACCAAAACATATTTTTCAATTTAGACAAAAAGCATGTAGAAATTGAAGCTGGTGTAACGATGGGAGAGTTATCGTCTTTTTTAAAGAAGCATCAAAGAAGTTTTCCAATTGGTTTATCTGGGAGGACAGGAATGGGATATATCTTGACCGGTGGAATAAGTCCACTTAGTAGAAGCAGAGGTTTAGCAATTGATCAAATCATTGAAATTAAAGGTTTTTGGGGGAATGGAAAAGAATTTCATTTATTACGACCAAATACAAAAGAAGAATCAACTTCTGAATGGAAAGCCCTTTGCGGTGCAGCTATATTTCTTGGCATAATCACAAAAGTAAAACTAAAGACTCAGCCATTAAGGCCACTATTAAGTTGGACAGCGAATCTTACATTTTCTCAGCTATCTGAGTGTATTAATCAAGCAGAAAATTGGCCTAACTCACTTAGCTTTCAATGGATATATGGAGAAGATATTTTTGCTCATGCAATTGGTGAAGTAAAAGATGCTAGTGATGAGTCCGTCTTGATTAATTTATTAGAAAGATTGCCTTTCTCTCGTAATCGAATCATTAATAAATTTAACGATATGAACTCTTTACCAAATCTAAGCTTAGGAAATAATAAAAATAATAATTCATACCATTCCGAAGTTCTTGGTTTACTTGGCCCTTCATGGCAAGAGAGTAATCCACAAGTATTAAAAATCCTTAAAGATTTAATCAATAAAAGACCTAACAACAATTGTTATATAGCTTCTCAACAATTAGGAGGTTTAACACATTTAAATGATCTTGATACTTCTTTTATTCATAGAGATGCGGTATGGAAACCTTGGATTAATGGGGCTTGGCAAGCCTACGATCAAAGCAAGAGAAAAAGATCCCTTGAATGGATGAAGGAGTGTTGGAATAATCTAGAATTTATATGTCCTGGTGTGCATCTTGCTCAAATACACCCACATATAGAATGGCATGAAAAAGAATTATCCTCAGCATTCAACAATTGGCTTCCAAAATTAAAAGAAATCAAAGCTATTTATGACCCACACAATGTAATGCCACCTTTAAAATAATTAAATTTATTTTATGGCTGGAAATCTAAATCGCAATAAATCTACGAAAGTTAAATACTTAGGCTCACACGTTGATAACAGAACCACAACCATTGCTGAAATAATAAGTTTCTATGTGATCTCCAAGAAGTATTTGATTTGGTTAAATCAAAATTCTCAGGAGGAGGTACGTCGCCTCTTTTCTTGTCTCTTTCCATCTCTGATTTCAATCGATCAACATTATATTCTGGATGTCCTAAGTGCATTAATTGCCTTTGGTCTGGAGTTTCAAAAATTGTATAACCGACTTTTTCCCCATGAGCCAATAATCTTAGCTTGCCTTTCTTTTCAGCTTTTTCCATTTCAAAATCAGGTAAACCAGCATGCCGACTTTGGGGGCAGAGGAACTCATCATCTTGTGTTCCCATTAAAGAATGACCGGGAACAAGACTCCTCATTGGATATACACCAAAAAGCTTTTTATTGAAATTATTTTTCTCAACGCCAGCCATATATGCCATTGCAAAACCAGCCCAACATAATCCTAGGGTACTTGCACATTTTAATTTTGCTTCTTCAATGAGAGTTACTAATTCTTTCCAGTAATTAACTTCTTCAAATGGGAGATGCTCCACAGGCGCCCCGGTAATGATCAACCCATCAAGAGGAGTTGGAGACATTGCCTCCTCCCAATGAACGTATAAATTTTTTAGATGTTCTAGATCCCAAGTTCTATATGAATGGGATTTTAATCTTATCCATATAGGTTCTATTTGTAGAGGAGAAAGTCCTAACGGGTGCAATAAATTAAATTCATATTGTTTTCCCAAAGGCATAATATTTAATATCCCAATCCTAAGAGGTCTAATATCCTGTCTTTCTGCTAATTCAGGCTCAATCCATGAGATATGATTTTTTTCAATTGATGAAATTTTATGATAACTACGAGGAAGTATTAAAGCCATATCTATATACCTCCTTGGAAAATTATATTAAATTAAATTTAGAGCCTGCTCAAAATCCTCTAAAATATCATCTATATGCTCTATACCAACAGACACTCTTACCATAGTCGGAGTAACACCTGCGGATAACTGTTCTTCAGGAGATAATTGTTGATGAGTTGTTGAAGCAGGATGAATTACTAATGTTTTAGCATCGCCTACATTAGCTAGATGACTAGAAAGTTTCAAAGAATTTATAAAAGTTACAGCATCATCAAAGCCACCTTTCAAAGAGAAAATCAACATGGATCCTTTTCCTCTACTGGTCATATATGAAGAGGCTCTTGAATAGTATTTATCCGTTGGTAATCCTGGATAACTAACATTCTCAACTTTTGAATGATTATCTAACCATTCTGCTAATGAAAGAGCATTAGAGCAATGTCTTTCTATTCTTAAACTTAAAGTTTCTAATCCTTGAAGTAATAAAAATGAATTAAATGGACTTATTGCTGGGCCCCAATCCCTTAACCCCTCTAGCCTAGCTCTTAAAGCAAAAGCAATATTTCGATCTGCAGGGACTCCTAGCATTCCACAAATATCACTACCAAATCCAAAAGCATCCCAATGAACTAAACCATGATAAGCAGCGCTGGGTTGACTCATTAAAGGATATTTTCCATTTCCCCAATCAAAAGTTCCTGCATCAACAATTACCCCTCCAAGACTAGTGCCATGACCTCCTATCCATTTCGTAGCACTTTGAACAACTACATCTGCACCATGTTCAATAGGACGAATTAAAGCTCCAGCAGCGCCAAGGGTATTATCAACAATTAAAGGGATATTTTTCGATTTAGCTAATTTGGAAAGTCCCTCAAAATCAGGGATATTAAACCTAGGGTTTCCCATGGATTCAACATAAATTGCTTTTGTAGATGAATCAATTTGTTTTTCAAAGCTATCTGCATCATCACCATCAGCAAACTTGACATTAATTCCTAAACGTGGAAATTGAACTTTGAATTGGTTATAGCTGCCTCCATACAAAAACGATGTTGATACAAAGCTGTCTCCAGCTTTAAGGAAGTTAGTAATCGCAATGAATTGTGCAGACTGTCCTGATGCTGTAGCTAAAGCAGCTACTCCTCCTTCAAGCGCCGCAACTCTTTTTTCAAAAACATCCGTTGTAGGATTCATTAAGCGAGTATAGATATTTCCAAATTCCTTCAATCCAAATAAGTTAGCACCATGATCTACATCGTTAAAAACATATGAACTTGTCTGATAAATAGGGACCGCCCTAGAATTAGTGGCAGGGTCTGGTACTTGGCCTGCATGCAATTGAAGAGTTTCAAAACGTTGGGAAGTCAAAAAATTAATTATCTCTATTTTCTTTTTAGCCACATAAGTCGCTAATTGGCTACTTAATTTATCCAATCATTAGGAGGTAAAGATTTATCTGACTCAACTAAAGATGGCAAATTTTCTTTGATGAATGATAAAAGCTTTTCATTGACTTTTTTACGGAATTCTAGAACGTTTGCTTTAGCAATAATTTGATAGTCTTGGTTGTTTTCATAATCACTATCTCTAAGAGATCGCCAACTAGAGTTTTCTCCACTTGATTTAGCATTAGCCAAAGCCCCTTGGAAATCAAATTGCTTTGTAATAACTGATTCTTTATAAAGCTCCAAAGCCGTTTTAACTAAGTCCTCTCTAATAGGACCAATTAATTTAGCTTTAATAGTGTCAGGCAAGCCTAGAACTGGTTCAAAATAATCAATTACGCGAAGTTCTTCCTCTAAAAAAATAGGCCAAACTCCTCGCATGCCATTTTCTAAATTTTCATTTGACTCAAAATTATTCATTTCATTCAGAAAAAACTGAATCCAGCAATAATATGACTTTTCATTGAGAGGTTTTTTAACTGAAACTTTGTTTTTAGAAATTTCAGGCAACAAAGATTCTGCTTTCCTAAGGAACAACCTATCTTCTCTCTCTAAATTTATCGAGCCCCATCTTTGCCTGTAATCCCATAACTCAATATATTTGTACAAATCTTCTTGATTCCAACCTAATTGTTTAAGCTCATCGGCCCTATGGGTTAATTCCTTTGCCACAAGAAAAAATAAATATCAATTTCACTCTAGTGACAAGTTGGGGAATATGAAAACCCTAAACAATTTTTTGTACATCTGAGACAAAAGTTGAATTTGAAGAAATCCCAATTTCATGAAGTGAATTTGACAACGTAGCAATTTGGGTAACATAACTAGAGAGTAAACGGTATTGAACCTCTGCTCTATATAGATTATGAGTTTGATATTTGATTTTGAAGTACCTATTTGATTGTAAAAAGTCATTCAGAAATCTAATAGTTAATTCAACTATTATCAAATAAATAAATTCGAGAAGAAGTTCAAAATAGTAATTACTATTTTTATTTTCTATTGAAAAATAGCCATTGAGAAAATACTTACAGCAATTAATATCAAAATAAACATTCTCTATATTATCTGGCTCCTCACCTTCAATATTACAAATCGAACGAATACAATCGGCCAAATCAGTAAGTAGAGGACCTGAAGAAACCGTATCTAGATCTATCAAAGAAACAACATATTTATTTTTAATATCAAAAAGAAAATTACTTAGCTTAGGATCACCATGTATAACGCTATGTTCTATAGATTTTTTATTTAATAAGCCTAATATGAATTTCACATATTCAATATGATTAGACAAACTAAAAATTAGATTTTGAACCCTTTTTTTTACTTTATTTTCTAATTTCATAAAGTTATAATCTTTACAATTTAAGATAAATTCGTCGATATAGTGCTTAGTATTATGAAAATATTTAATACTTTTTTTTAATTTTTTAGTATCTAAATCAGAGCAACTTAAATGAAACTTAGCAAGACCAACTCCAGTTTGATAAGCCATGAATTCATCTTCTAAGATATCAAAGCTAAAACTATCATTTATATATTCCATAGCTCGCCAAAATTCTGAATCAAGAGAGAAAACAAAAAGATTATTAGAATTACACCTAATTAAGCTTGGAACCTCCCATCTATGATAATCAAATTTGAGACAATTTTTATTTATTTTTCTTTTAATATGATCTGTTATTAATTTATGATTATTAATAACTATCTCATGGGATTCAAATATATTACTAAGACACTGTAAAATAAATTTAGACTTTCTACCATCACTTAAATGTTCAATAATATAGGTCTTATTAATAAGACCAGAATCTATTAAATCAATCTTTAAAACTTTACTATTATAAAAAAATTTGTTTACAATAGAATATATTTTCTCATAATCCATAGGATTTATTTTATATTTATGATTCTAATATAGAAGTTTCTATAAAATCAATAACTTGATTATAAATTGGCTTATCTTCTGATTCTAGTGAATTATCATAGTCAATCTCATTTAATTCAAAAAATAATCGATCTTCATCCATTAATGACTTTGTTATAAAATCAATAGAATTTTTTAAATGAAAATTATTTAGCGAATTAGATATTTTCTTGCTCTGGAATGAATTAACAGATTCTTGACAATAATTAGCTAGTTCACGACTACTTGTCATAACATTATAAATATCTTTCTTAATTACATTAGGACCCATTATACACATATATAAAAGATTTATCATTGAAGAATTATTCAAGGGTATTGAATATTTTTTCAATATGTACGGCCAATAATTTAAAGAATTTATTCCTTCTAAAGCTCCACGTTTAAGACCGGCTTTTTCGCACCATTCTATAAACTCATCTACACCTTTTGGACATCTTTTATACTCAATCATCATCTCAGCAAGGACTTGCCCAGCTTGAAAATTCCTTGTTGGCTTTCCACTCACAGGTAACATCATGCTACCTCTCACGTCAGCGACCATAGCTGTTAACTGACTAAAAGTATGATCTCTTACTTGAACAAAATCTCCATTTCTAAAAAATGAAGCAACTATACGTTGAACACTATATCCAAGTTCAGTAATAGGAAAAGGTTGTTTTGTATATAAATCATCCCTATCTGATCTACGCATGGAAACGTAAGCCGCCTGATCTAGACATTGATCCAATAATAGAGTTAATAAAGTTGGTAGTAATCCAGGATTATTTTTATGAAAAGCATGACCGAAACCAGCTAAAATTGAAGATATATTTTTAGCAGCTTTTATATATTGACCTTCAATGTTATGTATACCTGCAGAAACTTGAATATTTGGTGAAAGTTTATTTAATAATTTTGCACCTACTATTGCATTCATAGCATCTGGATGACAAAAATTAGCAGTAAAACTATCTAATGGATTTCGAAGTGCACCGTGTCGATGAAACCCAGAAAAGAAAGCTAGATTATTTAGTTTTTCGCATAACACGAAGGATTCATTCAAATTGTAGTCATGACAGAATGATCCAACCAAGCAAGCAATTAAAACATTATTTCTATTAAGATTATTTCTAAGTTTAAATGCTAAATTGACGTCGTTTATAATATGTTTACTGTTTGAACTTAAAACAACTAATTCACAGTTAATTAGTAAATCCTCAAGCGTATTATATCTTTCTGGTTTATGAATTTTCGAAGTCGCCATAGATTCAATTTTATTTCTAATATCGATATCCATTTCAGAAAGATCGATATCAGAAAAGGCTCCAAACAACTCTCTGCCTTCTCTGGGGGCCAAAAGAATGTTTAATCCTTCATTTTGCAACGCACAGTTATAGGCAAGAGAGGCAGGGTACAAGCCAACACTGTAAAATCCGACTTTTCCATTCAAAACCTCTCTAATTCTTTTAGCTATCTGCTCACTGGAATAAGGCTTGGTAAAAAAGCTATTACTTAAATTCTTTTCAAACACTGTTTATTTGCATTCAATTGCATTATATACAATAATAACAAACTTTTAAAAAGGATTTTTTATAATACAGAATATATATCTATATGCTTATTTAAGAATAAGAACTATCAAGAAAGTGTATATCTTTTTGAACTAGAGTAGGCTAATATTTAAAGGCTTCTTCTATGAAAATGTTTAAGACAAAAGAAGAAGTTATTAACACAATAATAAATGAACAAAATTTTCTAATAGTTCAGGATCTTGACGGCGTATGTATTCCACTAGTTCAAGACCCACTCAAAAGAAAGCTCAACAAAGAATATGTGGAATACGTTTCAAAATTAAGAGAAAAATTTGCAGTTCTAACCTGCGGGGAGCATGAAGGAAGAAGAGGCGTTAATCGCTTAGTTGAAAATGCACTTAATTCAAAAACTACAGCCAAAGAGAAAGGCTTATACCTACCTGGTCTTGCTGCATGTGGTGTGGAATTTCAAGATAGATTTAGGAATCTATCTCATCCAGGCCTCAAAGATAATGAGATTAACTTCTTAGCAAAAGTTCCAAATATGATGCGATCAATGTTAACGAATGAATTAAGAGAATTCTTACCATATCTATCAATTGAATTAAGAAGTAAGTTAATCGATGTTGCCGTATGTGATACACGCTTTACTCCCACTTTAAACTTTAATGAGATTTTCAGTTATGTAAAAAATGACATTAAAAAAGTAAAATATCTACAATTGATTATGGAGAAAATAATGAATAATATACTAAAAGATTCTATAAATTTTGGCTTAGAAAGCTCATTTTATCTACATTTAATGCCAAATTTAGGAATAAAAGATGGCAAAGAAATAATGAAATATGCAACTAAAAATGAATTCGGGACAACAGATATTCAGTTTATAATCAATGGTGCAATTAAAGAAGCAGGTCTTTTATTACTATTAAATAAATACATATCAAATAAAACAGGGGTTCATCCTTTTGGTAAAGACTTCAACGTTAGAAACGCCCCAAAGACAATTAATAAATTAATAGATCTATGCCGAGATAAAATTCCTAGTGATCAAATGCCACTGCTAATAGGTGTAGGTGATACTGTAACTTCAGTGAATGATCATAAAACTAATACCTGGCTAAGAGGCGGAAGTGACAGAGGTTTTTTAACGTTGATCCAAAAGTTGGGAGAATCTTACAATAAAGAGAATCAAGTTATATTTGTTAATAGTTGCAACGATCAGGTGTTAAGACCAAAAGTTAATGGAACTGATATGACAGGCATTAGCGATCCTGATGATGATTTAAAATTCAATATAGTTATTAATGATGGTCCACAAGAATATATAGATTGGTTTAAACAATTAGCTAGTAACTTTTAGATTATTAATAAAATTTTTTTTAATATATCTTCACGCAAATAATTATTTTAACTATAATGTCATAGACGCTATTAATCATATATAGAGTTTTATGGAGACAACTAAAACAAACTTTCCAAAAATCAAAAGAGACTGTCTTGATACTTTGCAAATAAATATAGGTTATAAATGCAATCAAGCCTGCAGCCATTGTCACGTTGATGCTAGTCCAAGTAGAACAGAAATGATGAGCGAAGATATTATAAAACTTATACCTAAAGTTATAAAGGCTAATAATATTAAACTTCTAGATATTACTGGAGGAGCGCCTGAACTACATCCTAACTTCAAACAATTAGTAAAAGAAGTACGTAGTCTTAATGTTGAAGTAATGGACAGATGTAATTTAACGATACTTACAGAGCCAGGTTATGAAAACTTAGCTAGTTTCTTAGCATCAAATAAAGTACAAATAACAGCATCTCTCCCTTGTTATCTCGAAGGGAATGTAGATAAACAAAGAGGTAAAGGTGTTTTTGGAAAAAGTATATTAGCTCTTCAACAGCTTAACTCTTATGGCTACGGGATAAAAGATAAAGGTCTTCTTTTGAATCTAGTTTATAATCCTAGCGGTCCACAACTTCCACCATCCCAAAAAGAATTAGAAAATACTTATAGACGAGAACTAAAAGAAAGATATGGTATTTTCTTCTCGAACTTATTTGTGTTAGCGAATATGCCAATTAATAGATATGAAAAATATTTAAAGATGATTGGAAAACTAAAAGAATATAATAAATTACTTAAAGATAATCATAACCCAGGAAACCTAAACTCAGTAATGTGCAGAACAACCCTAAGTGTTGATTGGAAAGGTTTTCTATATGATTGTGATTTCAACCAACAACTTGGAATAAGGAAAAATGGAGATATTAAGCATTTGGATGATCTATTAATTCCCCTTTTCTCTTTAAAGAATAATCCTATTTCTATAGGGAATCATTGTTTCGGCTGTACTGCTGGAGCTGGTTCTAGTTGTGGTGGAGAATTAACTTAAAAACCAAGGTTTATTCGTTAAGACACATCGGACATAATGCTCTTACATTTAACGATGATTCCAATAATTTAAATCCAAAATTTTTAGCTGCTGCTTTACCAGCATTTATAACCTCAATATTTTCAAACTCTTCTGTTCTGCCACATCTAATACAAATCAAATGATGATGATCTGGATGCTCATGACTAAGCAATTCAAACCTATTTCCCCCTTCACTTAAATCAAGTTCATTAAGAAAAGTCATCTTGACTAAGAGTCTTAAAGTTCTGTAAATAGTCGCAAGAGACACCTTCTCACCAGAACTTGTCAATTTGGAATGTACCTCCTCCGCACTTAGATGAATTCCAGAACCAATCTCTTCGAACAAAGACAGAACCTTTTTCCTTTGAGGGGTCATTCTTTTACCATCGGACCGAAGGCCAGATTCAAAAGGAGAAGGATGGGTACGATAAGAAGATTGAGAAATCAATACCAGCTTTGTTTTCTCAATAGTCTAACGTAATGAGAAAAGCCTGCAACAGCCAAAGGCCTTAATCAATGTATTTTAGGCAGAAATGATGTCTAAATCTATTAAATGATTTATATTTAAATTAGAAAAATATCTTTAGAATGGATCAATTTTTAAGAAAAAATGCCAGTCCAAGAAAAGAAAATAATAATAATAATAAGTTGTTGGAGGATGAAACATTACTACTTATTGTAGATGTTCAACAAAAGCTTATAAATAATATTAAAGGTAGTCAGCGATTAATATTTAACATAAAAAAACTTATTGATACATGTAATTTGCTGAATGTTCGTATCGCTATTACTGAACAAAATCCATTGAAGCTTGGTATGACGATAGAATCAATTATAGAAAATAATAAATACCCTAAATTTGAAAAAATGGAATTCAGTTGTAGCGAGAATAAGAACTTTATAAATTATATAAATGAATATAATTTAAAAAATATAATAGTTTGTGGAATTGAGAGTCATATATGTATCCTCCAGACATCGATTGATCTTTTACAGAAAGGATTAAATATACTAATTCCAAGGGATGCTATAGGAAGTAGAAATGAGATAGATAATGATACTGCCTTCTTAAGACTTATATTATCAGGAGCAGTTGCATCCACAACTGAAAGTCTAATGTGTGAATTATGTAAGACCTCTGCTAGGAAAGAATTTAGGGAGGTAAGTAAAATTTTAAAAAATTCATTTTCAAATTAAATAATAAGAAAATATCTAGACAAATCTTTTTTTTCAGGCAGTCTGGAGGAAAGTAATCTGAAATCATGGATGAGTTTTATAAAAACATAATTATTTCATTACTTACTTTTAGTATAGGTTGCATTATTTCCTTGGTAAGTCCAAAAATCCTAAAAAGGGTTTTAAGGAGAATAACCTCTGCAACCCAAAGCAAAACAGATGACTACATAGCTACACTTTTAATTGAAACTATTAAGCCTCTAGGATTTATCTTAAGTTTCATAGTTGCATGGAAAGTTTTACTAATTGGAGGGATAGTAGACAAGACATTAATTGGTATTAGCAAGTTTTTATGTCTGATTTATATAGTCAGATTTGTAAATAGAGTATTTTTGAAAATAATACAAAGATGGGCAAGCAAAATAAATGATCAATCTATCAGCGAAATGATTCGTTCACTTAGTCCAATGGTTGGGGCAACAGTTTGGAGTCTCGGAGTAATTTTTTATCTTCAAAATATGGGTGTACAAATGGCAGCAATTTGGGCTTTATTAAGTGCAGGAGGTATAGGGGCTGGCCTCGCCTTAAAGGAACCAGTTCAAGAGTTCTTCGAATACATAACGATCCTGCTTGATAAACCATTTCAAAGTGGACAGTTTATTCATATTGAAGGAATCTGGGCAAAAGTTGAGAGCGTAGGTGTTAGATCCACACGCTTAAGAAGTATTAATGGAGAAGCAATAATAATGAGCAATAGCAGACTAACAAATGGAGTAATCTCAAATTATGCTGAGATGAAGAAAAGAAGACTGGTACATAAATTGGGTGTTGTCTATGAAACTACATATGAACAAACAAAAAAAATACCTATAATGATCAAAAATATCGTGGACGAAACTGAAAATGCGATCTTTGACAGATGTCATTTTATCGAATTCGCAAATAGTAGTCTTGATTTTGAATTAGTCTATTACATTCCTACAAGTGATTATCTTCAAGCAATGTCAGCTCAACAAGAAATTAATCTAAGAATCATGCAGAAGTTCCAAAATGAAAATATTAACTTCGCATATCCAACCCAAACAATTCATATGAATAAATAAGATATATTTATCTAAGTATCTTATTTATTAGAGATTTTGATAACTCCCATAAATTATCTGATAGATCTTCTCTCTGGGCATCATTGCTTATATCAGTTTTTTCAAAAATAAAATTACCTGATGAAATAACTTTATTACTATAGTAATTGAAACCTGGTTTTTTATATTTACATAAACAAACTAAATTAGTTAAAATCAAACCCGCTTCTATATTTGATGTGGTTATTCTTAATATATCTCTGGCTAAAAAAGCAAATAATATTTGTCCTAATTGATTATATTTTCTGCTATATCTAAAAAAGCCTTGGTTATCTCTAGAGATAACCAAGCCTGGAGCCCAGGCAATAACAGGAATTAATAATTTCTTTTTATCCAAATAAATACTTAATTTTTTTGCAAAAAGAATATTACATAATTTACTATCTTTATATGCTTTATCAGCATTAAACTTATTTCCATCAATCATCTCAAACCCTGCACCATTTTCTAATCCTTTTAAGTTTCCCAAGCTGGCTTTAGCGCCTACCTTACCCCCAGCGCTGTTAGGATTATGGACTTCTGAAGAGGTGATAATTATTTTCGGATCTTCACTCTTAGTTAAAAAAGGTAAAATCTTTTTTGTCAAATAGAAATGGGCTAAATGATTAACTGCAAAAGTTAATTCAATTCCCTGAGCTGACCTTCTAGGTACTTTTGAACCTGTATATTGCAGACCGGCATTCAAAATCAAAACGTCAATTTTTAAATGTTTCTTTTTAACATCAGAACAGAGCAAATCAATACTTTTCAAATCACAAAGATCCATTATTGGCGTATAAAGCTCACCTTTCTTAGATAGTTCAGCGGGTAATTCATTAAATATATTAGTCAACACTTCATTAGCTCTAACTATATTTTTACATGGTAAAATTATATTATGACCAAGGGAAATTAAATTTAAACAAGCCTGATAGCCAATACCTGATGAACCACCTGTTATAAAAATAGTTAAAGGTTTATCTTTTTTTGAACTATTTGATTTTTCTGTCATAAATTTTTAATTTGAATATTAAATGATTTTAGAAATAATTTAGATTATTTATTCTTTCATATTTCAATCAAAAAGTCTTCATACATACTTAAAAATAAAATAAACTCATTAAGTTGATAAAAAACATTAATACTATTCTATGTTAATGCCATCAAGAGCTATTGTTGATTATGTAAGACATGGGTGTTTAAAGTGGTAATCCTGGGAGGCGGTCAAATAATTAAATTTTATTCAAAGAAATTAAATCCTGTTGTTCGACTCCAAGTAAAAGGAAATAGCTATTTTCCTCAAGGGGAAGCATGACCACTACTAGTGCATTAAAAGATGCTCTAGTACTAGGCTCAGGCCCAGGCGCTTTATCAATAGCGGCAGCATTAGCGATTGAAAACTTAAATGTTGAAATCTTATCGGAGCAATCGCCAGAGGAACCTTGGCCCTTCACTTATGGGATTTGGGGTGAAGAGGTTGACGAGCTTGGTCTAAGTCATTTACTTGAACATAGGTGGGTAAACACCATTAGTTATTTTGGAGAGGGGGACAAGGATCCAAATTCTAAAAAGAATGAAATTACAAGACATAATAGAGATTATGGGCTTTTTGATAAAAACAAATTGCAAGCTTATTGGTTAGAGCAATGCAATAAGGCTCAAATAGAATGGCATAAAGGATCAGCAATCAACTTAGAAACGAATCAATTAACCAGCACAGTTAAAACGTCTAAGGGAAAGGAACTCAAAGCTCGGGTGGTAATTGATGCAACTGGCTACAAACCTGTTTTTATCAAGTCTCCTAACCAAGGGCCAGTAGCCGTTCAAACTTGTTACGGGATCGTAGGGGAGTTCAACGCACCCCCTGTAGAGAAAGGTCAATTTGTTTTAATGGATTATCGTTGCGACCACTTGAATCCAGAGGAAAGAAAAGAAGCACCAACATTTTTATACGCTATGGATATGGGAAATGGAAAGTTTTTCTTAGAAGAAACATCATTGGGTCTATTTCCTCCAGTCTCACTTGATGAGTTAAAAAGAAGACTGGAAAAAAGATTAGAGACTCGGGGTTTAGAAATAAAAAGTCTTGAGCATGAAGAACATGGTTCATATCTGCCAATGAACATGCCTATCCCTGACCTAACTCAACCGGTTCTTGGATTTGGCGGTTCTGCTGGGATGGTACATCCAGCATCGGGATACATGGTTGGCAGCCTTTTAAGAAGAGCTCCTAAAGTTGCCAAGGCCCTTTCATTAGCGATGAAAGACCCAAAAGCATCCTCAGCTTCATTAGCAAAGAGAGGTTGGCAAACGTTATGGCCATCAGAACTTAGAAGGAAACAAGCTATTTATAAATTTGGATTAGAAAAATTGATGCGATTTGAAGAGAAGTTGTTAAGAGGATTCTTTGTAGAATTTTTTAGCTTACCTAATAAACAATGGTATGGATTCCTTACAAATACACTTAGCCTTAAAGAATTAATATCTGCAATGTGGAAAATGTTTAGGAAATCACCCTGGACTATCAAGCAAGGATTAATGAATATGCATGGTAGAGAGTTAAATTTATTGTTTAAAGCAATAATAGTCAATAATAAATGAGAAAAATCCTTATAAGTGGAGCAAGTAGAGGTATAGGTAAAGCGATAGCATTAAAGTTACTTAAAGAAGGTCATTACTTAAGTTTAGGAGTAAGAAAAAAAGATGATTTGAACAATACATACCTTGATCCAAAAGCAAATAATCCAGAAAGCTTTTTGGTACATACCTATGATGCAACTAATCCAAAGTCATCAAAGCTATGGGTAGAAAGAACAGTCGCAACTTTTAAAAATATTGATACTATTATTCATTGTGCAGGGATTTTTAAACGAACAAATTTAATATTTAATGATAATGATATTCAAGATATTGAAGAACTTTGGAAAGTTAATGTCATGGGACCATGGATATTAACAAAAGATGCATGGAAGTATTTATCAATTAGTACTTCAGCACGAATTATTGTATTGGTATCGATGAGTGGGAAACGATCAAAAGGCAACTTAGCGAGCTACTCAATGAGTAAATTCGCTTTAATGAGCTTATGCCAAACAATGAGAAATGAAGGTTGGCAAGAAGGTATTAGAGTTACAGCTATTTGCCCAGGCTGGGTAAATACAGATATGGCAAAAGAAATAACTCATTTTCCCAAAAAAGACATGACCCAGGCAAATGATATTGCAAATATTTGTTCTAATTTACTTGACTTACCAAACAGTTCTGTTCCTTTTGAAATCGCAGTTAACTGTCAACTTGAAAAGACAATATAAGGAAAAGATTTATTTTTTAAATAGGATTAGTAGTTTTCTTAAACGAATTCAATGCTCCTAGAATTGCCTTACGGAGATACTTATGAAAATAATTTCTATAAAAACTTCCTATAGCTTTACCTACTGAATAAGTTCTTTGCATGAGACCCACTATAAAATTAAAGAGCCATAAACAAATTAAAACTGTAAGAGCCAAAGAAGCAACTGAGTAAATCTTATTAAGCTGTTCTTGAATTGGTTCTAAGAATTGAAGATAATCAGAAATGTTCATACTCGCTAAAGGTCATTACCTATTAAAGATATTTATAGCTATAATTCTATAATTAAGCAAGAATTTATAAATTATATGTATAGAAATACAAAATAATTGTTTAGGTTAAAAGGCAGTTGAAAAGCGAAAAAAAGTATATAGAACATATGCCACTGAAATCATAGAGATAGCTATCAAAAGGCCTTTAAATCTGTTAGATACTGTCGAGAAAAGCGCAAGATCATCAATATCATAACCTCCAAAACTACCAAGGATTGCAAGTGACCACATCGGAAGAGAGGCAAATAATATTGAGAGAAAAAAACTAAATACAAACATCTTATCAATAAGGAATGAAATCAGAAAAGTTATAACTGCGAAAAACAAAGATCCATTAAGTCCTATTCTTAACTCATCATTTAAACTTTTCGGGAAATTACTTTTGACATCTAAATGTTTTTTACAATTATTAACTTCTGATTCAGACAAACGAAGATAGTTCGTATCTGGAATTCTTTTTTTCTTATAAAGCCTTAGCAATCTTGCCTCAAAAGATTTTGGTTCATTAGTTTTTAAAGAAGCAATTATTTCACCTGGTTTCATCTTACTTACCTCACTTCTCAAATTAATAGTAGATCCGAGTTTATATAAATCACCATTTTTCATTAAATAAACAAATCCTGACATAATTTTATTTTCTTGAGAAATGAAGCATTTGGATTATAAAAGTAATGAATTATATTTTTATAGTAAAATATAATTTACAAAGAAAATCATAAAGGATATACTTGTAATACATATTCAATTTAAGATTTACAGGATTGACTAATCATATCTAGGTATAAGGCACAAGATGATTTTAACAGGAAAATTATGAAGCACAATATTCTGTATAGCTTTAGACGATGTCCCTACGCAATTAGAGCTAGATGGGCATTATTAAATACAAATCAGGTAGTAGAGTTAAGAGAGGTCGAACTAAAGAATAAACCTAGTGAATTAATTCAGATTTCTAAAAAAGCAACTGTACCTGTATTAAAAACTAGTTTAAACAAAGTAATTGATGAGAGCTTAGAAATAATGCTCTGGTGTATTAAAAGATCAAATATGCATGAATTATTTGCTAATAATAATAAGAAGAAGTTAAAAGAAATATTTAGCCTTATAGATACAAATGATAAGGTATTTAAATATCATTTGGATCGGTATAAATATGCATCTAGATATAATTTTGAAGAATCAGAAACTCATCGTGCTGCCGCGATAAAAATACTTTTGTCTTTAAATAGCAGATTAGAAGAATCTTCAAACGAAGGGAAACCGTTGTTTCTTGTTGATGCAAAAGAAACCTTAGCTGATTGGGCTATTTGGCCATTTATAAGGCAATTTAGAATAGCGGACATAAAAAAATTTGATCAAAACAATGAAATCAAATATTTACGAAATTGGTTAAATTATTTTTTTAAGCATGAGAAATATCCAATAGTTATGAAAAAAAACAAACCATGGAGGAAGCAAAATGAACCTCTATTCTTTGGACAATAAAGTAGAAAATCATTCTGAGGCCCTTCTTTTGTCAATAATTCTTGATAACTCTAAAAAAT
Organism: Prochlorococcus sp. AG-402-L09; assembly: GCA_003216715.1. Classification (GTDB taxonomy): domain Bacteria; phylum Cyanobacteriota; class Cyanobacteriia; order PCC-6307; family Cyanobiaceae; genus Prochlorococcus_B. The sequence goes on along the minus strand of QCIK01000001.1, from coordinate 45,518 downwards.
AACCAGCTGTACAAAATTTACCTAGATTTCTATCTCTATTTCCTATATCGCTCCTAAACTCCGCAGTCTCTGCCATTACTAAATCCAACTGATCCTGAGGCAACTCATAAAGTTCTCTTAATTCAACCTCTTTTCCAAGTAGATGGCTTTTAAACCATTTTTCTTTTAGTTCTTGAGGAGGGATATCTTTGTAAATTTGTCGGTTCATATAAAGGAGGGGAAATGGTTTATTAAACTAATATTTCTGTAAATTATAACTTTAGTTAAGTATATTAATTTTCATGCTGAGGCTTTTGTATATTTTGACTGCAAAGATAATGCTACTACGCATAAAGAAAATGAAATTAATCCACAAAATTCTGTCCACTCTTTAAGCCCAAAATTACTAATAAACAAAGGAGCTATTACAGTAATTAGGCCTCCTGAAAGAAGTGGTTGTAAAAATAATTGCTTAATAGAAAACACAGGTAACGTGTTAGTAGAATTTCTAGGGTCAGCCAATCTCAAAAGTAGTAGTCCACTAGCTGCAACTCCCGTTGAATTTCCAAACTCTGCTATTGCTCTTTCAAACCATTCTTCTCTAAAAAATAATCTAGAAAAAACCAACATTCCTACAAGATTCCAAATCAATCCACCAACAGCTAAGATTATTATTGGAACCCAATAGTTAACTAATAAAGGTAAATTCAATCCGGCCATGGCGGTAATTATAAGTAAATCTGTTGAAAGTATGCCAATCTCACGTTGAAAAAGTGATGAGACTAGTTTAGTCTTTCCAGATTTTTCTAATGAAAATCTTACTAAAAAGGAACCCATCAAAGCCAATGGAAATACTGGAAAAGCTAATATCACCTGCTTACTTATATCATTCAAATAAGTAGAAGATAGTCTTAAACAGTAGAGTAAAAAAATTCCAACCAATACCGCTAATCCTGCTAGAGCAAAATTATATAAAAGCAACTTAAGTTGTTCAAATGGTTTAAATTCCAATTCAATGTCATATAAATCATTTGTGAGCTCTTGATCAGCAGGTACAAGCCATCCAAAAAACCTACCTAGAACAACTAAACCGCTCCCTAACAAAGTAGAAGCAAGTAAACCTACAGTTGCCATTGCAAATCCAAGATCTAAACCCTCAGGAAAACCTAACTTCATAAAACTATCTCCCATTATTGCCGCAGCTCCATGTCCTCCTTCAAAACCAACTTCAATAATGCATCCCATCAGTGGATCTACTCCTAAATAAGGAAGCAGAAATGACAACACAATTATTCCACCAACAACATATTGACCAAAACCTAGTAAAAGTCCAAGCAATGCCTGCGAGGCAACTGGTTTCCATAAAGTACTAATTCTTGGAATAGGTCTTCCTATCATTAAGGTCGCAAAGACCAAAGTAAGCAATGGAGTTGGTAATTGCATCCAAGTATCCAGAACCCTCTCTGGTAACAAAGAAAAAGGTCCATAAGGACCAATTAAAAAGCCTAATGCTCCAACTAACAGGGCTATGGGAATACCAAATCTTTCCAACTTCATTGCAGAATCTAATCTTCTACCAAGGGTTAGAAGGATTCCTATAATTCCAAGTAAACCTAAGGAAAGAACTAACGTTGGGATTGCATTAATTTTATATAGGTCTTCCAACCCTAAAAACGACAGACTCATCTATTAACAAGCTTGAGGAAATAAATGAAAATTCCTAAAAAATAATATCCCATATGAATATTTAACATCGAAATTAATTTTGATTCTTATCATATCTCAATCAAATCATTTACTGAGTTTTAATTATTAGTAAATATGCGATCAATATAGAATTATAAATCGATCTAATAAAGATTTCAAAATTAATAATCTAATAAAAATCATATTATTCTTATTGATATTACTGACTTATTAATAAATAGAACCCAACAAAAAAGCCCCAAATATTTGGGGCTTTTTTATTTAGTTAATAAAAATTTATTTAACTATTTTAATGATACTGAAGCAGTATCAAGATTACTTAAGGCACCAGTTACTCGTTTAAAATCGAATCCCATTGCCCTAAGAGCATGCCATAAGTGACCTTGAATAAAGAAGAATCCAAAGTAGTAATGAACATTAGCTAGCCAAGCACGAGAAGTATGAGCACCATTTGGAAGATCTACAGTATCTATCCAATAAGGAGAGATTCCAAACTTAAGTGCTAATGGTTCTCCAAACCATTCAACAGGGTAAACAGTAGTATTTGTTGCACTCCAGAATGCTGCTACAACTGCCATCCAGCCAATACCAGCTAGTGACCAAGAAAGAATAGCTTCTGCAGAAAGAAGCCCAGCTCCTTTGAACTTCGTATATTCTCCAACTTGCTTAGTAGCAATATGGAAGGCACCACCAGTAATTTCTAAGAAAGCCAAGAAAGCATGACCTCCCATAACATCTTCCAAACTATCAATAGTTAGAAAGTCAAATTGATGATCCCAGATATGACTCAAATTAAGGTCGTATTCAACCTGACGAATAGCACCAATAGCAGGATCGTAGATTCCATGAATTCGCGCCCATTCAACAAACCAAATACATGCAACACCGAAGAAAATCAAATGATGTCCAAGGATGAAAGTCTGGTTATCTGGGTTGTCCCATTCAAGCTTGAATTTTCTGGCCTGTGGCACAGAAGACTCTTGCATGTCACTAGAAAAAAGAAGGGAGTGCATCAATCCACCCGCCCCATATGCCATAGATCCAACTAGATGACACACAGCGACTGCAACAACCGCACTTCCACCAACAAAGGCTCCAGTTTCATCGAAACCTATACCCAAAGCTGCTAAATGAGGAAGAGCAATTAAAGGCTGATGACCCATTGGTACGGAAGGGTCAAAACGAGCCAATTCAAATAACGTGAAGGCACCAGCCCAGAAAGCAATCAAACCGGTATGAGCGGCATGAGCAGCAATAAATTTGCCTGAACGGTTGGTGACCCCTGAGTTACCAGCCCACCACCCGTAGGTGACGGCTGAATTTCCATAGGTCTGCATTAGAAGTGCTATTTTTCAAAACCGAACAGAGACTACTGCAATTTCATCGAATACTCATCTAAGAGAAAGAATCTGTAAATTTTTTTTATTATTTAAATTCTATGGAAATAAAAAAATTTCAAAAAGAGCAGGTTTTAAACTATAAAAAACATACAGCCAACTAGAGATAACAAACAAAATTAAGCGAATTGCGAAAGTAAGACATTTTATTTAAAGAATTAATTGATACATAAAAAGAATTTATATCAGGCATTCGAAACCAATCAAGTCTCATAATCCATATAAATACATCCAAATATGTAATTAATATAAAAGATTAATTTGGTCTCATTATTTATAACTATTAAATAGTTAAATCCTTTTGGATAATGAATCATGAACTTCAATCGAATTAATAGTCTAGACATGGAGACAGAAGACCACTATAGAAAAAAAGCGAATATTTATAGAACATCGCCTGAATACGGGAAAATGATTTCTCTTTATCCAATTTTGGAGACGTCTATCAAAGACTGTAAAGGGGAAAACTTAGTAGCTTAAAAAGCTAATTAAAAAATATCGAATTTACAAAAACTCTTAGTTTTTCTTTAGGCTGCCTTTTGGTGAAAAGAATCATCAGTGTGCTCCAAATATTCAATAACTTCTTTACATCCTCTTATAAAATAAAAAACTTTTGGCTTCCATGGTAGTTGCTTAGGATCATTTGAACTTCTCCAGTGACATCCTGGCTTTAAAAAACCCCTTTCTCTCAGGGCCTCTAAAGATTGTTTATCTACGCTTAAAACCTCACTAGCTTCTTTTTCTGATAACCACATTGATTCTTCTATCATCCTTTAACATACAAGTATCTTTTTTTTAACGTAAAAAGTCAGCCAAAGAAAGCTCAAGCTATCAGCTTGGAAAGCAAACAATAATAAATTTATACTTAAATTGCATTAAAACTTAGATCAAATATTACTTAAATCCTGTTAAACCAAGGTCTAATAGTATTTTGACTTATAGGTATTGTCAAACCAGAATCAATAGATGCATTAGAAAAGTCAGTAGTTTTTACATCACTTTTTGCACTATCTATTTTTGAAGATTCGATATAATTTCTTTCACCCCATCCAGCTTCCCACTTAGATAAATCAAATAATTGGGAGCACGGAACTTTTACAACCACCGTCGAGTCAAGTACAGACATCAAAATGACCCATCTACTTACCAAGTCATCACCATAATTAATTGCAACGAAATGAATTTGACCATTTAGACAAACCTTGCTAGTCCAAGCTTTTACTGGAGGCCAAATCATAAAATTTAATAATTTATAGTTATCATTCTAATAAAAAAGTTAATTAGAATTTTTTATTTTTATATATTCATCTCTAATTGATTTAAGCAATGCCTTCTTCTTTCTCATGATTTTATTCTTATCCTTAAAATCTATTTCAAGTCTTTCTTCCTTTGTCAAGTTCATCCAATTATTCATATCAAACTTTTGTACAGATTGTTCTTGAAGTTTTTTTTTCTTCTTTTTGAAAAGAAATTTAAAGAGCATTATGTTTTCTAAATTTAAATTAATAAAAACGTAAAATCAATTTAATTTATTTAAGCACTCAGAATATACATATTATTTTTTTATTAATATTTTTTAGTTCCCTTCACCCAGCTTCCACAGATTTATGCCTGTATTCTCAATTTCTTGACGATTAACAACAGATCTTGTGTCAAAAACCCAAGCTGGTGATCTCATCAAAGAAGCTAAATAATTCCAATCAAGTCCAAAGAATTCATCCCATGCCGTAAGAATTAAAACTGCATCAACATTTTTCAGTGCCATTGGAATGGAATTGGCCATTTTCCAAATCCCTTGATTATTAAATGAAAATTTTTCAAAATCTTCTTCTATCCTCTCAAATGAAACCTTAGGGTCATAAATTGATAAAATTGCTCCTTCCTCGAGTAATTCACTGGAAATTCTTATTGCAGGAGATTCTCTAGTATCATTGGTGTTTGCCTTAAAAGAAAAACCTAATATAGCTATATTTTTTCCATTAACTGTACCAAAAAGCTTCTCAAGGACAATTTTATAAATTCTATCTTGCTGCCAAGTATTGAGCACTACAACTTGATTCCAGTAATTAGCAACCTCTGGTAAACCAAAATATCCACTTAAATAAACTAAATTCAATATATCCTTTTTAAAGCAACTCCCGCCAAACCCAGGACCTGCACTAAGAAATTGATTACCTATCCTTTTATCTGTTCCTATGGCTTTGGCAACTTCCTTAACATCAGCTCCAGTAGCCTCACAAAAGGCTGAAATAGAATTTATTGAACTAATTCTCTGAGCCAAGAATGCATTAGCGGCTAATTTAGAAAGCTCGCTACTCCATAAATTAGTACAAATTATCTGACCGCTAGGAACCCAATTCAAATAAATCTTAACCAGTGCATCTATAGCGTCAGAATCCTCTCCACCAATTAAAACCCTATCAGGTTTTTCTAAGTCATTAATTGCTGTACCTTCAGCCAAGAATTCAGGATTCGATAAAACAGAAAAAGTTTTTGTAATTTCATTTTTTTGATTGTCTCTATTTGTTGTCTTAAGTATCTCTTTTATTGCTTGTGCAGTACGAACTGGAAGAGTACTTTTTTCAATTACTATCGTGTGTCCTTTTGCAAATTTAGCTACTTGCCTTGCACTAGCTTCAACCCAACTTAAATCACTTGCTTGTCCAGCTCCAAGACCTTTTGTTTTTGTTGGAGTATTAACTGATATAAAAATCATATCAGCATCAGATATTGACTTTTCCATTTCTGTACTAAAGAAAAGGTTTCGCCCTCTTGTTCTTGAAATTATCTGATCTAATCCAGGTTCATATATTGGCAATTTATTGAGATCTGAATCATTCCATGCATCAATTCGTTCTTTATTGATGTCAACTACCTTAACTTCTAAATCGGGACATTTATCTGCAATAACAGACATGGTTGGACCACCAACATAACCGGCGCCAATACAACATATTTTCTGGATTTTAATAGAGCTCATTTAAAATAATTCATCATTTTTTAAGGAATCAATTTTTTAATTAACTGATCAAGATCGTCCTTTGAAAAAATATATTCCTTACTCTCCTGATCCTTTTGTTTGTCCCTTAAATTCTTCATCAACAATTGACCTGTAGATGCCTCATCCTCTCCTATAACTAAGGCCCATTTAGCCCTACTTTTATCTGCTCGCTTAAATTGTTTTGAAAAAGATGAACCTGAGTAATCCAATTCAATCATTAAGTTTGATGACCTTAACTGACAAGTAATGTCCAAAGCAAGTTGCTCAGCTTTTTCACCTTTATGAATCACGTAAACATCTGGGGATTTTGATTCTAAAATTTTATCTCCAGCAAGAATTATGAGCCTTTCCATCCCAATAGCCCAGCCAATTGATGGAGCTGGCCCCCCGCCCAATTCGTTTATCAGGCCATCGTAACGTCCACCACCACATACAGTCGCCTGAGAACCCAAGTGATCACTTGTTATTTCAAAAGCTGTATGAGAATAATAATCAAGTCCCCTTACCAAGTTGTTGTTAATTTTATATGGGATTTTTAGATTATCGAGTAACTTCTGTAAATAATCAAATCTAATTTTACTTTCATTTGATAAAAAGTCTTTTAAAGATGGAGCTTCAAATAAAAGTTCTTTTGTAGAATTATTTTTACTATCTAATATTCTTAAGGGATTAACATTAATTCTTTTCTGAGAGTCTTCATCTAATAAATCAAATCTCTGATTAAGCCAATCTTTCAACTCTTCTTTGAAAATATTTCGATCTTCATTACTTCCAAGACTATTAATTTCCAAAGTCAAATCATTCAGACCAACATCTTTTAAAAAGTTCCAAGCTATTGAAATAACCTCAGCGTCACTCATGACAGAGGCCAATCCAACAAATTCAACCCCAATTTGATGGAACTGCCTTTGTCTTCCAGCTTGAGGACGCTCGTATCTAAACATTGGTCCTCTATACCAGAGCCTTTGAGGCCCATTATTTAATAATCCATGCTGGACTATTGATCTCGCGACTGAAGCTGTACCTTCAGGCCTCAAAGTACAAGAACGACCTCCTCTATCATCGAAAGTGTACATTTCCTTGCCCACAACATCGGTATTTTCGCCAATACTCCTCGAAAATAATTCAGTTTGTTCAATAATCGGTGTCCTAATTTCTTGAAGCCCAGCTCGACTAAAATGTTCAAGTGCAATTGATTCGACCTTTTGCCAGCCCTGACTCTGAGCAGGTAAAAGATCTACCATTCCTCTTAAATTCTTGAGATTGGTCAAAGTAGCTTCAGCAAAATTATTTGTTGTTTGTTTAATAGTAATTGTTTACGTAAACTGTAAAATAATATTTAATAGATGATTTTTAATAAACCAAATTGGTGCGGCTCAATTTTGAAAGTTCATTAACCTTAATCCACTAGTCGAGTAGTGCCTGAATATTTAATCAACCAAAAATTAACTCTTCTTCTCACATTAAAAGGCATTTCATTTTGGAGTTGAATTAATTCCATGGCTCCGAGTCTCTTTAGTTCCCTTGATTCAAGACTCCACATTTTTTCTGCTTCACAAATCAAACGAGCCCAACTTCTTGAATGCTGCCATTGTCTTAGTCGCTTTTTTAAATCGCTACCATCAGTTTTACTTTTCACAAGGGAAAACTGACCAATTATATTTTTCTTAGTAAAATATTTTCTCATAAATCAATCATGTAGAAAATCTAGAAAGCTCATTAATCAATACATTAAACATATAGCAAAGATTTGAAATGAGTACTTTATGAAAACTCCACTTCAAGAATGGAAGTCGACCTCATGAACAGGAAATTCTAATTTTTGGATATCCCTGCGACTCATTTTTCTAGACCACGCGCCTTTAATTGCATCGTTCCACCTAAAACCAGCACTTTTAGCTAAATACCTCTCGTCATAAGAGACCTCAGCACGAATCAAAACTTTTGGTTCTAACGCTCTAATCAATAGTTGTTCAAGTTCTATACATCTTTTAAAAACCTCTGCCAAATATATACAATCTGTCAAAGCTCTATGTGCATTCCAGACTGGTACACCATAAGCCAATGCAAGATCTCTTACAGAAGGGCGAGTCTTCAATTGTCTATCAGCTGGCCAAGTTATATCGTCCATAGAACAAATCCATTGTTTTTCAATCTGAGGCAATTTATTAAGACCAAACCATTTCTTATCAAATTCTGCATTGTGAGCGACAATCACATCTGATGCTCGTACTAATGATTCAAAATATCTAATTGCTTCAGCTAGAGGTTGAGGTAATCTCGTTATTTCAGCTGGAATATTGTTAATTTTTTCAGCGTTATTAATTTCAACTGGTAAAAGAAAAGATTGCTGAGCCAACACCGATCTACTTTTGACATTAAAAAGGATCGAACCTACTTCAAGACAATCATCATTTTTATTATCAAGACCAGTGGTTTCCGTATCCAAAATCAAAATATTCTCTGGAAAAGACTCTTCCCTTAAAATTTCAACCAATTCGTCGTTTGATTTGAAAGAACTTTTTTCTCCAAGATCTTTCGTTTTTTGATTGGCAATTTCTTTGGTTGTATCATATAGAAAGCCAAGTTGTTCACTTTCTTTCTGATGATTCTGCTCTTCTTTCACTACAAAATTAGTTAGTCATGCTTCTATTATCATCAAAAAAACAGCGTTGAATAAAAACTTAGTAGAACATTAGAAAAAAAAGATACTTATATTTAATTTATAATCATTTTTCATTTCTCTTTATAGAGTGATTATTCATCAATGAGCACTTTTAGGCGAATAAATGATGTTTCTTGTCAATGGCCAGTAAGACCAATTGGTCTTATAGAACTAATTGGAGGTAGCTATATTTCAATCAAGCCAGAAGTTACATACAAAAAACTTATTTCTGGTTTTTTACAAAGAAATTTTGCAGTACATTCATGGAGCTATGTCCCTAACTTTGATCATCAACTTCAAGCAAATTTTGCGTGGAAACAATTCCGTCAATCTCGCAAAATCCTTGAGAAAAAAGTTGGCATAAAACCAAAATCAATAAAACTGGGTCATAGTCTTGGATGTAAATTGCATTTACTAGCACCGGATGGAGGAAGAAATTGCGATGGTTTAGTAGCTATAAGCTTTAATAATTTCAAGGCAAATAAATCTATACCTTTGCTTAGGGAAATGTCTCAAAAGCTTAACTTTCAAACTGAATTTAGTCCAAGTCCTTCTGAAACAATAAATCTTATTAAAGAACACTATGAGCAAAGCAATAATCTATTAATAAAGTTTAAAAATGATAGTCTAGATCAAAATGATTTATTACTTAAATCATTGAAGGAAAGACCCTATGATAAATCTAAAATTCTGATGTTAGACGGCAATCATCTAACCCCAATAAGTATAGGGATAAGAGAGAAGTTCCTAAAGTCTAATTTTCAAAGCTCTTTAAAATATGAGAAGATTGCATTAATAGTCGATCAAGTAACTAATTGGAAAATTTAATATTAACTTCTTAATTTATCTAAAACCGATCTATCTTCAAGAGTACTTGTATCTCCGCTTATTTCATCGCCCGAAGCCAATGCTCTCAAAATTCTGCGCATTATTTTTCCACTTCTTGTTTTGGGAAGAGCATCAGTAAATTTGATTTCATCAGGTTTAGCAATTGGTCCTATTTCATTCACGACGTGTTTTTTTAATTGTGCGGCAATATTTTTATTTGCATCTGCACCAGTTTTCAACGTGACAAAGGCTACTATTGATTCTCCTTTCAAGTCATCAGGTCTACCCACAACTGCAGCCTCTGAGATGAACTCATGACTAACTAAAGCTGATTCTATTTCCATTGTTCCGAGCCTATGACCAGAGACATTTATAACATCATCAACTCGTCCCATAACCCAAAAATAACCCTCCTCATCTCTTCGAGCCCCATCTCCAGCAAAATAGAGATAACTATTGTCTGAAGGTTTTAAATACTCCCAGTAACTCTCTCTAAATCTTTTTTCATCTCCATAAACATTTCTCATCATTCCAGGCCATGGTCTTTTAACTACCAAATATCCACCCTCATTATTAGAGACAGAGTCCCCATCTGAATTTACTACGTCGGCTTCAATCCCAGGCAAAGGGAAAGTTGCTGATCCAGGTTTTGTTGGAGTCGCTCCTGGGAGAGGACTAATCATTACTCCTCCAGTTTCAGTTTGCCACCATGTATCAACTATTGGGCATCTCCCCCCTCCAATAACGTCTCGATACCATATCCAAGCCTCTGGATTAATTGGCTCTCCAACAGTTCCTAAAAGTCTCAAACTAGATAAATCATATTGCTTTGGAATCTTTTCTCCTCCTTTCATAAAGGCCCTTATAGCCGTTGGAGCAGTATAAAAAATCGAAATTTTATGCCTCTGAATTACATCCCAAAAAGCGCCTGGATTCGATGGCCTAGGAACTCCTTCATACATAACAGTAGTTGCACCATTAGATAGTGGGCCATAGACGATATAACTATGTCCAGTTATCCAACCCACATCAGCGGTGCACCAATAAACATCATTTTCTCGAATATCAAAAATCCATTTAAAAGTTAAATGAGACCATAGGTTATATCCAGCAGTTGAATGAACTACCCCCTTTGGTTTGCCTGTAGAGCCAGAGGTATATAAAACAAATAAGCAATCCTCACTGTCCATTTCTTCTGGCAAACATTTTTCTGATTGACTATCTACAATTTCATGCCACCAATAATCTCTACCATCATCCATCGCAATAAGTTTTTTTGTCCTTTGAACAACTAAAACTGATTCGACCTTTGGACAAGCACCACCTTCCAATGCTTGATCAACAGCATCTTTAAGAGGAATTATTTTGTCTTTTCTAAAACCTCCATCAGCAGTAATTACTGCTTTCGCTTCTCCATTAATTAATCGGTCCCTTAGAGCCTCAGAAGAAAAACCTCCAAATACGACTGAATGTGGTGCTCCAATCCTTGCACAAGCTAGCATTGCAATTGCAGCCTCAGGCACCATGGGCATATACAAAGCGACAAGATCTCCTTTGCCTACACCTATAGACTTGAGAGCATTAGCTGCTTTGCAAACTTCATTGTGTAGTTGTTTGTAAGTATATTTTTTTTGTTCACCTGGCTCACCTTCCCAAATCAAGGCGACTTTGTCAGCTGTTGAGCTATTTAGGTGCCGATCTAGGCAGTTAAAAGAAATATTAGTTTTTCCGCCATCGAACCATTTAGCAAATGGTGGATTAGACCAATCAAGTACATTATCAAAAGATTTAAACCAATGTAATTCTTCTCTAGCTGCATCACCCCAAAACTTATTGGGATCTGATTTAGCCATCTCCGACATTTCCAAATACTTAGAAAAAGATGAGATTCTACTTTTACTAGAAAAATCATCAGAAGGAGGGAAAACTCTCTGCTCCTGAAGAACAGACTCAATAGAGTTAGAATTGTCTGAATTCATGAAAGATAAAAACAACTTTTCATTTATTGCATTCAAGCTATTTCTGACCAAAAGGCTTGAATAGTGAAACTCTTATTTAAAACAAATTCATAATGAAGAAAAATTGGAATTTTCCTAAAGCATTTTTATTTGATCTTGATGGAGTTCTAATTGATTCAGAACCCTTACATGGACAAGCATGGAAAGAAACAGCAGCACTTTTTGATCTAAATCTAACTTATAGCCAACTAAAACTATTAAGAGGAAAAAGAAGAATTGATTGTGCCAATGAACTAGTTAAATTGATTCCAAAGGCAGTTAAAGTGGAAGAATTGCTAACCCTACATAAGCCAATTTCAAGAAAACTTATCCTTAATGCACAAGCAATGCAAGGTGGTGAAAGCCTCGTCAAAAGGTGTCATGAAAACAATATCCCAATGGCGTTAGTAACCAGTAGCAGCTATGAGTCTTTCAAAATAAAAACTGATCCTCATCAATGGATGAATCTATTTTCTGTAATGGTTCTTGGTGATGACAAATTACTAGCCAAAGGGAAACCAGCTCCAGATCCATATCTATTAGCCGCTAAAAAATTAAATATTGCTCCTCAAGAATGCTGGGCTGTTGAAGATTCAATTTCTGGAGTATCTTCAGCCTTGGATGCAGGATGTTCTGTTTTCTTTTTAAAAGAAAGAAGTGATGAACTTTCAAAAAAAGAGGTTTTTGATCAACACATCAATTTAAAACAAATCACCTATTTAAAAGAAATTGAAAAAATATTAAATGAGTATTAAATTAATAAAGTCTGCTAATTACAAATTCTGGCAATTCTAGTAAAGCTCTTTTTGATGGTGAATCTGGCAACCAAGAAATAGAATCTTTTGATTCAGAAGCAAATTTCTCAGCTAATTCTCTTGATTTTTTAATCGCACTTGAATCTCTTACAAGAGATAGAGCTTTATCAAGATCATCTTTTTGGGAGAATTTATCATTAATAAGTTCGCTAAGAGTTGGATTTTCTTCCAAAGCATAGAAAACAGGTGCAGTAAGGTATCCACTTTGAAGATCACTAGCTGCTGGTTTACCTAATTGTTCATCATTTCCAGTAAAATCAAGAATATCGTCAACTACTTGGAAAGCTAATCCTAACTGTCTTCCAAAAAAATAAAGTGAATTTAAGCTCTCTTGATCTACATCAGATAAAACACCAATAGCCTTGGAGCTATTGGCAATTAGTGAAGCTGTTTTACAATAACTTTTTTCTAAATAACTTTCAAAGGATTGACTAGAGTCAAATCTATTAAGACCCTGCTTTATTTCACCTTCAGCTAGATCCATAATCACTCTACTTAACAATTTAACAACATCTAAATTCTCAAGATTTGCCAAATGCCAACTTGCTTGTGCAAATAAAAAATCTCCTGCCAGAACAGCTATCCTGGGATCAAATCGACTATGAACAGTTTCAACGCCTCTTCGGGTATCAGCTTCATCAACAACATCATCATGCACAAGAGAAGCGGTATGAATCATCTCAGTAATTTGGGCTAACTTTCTATGTTTCAAAGGAAGATCCTTTTCAGTCGTCAAAGCTCTTGAAATTAATAAAACAATTCCAGGTCTTAAACGTTTACCCCCTGCACTAAAAAGATGTTCTGCAGCGGCCTGCAAAATGGGGTGTCCAGCACCTATAAGGCTGCGAAGATCCAAAAGCAAAGCTTCTAGATCAAGTTCTACAGGTTGAAGAATTTCGGTGACTGTGGTCATAAAACCGCTCTACTTTTTGATATTAAGAGACCCAGCCCTTCTTCTGTAGTGAAACGAGATTAACTTCAGGAAACACATTTAACCAATGATTAGCTTTATTGGGAAAATTTTTAAGATTAGAGGTTACGTAAAACTTTAAATCAACTAAATTTTTTTTCTTTGAATAATTGTTTGTTTTTAAATCCATAAACAACTTTAAATTCAAAGCAAGCGCCTCTGCTGGGTCAATCAATTTAACACTAGAGGGTAAAATCTCAGTCAGCAAAGGTGTTATAAGAGGATAGTGACTACAGCCAAGAATTAAAGAATGAATTTTCTGTTTTAAAAGAGGTTGTAAATATCTAGTCGCAACTTCAGTAATCTCATCTGAATTAACATTATTCATTTCAATCATTGGAACAAATTCAGGGCATGGTTGCTCAATCACATAAGTATTTGGCTTGAATTCTAAAATCGCGTTTGTATAAGCCTTGGTTTTTACTGTAGAAGGAGTTGCGAGAACACCTACCCTAGATTCCTGAATGGTTGAGGCAGCAGACCCAATCAAGTCAAAAACAGGGACATCTAAATTTTTTTTAAGTACATCCAATGCAATGGCATTTGTTGTGTTACAAGCAACCAAAAAAGCGTCAATATTTTGATAACTAAACCAATATGATATTTCTTCAGCAATTTTTTTTATCTCATTAGTTGTCTTTACTCCATAGGGAAGTCTTGCTGTATCAGCCAAATATATAAATGAATTATTGGGACATAACTCAATAACCTTTTTTAGAATAGTGAATCCTCCAATACCACTATCAAACAATCCAAGACGCATATCTAATTTGAAACTTTTAAATAATCAAGTATTCCCCTTGCGATAGCAAAAGACATCTTATTCCTATAACTTTTTTGTCGTAATAAATTGGCATCATACATACCAGTAACAAATCCAATCTCGACTAAAGCTGCAGGCATAGACGTTTTTCTAATTACATAAAAGCGAGATCTCCGAACACCCCTATCAGGGCTTTGCGGAGAAACAATTAAAATTTGTTTTTGAATATTTTTAGCTAAAGAATAACCTTTATAACCAGAGTAATAATAAGTCTCTAAACCATTAACATCTTTTCGCTTTCCTCTTGTGGCATTTGCATGAATACTAACAAAAGCATCTGCTTTTGAATTATTAGCCTTGGTAACTCTCGGCTGTAAGTCTAAAGTTCTCTCGTAATTCCTAGTTAAAATAGTTTTAACGCCTTTATTTGTTAGAAATTTAGAAACACTTTTTGATACTTCTAAAACAACATCAGTCTCTCTTAATCCATTTATTCCAACTGCACCTGGGTCTGAACCACCATGACCTGGATCTATAACAACTTTATACTTTCCATAGGGTACATTTGGTAAAGAAGAAACATCTAAGTCTTCAATCTTTATTTTTTCAAGAGTTCTTTTTATGGAATTTCTTACGATATTACCTTCTTCAATAGAACGAAAAGAATTACTTTCTAGACCAATAAGTTTTAACTCCCAGATGTTTGGAGATATCCCAATTAATTTTAATTTTGAGGGTTCTAGTTCAACCGATGACAGGAACTCAATAACAAGCCTTGTTCTACCCTTAGAAGGTTTACCTAGTCTGATTTCCTTAACTGATCCATTACCTTTAATAGTTCTAGGGCGACTTAATTCTCCAGGGAAATCTATCCAAACCCTTTCCCCTTTATCAGTGGTTGAGGATTGATAAAAAGCATCTAATTTAGCCCCAGAGGAAGTTCGTAATTTAAGGCTACCATTACTAGTTAATGCCCAAGCGGCAAGGGCACTAGCAGATTTAAGCGGTAAAGGAACAAAGAGATTGAAACAAAAAACAAATCCCGCAAACAATCGTAATTTTGACTTTAAAGATTGATCTTTAAACATCAACTAAAAAGATCTGTTTTTCGATGTTTTAGGCTGGGCATTTGTCCTCTAATCCTCTCAACTCTTTGTTTATCAGCAGGGGCTATTGCTGCTCCTTGAACAACACCTGCATCTGCTAGAACTGTCCCCCATGGATCAATAACCATCGCATGTCCATGACTTTGTCTTCTGCCATAGTGACGACCAGTTTGGGCTGGTGCAACAACATAAGCTGTGTTTTCAATAGCTCTTGCTTGAAGCAAGACTTGCCAATGATCCTTTCCTGTAAAAGCAGTAAAAGCAGCTGGAATCATTAATAAATCTGCACCTTTATTTACCAAATCCCGATAAAGCTCAGGGAATCGCACGTCATAACAAATAGATAATCCTATTTTGCAAAGGCCTGGCACATCAACCACAGGTGGAGATTCACTACCTGAAACTATAGTTTCAGATTCTCTATAGGTATTGCCCTCAGGCAGATCTACGTCGAAAAGATGAATTTTGTCATATCTTGCTAGAGATTGACCGTCCTTCCCAAACAACTCCGCTCTATTTAAAGTTCTTACTCCATCACCAGCAGGGACAGGGAAACCACCTCCAAGCAAAACGACTTGATATCTTCTTGCCATTGTTACCAAAAAACTATTGCATTTTTCATAGATTGAAGATGCAATTTTTAATTTTTTCTGATCTTCCCCCAAAAAAGCAAAATTTTCTGGAAGTCCTACAAGATCAGCCCCTCGCCTAGACGCTAACTCAATTTGTTCTTCTGCAGCATTCAGATTTGCGTCTATATCTGAGGTACTTGTTAGCTGTAAGGCCGCAGCCAAAAAATCTGACACTGAGTTAAAAAAGTAAAATAATTTAAAAGTTAGTTTGAGCGAAGTACGCCCATCTCAATCTGTTTTGGAATAATAGAAAGGGTGTCCAAAGAAGCGCAACAAGCAAAATCATCATCATGATTACCTATTCCTGCAAGTCTTTGTCCATGACTTGCAATACGTAAACATCCTTCGACATCATTCTCCCAAGTTTTCCATAGTGCTATCGAAGCCATCAATTCATCATTCAATATCTGAACGGACTCTAATTGATCCATTAAAAGAGAGGCCAAAGCCCCAGCAGCTAAAGAATCTTCTAGAGAGTAGGAGCCTTCCCACCCACTACCAACAATCCAAACTTCTTTGGGATTATCACTTTTCAATCTTTCAGCAATAGCTTTTCTGTTTGAGAGTGCCATTGTGTACAAACTTTTGGATTCTCTAACACGATGCAATGACCTTGTTCCATTTGTAGTACTCATAAAAACTCTTTTCCCTTTTACTTTTTCAGTAGAGACTCCTAATGGAGAATTCCCCAAGTCAAATCCATCCAATTTTTTTCCTCCTCTCTCTCCCACAAGAATTTTATCTTTAGCGTCAAAAAACTTTGCCTGATTTTTAAGTTCATCAACATCTGCAAACACTTGCACTGAATCAGCTCCATTTTCAAGAGCCCAAGCAATAGTTGTTGTAGCTCTAAGAACATCAATCACTACTGATGATTCAGGAATAATTCCACTGGGCACATCTGCCGCTACATAAAAATAAGAAAGTTTCATTTCCACAAAGGCTGATAACTTGCGTCACAGTAACTAGATAAATAGGTTAATCGTGCAGACCTTCATGAAATTATTTCGTCAAGAACCTCTTACACGGGACATTAGAGATTTTCTTAGTCTTCTTGAAAAAAAAGGGCAATTAAAGAGAATAAGTAGTCCAGTTGATAGTGACTTAGAAATTGCAGCAATAAGCGATCGAGTTTTAGGGATGGGAGGCCCTGCTCTACTTTTTGAAAATGTAAAAGGATCATCAATTCCTGTTGCAGTCAATTTACTCGGGACAATGGAACGTGTGGTTTGGAGTATGGGCTTAGAGAAGCAAGAAGAATTGGAGGATTTAGGGAAAAAGTTAGCCCTTCTTCAGCAACCGCGGCCTCCGAAAGGCTTTAAAGAAACAAAAGCTTTTGTTTCAGTTGCCTGGGATCTACTTAAAGCTCGGCCAGATATTGATCTGTTACCACCGTGCCATCAAAAAGTAATTGGTGAAAAAGATTTGGATCTAAATCATTTACCACTCTTACGTCCATGGCCAGAGGATGCTGGAGGTGCCATCACTTTAGGTCTTGTCATAACAAAAGATCCTGAAACAGGGGTACCAAATGTTGGTGTCTACAGGCTTCAAAGACAATCTGCCAAGAGCATGACAGTCCATTGGTTAAGTGTTAGAGGAGGAGCCAGGCATCTTCGTAAAGCAACTGCCATGAATAAAGAACTTGAAGTTGCGGTTGCTATTGGAGTTCATCCACTTCTTGTTATGGCTGCGGCAACTCCTATCCCCGTACAGCTCAGCGAGTGGCTTTTTGCAGGGTTATATGCCGGCGAGGGTGTTCGATTAACAAAATGTAAAACCATCGATCTTCAGGTGCCTAGTCATAGTGAAATAGTTCTGGAAGGATCCATATCTCCAGGAGAAGAGATGGTGGATGGTCCCTTTGGAGATCATATGGGGTTCTATGGAGGCGCTGAGTCTTCACCTTTGATTAGATTCCATTGCATGACACAAAGGAAAAAACCAATATTTTTAACAACCTTCAGTGGTAGGCCACCAAAAGAGGAGGCAATGCTGGCAATAGCGTTAAATCGAATTTATACGCCAATACTTAAACAACAAATACCCGAAATTATTGATTTTTTCCTACCAATGGAAGCATTGAGTTATAAGTTAGCAGTCATATCAATAGATAAAGCATATCCGGGTCAAGCGAAAAGAGCTGCAATGGCTTTTTGGAGTGCTTTACCACAATTTACTTATACAAAATTTGTCGTCGTCGTCGACTCAACCATTAATGTTAGAGATCCTAGACAAGTAGTTTGGGTCTTATCCAGTCAAGTTGATCCTCAAAGAGATTTATTTATACTTGAGAACACTCCTTTTGATACTCTTGACTTCGCGAGTGAAAATATAGGGCTGGGAGGGAGATTAGCTATTGATGCAACAACAAAAATTGGTCCAGAAAAAAATCATGAATGGGGGAAACCCTTAACAAGACCAAAAGAACTTGAAGATAAAGTCGATGAAAGATGGGAAGAACTTGGATTATCGGAGTTAAAAAACAACCAACCAAGTCCAGAATTATTTGGTTACGTTATCGATGAACTAATGCGTCAAAAACAAATAAAGAATTCATAAATCAGGAATAAAGCTTACCGATAAATAAAATGAAAAATATATATTGTTTTTTCATTGAAAGTTCCCACTAAAGATCAGTCTTTAAGAGACCTTCGTAAAGGAGGTGTGCTATGCGGGAAAGTGAAAGTACCTGGAGATAAATCAATATCACACCGAGCTCTTCTTTTTGGGGCTATTGCGAGAGGGAAAACAATAATTGAAGGTATTTTGCCTGCTGAAGATCCATTAAGTACTGCTGAATGTCTGAGGTCAATGGGCGTAAAGATTAGTCCAATTAAAAAAGGAAATATCGTAGAAGTCGATGGTGTTGGTCTAAATGGTCTCCAAGAACCTGAAGATATTTTGAACTGCGGAAATTCAGGCACAACCATGAGATTAATAATGGGATTATTGGCCGGCCAAGAAGATCATCATTTCATCCTTACAGGAGATAAATCACTCCGAAACAGGCCAATGAAAAGAGTAGGACAGCCGTTAAAAATGATGGGGGCTAAAGTTTCGGGAAGATGCGGTGGAGACTTAGCTCCTCTATCGATTATTGGGAACAAATTAAGAGGTGCAGTAATTGGCACTCCAGTAGCAAGTGCTCAGATAAAATCTGCAATCCTACTAGCAGCCCTTAATGCAGAGGGCTCAACGACTGTTATCGAGCCAAGCCGATCAAGAGATCATAGCGAGAGAATGTTAAAAGCCTTCGGAGCTAATCTAGAAGTTGGTGGTGAAATGGGTAGACATATAACTGTTTCCCCGGGCAAAGAGCTAAAAGGTCAATCAATTATTGTTCCGGGTGATATTAGTTCCGCTGCATTTTGGCTCGTTGCAAGTAGCATCATACCCGGGTCAGAATTGGTTGTAGAAAATGTCGGTTTAAATCCAACAAGAACTGGAATACTTGACGTATTAGAAGCAATGGAAGCAAATATCAACGTAATAAACAAAAGAGATGTGGCCGGTGAACCTGTCGGTGATATTGAAGTTTTCTACAACGAAAACTTGAAAGCATTTAAAATTGATGGTGAGATAATGCCTCGACTTGTAGACGAAATACCTATATTATCTGTAGCAGCATGTTTTTGTAATGGTATCAGTCAAATAAAAGGAGCAAGTGAATTGAGAGTAAAAGAAACTGATCGATTAGCTGTAATGGCCAGGCAATTAAAAAGAATGGGAGCCAAAGTAGATGAACATCAAGATGGTCTAACTATCTATGGAGGAAGTAATTTAAAAGGATGCGAGCTTGATAGCGAAGATGATCACCGTATAGCCATGAGTTTAGCAATTGCATCAATAATGGCTAATTCTAATTCGACATTACGACGTAGCGAAGCTGCAGCGATCTCATATCCTGATTTCTGGAGTGATCTTATGAGACTTCAACAAAAAAGTTAGCTTTTCTTAGGATTGGATGATTTAAAAAAACATACGACAAAAGATGGGAGTTTAAGTCTGTATAGTTTGCGCTATGAAGAAGGATTCCATGATAAGGACGGAGCACTTAGAGAATCAACTGCTAAATATCTCTTACCTGCGCAATTAGAACAATTTTCTAACACTGAAAAAATAGTTATTTTAGATGTTTGCATGGGATTGGGGTATAACACAGGATGTATTCTCGAAAAGTTAATTCAAAGCAAGATAAAAATTGAATGGCATGGGCTTGAAATTGATCAAAGGCCTCTTAAGCTTGCTCTTAATGAAAAAACATTTCAGAGAATTTGGTCTCCAAAAGTATTGCATTTTTTTAATTGCTTAAACAAATCAGGAAAATGGTCTGAAGGTTTTAACGAAGGTACTATTCACTGGGGAGATGCAAGACAAAAAATATACGAAATACAAGATTCTCTAAGCTTTGATTTAATTCTTCTCGATCCTTTTTCTCCACAAAAGTGTCCAGAGTTATGGAGCGAAGAATTCATCTCTTTATTAACCAAAAGGCTGGCTTTTGAAGGCCGTTTGATTACATATTCAACTGCCGCCTCAATCAGAGCGAGTTTTATAAGAGCTGGTTTAAAGATCTATTCAATAGTTCCCTCAATCGATGACCAAAACAAATGGAGTGCAGGGACAATCGCTATGAAGAAGGGAATAGAGCAACCGTTCATTTCAAATAATTGTAAGTTTAAAGACTTAAGCACCAGGGAAGCAGAACACCTTGCTACGCGATCATCTATTCCTTACAGGGATCCAACAGGAAAAGGAAACTCGAAAGAAATTATTTCAAACAGAAAATTAGAGCAATCTAAAAGTCAATTAATAAACACTTCATCATGGAGAAAACGATGGAATACTGCGCAAAAGCAATAAAGCAATTAGATTTCTTCAAAAAAGTACTCTAATGCTTGCCATCGCAATTTTAGCGGCTGGAAAAGGTACGCGAATGAAAAGTAAGCTGCCTAAGGTTCTTCACCCTTTGGCAGGAAAATCACTTATTGATAGGGTTTTGTCTTCTACTCATGGGCTCAAGCCAAACCATAAATTAATAGTTATAGGACATCAAGCTAATTTAGTAGAAGACTCTCTAAAACATCATCAAGACTTGGATTTTGTTCTTCAACGACCTCAAAATGGAACAGGGCATGCGATTAAGCAATTAAGTCCTAGATTAAAAGGGTTTAATGGAGAACTTTTAGTATTAAATGGAGATGTACCACTACTAAAAGAGGAAACTCTAAGGTCACTTTTAAAATTTCACAAAGAATCCAACGCGAGTGTAACTTTTTTATCTGCAAGTCTAGACTCTCCAAAAGGATATGGGCGTGTATTTACAAATGAGTCTGGACTAGTAAAAAATATCATTGAAGAGAGAGATTGCACTAATGAACAACGAAAAAATAAATTAATAAATGCAGGTATATATTGTTTCAATTGGCAACAACTATCAGATGTTTTAAAGTTATTATCTAACCAAAATAGTCAAAATGAAATTTATTTAACCGATACTATAAGTTTACTCAAAAAAGCATTGCATTTTGAAGTAAATAATCCATTTGAGGTTAAAGGCATTAATGATAGAGTTCAACTATCTGAATGCGAACATTACATCCAAGAAGAGCTTAAATCCTTATGGATGAGCAAGGGAGTTTCTTTTATTGATCCTATTAGTTGCTCTCTAAGTGAGGATACAAACTTTGGAACAGACGTAATCATTGAACCACAAACTCATCTTCGCGGTAAATGCAGTATTGGCAATGGATGTCATTTAGGGCCAGGTAGTGTCATAACAAATTCAACTCTTGCAGAAAATGTATTAGCTATTCATTCCTTCATCAATGAGGCAACGATTGGAAATAACACATCAATTGGTCCATTCGCCCACATAAGACCGGAATCAAACATAAGACAAAATTCTAAAATAGGGAACTTTGTAGAAATAAAAAAAAGTTGTATTGGTGAAGGAACAAAAATCAATCATTTAAGCTATGTAGGTGATTCAGCTTTAGGGAAAAATATTAATATTGGAGCAGGTACTATCACAGCTAATTTTGATGGTAAAAATAAACATAGAACAATTATTGATGATTATTCAAAAACCGGTGCGAATTCAGTACTTGTTGCGCCCATCAAGATCGGGGCACATGTAACCATTGGTGCAGGCTCAACAATAAGTAAAGATATTCCTGATAAAAGTCTAGTAGTTGAAAGATCAAAAACAATTATTAGAACTAAGGCTAATTAACTACGAGGCGAAGTTATTTCTGTAAATAAGGCAATACTTTTTCTAATTCCAACTTACGACTACCTTTAATTAATATATTATCTCCCGGCGAAAGCCATGACAATAGTGACATAGCCGCATCTTTTGGGGTACTTACTACATCATGATTTGGTAATTCTTTGATTGTCTTTTTTATGATATTAGATTCCTCCCCACAAGAGACGAAAACAATACCAGCAAGACCTAATTCAATGGCTTTGTTAAGAACTTTCTGATGAAGTAAAATACTATCTGAGCCCAACTCAAGCATCGTACCTAAAACTGCAAAATGTCTGCCAGGCTTACTTACTAATAACTCTAGAGATGCAATAACAGACTCAGGAGATGCATTGTAAGTCTCATCTAAAACTAAATATTGTCCACAATCAACCAATCTATTTCTTCCCATTGGCATATTTATTTTTAATTGATCAAGATTCTTTATTGATAGCCCTAATTCTCTTGCGACAGTTAATGCCAGAAGAAAGTTCATAGCATTGTGTCTTCCTTCAAGGGGCAATTTGAATTTTTTTCCCTCAAAAAAAATGAAATTATTTTGCATGTCAATTTGAGAAATATAATCTGGTTCAATATCTTGAAAAGCAAAATGCTCATTATTACAATCCAACCAATTCAGTGAATAGCCCTCTATCTCTACTCGAACAATACGTCCTGACCATTTTTCTAACAAAGCTTTTTCTAAGAGGTAATCGCCAAAAGGAATAATAACAACACCATCAGCTCTTAGGTTTGAGGTGATTTCAGACTTGGCTTTTGCAATATTTTCTCTACTACCAAGAATGCCAATATGAGCTTGTCCCACATTTGTAATTACAGCGATATCAGGTTCAGCAACTCGAGAGAGACGTGCAATTTGACCGAAACCACGCATACCCATTTCAAGAACAAATGCAGCATCTGTTTCCGACCCTCTAAGCAGAGTTTTTGGAACACCGACATCATTATTTTCATTCCCTCTACTAGATACAATTTTACCAAGTGGAGACAATAATGCTCGAATCAATTCTCTTGTAGTTGTTTTACCAACAGAGCCAGTAACAGCAACTACAGGAAGACTTAAATTTCTTCGATGAAGCAATGCAATCTGTTGATAGGCATACAGAGTATCTGGAACCACCCAGTGAGGAAGGTCATTGGGTACCAAACCATTATATTTTTCAGAAACTACTGCTGCCTGTATACCAAGATCAAAAGCCATATCTAAGTAATCATGACCATCAAATTTATTGCCTACCAAAGGGACAAAGAAATCACCCTTTTCAATTGTCCTCGAATCAGTAGATATACGACCAATAGGTAAATTAAGATTTATCTCTTTTTGATTATCTGGCCTCCCCCACAGTTCAAGTAAGTCCTTAAAAGTAATATCCATAAATATTTGAATAAAAGCAAAGTAATCTAAATACTCAAAAATCTTATAATTTTATTTTTTTGCCTTTCCTTGAAGGATCTGCTTCTTGACCGTAAGAAAACTTTTCAACCTCTGCCGCATCAGGAGAAGGCTCCTTAATTCCACAAACGTCTTTATACATTAATTCATATTCCTTCGCGGATCTATCCCAGCTATATTTATTTGACATTGCTCTTAATTGTAACTCCTTCCAACTTTTTTGATGTCTATATGCTTCCCAAGAACGAACTAATGCTGTATAAAAATCAATTGGTTCATACCGATCAAAGCAAAATCCGGAACCTGTTTCATTCATGGGGTTATAAGGCTCTACTGTATCCACTAAACCGCCAACTTTTCTAACGATCGGAATAGCACCATAACGCATAGCTAATAATTGACTGATACCACATGGCTCAAAGCGACTAGGCATTAGGAATGCATCAGCGCCTCCATAAATGAGCCTAGATAATGCATCATCATAAGTAAGAAAAACAGAAAAACGACCAGGATACTCAATCGCAAGTTGCCATAAAGATGACTCTAAATAACGATCACCCGTCCCAAGGACAACGACCTGAGAGTCAGTATAAGAAAGAAGCCTATTAGCTACTTGTAGTAAAAGATCAATGCCTTTTTGGTCAACAAGCCTACCAACCATTCCCATTAAATATTTATCTGGATTCACTTCAAGTCCCATTCTTTCTTGAAGGACTCTTTTATTAATTGCTCTACCAGAAATATTATCTACACTAAATTTAGCTGGCAATGAATTATCCGTTGCTGGATTCCAGTCCTCTAGATCAACTCCATTTAATATTCCTCTTAATTTCCCAGAAATATAATTTAAAAGTCCCTCTAATTTTTCTCCATATTCAGATGTTCGAATTTCCCTTGAATAAGTTGG
This sequence comes from Prochlorococcus sp. AG-402-L09, assembly GCA_003216715.1. Classification (GTDB taxonomy): domain Bacteria; phylum Cyanobacteriota; class Cyanobacteriia; order PCC-6307; family Cyanobiaceae; genus Prochlorococcus_B. The sequence goes on along the minus strand of QCIK01000001.1, from coordinate 21,084 downwards.
AGATACTGCATTCACTCTATCGGCATACAACATTGCTGATGCCATGGTGTGATCACCATGCATATACCAGGGGCACCAAGTTATTTGATCAAGCTTCCATCTCCATGGGCCTTGATACTTGAGATTATGAATAGTAAATACCGTGCTGATTTCGGGGTCTTGATGCATCCAAACTGGGATCATTCCAGTATGCCAATCATGACAATGGAGGACTTGTGGTTTCCATGAGTTCCATGCAAATTCAGAGACTGCACTAGCAAAAAAAGTAAATCTCCAATCTTCATCTTCTCCTCCGTAAATACGCTCAGAATCAAAACATGGATGTCCAACCAAATAAATTGGCAACCCATTAGAGGGATGCCTTGTTTCAAAAACAGCGAAGTCAACACCCATTGTGTTGGCTCGAAAAATAGGTTCAGGAGCAATATCCATCAACGTCCATAATTTTCCATACCCTGGAATTATTAATCGAACGTCATGTCCAAGTTTTTTAAGCGCAGGAGGTAATGAACCAACAACATCACCCATACCTCCAACTTTTATCATTGGGGCACATTCAGCAGCAGCAAAAAGTATTCGCATTTAATTCATGAAAAAGAAAAATTTATTTTTTGGATAAGCCAAATAAAATCATGGAAGCCATTTTGATTCGGAGAAATCAGGATCCCTTTTCTCCATGAAAGCATTTCTTCCCTCCTTTGACTCATCAGTCGTATAAAAAAGATGTGTTGCCTGGCCAGCAAGCTCTTGGATACCTGCTAATCCATCTGTATCAGCATTAAAAGAAAATTTCAAACACTTTATAGCGGTTGGACTGTTTTGAAGTATTTCCCTAGCCCATTTAACACCTTCTGACTCGAGCAAATTAATTGGTGAGATGGCATTTATTAGCCCCATATCCAATGCTTCCCTCGCTCCATATTTCCTGCATAGGAACCAAATTTCTCTAGCCTTTTTTTGACCTACAACCCTTGCTAAATAACTGGAACCAAACCCTGCATCAAAGCTTCCAACTTTAGGTCCTGTTTGACCGAACATTGCATTATCTGCAGCCAAACTCAGATCACATATTAAATGTAAGACATGTCCTCCCCCTATAGCGAAACCAGGGACAAGCGCAATAACTACTTTAGGAAGGCTCCTAATTATACGTTGCAAATCAAGAACATTTAAACGCGGGATTCCATCATCTCCAAGATATCCTCCACTTCCACGTATGGACTGATCTCCACCAGAACAAAAAGCGAACTTTCCATCTTTGGAAGGTCCTACCCCTGTAAATAAAACAACTCCAATTTTTGGATCTTCTCTTATTCTAATAAATGCTTCACAAAGTTCTGAAATCGTTTGAGGTCGAAAAGCATTTCTTTTCTCAGGACGATTTATCGCAACACGAGCAATTCCTTCAGGACTTATATCAAGCAAGATATCTTTGTATTCACCAACAGAAACCCATGAGGTAATAATTTCCCCCGGGAGAACTCTTCTTGACATATTGTTAGGAGTAATAGATTTTAAAGTCATTTTTTTAAATTAAATTTAGTCAAAACCTGATAAATTCTCAGATAATGTTTTTTTCAAGTCATCACTTAAACTTACTCTCAATCTATGATCTTCAAGAGAGTTAGTACAAACTCTTATTAATACATTTGTTGACAAAGAAAAACTCCATTCAATTGCTTGTTCTAAATCATCCAAACAAGAAACTTGCTTATATTTCAATCCATAGGCTTTAGCAAGTGTAAGATGACAAACTTGCTGAGGCATAAGAAAAATTTCTTCAAAATCGCCTTCTTCAATTCTATCTATATTTAATTGATTAAATATACCCCCTCCACCATTATCAATCATGATTACGATTAGACTAATATTTTTATCCTTTGAAAATAGCCAACCATTTGTATCATGAAGAAGTGCTAAATCACCAGTTACCAATATCATTCTACCCATAATTATTGATAATCCCATCCCCATTGAGAGTGTCCCATCAATTCCTGATGCCCCCCTAAAGCCAAAACACCTTCTTAGGAAAGCTCCCTCTCCCGAATAACTCAACCAATCTCTTATGGGGCTACTTGAAGCAAGCATCACAGGGATAGAATCTGGTAACAAGCGAGGAAGCAATCTAGCCAAAGCAGGTTCAGTAATTAACCCATTTCTAAATAACCTTTTATCAAGCCAATCATGGATTAATAAATCATATTTTATAAGCTCTTTAGTCAACTTTTGACTAACAATTTTTTTATCTATTGCCGGCTTTACTGGAATACACTCAAGCAATTTATCAACCCAACAAGACAACCCTTCACTAAATTGTGTCGAGCCACCTATGGGATCAAGATTTCGACAATCTCCCTCAGTAATAAGTAATTGAACTTTTCCAGGTTTTTTAAGCCAAGTTTGTAATTCTCTACTTGGAGGTATTGGACCCAATCGTAAAACTTGAATCTCTTTGATTTTTTTAAATAAACCTATTGAGAAAAGAAGATCCCAGTGATTTATTAAACCCTCTTGATCATTTTCAACCCCAGAGAGTGGATCAGCAAGAATTGGCCATCCAGTTAATTTTTGCCATTTCTTTAATGCGCCCCTAAAAGAAACAAGTTGTTTTGATTTTCCTCTCCATGGCCCAACAATAATTATTCCTAAAGAAAATGGATCTAATTTTGGTGGTTTTAAACAAGGATAATTGTTAACGACCTCAACCTTATTTGAAGTGATTTTTTCCTTTAAAAAACCTTCAATGCCCCATCCATCAAGAACTTTATTCTGGTCAATTTGACAAGGATGCAAAGGCTCTTCATAAGCAAGGTTAATATGAACTGGTCCAGGAATGTTAGAAGCCATTTCGAATGATTTTCCAACTAAGGATGTCAGTCTCTCTTTTGAAATCAAATGAACTCCTTCTTTTGGAGATTCATCAAAATGTCTACAAACAGACTTAAGAAAATCCTGTTGGTTAACTGCTTGATTGGCTCCACATTCCTTCAATCGCAAAGGTCTATCTGCAGTTAAAAACAAGAGGGGATGGCATGATCTATCTGCTTCAACAGCAGCCGGCAAAAGATTTGCGACAGCACTGCCAGAAGTTGTAATGACACAACTTACTTGCCCACTAGCTGCACTTATTCCCAAAGCAAGGAATGCGGCCGACCTTTCGTCAATTGATGTTATGAGAGTTAATTCTTTTCTTTTAGAGAGACTTGCTGCTGCTAAAGCAAGAGGGCCTGATCTGCTACCTGGGCAAAGGACAAAATATTTCACTCCCTTAGCTACTAGAGTTTTAAGGATCTCTAAGCTGATAAAAAAATTGTAACGAGCTAGTGAAATTGCCAAAAGAACAACTACTTCGATTTTTGTAAAAAACTTTCCAACAAGTAATTAAAACAAAAAGAATTCATGACATCTGCTGAATCAAAAAAGAATCAAAACCAAAATAGCTGGAAAGGATTGTTGGTTTGGATATTAATTGCGCTTTTATTAAGATGGCAAGCAGTTGAACCTAGATGGATTCCATCTGGATCAATGATTCCAACTTTGCAAATTCAAGACAGAATATTGATAGAAAAAATAACCCCAAGACTTAATAATAAATTAAATAAACATTTAAATTTAGATACGATTGTTATTTTTAAACCTCCAAAAATTCTTACAGAAGCAGGCTACAGTGATGGTTCAGCGCTAATAAAAAGAGTAGTTGGATTACCTGGAGACAAAATAGAAGTTACTAATGGGAAGCTATATAGAAATGAAAAAGAAATAAATGAACCTTGGATTAAAGAACCTATCCAATATGAAATGGACGCAATAAATGTACCTGACTATTCACTTTGGGTCTTAGGAGACAACCGAAATAACAGTTTAGACTCTCATATTTGGGGAGCTCTCCCAGAAAAAAATCTTATAGGTACGGCGATTGCAAGGTACTGGCCATTAAAAAAAATAGGACCTATTCGGTTCCCATAACCTAAATTAAATTTTATTGGAGTACATTTTGCGATATTGTGTAATTACATGGAAAAAACTGGATGTTTAATCCTGAATTTTTAGCTACAGACAATAATGAGGGCCATGATACAAATGCGCTAATTCAGTACTTACAAGATCAACCTGCTGACGTTTTGCAAAGAGTTGCAAAATCTGCAAGTCCCGAAATTCAAGAAATAATCCGACACAATGTTCAAGGTTTACTTGGAATGCTCCCTGGAGAGCAATTTGAGGTAAAAGTAACTTCTAGCAAGGATAATTTAGCTAGTTTATTAGCCTCTGCGATGATGACAGGTTATTTTCTAAGACAAATGGAGCAAAGGAAACAGTTAGAGGAAACACTTTTATCCGATGAAGAGATGTCAGTCGACCCAGATAAAATTTAATCAATAAATTTTTCCAAAGGATCTAAAGGGACTACACCGATTTTCAATAATTTTTTATCTAACCAACCTAAAAATCCAAAATCACCTTTACTATTAGCCCAATCTGACTTGTTAATTTTATTTTTTAACGCTATTACTTCATTTTTTGAAAATCTAACTTTACCGCTGTAATGAGCAGAAATTAACCAAGAAAGACCTTGCAAAGATTGAACTTTATTTAACCAAATTATTAAAGCCTTTTGTCCTCTAGGGAAAACCAGCCTTTCTATTACAGGAGCAATTTGTATCAGCGGAATGTTTTTCCCAACAAGTTTTTTAGCAGACAACTCCCAGCCTTTCTGCCAAGAAAAAGGATATATCCCAAAATGTGCTCTTTTATTTCTTAAATTTGGTTTAAAAGCGTTTCCAAAAATTTCTTTTATTTTTGGTATCTCCAACTTTTCAGGTCTTAGGTAGGAAGCAAAAAGAACCAAACGAAGCCATCCTTTTCTTCTTGCGATTGGCGAGTCAATAAGCTCTTCAGACCCCTTCTCTCTTGAATGAAACAATAAAGGTGTAGGGTCTAAATCAAAAAGCTCAGGAGGAGTCTCTTCAATAGCAACAAGGGCATCAGTAACCAACAAAGTTTTTGATGGTTTATGAAAACAAGATATTTCTTGAAAGCGTCCTAGACCAATATCAATTGGGCCCAATGGTACCCAGTCACAATAATCATTATGAGGGAATCCATCCGCCAATAGAATATTTGTTCTTTTTGACGGAATTCCCAACCAATCAAAAGGCAAATTAAATGGGAAACTCCATTGCCCTGGGCAAACCCAAATTTTTGAATCAGGAAAAGCTCTAGCCAAAGCAGGAAGAGCTATTTTATGTTCCAAGCCAGAGGCTGTTGGTAAAACAATAGTTTTTACAGGACCGATTTTTTTTACAAGTTCATTTATGTCCCTCAGTAATTCTTCCGTCGGGGGTAGAGGGTTAATTATCATCAATTCATTTTTTATTCTTACAACTAATAGTCTTATAGGAACAGCAACATAATAAATTCCCTGAAGTTGTTCAAAACTCCAAATCTGATTAGGAACTAATTCCCTAAATATTGTTCTTTTTCTGCCATAAGGATAGAGAGGGAAAAGTGGCCACCAACTCCATTTTTGTTCGGAGACTAGATTACTCATAGTTGTATTAAATTAACCATTATTTATAAGAGTTTGGTTTTTAAATATTCCATATTTTGGAGCAAATAAAAATGCAATTAAAAAGATTAATGTTTGCACTAAAACAATAGATCCTCCTGTTTCAATATCTGACCAATAACTTATATAAACTCCTAAAATACTTGAGAAAGAGCTGCTAATCACTGCCAATATAGTCATCCTATCAAAACGATCAGTTAGCAAGTATGCCGTTGCACCAGGAGTAATTAGCATTGCCACTACGAGGATAATACCCACAGTTTGTAACCCTACTACTGCGGATAAAGATAATAAAGTTAATAACAAATAATGAAGAATTCCTGTATTGATCCCTATAGATCGAGCATGTTTAGCATCGAAACAATAAAGCATTAAATCTTTTCTAAATAAAAGCAAAATAAATATAACTATAAAAGAGATTATCAAAGTTTGCTTAACATCTGACTGAGAAATACCTAGAGGGCTTCCAAAGAGAATCTGCATAAGGTCAATATTACTTTTGATTTTCGAAACCAATACAATTCCTAATGCAAAAAAGCCTGTGAAGACAAGACCTATGACAGTATCTTCTTTAATTCTAGATTTCTGTTTAATAAATCCGATCAAAGCAACTGAACCAACGCCAAAAACAAAAGCGCCTAAGGAAAAAGGGAGTCCTAATGCATAAGCTACTACTACTCCTGGCATGACAGCATGAGAAACCGCATCTCCCATTAATGCCCATCCTTTTAATGTCATATAACAAGATAGAAGGCCGCAAACACCTCCTACTAATGCACTAACCATCAACGCTCTCCTCATGAATTCATGAGTTAATGGATCCAAAAGCCAATTAAGTGGCGCAATGGAAATCAAAAGTTCACTCATTTACAAAATTTTTACTCGACTCTGGTCCTGATAAAGGATTTGGTGGCATTCCTCCAAATGTTTTATTGAGGTTTTCCGACGTAAAGACTTCAGATGTCTCTCCATAGGCAAGAACTGTCTTGTTGATGAGAACTACAAAATCACAAAAATCTCTCACATGATTCAAGTCATGAGTAGAGATCAAAATAGTATGTCCTTCTTGTCGAAACTGAAGAAAAAGCTCTGCCATTAACTTTTCAGTTGGCACATCAACCCCAGCGAAAGGTTCATCTAAAAGAAGCACTGATGCCCTTTGCGCTATAGCTCTTGCTAGAAAAGCTCTTTTGCGCTGACCACCTGATAACGATCCAATTGGTCTATTTCGTAGATCTAAAAGATCAACTCTCTCCAAGGCATGAAAAACGGCTCTTCTATCTGACTCTCTTGGTATGCGAAAGATATTCATAGCGCCATATCTACCCATCATCACAACATCCCAAACACTTACAGGGAAGGCATAATCGATGCCTTCATTTTGCGGGACATAAGCTACTGTCTGATCCTTCTGGGCTTGATTAACTCTAAGTCCGTTTAACCTTATTTTCCCCGTAGATGGTCTAACAAAACCCATTAAAGCTTTAAAAAAAGTTGATTTCCCCGCCCCATTCATTCCGACCAGTCCACATATTGATCCAGCTTTTAAATTCAGACTTGCGTCATAAAGGGCAACGGTACCGTTGTAATCAACACAAACTTGATCTGCCTCAATTCGCATAAAATCTTTTTCATGGCTCTTAAAAATTGGATTCATTATTTTTTATAGTTTTGGAATTAAGCCTTCAGTAATTAATCGAACATTGTGCCTGAGCAACTTTATGTAAGTTGGAGCTGGGCCATCTGGTCCTGAAAGTGAATCTACATAAAAAGTACCTCCAAAAACAGCCCCACTAGATTTTGCAACTTCCATTTGTGCTTTTGAACTAACAGTACTTTCACAAAAAATCGTTGGGATGTCATTCTCTTTGATCAGCTTTATGAGATTAACCATTCTCTTTGGAGTTACTTGGCTTTCAGCATTAACTGGCCACAAATATCCCTCCTTCATACCATAATCATTGGCTAGATAAGAAAAAGCTCCTTCACAGGTCACTAAAAATCTTTTTTCTTTAGAAATAGAGGATAAAGAATCCCTTAGCTCTTTATCAAGCGATTCAAGCTTAGCTTTATAGGTTGAAGCGTTCGATTTATATTCAAGAACTCCATCAGGATCAATCTTGATAAAAGCATCGACTATTTTATCTACATAATTCATAGCTCTTTTGGGAGACATCCAAGCATGAGGATTGGGCTTCCCTGCGTAAACATCTCCCTCTATCAATAGTGGCGTTATCCCTTCGGTTAATTCAACCTTGGGAATCTCAGCCGTACTCATCATAAATTTCGAGATCCAAGCTTCAAGACCTAAACCATTTTCAAGAATCAGTTTTGCTCCTTTAGTTTTTACAATATCACTAGGTGTAAATTTGTAACTATGGATTTCAGCGCCTGGTTTTGTAATTGATTTAACTTCTAATCTTTCCCCAGCGACATTTCTTGCAAGGTCTGCCAAAATTGTAAAAGTGGTCAAAACATAAGGCTTTTCATAGGTGGGTTTATTCGCCTTGTTATTAACACATGCTGTCAAGGATAAAATATTGAATATAACGAAAATAGATAGGGTAATTAATTTTTTTTTCTTATAAATCAAATTAGAAAAAATATTTATTTTTTTATCAAACATGTATTAAAATTAGAAAATATTTATTATCTAAATATAAATCAAAGATATAGCAGAAAGAAAAGTTATGAGGTCAAACTGATTTAATTTTATAATTATTAGATTGAGACTGAATCCATTCTTTGGATTGCTTTAAAAAAGCTACCCAATCAACTCTTTCTAGCTCAGCAGCTTTTGATACCAATTGAGGAGCTTGTTGCTTAATAATTTCCAAATCAGGCTGAGTAACTCCGTTATTAAGAGCCATCCAATCGGCCATCGATCTTCCAACAACTCTTGTTAAGTAAGCAGCACTCAAGGCCTGAATTGTTCCAGCTGCCACCCAAGAGGAACCATCAAGCTTTGCCAAACTCAACAAGGACTGTCCACTCCACTCAACAACCCCTTGAGCAATTGCAGCAATTGCTAGCTGTCTTGAAACTGCCTCAAGTAATTCTGGCTTCATTTTGGAAGACCATATTTTTGACATTTCTTTAATCATCAAGCCATTAACAACTGCAACTGCAAGTAAATCAGTTGAGGCGACAGGGGAGGCGAAAACAATGCCAGCGACTATCCACTGAGATCTTGTTTGAATAACCTTGAATTTTTCCCTTCTTAATTTCTCTAAATCTTTTTGCCAAGAAGTATGCAATCGAGATAAAAGTCTTTGCTTAGTGATATCGGTATTTTTCTTTGGATTTTCAAGAAGTTTTTTAATTGGAGAGAGAACCGTTTCCATTTCTGTTTGAGATCCATTCCATTTCAATACTCTGTTATTCCATCTATCTGGTAATTGGGCCTCTAATGCATTTCGTTCATCAGACCAATTAGTAGATTCTTTACTTGCAACCATTAGCCAGGCTGGCTGATCAGCAGGGATATTTTTAATCCACAAAAGATCAGCTGCGCTCATTGGAAGTGCCAAAGAATAAACAATAAAATCTTGTTCTTGGATTAAATCTGGCAAAATCCAATTTCGATCTCTTACAGGAAGAGCTGGTGGAAAAGAAACTTTTATTTGTTTTTTGACTCCTAAAACTTTTTCCAATTCCTCTTTATCGGGTAATTTTAACTCTTTTGTTTTCAGGAAACCAATATTTTGATCTTCACTTCTATCAATAATTTTTTGCAAGGAATTTATTCTTTCTTTTTTTAATTCACTTTGCTCCCCATCTTCAAGTAAGTACTCAAAATTCTCTAAAACGTCATGGCATCTTCTTACCCATCCTTGAACAGTAGAGGGAGCATCAAATGAAACCTTTCCTGGTTTAAGAAAATAAAAAATCAATCCAAGTCCTAATAGCAATCCCAATCCACCGCCAGGTATGTGGGCAACATCACTCAAAATCCATTGACCGGTTATTGTTAGCCCAATAAAAAGACTAATTTTCGGAATAGAAAAAGAAGGCGAGGAAAGAGACGATTTTGTTAATGAATGATTTTCCATATTTCAATAATTACAGTTTCTTCTTAGCTAACTTTCATTTTAAAGCAAACTTTCCCTTAATAACCGCAAAGAAAGAAGGTTTTACGTTTTTAAAAAGAGAAATTTATACCTAAAGAAAATCGAGTTATTCCACTGTTATCGATTTTATTAGATGTGAAAGTGCTAATCAAGATATCTAAATTTGTCGCAAAAGTACCGGCTATGCGTCACACTTGCCCCTATTGGCAAATATGTTCATGGGTGACTCTTACATCAATAATCAGTCAGGTGGCGGCGATTTCCAAAACCAAAGACAAAATGGTCGTAATAATTTCAGAGGTGGCCGAGGTCCTAACAGTAGAGAGGGAGGCTTTCGCATTCGCTTAAGTGATAATGAAATGCGAGCAGCCAGATCATTACAAGAAGCCTTCAATCTTCGTTCTACTGTCGCAGTGCTTGGTTTCGCAGTAAGAACTCTTGCGCAAATGCTTGAAGATGGAAGTCTTGAAAATCTAGTCAACGAATATAGGTCTCAAGCGCCCGCCAATGACCAAAGAAGAGGCAGAGGTAACAGGGGAAACTATAACGGTGAAAATAACAATTCACCCAACACAAAGCCCAACCCTTTTGCAAGACCAGAAAAGCCAGTTAAAGAACAAGAGTTAACTGATACTGATCAGGCAAACAATGTTGCTCAAGATCCTGCAGAAAAAGATAATGATGAAGCAACAGAAGCAATTTCAAATGAAGATGATTCCACAAATACAAGCGAGCAAGGATAAGTGAATCAGAAGCGAGTCTTATCTGGTGTTCAACCCACAGGAGATGTTCATATTGGTAATTGGCTTGGAGCAATAAGAAATTGGGTTGAATTACAAGAAAATTATGAAACATTTGTCTGCGTTGTTGACCTTCATGCGATAACGACTCCGCATGACCCAAAATCTCTTCATCAAAATTCTTTATCTACAGCGGCTTTGTATATCGCTTGTGGGATGAATCCTGATAAATGCTCAATATTCATTCAAAGTCAGATAAGCGCCCATAGCGAGCTTTGCTGGATATTAAATTGCTTAACTCCTTTAAACTGGATGGAGAGAATGATTCAGTTCAAGGAAAAGTCAATTAAACAAGGCGACAATGTATCTATTGGATTATTAGATTATCCAGTCCTTATGGCAGCGGATATTCTTCTCTATGACGCTGATTTGGTTCCTGTTGGAGAAGATCAAAAGCAGCATCTAGAGCTTGCGAGAGATATTGCTTCTCAACGAGTTAACTCAAAATTCGGAACAAAAGAGAATCCAATACTTAAAGTTCCAAATCCCTTGATTTTGAAAGAGTGTTCCAAAGTCATGAGCCTGACAGACGGAACAAAGAAAATGAGTAAAAGCGACCCAAATGAAAATAGTAGGATTACTTTATTAGACAGTCCAGATGTAATTACTAAAAAAATAAAACGTGCAAAAACCGACTCAGAATTAGGATTAGAATTCGGAAATCCTTTAAGACCTGAAGCTGATAATCTTTTAACAATTTATTCTATAATTTCCGGCCTAGGCAGAGAAAAAGCAGCTGAGTATTGCGCAGAAATGGGCTGGGGTAAATTCAAACCAGAATTTACAGAGGCAATGATTAACGTTCTTAAACCTATTCAAGAAAAATATAAAGAACTAATGAATGATCCTGAAGAGTTAAAAAGAATACTAAATGAAGGCAAACTTACTGCTGAGGAGGTTTCTAAGTTAACATTAAATAGACTCAAAGAAGCTCTAGGATTTTATTCAAATTTGTAGAAAATTATGCCAATAATTACATTACCCGATGGAACTGAAAAAAAATATGATTCCGCTGTCACAATTGACCAAATAGCATCAGAAATTGGTCCTGGTTTAGCAAAAGCTGCGCTAGCGGGGAGAGTGAATGGAGAATTAATTGATACTTGTATTCCTATAACTCAAAATTCTCATATACAAATTATTACATCTAAAGATAATGAAGGACTAGAAATTATTAGACATTCATTCGCTCATCTTCTTGGACATGCTGTAAAGCAATTATACCCCGAAGCAAAAATGGCAATAGGGCCAGTTATTGAAGATGGTTTTTATTATGATATTTCTTATAAAGATACCTTTACTCCTGATGATCTTCTCAAAATCGAGAAAAGAATGAAAGAGTTAGTTAATAGAGATTATAATGTAGTTGTTGAAATAGTTAGTCCAGAGAAAGCAACGGAAATTTTTACTGATAGAGGTGAAAGTTTCAAGCTAGAAATAGTTAAAGATATCCCTGAAAATGAAATCATTAAGTTATACAAACATCAAGAATATATTGATATGTGTAGAGGTCCTCATGTGCCTAATACAAGGCATCTAAGAGTATTTAAGCTAATGAAGGTATCCGGGGCCTATTGGCGCGGAGACTCTAACAATGAAATGCTACAAAGAATATATGGAACAGCTTGGAAAAGCTCTAAAGAATTAAAAGAGTATATCTCTAGAATTGAAGAAGCTGAGAAAAGAGATCATAGAAAGTTAGGGAAAAAGTATTCACTTTTTCACTCACAAGAAGAAGCACCCGGTATGGTTTTTTGGCACCCTAAAGGGTGGACTATTTATAGAATTTTAGAAGATTTTATTCGGGAAACCATTACAAAATATGATTATCAAGAAGTTAAATCTCCTCAAGTAGTTGATAGAAGTCTTTGGGAGAAATCAGGCCATTGGGATAAATTTAAAGAAGATATGTTTACTACAACTTCTGAGAACAGGGAATATGCAATAAAACCTATGAATTGTCCATGCCACATACAAATATTCAATCAAGGTTTAAAAAGCTATCGAGATCTTCCTATTAGACTTTCTGAATTTGGTTCTTGTCATCGCAATGAGCCTTCTGGTGCACTGCATGGCTTAATGAGGGTAAGAAATTTTGTTCAAGATGATGCACACATATTTTGTACCGATGAACAAATCCAAGAAGAAGTCCAAAATTTTATTGATTTGGTATTTGAGGTTTATAAAACCTTTGGCTTTGATTCAATTCTTATTAAGCTCTCAACTAGACCAGAGAAAAGGGTTGGGAGTGATGATATCTGGGACAAATCAGAAAAAGCCTTATCTGAGGCACTTGATTCAAAAGGATTAGATTGGTCGCTACTCCCTGGAGAAGGTGCCTTCTATGGTCCAAAAATAGAATTCTCCTTAAAAGATTGTCTCAACAGAGTATGGCAGTGCGGAACAATTCAAGTAGATTTCTCCATGCCTCAAAGGCTCAATGCAAGTTATATAGATATTACAGGTAGGAAACAAACACCTGTAATGCTTCACAGAGCTATTTTAGGTTCTTTTGAAAGATTTATTGGGATTTTAATTGAGAATTATTCAGGAAATTTTCCTACATGGTTATCACCTGTTCAAATAATGATTATGGGCATAACTGATAGAAATAATGAAGCATGTTTTAGTGCTAAAGATAAATTAGTTGACTTTGGGTTCAGAGCTGAAATTGATATCAGAAATGAAAAAGTAGGTTTTAAAATACGAGAACATACTATGCAAAGAATACCTTTCTTGATAATTATTGGAGATAAGGAAGAAGAGAATAATGAAATCTCAGTAAGGACAAGAGAAGGTAAGGATCTTGGAAATATGAGTATAGACAAGTTTAAATTAATAATTGACGAATCAATCAGCAAAAAAGGTATACAAGTTAATCAATCCTAAATCAAAAACGATTTTAATAACTAATGAATTTACTTGCTGGAGACCTTGGAGGGACAAAAACAATATTAGCTATTTATTCAAACGAGAACTATCCAAAAAAATTATTTGAAAAGTACTATGTTTCGTCAAAATGGAAATCTTTTGACTCAATATTTGAAGATTTTATCAAACAAATACCAAATCATTTATCTCTTCCTCAATATGGTTGTATTGGAGTAGCAGGGCCAATACAAAATAATAACGTTAAGATTACAAATCTAGGATGGGAAATCGAAATAGAAAAGTTATCTCTAATTTCAAAAATAAATAATATTGAATTAATAAATGATTTCTCAGTTTTAATATATGGGATTCCTTTTTTCAAAAATAACCAATATGAAGTAATTCAAGGAACAATAAATTCCAAGGCCAAAACCAACCAAGAATTAGTTGCAATTATCGGAGCTGGTACTGGCTTAGGAATGTCCCGAGGATTAATAACCCCAAAAAGCATTTCTATATTTCCAAGTGAAGGAGGTCATCGGGAATTTTCCCCAAGAACAGAAAACGAATGGCAATTAGTCACATGGCTAAAAAAGAAGCTAAATATTCAAAGAGTATCAATTGAAAGAATAGTCAGTGGGACTGGCCTTGGAATGATTGCGAGATGGAAATTGGATGATCCATTAAATGAAAACCACCCACTTCAGGAAACTTTAAAAAAAATGGATAGTGACAAATCAGCTTTCACAGATTTACCCGCACTTGTTTGGGAAAAAGCAAATAACGGAGACAAATTAATGTATGAAGCTTTGCAATTATGGCTAAATGCTTATGGATCTGTAGCTGGAGACCTTGCTTTACAAGAACTTTGCTCTTCAGGTTTATGGATTTCAGGTGGAACAGCAGCAAAAAACCTCGATGGAATAAACTCTTCTAACTTCCTTAATGCATTTAGTAATAAAGGTCGCTTTCAATCTTATTTAAAGGAAATCCCATTGATTGTTCTTAAAGATCCAGAAGCGACATTATTCAGTTCAGCTTGCAGAGCACGCTTAAGTGCCGAATCAAATGGGAGACTTAGCTAAAGGATAAAAACATGGGGCCGCCAAAAATAGGACAAACTGTCGTAGTAGAAGTTCCTTCTACTACAGCCAATATTGGTCCAGGGTTTGATTGCCTTGGAGCAGCACTGGATCTTTCCAATCAGTTCACTATTAAAAGAATTGAGGGTAATGCTGAAAGGTTTGAATTAATAATGGAAAGCACTGAAGGCAATCATTTAAGAGGCGGTCCTGAAAACCTTTTCTATCGAGCCGCGCAGAGAGTTTGGAGAACTGCAGGCGTAGAGCCTGTCGCTCTTGAAGCAAGAGTGAAATTAGCCGTGCCTCCTGCAAGAGGGCTTGGAAGCAGTGCTACAGCAATTGTGGCAGGATTAGTTGGAGCAAATGCACTTGCTGGATATCCTTTGCCTAAGGAAAAATTATTGGAGCTAGCAATAGATATAGAAGGTCATCCAGATAATGTTGTTCCTTCATTAATAGGAGGTCTTTGCGTAACAGCTAAAACTGCAAACGACAGATGGCGCGTAGTCCGCTGTGATTGGGATCCATCAATAAAAGCAGTAGTTGCAATACCATCTATTCGCCTTAGCACCAGCGAAGCAAGACGTGTCATGCCAGAAAACATTCCAGTAAATGATGCAGTAATCAATTTAGGTGCCCTTACGCTTCTGCTTCAAGGACTAAGGACTGGAAATGAGGATCTAATTGCAGATGGTATGCATGACAAACTTCATGAACCATACAGATGGGGATTGATCAAAGGTGGGTTAGAGGTAAGAGAAGCAGCAAAGGCTGCCGGAGCTTTAGGATGTGCAATTAGTGGAGCAGGACCAAGCATTCTTGCATTGTGCAAAGCGACCAAAGGCCGAGAAGTCAGTGTCGCAATGGTCAAAGCCTGGGAAGCTGCTGGTGTAGCAAGTCGTGCTCCTTTAATGAGCCTCCAACTCAGAGGAAGCGAATGTATTTCAAACACCTTTGGGTAGTTCTACTCATGAAAACGAACAAAAACTGATAGCTTTATGGCTGACTTGCCCCAAATTATGGATGCCAATCTGCCTATGAGTATTGATTCTCAGACAGTATTTCCATGGCTTTCACTCATTGTGCTCCTACCCATAGTTGGAGCATTGATAATGCCTTTCCTCCCAACGCAAGAAAGTAAAAACTCTAATCTGCCAAGAAATATAGCTCTAGTTATTTTATTAACCGATTTCCTAATAATTGTATTGGCTTTTGCAAATTTGTTTGATCCAAGTAGCGAAAGTCTGCAGTTGGTTGAGAGACTTCAGTGGCTTCCTTCCATAGGACTCGAATGGTCATTAGGTGTAGATGGTATATCTGCACCGCTAGTAGTTCTAAGCGGGCTAATAACTTTTTTGTCCGCAGCTGCAAGTTGGAAAGTAAAACAAAAAACAAGGCTTTACTTTGCTTTATTGCTGATTCAAGCATCAGCCCAAGCTTTAGTTTTCTTATCACAAGATTTCTTACTATTCTTTTTAGCTTGGGAGCTTGAACTTGTTCCTGTATATTTATTGATTGCTATTTGGGGAGGCAAAAGAAAACTATATGCAGCAACAAAATTCATCCTTTATACAGCTCTAGCTTCCCTTTTAATATTAATTAGTGGGCTTGCTTTAGCTCTTTCTGGAGATCAATTTACTTTTAATTTAAGTGAAATCGCAGCCAAATCTTTTAATGGTAATTTTGGGATATTTTGTTATTTAGGATTTTTAATTGGTTTCGGAGTAAAGCTTCCTATCTTTCCACTTCATACCTGGCTACCAGATGCTCATGGGGAGGCAAATGCACCGGTTTCAATGTTACTTGCTGGTGTTTTATTAAAAATGGGAGGTTACGCTCTCATAAGATTTAACGTCCAAATATTACCGGACACTCATTTAATACTCGCCCCAGCTTTAATCATCATTGGAATAGTAAATATTATTTATGGCGCTCTAAATGCTTTTGCTCAAGACAATGTAAAAAGGCGCATAGCCTGCAGTTCTGTAAGTCATATGGGTTTTGTTCTTGTTGGAATTGGTGCCGTTAATGCACTTGGAATCAGTGGAGCGATGCTCCAAATGATTAGCCATGGACTGATTGCTGCCGCAATGTTTTTTGTTACTGGAAGTTTTTATGAAAGAACCAATACTCTTTCAATCCCTAATATGGGCGGTCTTGCAAAGGCTTTGCCAATTACTTTTGCATTCTTCTTAGCCAGTTCTTTAGCATCACTTGCCTTACCAGGGATGAGTGGGTTTATAAGTGAAATCACAGTTTTCCTTGGCATCACTAGTCAAGAAGGCTTCACTTCGTTATTTAGAGCAATAACAATCCTTTTAGCAGCTATTGGACTGGTCTTAACTCCTATCTACCTTCTTTCAATGTGTAGAAGAGTATTCTTTGGCCCAAGGATACCTGCTTTATCGATAGTCAAAGAAATGGATGCGAGAGAGCTTTCAATAGGTTTAAGCCTCTTAGTTCCTACATTAGTAATAGGTTTTTGGCCAAGGATAGCTATTGATTTATATGAGGTATCAACAAATGCTCTCGCACAATCGTTAATTACCAATAACCTTGTACCAATCAGTTAGTTTTTGATCCTAAAAAATGACTTCAATTGAGCCAACAGCACTATTAAAAGGTAAAGGTCTTCCTGATTACGATAAAATCACCCCTAACGAGATTACTGAAAATATACCCAAACTGATAAAAGAACTAAATGAAGAATTAAATAAACTAGAAGAACAACTCGAAAAACAATTACCAACCAAAAGCTCTCTAAGTTGGGGAGATGTAATGCCTCAGCTTTATGATATTGGTGAAAAGCTCAGGTGGAGCTGGGGAGTTGTCAGTCATCTGAATGCTGTATGCAATTCCACTGAACTACGTGAGGTTCATTCAAGTCAGCAACCTACAATCGTCAGATTTAGTAATCAGCTTGCTCAAAACGAAGTCATTTTTAAGGCGCTCTCAAATTTGAAAGAGCATGGAAATATAAAGGATGAAACACAAATCAGAATAATTGAGACAGAACTAATAACTATGAAAAACAAAGGAATAGGTCTAGAAGCTAAAGAAAAAGCACTATTTAATTCTCGCAGTGAGCGATTAGCCGAATTATCAACTACTTTTAGTAATAATGTATTAGATGCAACTAAGAATTGGAGTCTTTTATTAAAAAACAAGTCAGAAGTCAAGGGGCTTCCTGAAAGAGCACTTGAGACATTGGCTCTTGCGGCAAAGGAGTCTGGTGACAAAGATGAAGAAGGCAATGATCCATCAGCATCAAATGGTCCATGGAGAGTTGGATTAGATATGCCTAGGTACATCCCTTTTCAAACTTATGCAAAAGATAGACGTCTAAGAGAGAAAGTTTATAGAGCCTTTGTAAGCAGAGCTAGCGATGGAGAGATTAGTAACAAAAAAATAATTGAAGAAATTTTAGATATCAGAAACAAACAGGCAAAACTATTGGGATATAAAAACTGGTGTGAAATTAGTTTGGCCACAAAGATGGCGGATAGTGAAAATTCTGTTGAAATGTTACTCGAAGAATTACGATTAGCTGCGATGCCTCATGCTGAAAAAGAACTTATACATCTTCGTGAGTGTGCCAAAAGAAATGGAGAAAACGAAGATTTTGAGCTATCTCCATGGGATGTAAGTTTTTGGGCTGAAGTTCTACGCAAGGAGAAATACGATCTTGACCAAGAGAAACTCAGGCCATGGTTTCCTTTAGATCAAGTTCTTAATGGTCTATTCAACTTATGCAAAAGACTTTTTGAAATTGACATTGAAGAAGCAAGTAATTCAGCTCCTTTATGGCATGAAGATGTCCGTTTCTTCAATGTTAAAAATTTAGATGGTCAAAAAATCGCATCTTTCTATCTAGATCCCTTTAGTCGTCCTGCGACAAAAAGAGGTGGTGCCTGGATGGATGAATGTCTGTGCCGACATCAAAAAACAAAGGCTGATATTGTTCTCCCAGTGGCCTATTTAGTCTGCAATCAAACCCCTCCAATTGCGGAAAAACCCAGTCTGATGAGTTTCGAAGAAGTAGAAACTCTCTTCCATGAATTTGGTCATGGGCTACAACATATGCTGACAACTGTAAATTACCCTCAAGCAGCCGGTATTAATAACGTTGAATGGGATGCTGTTGAATTAGCTAGCCAATTTATGGAAAATTGGTGCTTAGAGGATCAAACAATTTCTGAAATAGCAATACATTGGAAGACGAAAGAGCCATTGCCAAAATCTGAAATCAATAAATTGAGACTAAGTAGAACATTTAATTCTGGGCTTGCGACATTAAGGCAAATACATTTTGCTCTTACTGATCTAAAACTCCATAGTCAATGGAATGAAGATTTAGGAATTTCCCCAGATGAGTTACGAAGAGAAATCGCAAAAAACACAACAGTGATGGATCCTATTCCAGAAGATCAATTTCTCTGTGCCTTCAGTCATATTTTTGCTGGTGGCTATGCTGCTGGATACTACTCTTATAAATGGGCTGAGGTGCTCAGCTCTGATGCCTTTGCCGCATTTGAAGAGGCAGGCCTTAACAATAAGGATGAAGTGCGAAAGATTGGTAAAAAATATCGTGATTCAATTCTTAGTCTTGGTGGTAGTCGCTCACCCAATAAGGTTTTCAAACAATTTAGAGGAAGGCTTCCCTCTACTGAAGCTCTAATAAGACATAGTGGTCTTAATTAGCTATTATTAAAAATCTTTTTGACTAAAATATCTAGAGAACTAGAATTTGTAATCAATTCTTTATGTGTCAACACAGGTAAGTGATAAGAATCACCAATAGAAAGTTTTGCTTGCCATCCTGGAAATGACATCAAGTCCCATTTTGTAAAAAAGCAAGTACATTCAACTTTTTCTAAGGAAGTCAAGTCATTATTTAATTGAGATAATAAACTACTTCCTCTTTTCATCTCTGCAATACCTGGCATCAAAAAAGAAGGGATCATTTGAGCTGTGTAAGTACCAAAATGAGGCGTACCAATACTAAAAAAACGTTTAGTTCTTAAAAAACCATCATAATTTTGCAACCAAAACCTACTAATTAATCCACCCATTGAAAAACCAATAATATCAATTTCGATTTCAGGACCCACTAATTCCTCAATCTTAGAATCAAGATCCTGAGCTAAACGCCTAAGGGATGTTTTGCCATATTTGTGGGGCAAATGTGGTCTATACAATTCATAATCATCTTCTTTTATTTTTTTGATTAATTTGTCAAATAATTTAGGATTGTTCCATAAACCATGAACAAGAAAAATTGGTCTTTTGTTTGTATCCAATTAATTAATAGGAGATAAGAAATTCCTTTTTTTTTCGATTAGAACACTTCCAGTAAATCCATGTATGGGTGGCGAGCATTTTGTCAACAGAATATGAAATGGAACTGGACCATATAGAGACTCAAGAAGATTCAAAATTTGATCACTAAAATATTCAATCGTTAAGCATTTAATTTCAAATGAAAGTTTTTTAACCGCTTTAATTACTTCGCTATAATCTATTGATTTATCTAATTGATCAAGCTTGGATGACTCATCCAAATCCAACCAAAAACTGATGTCAAGAAGAAAGCTTTGACCATGTAGTCGCTCACTTTCTAAAACACCTACATGGGCCCATAGATTTATATTTTTTATATGAATTGCGCTTAAATTATTTAATTGACTCATAATGGTAAATCAATATGAGAAAAACTTCTATCTCCAGAGGCGAAATCCTTAACGACATCACCATCACCTCTGAGATAATATCGATAGGTAACTAAGCCTTCCAATCCAACTGGTCCCCTTGGGGGAAGAGTCTGAGTACTTATCCCAACTTCAGCTCCAAACCCATATCGGAAACCATCAGCAAAACGAGTAGAGCAATTATGGTAAACACCTGCACTATCAACCGAGCTTAAAAATTTTTCAGCAACTTCATTGTCATCAGTAACTATCGCCTCTGTATGACGAGAGCTATATTTACGAATATGTTCAATAGCCTCGTCTACATTACGAACAATTTTTATTGAAAGAATTAAATCAAGATATTCTGTAGACCAGTCTGCTTCATCAGCCCTGTTTTTCACCCCTAAAGATTGACTCTTTTCATCTCCCTTAAGAGTAACTCCTGCACCAGAAAAAATTGACAAGCCTTTTTCCAAAAACATCTCCGCAACATCTTCATGAATTAACAATGTCTCAATTGCATTACAAGCAGCAGGATATTGAATCTTACTATCTAAAGCTATGCTTATAGCTTTGGATATATCTACAGAATTATCTACATATAGATGACAAATTCCATCAGCGTGTCCTAAGACAGGGATACGTGTATTTTCTTGAATAAATTGAACCAACTCATTGCTACCTCTAGGTATTATCAAATTCACAAACCGATCCAAGCGAAGTAAGCCTAAACTTTCTTGACGTGTAGTGAGCAACGACAACGATCCTGAACCAACATTTGATTTACTTAACCCCTTATCAAGAGAATCCATTATTGCTTGATTTGTGGCTTTTGCTTCACTTCCTCCTTTTAATAAAGCTCCATTACCAGAACGAACAGCAAGAGATGCTATTTGTATCAATGCATCTGGTCTCGATTCAAATATCACTCCTAATACGCCTAATGGAACTGTCACTCTCTCAAGAATAAGACTTTCATCTAATTTCCTATGAAGTTGTCTTTTA